>NZ_QMEA01000011.1 GCF_012912105.1 Brasilonema sp. UFV-L1
TTAATAGAGATTTAATGCGATTAACTACGATTTAACGTTACCTAGTGATTAGACGGTTGCGCGTTGCGCAACCGTACATCTTAATTGTGAGTGATAAGCCGGAGGCTGATCGCAACAGTACACAGTAAACAGTACACAATGAACAGTGATAACTGATAACTGGTAACTGTTAAACCTTCGTTCTTTCAAAGGTCAAATTATTGAATGAATTCTGATTCCTGAGTTCTTTGTTCTGAGTTCTTTCTTAACAACAATTCTTTTGCCTGCGAGTCTTGACTGATAATTTCGCCTTTGCGGTCAAACAATACAGTACCAACTTTAAGGGCAACATTGGCATATTTTTGCACGTAAGCTTGAGCCTTTTGACTAATTTTTTCAGCCAGTATCCCAAATACAGATTCTGCTAATCCCAGTTCTGTTAATTTTTTGTGTGCTGCATCAGCAGTTTTCGCATCTAAAATTGCCCTGACTACTTGTAGATCACCACCAACAGCAACTACTGCTGCACTCATGATTTCTAATTTGGCATCTGCTAAATGACTAGACGTATTGAAAATACCACCTGCCAGCTTAATCAATTTGCCCTGGTATCCCAACAGCAAAACAGAAGTTGCTTGGTATAGTCCAGCTTCGACAAGCATTGCACCAATCCAGTTGCCTGTTTGCACAATCACCGACTCTGGTATGCCTAAACGTTGTGCAACTTGCATACCATTGCTACCAATACAAAACACTAAATCAGGACAAACTTTGACTTTAGCTTGCAACGACAAACGAAATTCTTCTAAATGATCAGCCGCCGACAAAGGTTGAGAAATTCCACTGGTTCCCAACAAAGCTAGCCCCTCTAAAATACCAAAAGCTTCATTCGAGGTACGTTGTGCCAATTGACGACCTTCAGGAAAAATAATTGATACAGTTACCGTTTGTTCTGGAGGAATGAGTGGTAGTAAATTGGCATCAAACAAGCGCTGGGCATAGCTGTAAATCGCTGGTTCTCCAGAGGCTGTTTTTCCCAAACCCTCTCCTGCTTCTAAAATGAGGACTTGAGATTGCCTCTCGGACAACTTCACCCAAGCCCAAATCGGCATGTTTCTTGTTAAATCTAAGTTATCACCTGGATCACTCAGTGTTACTGCCAAGGCACTTTGAGAGTCTAAAGCTGCTACCTGACTAATCGGAATCTCTGCTGTTTCAGAAAGAAGGTCAATTTCAACCAAGAGTTGAGAGTCTATTTTTTCACGCAGATGCATCAGAGCAGCTTTAGCAGCCGCTACTGCAAACACTGGCAGTGTATAACCTGTACGAGCCATATGGCTATTATAAGTGAGTTTTTAGAAACATCTTTGCTTCTACTATAGGGGACAATTGCGGATGTGGAATATCGCGAGGGCAAATTCAAGCAAGCATTGATATCTTGCCTTTTCTTCACTATTCTATCAAAATAAAAATAATATATTTTTAAGTTTTTCAAAGTACAAGATTACACAATCTTATTATTTTTATTGGTATTTTCTGCTAGAACTTACCCTGAAATTTGATATTCTGGTAGTCCTTTGAGACTTTATATTTGTTTTCTGTAGATTTATTATCTTCTCATTGTCAAAATTCAGCAAATGTACCGTTTTTGACACGAGCACTCTCACTTTATTCTAAGTATTTAAGGAAGAAAAATACGATCTATGAAAGCGGTATTTGTGACTTCGTTAGCCCGAAGATATAAGATTTTAAGGAAGAACAATGCCAAAAAATGAGCGGGAAAAAATACGCCACCTTTTGGTTATAAAAGACCTTCAAGGGCAGCGAACTATCCCCCTTCAAGAGGTAAGTTATTCTCTTGGGCGGGATTTGAGAAATGCTATTGTTCTGTGTTCTCGATCAGTTTCTAGGCAACACGCAATTCTATTGCGAGTTACTGTTCCAGAGACAAAGCAATACACATTTCGGATGATTGATGGTAGTTTTAAGGGTAAAAGAAGTACAAATGGCTTATTCGTCAACGGTGCAAAATGCTTTTCTCATGACTTGATGCATGGAGACATTATAGAGTTCGGGAGCAATCAAGTTAGAGGCGAGTACTATACTATTGCTAATATATCAGAACGAGTGTTTTCTGAATCTTACGAAGTTGAAGATATATCTAAGTTAATATTCGCGATCTGCGGGCAGCGCAGCAGCGTTTGCGCAGCGCCCCCAAAGGGGCTAGCGATCGCCCGTACAGCCCCAAGAGGTTTCCAAAAGGGAAACCCCTTACCCGTCTCTGAAACAGACGAGGCAAGCGTTCCTTCAGAACAGTTGGAGGCTAGGACCTCAGAAGCGAACGCCAATCCAACTCATCCTTCACAAACCCTCATATTTCCTCATAATCCTGCCCTCAAAGGAGCGAGTGAAGTTACCTTAGCGCGTCTAGCATCATTCCCTGAACTCATTCCTAATCCAATCATTGAGATTGATTTGCAGGGAAGCTTAACTTATCTCAATCCTGCTGCTGCCCTCAAATTTCCCAATCTTAGAGAAACTGGTCACCAGCACCCCATCTTAGCAGGATTGCTGAGTGCAGTTGAAAATGATCAAGAAAATTCTTTTGTTCGGGAAGTAGAAGTTGATGGAGAAGTGTTTGAACAATCCATTCACTACCTTGCTGAAAGTGATTTAATCAGGACTTTCATTGTTAGAGAGATGACACAACAAAAGCAAGTTGAAGCAGAACTTTGTCAACGAGATTGCTTACTGCAAGCAGTTGCTGAAGCAACAAATTATTTGCTGGCAGAATTGAACTACGAAAAAGCTATTGATAAGGCTCTTGCTGTGCTGGGCAAAGCTGCCCAAGCACATCGTGTCTACCTCTTCGAGAACAATCTTCATCCTGTAACAAACGAGATGGTTGTAAACTTGAGGTTTGAATGGACGTGTTCTAATCATGAACCTTCTGTGTACCACTGGCAAGATGACTCTGCTCAGGCTTTTGGACTGGTTCGCTGGAAGACTGCACTAGAAAGTGGAAAGTCTGTTAGCGGATTGACGCGAGAATTGCCTACTGCTGAACAAGAACTTCTGATCCGATGCGGTATTCAATCTCTGCTTTTAGTACCTTTGCGGCTGGATGAAAAACTCTGGGGTTACTTGGGCTTGGCTGACTGTAGTTGTGAACGTCGATGGTCAAAGCACGAAGAGTCAACTCTTTTAGCAATGGCAACTAGCATCAGTGGTGCTAAGCAACGTCAGCAGGTAGAAGAAAGAATTTGCTATCAGGCGCTTCATGACTTGCTCACTGAATTACCTAATCGCTTATTATTTAACGAACTACTTTCCAACGCAATACCAAATGCAAAGCGAAATGACGAAAGTTTAGCCGTGATATTTCTCGACTTGGATGAGTTCAAGAGCATTAATGACAGTCTTGGACACACGCAGGGAGACCAATTGTTAAGAAGTGTCGCAAAAAGATTGAGAGATGCCCTCAGAGCAGGGGACACTGTTGCTCGTTGGGGAGGCGATGAATTCACTATCCTGCTGCCTCGCATTCATCAAGTTGAAGAAGTCATCCATGTGGCTCGCAGAATCCTGCAAGCTTTTGAAAATGCTTTTTATCTTGAAGGAAATGAATTTTATGTTACTGCGAGCCTAGGCATTGCTCTTTTCAATGACGACAGTAGTGATGCTGAAACTTTAATCAAATATGCAGATGCTGCTCTATATCAAGCTAAAGATGCTGGTAAGAATAACTATCAGTTCTACAGCGCTTCTTTGAGTGTTAAGACTCCGAAACTCTTGAATATGGAGAAGAGTTTACGCCATGCTTTAGAGCGAGAAGAGTTGGTCTTGTACTACCAACCTCGCGTTAATATTGCGACAGGAAAAATTACTGGTATGGAAGCTCTATTGCGTTGGCAACACCCAGAAATGGGATTAGTGGCTCCCAATGTTTTCATTCCTCTTGCAGAAGAAAGTGGATTAATTATTCCTATTGGAGAGTGGGTTTTGCAGACAGCTTGCAAACAAAATAAAATCTGGCAGCAAGCAGGATTACCTTCTCTAACAATAGCTGTCAATCTCTCTCTCAAACAGTTCCGCCAACCCAAACTGGTAGAGACTGTAGCAATGATTTTAAAGCAGACGGGGCTAGAGCCACGTTTTTTAGAGTTAGAAATTACAGAAACAACCGCTATTGAAGACTTATATTTTACTGAAAGTGTCCTGCAAAAGTTAGAAAATATGGGCGTTCGTCTCTCTATTGACGACTTTGGTACAGGTCATTCTTCGCTATCACGCTTGCAACTATTGCCACTCCATAACTTGAAAATTGATAGGTCGTTTATCCAAAACTTAACAACAGATACTAAAGTTGCTCACATCGTTAAGGCGATCGTTGCTTTGGGGCGCAGCTTAGGATTGAGACTCACTGCTGAAGGGGTAGAAAAAGAAGAAGAGTTAGAGTTTTTAAAATCTATTCACTGTGAGGATGTGCAAGGTTTCTTGTTCTACCGACCTCTTCCTGCCGAAAAAGCGACAGAAATCCTTCTACATGGGAGTACTACATCATAGCGTAAGCAACTCAAAACGTACCTCACGCCAATTGGTAATCATTATATTTGAAAGTGTCAACCCTCATACATTTGTTTATGCTTTGCTAAGAGTTGGAGGTACTTTTCATTTGTCTTTGCTTGTATCCACTTTTCTTTAAAGATTCCTGCTGATTCAGCTTTAACAGGGTCTACTTCATTTGGTAAAATACTCTTTCTGGCTTGTATCTGAGCTTCCTTAGAAGTTTCTTTTTGAGGATTAGTTTTGTACTTTCTACCACTTTTGTGATTAGCGTAGCGGCGTGCTCGTGTGTACCCCATTTGTAAAAACTTGCGCGCCATATCCGCACCAACAAAATCATCCTGTTCCAAATATGTCAAAAATATTTGGTAAATTTTTTCGCTAGACTCTCTCGCAATCTCCGGAGTTTTAAACCGCCAGTAGGGAAGAATTTCTGATTTATATGGTTCTACCAAAAGTACTCCCTGTTCACCCTTACCCACGCGATAGAGTTCAGGATTTTCTCGAAAATTTAGATGATGGAAATCTAAAGAATAATCAAACATACATTCTATAAGAGCAGCAAAAGGGTTTTGACCCAAGACAAACGTTTAATGGTGAGTCAGTACGTTGTTATGATTATGGTCTTAACTTTGTAAAACTTGACACTAAAACAGCGCTAAGATAATTGGTTAGGGTATGAGCATCGACTCCTAACTCTGTCCGCTCTTGTGCTGCTAAAATAGCCGCTTGAGAGTGCCACCAAGCAGCAGTTGCAACAATCTCCTCGACAGCAATCTTTTTAGAAGAAGCTTGCGCCAATAATCCGCCAATCAGCCCAGTTAAGACATCCCCACTACCACCACGCGCCAAAGCTGGGGTACTTTCCGGATTAATCCAGACGGTTCCTTGGGAGTTAGCAATTACAGTCCTTGCGCCTTTCAATAAAACCACTGCACCACTTTGCGCCGCTGCTTCCCGCGTTGCTTTTACCCTATCCTGGTTAGCATCAGGAATGTCAGGAAACAACCGCTTAAATTCACCAGTATGTGGTGTAAGTACTGTGATTGCTTGTCGCACCCCCCTCTTAGCTCCCCCCTTAGCAAGGGGGGAGTTGAGGGGGGTTCCTATCTGAGCCAGAATATTCAAACCGTCGGCATCCAGAACTAAGGGATTAGTGCTATATAATACTTCTTGTAAAATCGGGCTAGCGTCTCGCGTTAAACCGGGACCACAGGCGATCGCACTAAATGAACTCAAATCAGTATTTTCTGGGAGTTGCAGTTGGGCGATCGCCCCAGATTCTGTTTCTGGACAACCAATAATCAGAGCTTCGGGCAACTGTGCTACCATTATTGCTTTGAGAGATTCTGGCACAGCAATTGAGAGCATTCCTACACCACTTGCTCGCCCTCCCAAGCCAGTTAATATTGCTCCTCCCGAATACCGACGCGAACCACAAATTAAGAGTAAATGTCCTTCTTTATATTTATGAGTGACTGGCGGACGAGGTAAAGGCAGAACCGAGAGAGCTGTTGTTTTGGTGATACGTTTAATACTTGGTGAATCGCCTAGTACAGCTTGTATATCAGCCAAGGGAATATCAAAATCTATTAACTCGGCTTTCCCAACATAATTGAGAGCGTGATCTTGCAATAAACCCAGCTTCCACAAACCTAAGCAAAACGTGTAGGTAGCACGTACTGCAGTTCCCAACACTTCACCAGTATCTGTCTGTAACCCAGAAGGTAAATCAATACTAATAATCGGTTTGTTCCATTCATTAAGTTGATTGATAGCAGTCGCTACTGGCTCTGTGAGTGTTCTTTCTAAACCAAATCCAAACAACCCGTCAATCAATAAATCACAATTTTGCAGTGGCTCAATAGAGTCATAACATGGTAAGCTTAGATTCTTAGCATACTGCAAGTGCTGTGAAGTTAATTCCTTAAGTTTAGAGAAAGGGCAATATATCAAGACTTCATAGCCACGAAAGTGCAACTCACGGGCAACAACCAAAGCATCACCACCATTATGACCAGGACCGACGAGAATTCCTATACGGGATAGGGGTGGAGAACTTCCCCTCAGTTCAAGAACTTCTGTGCTCAAGAGCTCTTGAGTTCTCCAACAAAGGGGGTAGATATCCTGAACACGACGAGCAATCAGTCCTGCCACTTTTTCCATCAAAGCCGCTACAGGCATTCCTGCTGCAAAAATACGCTCTTCTATATCGCGCATTTGCTGTGCGGTGACGACGACTTGTGCAATTTGTTCTTGCCTGTCTTGCATCAGTTGTGAGTCCTGAAATGCTGAGTACTGTTTTCCTACTTTATCTTTATCTTGAGAGTGTGGAATGTGAGTTTTAATCTTCATCAAGAGCTGGGAAAGCTTCCTCAAATCCCCATAACTCGTTTTTATTTTTAATGAACCAAATACGAGTTGGTGGAGTTAATTTACTCCAAATTTCTTCAATGGGTACATGGGGAGATGCATAGCGATACTCTTGACCAAGAATTTTCAAATTTTCCGCAACATCATCAGGAATACCGAATTCTTTCCAGTCAATTTCTCTGTGTATTCCAGATACTCCTTTGCCTGGGTCAAAAACGAGCTGTGCAGTTCTAATTAAATCAGCAAAGTGTACTGGCTTGAGGTTATTTATCTCTTGAATTTGGATTGATTCGTGATCTTTTTGAGACATCTGACGATTAGTAATGAAGATAAATTGTTCATTGGACTTACTGCCAGAGATATTCACCTCAATGTCTTTAGTTTAGCGCACAGCGAAGAAAAGGAGTTTACAATCTTTTAAGAACGTAATTGCGTCAGTAGTAATACAGGGTTCCAGTAAGCGCGAGTTGTTTGGATTTTACCAGAATCGTTAATCTCGAAAATTGTTATGCCTTCAAAAGTGACTGACTTGCTATTCTTACTGATTCCCCGCATTGTCCATTTTACTGCTGCCTCATTGCTTGCAACAAAGATGTGGTCTGTGTGTGGTTCGAGTTTCTCAAATGCTGCTTGTAATTGCCCTATAAAATCCCGAAACCCTTCATGGACTTTTGTTGGCGGATGTCCGACTGGATCGTAACTGACAGCATCTTCTGCAAAGTTTTCTACCCAGCCTTCTGGGTTCATCATTGCAATGTTAGCAAAGTAGGAAGTAATAATGGCTTCGATAGTTTTTGAGTTGGTTTCGGACATGGCTTACGATATTTTTTTGAAAGCGTGGGAAGCATGCAAAATCTTCAGTTATCAGTGATGTCAATCAATTAAGAGTGTGATATTTCTTTTCTGACTATTCTGACTATATTAAGAACTGACTGACTTGGTTACTCATTGTCAACCAAAACCGTCACTGCGGCGATCGCGATCAACATTTCGTCATTTTTATCATTGAGTTCTGGCATTGCTTTACCTTGAACGACCATTCCACCAGATTCAACAGTGAGACTTTTGCGACCAAAAGGCAATACAGCTAAAACCTCGTCTTCCCGTACCTGTTCTGGATAAGGGACTGCAACTTGAACTTCAACAATCATCTCATTTGGGTCACTCAAGAGCGCGACTTCCCAAACACCAGGTAAAGCATTATGGGCGATCGCATTTCTTACAGCCCTTGCTGCTGCAACCGTTGGTTCTTGTCCATGCTGATCCACTCCCATCCCCATTTCAATAATTAAGCGTTTGCGCACCACGGTAACCTCTGATTGTAAAGTTTTGTTCTTTAACTCAGCCTACAAGATTTTGGATTTATCTGTTGCAATAGAGACAATAGTATGCTGTGTCTTGACAGCAGGTGGAATCTTGGAAAAAACAGGACTTTTCCAAAGTTAGCACCAAATCAGTTTTCAATACTTGACAATACTGCAACAAGAAGCGATTTCATTGGGTAATCAAGAGTTAGACTGGTAAGTAGTCACTTATCGGTACTATCTCAAATCACAGAACTGTCTTTCCTGCTTTCATAGAACAAAAGCTTCCTTTTTTTAGCAGAAATAGGCGGCGAAGCTTCACAAGTTATATTAGACAGGAAACCAGCAAATCCATGCTGAGTCTTGTAGACAAATGGTTAAATTTATGTGTTTAGAGTATTCTAATCTTACTTATTAGGAGTAATTTTCTCTATTTCAATCATAATAGAGATTTATAAGTGATATTTCCACCCAAATTAGCCAAAACCGGATAGGCATTAGGCAAATCATACCATGTCCCATGATTCTTTGTACCATATCCGAACAAGAACTATCATAACTTCTATTTGTGAACGACCCATTCATCTAATACCATTCATTACCTATTCACCCAATGGTATTGGTAGGGTTCACAGAGTTTTGCCTGTTTTGTTAGCAAAAGTGGAGTCACTACCAGATGGCTTAGAAGCTATTATTGCGACTAGCGACTTACAAGGAGTTGACCCGCGCAATCACCGTCTGCTTGGTCATCTTGTTTGTGAAGAACTAGCAAATTTAGCCAAATCAGGAAAGATTCCATCTCCACAAACAACAGGTGTCATTTTAGCAGGAGACCTGTACGCAAAGCTAGATAAGCGTGGTGGAGTAGGAGATGTGCGTGAAGTTTGGCAAGCTTTCAGTAGCCGTTTTCGGTGGGTTACTGGGGTAGGTGGAAATCACGACAGTATTGGCAAAACTCCACAGGAAATCCAAGCATTTCAAAATAGACAAGGCATACATTATTTAGATGGCAATCTCACTTGTCTTGATGGAATTCACATTGCTGGAATTTCAGGAATTATTGGTAAAAAAACTAAGCCTTTTCGTCGTCCTGAAGAAGATTTTAGAGAACTGATACAGGAACTTCTCAACGAGTCACCAGACATTTTAATTTTACATGAAGGTCCCAACGATGCAGAAGCCAGATTAACGGGGAATGAGTCAATTCGTGCTGAATTAACAAAAGGGAGTAATTTATTAGTCATCTGCGGTCATTCACACTGGAGAGTACCAATGACAACGATGCCTGAAGAGGTACAAGTGCTGAATGTAGACACTCGAGTTGTTGTCATAACAAAGATGAAGTCTTAGAGCTTGCCCTTAGTATACATCTGAACCAATAACTCGCAACTTGAGGTCTGTATGAAACGTCTTCTTATTCTTGGCGGAACAGGTGATGCAGCAGAATTGGCCGCGAAAGCCTCGGCTATCCCAGAGGTAGAAGTTATCACATCTTTTGCTGGTCGTACCAGTCAACCACAAGCCCCAGCAGGAATACTACGTATTGGCGGTTTCGGTGGTGAAACTGGGCTGGTAAGATACTTAATTGAAGCAAAAATAGACATACTCATTGATGCAACTCATCCCTTTGCCACGCAGATATCTTTTCACGCCGCTGCAGCCTCAGCGACTTGCAAAATACCGCATTTAATGCTTATCCGTCCGGCTTGGGAACGCCTTCCTGATGACGAGTGGGTTGAAGTTGAGAGTGTGGAAGCCGCCGCTGTTGTATTACCTGAATTTGGCAAACGAGTTTTCCTGACTATCGGTAGGCAGCAACTTGCACCCTTTGCTAGCTTGGAGGATATTTGGTTTTTGATGCGACTGATCGAGCTTCCTGCCTCAGATGCATTGGTACCATCAGGAGTGATATTGTGCGATCGCGGTCCCTTTGCCCTAAAAAATGAGCGAAAACTTTTGATTGAGCATCAAATTGATACAATCGTGAGTAAGAATAGTGGCGGTGATGCTACCTATGCCAAGATGATCGCAGCGCGGGAACTTGAGGTGAAGGTGATAATGGTAAAGCGTCCAGCGACTCCAGTAGGAGAACAAGTCAGCGATGTTGAGAGTGCTGTAGCGTGGTTGATCAATCAATTATTGTGAATTTGAGAAATTGTTTCTTATCAAAGTCATGCGGGAGGGTATAAAAACCCTCACTTTTAATACGCTTGGTGATAAGCACCCGGACCGCAAACCCGGTTTCTAAAAGAAACCGGGTTTCTAAGCACCGAACTACCCTTAACCGAACCGTATTGCCCTCACTTCTTTAAACTCTCACTTTCTCACTCACCCTCCTACCTGCTCACTGTATTCATTCGCACTCAAGGCATCATCAATTTCACCTGGTTGATTGACGCGTACTTTCAGTAACCACCCTTCCCCATAAGGGTCTTCTGCCAATTGTTCTGGTGATTCTATCAAAGCTTCGTTGCGTTCTATGACTGTACCAGTGACTGGGGAATTCAGGTTTTCCACAGCTTTCACCGATTCAATTGTGCCAAAAGTTTCTTCTTTAGAGACAGCATCACCAATTTCTGGAAGTTCCAAAAACACAATGTCGCCTAGTTGATCTACGGCAAACTCAGTAATGCCAATGGTAGCAATTTCACCTTCGAGACGCACGTATTCATGAGTATCTAGGTATTTCAAATCTTCAGGATATTCAAAGGGCATATCACTTCCTCGTCCACATCAAAACAATTACCACTACGATAGCGATTTACAGCTATAGTACCCATGACAAAACAATTCAAAATTCAAAATTCAAAATTCAAAAATTAAGAAACAATTTTGAATTTAAAAACTTTGGGTACAAGCCCCACTAGTTGTCTTCATTTTGAATTTATAATGCGTGTTAGCGCAGCGGGACGCAGCTGCGCCTGCGCCGCGCAGCCTCCGGTCCATTTTGAATTAAGCGTTTGCGTAGCGCCCCAAAGGGGCTAGGGGTTAACTCAGCACTTACTGAGTAACACGATTTTTTGAGCGATAAAATGGACGTTTTACCACAACCGCTGGGTAAGCTTTGCCACGAATTTCCACTTCTAGCTGCTGACTAACAGTCGCTAGTTCTGTTGGAACATAGGCTAAGGCTATAGGATAACCAAGCGTTGGTGATAATGTACCACTAGTCACCTCTCCAACAACGGCACCTGTTGAGAGTACTTGGTAGCCATGACGGGCAATATTACGTCCTTGCATTTGTAAACCTACCAGTCGTCGTTCAACTCCAGCAGCTTTCTGCTGTTCCAGAACTGATCGACCAATAAAGTCTCCTTTGCTATCAAGATGAACTAGCCAGCCTAAACCAGCTTCTAATGGAGTCGTCGTGTCGTCAATATCTTGCCCGTAAAGTGCCATTGCTGCTTCTAGTCGGAGGGTGTCTCTCGCACCTAGTCCGCAGGGAATGACACCAGCATTCAGCAGACTTCTCCATAATTCTACCCCGGCATCTAAATCTATCATCACCTCAAAGCCATCTTCCCCGGTGTAACCTGTGCGGGCAAGAAATGCTGGTTTACCCAGTACTGTCCCCTCCAAATGCCCAAATGCTTTAACAGATGTTAAATCTTCTTGCACCAAAGTCTGAAGAATGGTAATTGCTTTTGGTCCTTGCACAGCAATTAAGACTTTTTTAGGTGAAAGGTCTTGAAACTGTATCTCATTTTGGTCAAGATGTTGCAACAGCCATGCTTTATCCTTGTGAGTCGTAGCCGCATTGACAATCATCACTCCTCGTTGTTCACCAGCGGCGTTTTCGCCTTGGTAGTAAAAGATGATGTCGTCAATGATACCACCCTGAGGATTGAGTAAAACAGTGTATTGAGCTTGACCAGCCTGCAAGCGGCTGAAGTCTGAAGGCACTAAAAGCTGCAGTTGAGAAATCAGGTTTTTCCCTTGCAGAGTAAATTTACCCATGTGGGAAATATCGAACATCCCTGCTGCATTTCTGACAGCTTCGTGTTCCTTGCTAATGCCAACAAATTGCACGGGCATTTCCCAACCGCCAAAATTGGTGAGTCGTGCTTTGAGTTCTTGTGCAAGTTCAAATAAAGGCGATCGCCCTAAGGATAAGATGACTTCTTCTTGATTAGCCACAGGTCTATTTGTTCAGATACATTTGTTTGTAGTATTTCACTTTTGGTATCTATTGTGTACTTCAACCTCATTGGATTTATCGGTGTCACCACCAAACCGCTTTCTCAAAATTTGTTAATTCAAAACCCTTAGCAGCCAGCATTTCACCCACTCGCCCACTCAATAAAGCAGCGAGTTCAGCTTCACCTGCCCCTGGTGGACCATTTAGCGATTCGCCAGATCTTACCACAGCTGGATGACAATAAATCTCCACTAAGTTTGCTTCAATTTGAGGTATGAGACCTAGCAAGTATTCCTCAGTTATACAACCAGTTTGGAGCAATCCGTAAACACGCTCAGCAAAGCCAATGCCCTTTGATTTGAGCAAGCCCTCGCCGTAGCGTCGCAGTCTACCAAAGACACCCGCCCAAACCAGTTTAGTTAGCAAGTTCCGACGATCAAGTCGCAAGTTCATTCCCAGTTCCTCATGAGGAAGACGAATAACTCGAATGCCGAACTCATCGGCTAAATCAACTAGGATACGCAATACTACTGGATGGACGTGCATATGCAAATGCCCATCTACATGGGAAAGACGCAACCCAGAAGAACGAAATTTTTCTAATTGAGCGCGGATTTCTCGCCGCAATTCTTCGTGAGTTGCTCGAATAAATTGATAGCGTAACCCGCTTCTTTCCGGACCGTATGGAAAGTTACCTTTTGAGTCAACTAACTGAGGAATTTCCGAGGGTGGTAGCGCAGCTCGACCGCATACCAGAACCAAATGCAAACCAACTGCTAGGGTGGGGTGAGCGTGTGCCAAATCAACCGCTTCATCAAATGCCTCACCTGTAACCATTAAGCTGGTACTTGTCAGTACTCCTTCTTTGTGTGCTTTGAGAATTGCTTGATTGACGCCATGTGAAAAACCGAAGTCATCACCATTGATAATGGCGCATTTGTGAGCCTGCATAATTTAATGAACCGCGTTGCAAGAGCGTATCTGTTAGCGTAGCGTGCCCGCAGGACATAGAACATAGACGCATTAGCGTAGCGTGCCCGCAGGGCATAGGACACGAAGGTAAGAAAAGGAAGGAACACAAGAGTTTGTTCACAAATTATTTAGGAACGCTATAGCCACTCACAACTGCTTGCTCTTTAGCAGCCGCTTGTGTATGACGCTCTTTAAGATAAGAGAAAAACTCGCGTCCTTCACGCAATCGACGCACCAGCATTTGGGGATTAGTTAGCATTTCACCAACAATCGGGATGATGGCTTTTGGTCGAAAGTAGAAGCGACGGTACATCTGCTCGACTGCATCCTCAATCTGAGCACTGGTGAGGTTGGGATACTGTAGTGTAGACATTTGAATCCCGGATGAAGCAACTAAAGAATTATCGCTAAACCAACCATTAGTCTCAGCTTGTCGATAAAGTTCGGTTCCTGGATAAGGGGCGGCGATGGAAACTTGGATGGTATGGGGACTCACATCGCAAGCAAAGCGAATTGTTTGTTCAATTGTCTGTTGAGTTTCGTTTGGCAAGCCAATGATGAATGTGCCGTGTACAGTAATGCCGAGTTTGTGGCAGTTTTCCATAAACTTCTGTGCCACCTCTAATTTAATGCCTTTTTTTATCCCATCTAAAATTTGCTGGTTGCCTGATTCAAATCCTACTAGCAAGAGGCGTAAGCCGTTATCACGCAGTTGCTTGAGAGTATCGTAGTCTAGGTTAGCGCGGGCGTTGCAGCTCCAAGTCAGCTTGAGTCGTTTCATGTGTTCGCTGATGGCGATCGCCCGCTGTTTGTCAATAGTAAAAGTATCATCATCAAACATATATTCCTGCACCTTGTCACCAAAGATGGCTTTGGCTTCTTCCATATCTCGCCCAACTGCTTCCGGACTTTTGGTACGATACTGGTGACCACCAATTGTTTGAGGCCATAAGCAGAAAGTGCATTTCGCAGGACAGCCACGACCTGTGTAAAATGACACGTAAGGATGCAGTAAATATCCTATAAAATATTTCGTAATATCCAAATCACGTCCGTAAACTGGTAGTACGCTGGGCATCGCATCCCAATCGTGGATCAAATCACGTTCTGCATTGTGGTGTAAGTTACCATCTTTATCTCGGTAGCTAAGACCTTTAATCTGATCCCAAGGTTTGCCTTGTGCCAATTCCTGACAGGTGTAGTCAAATTCGTTGCGACACACAAAGTCTATGACTGAGTTCTCGCGCAGTGTTTCTTCTGGTAAGACAGCGACATGTGCCCCAACAAAACCAATCTGTACATGAGGGTTTTGTTCTTTGATCGCAACTGCACACGTGACATCATTTGCCAGTGAGGGTGTGCTGGTGTGCATGATAATCAGTTCGTAATCTTTAGCTATTTTCAGCACATCTTCCACAGTTTGACCATGTGGAGGAGCATCGATAAGCTTGCTTCCAGGGACGAGTGCGGCGGGCTGTGCTAGCCATGTGGGGTACCAGAAGGAGGTAATTTCACGCTTGGCTTGATATCGAGAACCGGCACCACCGTCAAATCCATCAAAGGAAGGAGGATTAAGAAAAAGGGTTTTTTTCACTGGAAATTTCTCCTTTTGTTCAGTAAAGCAACACAAGACATCGCAAGGTTTTATATCGTTTGTCGTAACCTAAACATCCCAAAGGTTGAGTTTTCAAGAGATGGCGTTTATTTGAGATTCGTTAACGGCTCAATAAGTGCAAAAATATGACTGCGATTGAGTATATCTTTGAATATCATCTAGAGATCTATAAAAAAATAATTTTGCAATGTTTTAGTATTTTTAGTTCTTTTACTCCCTTTGCTGCCATAATAAGTCATCTTTAAGTGAAAAAAGAGTCAAACCAGTTGTTGCTTGCTGTAGACACTGCATAATTTCCGTAACGATAGAAACGCGCTATGCGGATGAAAGTGTGTGAGTAAGTGCGAGGAGCAATGTTCAGTAAAACCTAAAGATGTTTAGTTAGAGCTAAACAAGCACAGTTGTTAATTTATAAAGGTGTGTGAGGATGTAGGTAAGCGTGGAATCTTCCCATGAGGGAAAAGCTAGAGAGAGGTTTTTTACTTGCTCGTGTTCGTCAATTGGTCAAGCAGTGCAAGAACATCACTACGGCTGAGTTTACTTTTGCCATTGGCAAGAGCATCAAGGGTACCGTAAGCTAAAGTCAAGGGAATTTGGCAAAAATCCAGAGCGGGACCAGCAGGAAGAGCGCTAATATATGCATCTGCTAACGCTAAATTGCGACGAGCATAATGATGCACATCAACAGCTGCCCAACCCTCTGGAAAGAAGTCCACCCCACGCACTAAGTCTTCAGCGTGGTTCCGGATGACATTCACAGCCTGTAAACCACGACCAAATCCAATTGCATGAATACGGTTTGTCTGTGTCCCATCGTACCAAGCCCATAAATCAGAAAGCATTAAGCCAACGGCACCAGCAACTCCAAACGTGTAACGATCTAAATCGGACTCCGTACGGATTTTCCAATTAGCTTCCGCCCAGTAAGCCATTCTATCTGCCATTGCTGCAGTTGCATCCCAAATCCGAGGAGCAATGGTTGCAGGCGCAAGTATTGCCCATTCTCGAATTCGCAGGGAAACCTCCGGTAACAAATGTTCATGCGACTGAAATCCTTTATAGAAAGCATCAACAGCAAACCCATCACTTCCTGCCTGTAATGTCAAGCTAATTGTTCGTAACAGCTTTGCCTTAGTGAAGTTCTCTAGTTCTGGATGATCTTCAATTTCATCAATGGCTCGCAAACACAAGTATGCTGATGCTACCGCCTCTTGCAAGCCTAGTGGTAACTGGATGATTGGAATGTAAAAAGTCCGACTCGTTTCCTTGAGGATGTTTAAGGCATCTCTATACAAGTCCATAATATTGCAGCTCCATTGGGTATTATTAATTTTGCCTAATATTGTGACTCTGTTGGCGAATTCAACCGAGGGTGGGCACTGCTGCTCACCTTCTGAGGTTATTGGTAGGCAGCATGCAGTGTACAATTTAAGATTTTCAGTGATTCGCGCTCCAAAATGATATTGTTAGTGAAAAAGTCCCCACTCAAATCAAAAAGTTGGAATTACTGAAATTGTTGTCTTTGTCTATCCAACTGCTTTGCTCAGCACGCCCGAAGCTCGAAGCCCTTCCGACAAGCTCCTCTTTTGTGTATGCTATATTGCAAAACGCTATAGACCTGCATTGGTATCGGTTGACGACAGTAATCGGTCAAAGTTCCCGATGTATGCCTGTTTACGACTCAGACATTAGAAGCATTGAGCCTTTTGACGATGCTCTCAAAAGGAGCATCGCCCGTATGTGTCCAGAAGGTTTTGCTTCAGAAAACCCTCTCCCCAAATCGAAGATTTGCCCCATCCGGAGGAGCTTTCTTAGAGCGTAGGGCGCAAAGGCGTTCGCGTAGCAGCTGCTTTGCAGCATCGCCTCCCTTGGGGCAAAACCCATCGCTTTCTTGGGGCGGTTCCAGAGGAGTATCGCTTTTATCGGTCTTGTTGTTGCTGTATCCAAAGCAAGGCATAGCCATATAAAAGATTAAGTACTTTACAAAGATATAGCACGTCCCTGTTTCGCAACGTTTTCTCTCAGACTCCGAGGATTGTTTGCGCCTTTTTGGGAGTTAAAGAATCATACACTCCTTATAAATTCTGACTCCTTGGCGGAGCTTCTGAGGCTGGGATCCGAAGTGCTGAATTCTTACGTATTTTGAGTTCCTATCTAACAGTCGTGTATCAGTCATCTTTGACAACCTATGGCTTCTTGAAGAACAGGAATATTATGGTATCAGGCGAGACACCCGCTTCACAAGGAAAGATAAACATATTACTCAAATGAATATCCTGGCATTTCTTTACTGAAAAATAAGTATTTTTTGTTTCATGACGACCATCGTATTTAAACATAGAGGGAAAAGGTCGTTTCAAATTTTTATTTTCAAAGTGCATAAGTTGATTTTTATCATTCCTATCAAGGGGTAGAAGGAAGGCGGTAAAGCTAAAGAGCAGATATTTAGTGTTAACGACTTTCCTGTTAGTTATTCATTAATGGATAGTACTTTGTACTGTCATTAGTGCAATATCAGTTCATCTACTCATCAATTTGAAAGGAGAAAAAAGGTATGACTTCCGAAACGTTACACAAGAATTCTGATGAAAAGTTAAAGCAGTTAGAAGAAGAGATTAAACAGGGGCTGATGGAAGCTGTGAATAACTCTAAATTAATCGAATTATTCCAGCAATACGGTTTAACAGGAAACGGACTGGTAAAATTCCAGTGCATACTCGATATCACTAACATTCAATTGAGTGATACTGTTGTGGACCAGCAATTTAAAGAAAGTTTACGAGCAATTGGAAATCAGGAGTTGATTGTAGCACCATGTGACTGTTGGTGCGAGAATCCACCAGGACTTTGTTGTGATTGCAAGTAAACTGTATAAGTAACTGCTACTTCTTTGGAGGAATACAATGTCCGGGATGAGTACTCGTAATGCCTGGTTTAAAAGACTAGGAGTTGCAATAGGTGGTGCAATACCTTGCTTTGCAAACTGTGCGATTGCCCAAATCACCCCGGATACGACTCTACCTAATAATTCTCGCGTGACAACACAGGATAATATCAGAACTATTGAAGGTGGAACTCAAGCAGGAACTAATCTGTTCCACAGTTTTGAGCAATTTTCTGTACCGACTGGGAGTACAGTTTACTTTAACAATGCTGTAAATATTCAGAATATCATTAGCCGGGTAACAGGTAAGTCCGTCTCTAATATTGATGGCACCCTTCAAGCTAACGGCACAGCAAACCTGTTTCTGATTAATTCCAACGGGATTATTTTTGGTCCTAATGCTTCATTGAACATTGGCGGTTCATTTTTAGCAAGTACGGCAAGTCGTCTGAACTTTGCCGATGGTACCAACTTTAGTGTCACAGATTCCCAAAGTACACCTGTGCTGACAGTCAGTGCTCCTATTGGTTTACAATTTGGAGCAACTGCAGCACCCATCCGCAATCAATCTCAAGCAAGTCCAGGTGAAGTCAAAAATATCTTGGATTACCCCGTTGGGTTACAGGTACAGACGGGCAAAACTTTGGCACTTGTGGGCGGTGATGTGACGCTGGATGGTGGAAATTTGACAGCCCAAAGGGGAAGAATTGAATTAGGAAGTGTCGCAAGCAACAGTCTAGTGAGTCTGAACCCAATTAACCAAGGTTGGCTCCTGGGGTATGAAGGTGTAGAGAATTTTCAGAACATTCAACTCATCGAGCGTACTGTTGATGGTTCAGTTATTCCTTCTATGGTAGATGTTAGTAGCAAAAATGGTAGTGGTAATATCCAGGTACAGGGCAAGACAGTAGAATTAATTGGCAATCTAGTGCGCTTGATAACTCAAACTAGAGGTGTCGAAGATGGCGGAGACTTAATCATTACCACTAAGAAATTACTTGTTCGAGATGGCGCACAAGTATTAACTACTACTACAAGCGAAGGTAGGGGAGGAAATTTGACTGTGAACGCCTCTGAGTCCGTAGAGCTCATTGGTTATTTTATTTCGTCAAATACTTCGTCAAATAATAGTACTTATGCTAGTGCATTGGGTAGTACAACTTTTGCTAGTGGAAAGGCGGGTGACATCACAATAAATACTGGGAAATTACGTATCCAGGATGGGGCAAGGGTATCAGCAGTCTTTAATGGAGGAGTAGCAGCAGGACAAGGAGGAAATTTGACTGTGAATGCCTCTGAGTCTGTAGAGTTAATTGGAACTTCAGCAAATGGTACTGCGGTTAGCAGCTTGTCTGCTAGAACTCTAGGCTCTGGAGATGCAGGAAAAGTTACAATTACTACAAAGAAATTAATTGTCCAGGATGGGGCGACAATAAGTGTGAGTAGTCAAGTTTTAAGGACTGCAAACCAAAGGAATCGACTTAATCTAGGAAAAGCAGGCGCACTCAACATCACCGCTCGCTCTATACTGCTAGATAACCAAGGCAAAATTATATCTGAAACTGACACGGGTCAAGGTGGCAATATAAACCTACAAGTGCAGGACTTATTACTGCTGCGCCGCAATAGTCAAATTTCCACCAACGCAGGCAAGGTGCAGGCTATTGGCGATGGCGGTAACATTACCATCAATGCTGCGTCGGGCTTTATCGTCGCCAAACCACAAGAAAACAGCGACATTACCGCCAATGCTTTCACAGGTTCTGGTGGCAGAGTCCAAATCAACACTACTGGTATTTTTGGCATAGGACCGCGTAGTCGAGAAGACTTAGCCAGACAATTGGGAACTAACGATCCAACTAAACTAAATCCGCAAAACCTAATTACCAGCGACATCAGCGCAATTTCTCAGACTAACCCGACTTTAAATGGTGTAGTAAATATCAATACACCTGATGCTGATGTCAATCGGGGATTAATCAACTTGCCCGTGGAACCAGAGGAACCGAAGCTGGCACAAGGATGTGATACAGGTGTAGCACGAAATCAAAGCGAATTCATCATCACCGGACGCGGTGGCATACCACCCAACCCCAGGGAATTTCTCAGAAACAACGCGGTGCAGGTGGATTGGGTGTCTTTGGAACCAGATGCAAATCATCCTTCAGATACGTCAAGCAAAAAGACACAAAGACAAAGAAGTCGAGACTATACACAAAGTCGTCAAGCTGTCAAGAATTCACGAGATGAAATTGTAGAAGCGCAGGGGTGGATGGTGGATAGCAATGGCGATGTGATTCTGGTCGCCCAAGCACCGACCACGACACCTTATAATCCTGGGTTGAACTCCAGATCTTGCAAATGAAAGTAGAAAGTGCATCGAAATGTAATGAAATGGGTGAAATTTAGGCAAGAACGCGTAAGATCTTCTTTTTGAATTCACACAAATCATAAATTTGAGATGACAATAGTCCTAAAATTAAAAAACTTGCACTGATTGCTTGGTCAATCTCAGAATAAATAGGCGGAAGCAGACGGGGAAACAAACGTGGATCATGAATTTGATTACGATTTAGTGATTGTAGGCGCTGGAGTAGGCGGACACGGGGCTGCCTTACACGCCGTTAGCTGTGGTTTGAAAACAGCGATTATCGAAGCAGCTGACATGGGAGGAACTTGTGTTAACCGAGGCTGCATTCCATCTAAAGCACTGCTGGCAGCATCTGGACGTGTGCGAGAGTTAAGAGATGCTCATCATCTTAAGTCACTGGGAATTCAACTGGGAAGTGTGGAGTTTGACCGACAGGCGATCGCCGATCATGCAAATAATCTTGTCTCCAAAATACAAGGCGACTTAACTAACAGCCTGAAACGTTTGGGAGTCGATATCATTCGAGGTTGGGGTAAGATAGCAGGGACACAAAAAGTTTCTGTGACGACAGACAGCGGTGAAAAAACTATTACGGCAAAAGATATTATTCTTTCACCTGGTTCTATACCCTTTGTTCCTCCAGGAATTGAAGTTGATGGCAAAACGGTATTCACCAGCGACCAAGGCGTGAAGCTAGAATCATTACCAGATTGGGTAGCAATTGTTGGAAGTGGTTACATCGGCTTAGAATTTTCCGATGTTTACTCAGCTTTGGGCAGTGAAATCACAATGATAGAAGCCCTAGATCAGCTCATGCCAGGATTTGACCGCGATATTGCTAAACTAGCGGAACGAGTCCTCATCACTGGGCGTGATATTGAAACGTATGTAGGCACATACGCCAAAAAAGTTATTCCTGGTTCACCAGTCGTCATTGAACTAGCGAACTTCAAAACCAAAGAAGACGTAGACGTGTTGGAAGTCGATGCATGTCTGGTTGCAACAGGACGCATCCCAGCAACAAAGAATCTCGGTTTAGAATCGGTTGGTGTGGAACTTGACCGTCGAAACTTTATCCCAGTCAACGACAGCATGGTTGTGCTATCAGCAGGTGAACCAGTCCCGCATTTGTGGGCGATTGGCGACGCTAACGGCAAAATGATGCTAGCACACGCGGCTTCTGCTCAAGGTATCATCGCAGTAGAAAATATCTGTGGGCGACACAAGGAAGTAGACTATCACAGTATCCCCGCAGCAGCGTTTACTCACCCAGAAATCAGTTATGTAGGTATGACTGAAGCTGCAGCCAAAGAAAAAGGCACAGCTGAGGGCTTTGAAGTTGGAACAGCAAAGAGTTACTTCAAAGGAAATTCCAAAGCCTTAGCAGAAGGTGAAGCTGATGGAATGGCAAAAGTTGTTTATCGCAAAGACACAGGCGAAGTTTTAGGAGTTCACATCTTTGGTATACACGCCTCAGATTTAATTCATGAAGCGTCAGCGGCGATCGCCAACCGCCAATCTGTCCATACGCTTGCTCATTTGGTTCACGCCCATCCAACACTTTCTGAAGTACTCGACGAAGCTTACAAACGAGCAATTGCTAGTTAGTTATCTGTCCTATGTCATTAGTTTTTAGTCCTTTGCCCTTTGTAGTTGACTAATGACTAATGACCAATGGACCAATGACTAATAACGAATGACCAATAATTAATGACTCATTATGCAAATCCGTCGCCGTAGACCTAATCCAGCGATTACTGCATCTACAGTGTGGTATCAAGTCGCTACGCCTGATGCCCAACCAAACAATATTTTAGAAGAAATTGTTTGGCACAAAGAACAAGAAGTTGACCAAATGCGAGAAAAACTTTCTTTGCAAGATTTGCAGCGTCAAGTTCTTGAAACACCTCTACCCCGTGATTTTGTTGCAGCATTGCAACAAGGCAAAACAAAGCCAGCATTGATTGCTGAAGTCAAAAAAGCGTCTCCTAGTAAAGGGATTTTACGAGAAGATTTTGACCCGGTAGAGATTGCCTTAAAGTATCAAAAAGCTGGTGCTAGTTGTCTTTCTGTACTGACGGATCAAAAGTTTTTCTCTGGCAGCTTTGAAAACTTAGCTCAAGTACGTGCCAAAGTAGATTTACCCTTACTGTGCAAAGATTTTGTCATATATCCTTACCAAATGTATGTGGCGCGTGTTCGAGGCGCGGATGCGGTGTTGTTAATTGCCGCAATCCTCAGTGATCAAGATTTGCAGTACTTTGTTAAAATTGCCAAAGCTCTAAAAATGGCGGCATTGATTGAAGTTCATACTTTAGCAGAACTCGACCGCGTGTTAGCCATAGATGGTGTCTCACTCGTAGGTATAAACAATCGCAACTTGGAAGATTTTTCTGTTGATATACAAACAACTTGTCAACTTTTAGCAGCAAGAGCAAAGGAATTACAGCAAAGGAATATAGTGGTTGTTAGTGAGTCAGGATTACACAACTCGGATGATCTTTCTTTAGTACAACAAGCAGGAGTATCGGCTGTCCTCATTGGAGAGTCTCTCATAAAACACCCAGATCCAGAACAAGCAATAGCTAACCTTTTTGTTAAACCTTCAGAGGACTGATAACTCAAGCTTTAGCCAATTCGTTGATGCCTGTGTAACAATTCATTTAATGACATCAGCTTCTGACATATCCAACATTTTAAATCAACGATCAATTTCATGGAGCAAATTCCTCTGCCTTCACCTATCCACTACGAACTTCTACTGCAACTGCTAGAGAGACAAACGATGTTAGCGGTTAATAATAATCCGAATTTGCGGCATCAGGTGAATCAGCTGATTATTACCTTGCGTAAAGCAGCTGTACAACAAAAGCTTTTAGAAGAAGTTTGCCAATCGTCGTCTGTGGGAATTGATCATCGTTGGTCGCTTAATCATGTCAACAGTGAACATATTGCGGCTTCTGAATAATTAAGGAATTTACTTTCGCGCTTTGACGATCCTCTCGCCAGTCGCTGCGGACTATGATTACGTTGTTCGTGCGTAAGTCCTGAAGTAAAAAATATAGCGATAAGCTATGGATAATTGGTTACAAGAACCCATTCTCTAGATTTAAATGTCGGAACTACTCGATTTGCCTGGCTACCAGTTGAGAAAACAACCCCTCTTGCTTCACCAATTCCTCAAATGTACCCACTTGTACCACGCGTCCTGCTTCAATCACATAAATTCGGTCAGCATTGCGAATCGTGCTGAGGCGGTGAGCAATCACTATCCGAGTCGCCTTTAACTGTTCTAAACTCTTAGTAACGATCGCCTGTGTTCGGTTATCCAAAGAACTGGTTGCCTCATCCATTAAGATAATTTTCGGCTTATTGACAAGTGCTCTAGCAATTAATAATCGCTGGCGTTGTCCTCCTGAAAGATTGGTACCACCTTCACTAATAACCGTGTGCATCCGCATTGGAAAAAGCTCGATATCAGCAGCAAACCCTGCCATCTGCGCCGCTTCCCAAGCTTCATCGTGCGACACCAACATAGAGGCAGATATGTTGTCAAAAATCGAACCTGAGCCAATTCGACCATTTTGCAGCACGACTCCTAACTGCCTTCGTACCGCCACAAGGTCTAATTCTGACAAATCAGAACCATCATAATACACCTTTCCTGAGAGTGGAGTCTCAAACCCCAATAACAACCTGAGTATCGTTGACTTCCCACTTCCCGATGGTCCCACAATCGCCACAAATTCTCCAGGTTCTGCGTAAAGACTGACATCATCAACAATTGACGGACCATCTTCACGGTAACGAAAGGTAACATGATCTAAAGTGACACGACCCATCAAACGCCCTGGATCAACCTTGTTAGAATCGTATTCCAGTTCTTGCTGCAAAATCGGCTTTGCCCGCTCCCACAGTGGTACAATTGCCAAAACATTAGTCAGAGTATTGCTGAGGTTGCTGACTCCACCGATAAAAATTCCCAACGCTGAATTAAACGCTAAAAATGTTCCTGTTGTGAACCCGTCACTACCACTCGCAGTCGCCGTTTGCAGAAATAGCACCGCCAACCCAAACAACAGTGCCGAAGTAAGCATTGATAGTATTTCGTTAAAGGTGGAAACACTGTCTTTAATTTGTTGCAATGCTGCTGTCAGTCTCATTCTCTGACTATACTGATTTGCCCAAGCTGCAAACGCTCGTTCTTCTGCCTGCGCCACCCGCAACTTGGCGACTCCATTTATAAGTTGTACTGTTAGCCCGTTAATCTCGCCATCCAGTTGTTGCAGTTGTCGTGAAAAGCGAACCAACAAAAAGCCAGAGACAGCTGTAACTGCACTTGCTAGCAAGGCGATCGCCATCCCAACTAAGGCGAGTTGCCAACTGTAAACAAACATCAGCACCAAGTTCAGTAGAGCAAACAGTCCGCTTAATAAAGTGCGTTGCGTTCCTCCCGATAGTATCTGACGAATTTGGTTTACTGATAAAGTCCGGTTTAGTAAGTCGCCAGAAGAATAAGAGCGAAAAAATGCTGGACTTAGTCTCAGGAGTCGATCCCAAATCGCAGGCTGCAAAGCACCACTAGCAGCGTTTTCTACTCGTAGTGTCAAGATACCTTGGGACATGCCAAACGCTGACTTTCCGAAGGCGATCGCCAACAGTGCCAGCCCTATTTGCCATAATAAAATTTTATCACTATCTGGAATTGCATTATCCACCAAAAGCGCTGTTGCTTGCGGCACAACCATTCCCAACAGGGTGCCAATTATCCCAGTTACCACAACTAGAATGATGTCTTTTTCATAACCCTTAATGCCAAACTGAAATAACCCCAGTGCATTATTAATAACTTTGGGTAACGGTCGGTAAAATTGGTATGCTTGCGGTGCTAGCGTTGCTGCTACTGCCTGATTGACAAAAGTACGAGTTTGTGCTATTGCGTCAAAGAAAATATAACGTTTTCCTGCTGGCAACAAAGCTACTGGACGCTTTTCTTGTTGGGTATAAGCTAAAAGTGGACCATACTCACGCAGCCACCAGCCATACTCTAGCACGACGCGACGGGTACGAATTTGGGAAGAGCGAGCAATAGCCTCCACTGGATCTTTGACTCGATTGAAGTTCTCAGACTGCGCCGGAGGATTAATCGTTATCCCCATTGCTCGTCCTACTGCTCCCGCCGCCACTAACAACGGTGTTCCTTGTTGAAAAGATGCAGTTTCTTGCTGCGGTTGCAACACAGAAGCTAACTTAAAAAGTGCAGAATTGACAACAGTACGATTGAGTTGCTCTCGTTGTTGAAATTGGCGAAAGGCTGTCTCTGTTTCCTGCTGTTGCAGCTTCTTTAAACAGTCGAAGAATTCAGAATGTAAATTAGTCAAAATACTTGATAAAGAAGCAGCATTTTCTGTTTCTATTAAGGATAAATAATCAGAGAAATTTGCTGCTGTGGGTTCGGTGCTGAATGTCTCATTTAAATGGTTTATCCAACCCTGTAAAAGGGCGATCGCCTCCGCTTCACCCGTCGTCACTAACCTCACCAAATCTGCAATTGAAATTTGAGACAATTCTGTTGCCTCGATTGCTACTGCTACTAAACTCAAAGATTCACCAATTTTGGTTGCTGCACCAAACAACGCCGCTCCTGGACTTACACTAAATAAATAACGGCGATGCTCGTTTTGAGCCGCTTCTGTGAAGCGATAAGCCGGAGGCTTGACACTTTTTTGCGTATCGCCCTTTTCTCCCATCCCTTTGGGATCATCACCCTCTGACATCTCATCCTTGACTTTTGTTGCAAACACTGCTATTGAGCCAGTCTGCACGATCCATACTTTTTCTGAGTCATCTAGCAGTAATCGTTCATTTGCTTTCAGGCGGTACAGGACTTCCATATATCTATTACAATACCAAGGTTATGCAAAACTACCCAACCTTCTACAGCAAGAGCGGACAGATTTGCTAAATCGATTTTATGTTTAATTTGGTTGAGTACTTACCACAGCTAATCGCTTCCCGCCAGAAGAATACCTAATTTAACGAACCGCAAAGACGCGTTAGACGCGTTTGCGCAGCGCCCCCTTAGGGGCTAGCGGCGTGCCGAAGGCTAGGACACGGAGCGCGCAGCGTGCGCCCTTGGCGCATAGGAAGAAGAAAAAGAAGATAGGTAATCTTAGACCACCGAAGGGAGTAATCGCTTTGTTATGAACGCACAAGCTGTCGTCACCACAGCACAAGCTGTCGTTATAAACGCACAAGCTGTCGTAACTACAGCACAAGCTGTCGTTATAAACGCACAAGCTGTCGTAACTACAGCACAAGCCGTCGTTATGAACGCACAAGCTGTCGTCACCACAGCACAAGCTGTCGTTATAAACGCACAAGCTGTCGTAACTACAGCACAAGCTGTCGTTATGAACGCACAAGCTGTCGTCACCACAGCTAGATCGATGCTGTGCGCGATCGCCTTCTTTGACTCAAGGCAGTAAGCGTACCAGTAGCCACCGTTTATCGATTTCCAATGCCTCAATGAGTTCATCTTATAGATGCTTTTTTTGGAAATTGTCAGCAAGATGATTGACAATTTAGAATATATGTACAAAATTCTGTACATAAACGGATGCTACCCTACAAAATCACATCCCCAACCGATGCCAGAAATGACTTTTTTAAGCTCTTAGACCTGGTAGTAAAAAATCATCAAGTGTATATCATCAACCGTCGTGATAGCGAAAATGTAGCCTTGATTGCTGAGTCAGATTTAGTGAGTTTGGTTGAAACGGTTTATCTTTTGCGATCGCCTGCGAATGCACATCGCCTGCTGGATGCAATGAGTTAGTGATTGAGGTATTGTCTCCTGGGGAAAAGCAGCGAAATAGAGACCGTGAGTTAAAGTTAAAGCTGTACTCAATTGCTGGTGTGCATGAATACTGGATTTTTGACCGCGAAAGGCAATCATGTGAAATTTATCGTCGGGAAAAGGCTGTTTTGAAACTAACTGCAACCTTGTATAAGGATGATAATTTAACCAGTCCTCTTTTGCCAGGGTTTAGTTGTGCTGTTGAGCGTTTGTTTGGGTAAGACTTACTTAAAACGTGGTAAAAACTGGTAATAATTATAATTTTATTACCTTTTAATCATTCTTCAGTACGAAGCAACTGGGCATATTTCCCCCCTGAGTGCCACAACTCCTCATGAGTGCCCCGCTGCACCACTTTCCCTTGCTCCAGTACAATAATTTCATCACAATCGCGAATCGTGCTGAGTCTATGCGCTATCACAATACAAGAGCAACCGCGTCGCCGCAGATTCCTATCAATAATCAATTCTGTTTGAGCATCCAGCGCAGAAGTCGCTTCATCCATGACCAAAACTGAGGGATTCCGAACCATTGCACGAGCAATTTCTAAACGTTGGCGCTGTCCACCACTGATGTTCATTCCCCCTTCAATCAGTTTGGCATCATATCCCCCAGGCATAGATTCAATCAAATCGTGAATAACTGCATCAGAACAAGCCCGCACTAAGTCAGTTTGTGATACTGTGGAATCCCATAAAGTCAGATTTTCCCGAACTGTCCCAGCAAAGAGAAAAATATCCTGTTCTACCATTGCCAAAGAATTCGCCAAAACAGAGCGAGGAATCTGGGTTCTAGGTACGCCATCAAAGTAAATTTTCCCATCCCAAGGTTCGTATAAACCGCAAACTAGCTTAGCAATTGTAGATTTACCAGAACCACTCCCTCCTACTATCGCCACTCGTTGTCCCGGCTCCAAAATTAAACTAAAGTTCTCAATCAGAGGATTGTCCACACGGCTATACCCAAAAGTTATATTCCGCAACTCAACATAACCCTGCAACCGAAAGGGAAATGAGGAGTGAGGGAGTGAGGGAGATACTTTTAATTTTGAATTTTGAATTTTGAATTTTGAATTGTTTTCTCCCCCTCCCCTCTGGGCTTCTGCATCGACAGTGTTTTGCAGTACATCATCAAGGCGGTTTAAGTCAGCCTCTAAATCTTGCAACATACTGCCAAAATTAATCAAACTGTTGATTGGCTCTAGGAAGCTGGCTGTTAAACTTTGGTAGGCAACCAACATCCCAATACTCAGGTTACCGTTCATTACCCGATAACCGCCGAGAAATAAAATAGAGGTGGTTGTCAGTGCTGTCAAAAATGTGGGTAATACTGTCAGAATTTGAGTTTGTAGAGCTAATTCCTGTTGAGCGTTGAGCGCTTTAGCATAGTTCCCGGCAAATTTAGCAAACGAGTCAGACTCAAGCCCGGAAGCTTTGATTGTTTCTATCGTTTGAATGGCTGCGATCGCCACCCCATTGACCTTACCATATTCCTGCGCCAGCTTCATATTAGCATCCACCCTCGTTCGCGCTAAAAACTGTAGGGCGAAAAAGTTTATACCAGCAAAACTAAGAGCAACACTCGTCAGTACCCAATCGTATTGAAGCATAATCAGAAAGTAAAATACCATCATCACCGCGTCAATAACCGTGGTGGCAAGCGAACCTGAAAGCACATTTGCAACTTTGTTGTTGAGTGGTACACGAGAGCTAATTTCACCTGCAAAGCGTTGAGCATAAAACCCAACTGGTAAGCGTAGAATATGCCAGAGAAACTGCCCCGACGTTGTCACCGACAACTTAAGCATCAGCCGCCGCAGGTAAGTCAGCCGCAGCCAAGCGAGAAAGCCCCGAAGCACGGCGGTGACAACTATTCCTAACACCAGCGGTCGTATCCAGTCAGAGCGCTCAGTGACGAGAATTTCATCAACAAACACCTGAGTAAAAGCTGGCACAGCTAACCGGGGAAAAGTCAGTAATAATCCTGCTAGGAGGCAGAATAAGATAGTGCTCCGCGAGTTTTGCAAGCGTGAGGCTAACGCAGAGATAACGTTATTTTTTTTACCTCCTTTTTGAAAGTCTTCTCCTGGTTGCATAGCCAGGACGACTCCAGTGTAGGCGCGACTAAACTCTTCTAGGGAAACTGTCCGGCGTCCTGTGGCGGGGTCGTTGAGGTAGACGTGGTTTTTTCCAAAACCTTCCACCACTAGAAAGTGGTTGAAATTCCAAAAAATAATGTAGGGGGGAGGAAGGGTTTTGAGGCTTTCCAGAGACGGTTTGAAACCTTTAGCATTTAAGCCATAGTTCCTCGCTGCTTTGATAACATTAAAGGCGTTGCTACCATCTCGCGAGACGCCACACTCACGCCGTAATTCTGCCAAGGGGACAATGCGCGAGTAATAGCCTAGAATAATTCCGAGTGCTGCAGCGCCGCATTCGGTTGCTTCGATTTGCAGCAGCGTGGGGGTACGGACGCGACTCGTTTGAGATGGGGGTAGAATGCTTTTAATGAAGGCAAAACGCATAAGATAATTTTGCCCTAATTAGTCACTTGGTCGCAAGTAGAAACACATGTAATAGTTCAGATTCACATAGGCAAATATAGGCAGCCCACCCTACACTACTACACTACTGTGCAAGTTTATCAAAATTAGTGCGTTGAAAAAGCAGCAATGAAGCGTGAATGTTTTGGGCTAATGCGGCATAATATCGTCGAGTTTGAGTTGCAAGTTCGCCAAGAGGTGAGAGGTAATAGTATCTTGTGAGCGATATTGTTGCTGCTGGTACGCGCCATTAATCAGTTGACAGACGGTAAAGGTGGGTTGTTTTGGATTACCAATGAATTGCTTACCACCCAAACCGCGAAAGTCTACAATCCAATACTCTGGGATTTCCAAGAAAGCATATTCTTCTACTTTTCTTGCATAATCATCTTGCCAATTAGTACTCACCACTTCAGCAATGAGCTTAATTGTCCTACCATTACAGATAATAGGTTCTTTTTGCCAAAGCGGTTCGGTTTTAAGTTCTGCTTGATCTAGAACAATCACGTCTGGACGTAGTGCTGTAGCTTCAGAGGCTAGTGGTTTAATTAAACAATTTTTTGGAATCAACCAGTTTAAATTAGAACGAAAAATTTCTGCATAGATTTTACCAGCAATACTTCCTGAAACTGCTTCATGAGGACCAGTGGGTTCCATGTCACGTAGTTCTCCGTCAATGAGTTCATAGCGGGGATTATCTCCATACTCGGTGATAAATTGCTCGAAAGTTAGGAGTTTCGGTGGGGTGTAGGTCATAGGTCATATTTTGAGACCAGGTAGCTTTATTTTATTGCTTTTTAAGACATTAACGTATTGGTTTTTAGCCCAGGTCGGTGGGCTTAGTTCTTGAGCGAGCGGCTTATAGCCTGTGGGTTTTTTGCACATTTGGGATGTTCCCACGAATTAAGGTTAATAAATACCCGTCCAAGAGCGTAATATTGGAATAATGTAAGAAATCGGTGCGACTTCTCCAACTTTGACCCGAACTTGAGTAGTCGTACCTGATGAAATATTTAGTGCTGGTCCATTAGAAGAAGACCATTTGTAACCGCTGACAGTGTTTGAGTCTTTTTCTAGTTGGACAAAAACTTGCACGCGAGCTGCGTTACTATTTGCAAGGCTTTTAGCTAGGTCTTCGTTGCCAACTTGCGCTATAATATCCGCCGTTGTCACAGGGAACGGAGAAACTTTTGTGACTACCCCAACAATACCACCGAAGCGATCGCGCTTGACAACGCTAGGTGTAACCTGTACTGTCATACCTGGTTTGATTTGCTTGCCATCCTTATCAGCAAAGTAAACAAGACTTTCTAGTTTGGCATTGGGGTCATGAGCTTCGATAGTCCCAATACGAGTGCCAGCATTGACAACTTGACCAGGAAGGACGCCAACTTCTAAAATCCGACCATCATATCTACTAATAACTTGGCTTGATTTCGTTAATTGCAATTTTAACTGGGCAATCTTGCGTTTTACTTCCTGAATTTGATTTAATTTATTTATTGACTTTTCTAAATCTTGTTGAACCAGTTTCGTTTTTTGGGATTCGATATCTTTAATTTTGGTTTTGATTTCATCAAGCTTATTAAGATTTTGCAGATAATCTCGCTCTGCATTTGTTCTCTGAACTTCAAGTTCTTGAATGTTATTTTTGATATCGTCAATTTTACTCAAGTTTTGTAGATATTCACGTTCGCTACTCGTTTTTTGAACATCAAGGTCTTTGAGTTGTGTTGAAATCTCTGATATTTGCCTTTGAGCGTTTAACAATTCCTGCTGAGATTGTAGTAATGTATCTTGACTAATAATCTTCTGTTGAAAAAGACTACGACGCGTTTCAACTCGTTGTTGCAAAGTTTGTAGCAATGCAGTGATTTGTTGCTTCTGCTCTTCAAGGCTTTTGCGTTTTTCTGCTAGTGCGGTGAGAGTTTGTTTGTATAGCACTGGCGCGACTTGTTCTCTTGACACGCTTTGCTCAAGGCTTTGTCGTTTTTGCTTTAATGCTTGAAGCGTTTGTGAGTGTAGCATCGGTGCTACTGATTCTCGACGCAGGCTTGCTTCAAAGTCTTGTTGCTGCTGTTGAAGCGTTTTTAGGGCCAGCGCTGTTTGCTGCTTTTGTAGCTTCTCGGTGTCTAGATTCTGCTGCTGAAGTTGGTCTAACTTTGCTTTTTCTTGTTGTAGTTGTTGTCTAATATTGGATTGGTCGATTGTAGCGAGTAGTTGATCTTTCTTGATGACGTCTCCTGGCTTGACATTCAGAGTTAATAATTGACCAGCACTGAGTGCTTGAAATTGCACCACATGACGAGGTCGAATCAACACGCCGGAACCTGTGACAGTGAGTGGAATTCGTCCGACTACACTCCAAACACCAGCTACAACAACCAAAAAGCCCATAGAAGCCAAGAGTATCCAGGCTTGAGGGCTTACTTGTTGCATTAATTTGTCGAGTTGTTCTGGTGAGGACAGGCGCGAGAGTGCTTCTTCACGGAAGAGTTTACTTCCTTTATCGTGCATTTTGTCTATCTTGACTTCTGGACTTATACTAACCCAAGTTGCAGCTTATCAAATTCCGAGTGCTTTTCATTCATCAATACTGAGCAAACTCTTTGAGCCGCTATTCATTGAGTCTAAACTCCTGTAAATGAAGTCCCTGTCCGCGCATAACGGGGTCTAAATAACAACGAACCACTCATCGCTCATATGCATCAAAAGAGCGGGTTGAATCATGAACTCGCTCTTTTGATAGGTAAATTTTATTTTTTTCATCCCACTCGTAAGCCTTAGTAAAAGGCTTATTCTTTATCTACGTAGCACAATTCAACTCTCTCCTGCATGAGGTAATCATTCCCTATGCTTTACAATACTGTCTCCAGCCAATCATATATTTGTTCTAACTGTTCTATGGTCACTAACCCATATTGCCAAAGAATCATTGGCAAAGGACCTGGATCTTGCTCGCGATGACGAAGAGCAACTGCAATGGAAGCTGTGGAAATTGCTAAATCTTCCTGTAAAAAGCGAATAAATCTAGAATAAGTAGATGGTGACACTTTATATTAGACCTCCTCACATAGTGTGTACCTTCATATCTCAATTCACTATCTTTCGTTAGTTGTAACTAGTCGTCATGAATTGCGTACACCAGAACTTATGAAAATTTATCTTTTCTTCTGTGTCAGGAGTTACGAAGTTGGTGTTTGATAGTGCGGGGCGTTTGCGTAGCGCGGCGTTACTCAAATGCCTATAGGGGCTAACCCGTTCTATTTTCAAGCCAACAATTTCCTGTCACTGTACCTTTGTTTAATAGATAATTCAGAAAAGCTTGTCTGGTGTCCTTCAAAGAAACATAAAAAAAATAAACAATGAGAAAGAGTGGAGCTAGGCCTACGCTCAGCCTCCAGTTAGAAGACAGCAATTTCTAATCAGAACCTGAGGAGACTTTAGCCTCCGGTCACAGAGTATCCCCATGAATAAATATAGGGATTTTAAGCTCAACTCACTACCACTCCACACTCGCCATTCTGAACGGCAGTTGCTTTATGCCGGGGAACCCGTTCACCGCACTGCCTCCTCCTGACTTCTGGCTCCTAAGTTCTTTTTTGGTCATACCACTGACTTTATCTAGTCTTAGGTAGCACAATATTCAGGTGAATGATGATTTATCTTTTTTACTTCAGTGCTTTGGTCAACTACAACTGTTGTAAGGAAGATTCCTTAGCCTAATCCTCCCTTATTGACTACTCTTTACACGTATGTCAAAAGGAAGATTTTTTGTTATCTAGGATAAAATTCATCATCTCGTCTTGGAATAACAAAACTTTTCACGCTCAACACTGAATTTTCTTTTCTCCTCAATGTACTTTTTAATACTTTGTATATCATAGCTGTTGGATAGAAAAATTGCACAAACAATACCAATAAAGTTTGGGGTGTTGCTGAATTCGAGTGTGAAATGACAAAAGCAACGACTAACACTGGCTCTGGAAAGCCTGGTGCGCCTACTCCTTTCATACCGTTTCACGAAAATCCTGATACAATTAACTCCCCCTACAGCCCCCAACCCCAGAGGGGATATATTCTGACGACTGGAGCGCGTAGCGGGGCGTAGCGCGTTCTGTGTTCTGTGTTCTGTGTTCTGTGTTCTTATTAAGTAAATACCCTTAATTTAAAGAATTTATTTTGATATAAGAGCCTACCTTCAAACCCAACTCGGCGGCTCGTCCTGAACGCAATTCAATGACTTGATTAGACACTGTCTGGGGACCATAAGTAGAACAAGGATCGCTACTGCAAGGAGGTACGGAAGCAGCAATGTACAGCACCTTCCCATCCAGCATAAAAACCATATCTAGGGGTACTGGTACATTTTTCATCCAGAAATTTGCTTGGATGGGTGACGGAAACTGAAACAGCATTCCACGGTTGTCAGGCAAAGTTGGGCGATACATCAACCCCATCGCTTGTTGTTGGGGTGTTTGCGCGACTTCTAACTGAATTTTTGTACCATCTGGAATAATCGCCACCGCTGAAATCGGTAGTTGTTGACCTGTATTTTTAGTAGATGGTTTTTGCTTTGAAGACATTGGTGCTTGAGATTGAGAACTAGGCGTAGCGGTGGGGAGAACTGCTGGTGTTGGAGCAGAACAGCTCGCTAGCAAAACACACAAAATTATAGATAGCAAACCTGGCAAAATTATCATAGCAATTTTAGTTATTAATTATGAATTATTAGTGGTTCACCAAACAAACTTTGACGAGTTGCTTACACAAAAAATCTTATTCTCTGCTCTGTGAAGCTTACTTTAAACAGTTTTATACCCCTACTTTCTTGATTTTCCCCACCTGTGTTCAAGTCTCTCTCAAGACGTAACCGACACCCCGCACTGTTTGAATGAGTCGCTTTTGACCTTGATCTTCTATTTTCAATCGCAAGTAGCGAATATACACTTCAATCACATTCGACTCGCCCATAAAGTCGTAACCCCAAACATTTTCCAGAATTTGTTCGCGAGTTAATACTTCACGGGGATGTTCCATCAGATACTTAAGCAACTCAAATTCTTTCATTGTTAAGTCAATCGCTCGTCCATTGAGTATAGCGCGGCGCGTTGCTATATCTAAAACGAGGTCGCCAAAACGTAATTGCTCGGAAGTATCGATATCAGGCTTCAAGTATAAACGAACCAAGTTCAAAAAATCCTCGGAGCGGTAAGGCTTGAGAAAGTAATCATCAGCTCCAGCTTCCAAGCAAGCGACGCGATCATCAACTGTATCGCGTGCCATAAGTACCAAGACAGGCGATCGCATTCCAGTCGTTCTAAAATTTTTACATAGCGAGAGTCCTGATTCACCTGCTAGCATTCGGTCAATGACAACTAAAGCAGGTTGGCGATCACAGCTAGATTGTATACCTTTTGTCCCATCATGAGCCACGATGGGATCATAACCAGCTTCTTTTAAATCGAAAGCAAGCTGATTCGCAAGGTTTTCATCGCTTTCAATCACCAAAACACAAGGATTATGAGCAAGTATCATATTAATTTTAGATGTTCGATTTGAGATTTTGAAGCCACTTAGCCCTTGAAGGTTCCCAAGGTTGAATGCACAAGCGCGTGGTTTCCTCTCGTTGAGTGTAAGTGGCGTGATTTACATTAAGTTGGTAGAAATGCAATTTACTGGTTTTTGATGATTCATCAATCTTTAGCTGACACGTCTTCTACCTACTATGTTTTAGCAGGTACAAGTATCTGCCATATTAATCACAGATACAGTCATTTTAAGCACTAATTTAAAATCTGGCTGACACTTGCTTACGCCCCCATTGATGCATCATTGAGGACTAAGGTGAGGTTTCTTTGGCTGATGACTTGTCTGAAAAGTCAAAAAACACTATTTCTTATCATCAACCAAATTTATCCACAATCCCAAATCCTGCTAGTACACCGATTCACTAATGCCAAAAACCCGGAATAGTTTTCAGGAAGACCGAAATGATTAATCAGTTACCAGTTACCAGTTACCAGTTATCAGTTACCAGTTATCAGTTGTCAGTTATCAGTTATCAGTTGTCAGTTATCAAGCAGATTTTTTGTTCACTGTGTACTGTGTACTGTTCATTGTGTACTGTTTACTGTTTACTGTTTACTGTTTACTGTTTACTGTTCATTGTTCATCGTGTACTGATAGCGGTGTTCTAGGGTAATTCCACAGAAGTGGGTTTCGCAATGTGTGGTAAACCCCAACCCAGTTTTTCTCGTAAAATCCGGAAAAACTCTGGGGGTTGCAAGCGAACAAACCGGGCGCAGTAGTGTGATTTCTCTACATAAACTCTATCGTCTGGCATAACATAGCACCCGCCATTACCATCCACAACCATAACTAATCGAGGAGTATTCACTGGGTAGATCGTCACTGGTTCACTATCTGGAAAGACTAATGCTCTAGAAGCTAGAGAATGAGGACAAATGGGTACAAGCTGTAGTACGGGGACACCTGGAGTCACGACTGGACCCCCAGCACTCAACGAATATGCTGTAGAACCTGTTGGCGTAGATATAATCACACCATCAGCTGCAATGTCTACTGGTGCATGCCGACCGACTGCTATTTCAAAATGACACATAGAGGTCAATGGCTCGCGATGCAGCACCATCTCATTTAAGCACAGAGCTTCCCACAGTAAAGAATCCCCTCGAAAAACCTTGATGGTGAGCATTGCTCTTTCCTCAATCTCATAATCACCCAAGAGCAACTTTTCTATTGCTTGAGGTAATTGATTGAGGTAAGTTTCCGTCAAAAACCCCATGTGCCCAGTGTTGATAGTTAACATTGGGATACCACAAGGGGCGACTAAGCGAGAAGCCGCTAGAACTGTACCGTCTCCTCCTAACACCACCGCGAATTTCATATCTGAATCAAATCCGGGAGGTGTTAGTCCATCTATGGGGGTGTGGCATACGGGACTTTCGGGAGTAGAGTAACCCAATATTCCACCAACAGCTGTTGTGATGCAGATATCCCAACCTGCACCCGTGAAACTGTCTTTCAGTTCGATAGCGATGCGACTCGCTATCGGCTTAACGTCATTATAGATAATGCCTGCTTTGGGCACACTCAAATATCCAACTACTGGTGACGCATTTTATTACATTAATCGTTACACATTTTGACTCTTTAGTCATTAATCCTTTGTCATTTGTCATTTGTTTTATGTGTCATCACTCGTGACTCATGACTTATGACTGATAACTACTGATTATTGGTTTTCTTAAACGGGGATCTTTTTGGTTTTTGCTTTTTGGGCTGAACTTTCTCGTAGTCTAGCTCCTTAAGCTTCTTCATAATTCTGTTAAAGTACTCTTGCAGGTAATTTTCTAAGGTGGTGGTTTCGTTTGGATCTAATCCAAAAACCTGATAAACTTCTTCCATTGGGGCACTTAAGGGTCTACCACTGGCGATGACTTCTGTAAAGGCAAGTCTGTCTGCGACGTTCCATCCCCACTGAAAAAAGCGTATGAATCGGCGCATGGTACGTAGTAAGTTTATTGGCATCCGCGTCACTCGTGCTTCCTTTCCAGACAAACGTTCACACAAACTAATAATTTCCTCGGCACTCCAAGCGCGAGTTCCTACCACTGGAAAAGTTTGCTTTTCGGTTTCTGGGACTTTCAAAGCACGGATGGCAAATTTAGCAACATCTTGAGTGTCCATATAGCCAATGGGAGACGATTCTCCTGTCACCCAAACAGGCTGTCCTTCCAATATGGGAATTCCATATTGACCAATTAAGCCTTGCATGAAGCCAGCAAGTTGCAAGATGGTGTAATTCAAACCAGACTCAGCCAAAAACAGCTCTGTACACCGCTTAATTTCCATTAGCGGCACATCTGGGTATTTTTCAGCATCGAGTATCGAAAAAAAGATAAAACGTTCGACGCCTGCAGCAACAGACTCTTGAATCAAAGAGACCTTGCCTTCCCAATCGACTTGTTTAATACTCAGAGAATCTGTAGGACGAGATGTTGCTGCATCAATGACTGCTGTCACACCTTCAAGTGCTGCTGTTAACGTATGACGATAACACAAATCTCCCCGTACAAGTTCCGCTCCCCACTCTTTTAAAAAAGTAGCTTTCTTTGGACTCCGAACAAGACAGCGGACTTTATACCCCTCATCGATGGCACGACGAGCCACTTGTCTCCCTAAGGTGCCAGTGGCACCAACTATTAATAATGTCATGAGGGCTTTTTACAAATTTTAAAGTTTTATGAATAAAATCTTATCAGACTTGTTTATGCAAACAAAAGTTTACATGCTTGTCAAGCGCGTATACGAGACAAAGAGACTTTATCGCCTCTTGCCTCGATAGCGTGCCCCTTTAAAGGGATTCCTCTTCTCCACCCTGAATTTTCAGCAACAAAGTGCCTAAACCCCAGCCTACAAAGATTAATCCGAAGGAAAACAGAGCTGCATTCAACATTTCGCCGCTCATCGCTGTAATTCTCCTTTGTTAATTGTTTAATTAAGTTAAGTTTACCAGAGCCTGAAAGAACTGCCATAGTATTAGACTTGTGTAAAACATTGTAAACTTGCCGACACCCTAAGTCGTCCTGCTTGTCTTGTTGTCCTTATTGCCTTCAGGGCTTCAGGTAGAACCTTTAGTAGGTAAGCTGCTCATCCACTCTTATTTTTTTGACCTCTTGCTTTGCTCCCGGTATTCTTAAAATCAGAAATTTTGGCAGAAATTTTGGCAGAAATTTTGGTTTCTCATTCAGGCACTTCTAAACATGATTCAGGGAAACATCAAAGTCATTGATGCTGTAAGCAACAAAGCTGTCCCCTTACCTGTGACTCCAGGAACTTCATTGCTAGCCACAAATTCGTTTCAATTCTTAAATGAATTAAACATTGATCGCCTCTATATGTCAGCCTGTGAAATGCCTGAAGTGATTGTTCGCGAGCATTTACTGACACTGCAACTGAGTCCGCAGCATTTATTTGAAACTTGGGAAGACGGACAACTCAAACAGATTCATAAAGGGGTTGGGAGTGTTACACTAGCTCCGGCTGGGTTCAGGTTTCGCGGTAGATGGGATCGCGATGTTGAGATTTTGATTTTGACGCTTAAACCTGCTGCGATACGCGGAGCGTCAAGCCGGAGGCTTATCGCAAAGTGTGCAGCCCAATTACATGATACCAATCAAACTGAACTCGTCCGCTGTACTGGCAGACTGGACTCGCAGATTTGGCATCTTGGGTTAGCCTTAGAAGCTGAATTCAAAGAGGGAAATCCTAATTGTCGATACTTTTGGGAATCTCTGACGAATGCTTTAGCGCTGAGAGTACTCAAGCAATATTCAGCCAAAGAGCCAAAAATTCAACACTACTGCGGTGGTTTATCACCTCACCAATTGAGACGCACGATTGAGTACATTAACGATAACCTCGCAACCCATCTCTCGTTGAATGTTCTCGCGGCGATGCTTGGTATGAGTCCATACTACTTTGAGCGATTATTCAAACAATCCGTTGGATGCACGCCTCACCAATACATTCTCCAACGTCGAATAGAAAGAGCCAAGCAACTGTTGCGAACAACCCAGCTATCAATCATGGAAATCGCATTCCAAGTTGGCTGCAAAAACCACAGCCATTTCTCAAAACTGTTTCGGAAGTTGACAGGAATATCTCCTAGAACTTATCGCAATTCACTTTAAAGTTCGGCTCAATTTATTGATGGATTCCCCTACACCCCTATACCCTTACCCCCTTACACCCCTTTTGCTGACAAAAGATTTTGCAAATTTAGAACAGTTTCGCAAGATCTGCCAAGTCAACTTGAGATGGATGCTGATACAGTTTTACAGGTGTTCTAGAAGTCAAGCAGGTAAATTATGGTATCTCTTTCAGGGAAAGTCGCAATCGTGACTGGTTCATCGCGTGGTATTGGACGGGCGTTAAGCGTAGCTCTGCCGTAGGCAATCGCTCTTCGACTCGGACGCGATGGCGCAAAGGTAGTTGTCACTTATGCTGGAAATCGAGACAAAGCAGAGGAAGTTGTTTCAGCTATTAAAGCAAATGGTTCAGATGCGATCGCTCTCCAAACAGACCTTTCCAAACTGGACGACATTCGAGCCTTATTCCAGAAGACGATGAGCCATTTTGGTAAACTGAACATCCTCGTCATCAGCGGGGGAGCGCCCAGACTCACAAAACCACTCGTAGAAACCACCGAAGAAGAATTTGATTCTGTTTTCACGTTTAATGCCAAGGGCAACTTCTTTGCCCTCCAGGAAGCCGCTAAACACATGGCTGACGGTGGGCGCATTGTCACTTTTTCCACTCCGTATACGGTACAGCCTCAACCTAACCTATCTGTCATCGCGGGTAGCAAAGCTGCAATTGAAGCGTTTACTTTTGCGCTAGCTTTAGAATTAGGCAATCGAGGAATTACCGTCAACGCCATTATGCCGGGACCAACCACCACTGAATCGTTTGGTGAGATGGTTTCAGCCGAAGAGCAAGCCCAGTTGAAACAAATTGCACCACTGGGACGATTGGCAGAACCGGAGGATGTTGCTAACGCGGTTGCATTCCTTGTCAGTGATGAGGCGGCTTATGTGACTGGACATACACTTCACGCCACAGGTGGGTTGGCTTAAGTTAAGAAATAACTCGAGAAGATAAGAAAAAGGGCAAAAAAGCAAACTTTCAATTCAAACAATAGACTTCTTACAAAAATGCTTGAAATGTCATGTTGAGCGAAGCGAAACATCTCTTGAGATTCTGAGGCTTCGCCGCGCCAAGGCGTTAGCGTAGCGTCTTTGAAGGAGATACGCTACACTGCGTTTTGCTGCCCTCCCTTGCCTGCTGCGTTAACAGAATGACATCCACAACTTTTCTGCTTTTGCAAGAAGTCTAATTTGTTGATGAGTCGTTGCTCCAATCTTTGGCGTGGTTACACAACGAATTCTGATGTACATAGAGCTTGTGTTCTCAACAAGTTTTTGCAACACAACCATAATATTGACATTTTTCTTTGAAGAATAGAAACTAAGACTAGGGTGGTAAGAGTGTGAGTGAAGCGATTAGTAATTAGTCATTGCAAAGATATAGAAGGAAGGTTATTTCCTTTAGTTTGAAAAGCTTATGTAGCGAAATGGATAAATTTTACACCGCAAAATAAAAGTGGCTAAGTATCAATGTTTGGAATTTCTCATTAAGAATCAAGTAAGGATTTGCCAAACTATGAGGAATAGAAAAAGACTTGTAAAAAATGTCATCTCTCTGATTGTAACTCTTGGTATTACTACGATTAGCAGTAGTGCGACTGATGCCCGTTCTTTAAAAGGAAATACAGAAAAAGGAGCGAATTCTGTTTCCAATTGTATTAGAAATCACAAGGAAAAACCAACTCCACTAAAAGTGAACCGAATTCCTAGTACTGGTAACAAACAAACGGACGATTCGAGTTCTTGTTATGCGTGTCGTAGAACTAGAAGGGGTTGCAGCTATGTACTATTACCATGTTCTAATGCATATGATACTTGCAATTGTGAGCGTGAGTAGCCCGTTGAAGGTATGTAAAGCTTTGCACAGAAAACTTTTTTATTTTTAATTCTGTTTAGTGTACTCAATTAGGAATCCTGTAATTTCAGGGTTCTTTCTCTTGTTGATGTACTAAATTTTGTTATCATAACCCAGCAATTCCAAGACCGCTTGGATTATTTTAGATATACTCAATAAAGAAATAGTGTGGTTTTCATCGTCTGCTATCTCTTGCTTTTGGTAACCTATATTTATAGCTTTCTCTGAATTACTTTGTTTTTTATAGATAGATTCGAATCCACCCAGAATCTCTTTTACATCTCGAACCAGTTTATTCTGATTTTCATCTAATGAGGAATTTTTATTTTTTATCAGTTGGTTTATCGTATTTAATGCTTGACAAAAATACCTTTCAGCATCTGGATACTGTTCTAATGTATAATTAGTAAAACCCAAGTTTTTTTTATCTTGCACTATCTTGAAGTGATCGCCTAACACTCGCCTTCTAATTTCTAAGGCTTGGAGAAAGAAGTTTTGAGCCGAGCTATAACTTTCCTGTTGATACCAAACTTTGGCTAAGGAACTCAAAAAAGTAGCTACAGATAGAGGCTCCTGTCCTTGTAAATATTGACTCTGATATAACGCTTGTTGATAAAGAGATTCAGCTTTTTTATAGAATTTTTGCTCATCTTCATAAAGTTTTTGCTCCTGGTAATGGAGTGCTTGCTCAAAGTAGACCGTACCTAAATTGTGGTAACTTTCAGCAATAACAAGATCATCCTCGTTTGAGAGTTGTTGATACATTGTCAACGCTTTATCATAATAGAATTCAGCCTGTTCCCAATGACATTGTTCACGATGCCAATATGCTAAATGGCTGTAACTTTGCGCTATATCTGGGTGCTCTTTAAGTTTAAGTTTTTCTTTTCTGATCTTTAATGCTTCCTCAAGCATCGGTTTAGCTTTCTTATACTCCCCAATCCAGGAGTATGAGTAACCTAAACCATCCAATATTTTAGCTTTGTCAAGATCTTCCTCTTCCGAGAGTTGCTTTTGGGCTGTGCTGTAGTTAAATATTGCCTTCCCATAGTTTCCCTGCAACAGGTGTGAAGCTGCTAGCACACTGCAAATTTCCATTACCAAATTCTTAGGTACATCATCGGAATATACCTTTTTCAAGTCGTCTAAGGTTGATGTACACAATTCCACTACTTCTCGCAAACGACTTCTTCTAGAGTTCCAGCGCCTTGCCAAAATCTCTGTCATTTCTACTTCTACTTCTATTACATTCCCTAGCTTAGCCAGTCGATGAATCTCTAAAAGTCGTTCCTCTAGAGTTTTTTCTTCTGGCTTGAACCAGAGGTCACATAACACATTTGTTGCTTGCCGATATAAATCATGTGAAGAGGTTTCATCCAACTTCTCTATCCAATTTACTACATGCAAAATGCGGGGTACTCGTAGTAACTCTTTATCATAACTAACTTCCAAAAGTCCCAAGGCAATAGCCTTTTTTATATGCTGCTCCAAATTCAAATTGGAAATAGTTTGACAAATCTCCTCTAACGCCTTCCTCGGTACTGGTAACTCATAAACTAATCCCCGTTGCAACATCTCTCGCATTGGCGGATCTATATCTATTTGTTTCTTCAAGTCTTCTTTTTGTTTTTTTGTCAAGACTTGCTTTTGTAATTCTACAGGATTGTCTTCCAAACCCTTGAGAGTCTCAATTTTATTGCTTGATTTTTGTAATTTCTCATATAGGAACTCCAGCAAGCGGAGATTACCGTCTGCCAGCTTTTTCATTTGCGACTGCCACTTCTCATCTTCCTGAGATTTATTACTAGGGGGAAATAAGTGCTTCCACTTTTTCTGTAAATCTGCTCCTCGCATCGCATCCAATGGTTGCTTGTAGAAATTCTGCAATTTAGTAAAGTCGAAATCGTAACGGCAGGTAATAATTATGCGGTTACTAGAGTAAATTTGTTCAATTGCCCAAACTATTGCATTTAAAACGGTTACTGCTTCTGTTGTGAGCATATACTTATCATTGCGAAGTTCCAAATTCTCTTCAAAGTCAACTAGCACCAACAAAAAATGCTTTTCACCATTTTTATGTAACAGCTCAAATACGTCCCTCAAGCGATATTTCAATTCATCACCAGAGTCTTCTAGCTTTTCCCGAAGTTCCTTGTTCAACTTCTGCGCTAATTTACTCACCAAGCTCTGTTCATCTACTTTTTCCACCCAGACAACTTGCTCATAATTCGAGAGTCTGTCGCACAACCTTGCTGCTAAACTAGCTTTACCCAAGCCACCCATGCCATGAATCAACACTCCTGTCTTTTCGATTAGCTCTCGCAAGCAGTTTTGTATCTGACGGCGACGACCGACAAAACTTTCACGGGTAGCGACTTTTCTGTTTCCGTCTTGCTCAAATAACCTGGGGGCTACTGATGGTCGTGGTGCTGGTTTTCGTCGAGGAGTGTTCCAGGGCGTGACTAACTCTCCTGGTAAAGTCTCTTTTGTGTAAAGCCGCAATAGATGCCAATCTCGCGCGTTATTTCTAATCAATTCCTTGTAGGTCTGAGCAACTGCTTGAGCTACCTGCATCCCTTGTGACAATTGCTGATACAAAACTTTTGCTGCTAGTGTTGCATCTTTGTCTGAAACACTGTTACCCCAACCTAAAACTGCTTGCACTCTTGATTCCAGTAACTCTTGTGCCAAAGAAGATACAGCTCCCAACCGACTTGCTCGTCCAGTATGACAACCTGAGAGAAATACTAGTTCGGGTAGTCGGTATGGTATTGCATCAACTATATCCCTGGCGCTAGCATGATAAGCCTCACCTGTTACCGTCTCTGTGATAAAGGAAGGTTTTCCATCTTTACTTCCACCTTTAGTGGCATGACCTGTCAGGTGTAAAATGTCAAAAGTTCCCTCCCCATTAGGGTTAATTACTTCCTTCAAACCTTCCAAAGAACCGCTTTCTTCCACAATCAAAGCTAAGGATTTTTCTGGCGATCGCACTTTCGTTGCTTCTAGAATACGTGCTTCCTCAGTCTCATAATCCAGTACAGGTTCTACATCTATCGGTGACGAAGCCATAAACAAAACTTGCAACGCTCGATTTGTCTTTTTCGGTTTGATGGATAATTTCTTTACCTTGTCCGATGATACCCATCGCACTGGAACAATCGCACGCTCAACCAGAAACTTTTCGCCATCGTGTAGCACTTCCCAAGGCAGATGAGCAAGTTTTTCTGCCACAGCAATGGCTAAGACAACTCCATAATTCGACGGATACTCATGCAACAAGTTTTGCAAAAAGCAATCGCTTCCATCCAACCAGCCATACAACTGCTGTCCAGTTTTGACATAGTCCACCGCTTCCCATGAGTTAACGTAGTAGTCTCGTTCAGCTATCTCAATCAGTTCATCAATTTCTTTCAACCTAAGGGAACGCGGTTCATATTGATTTTGATTATCTTGAAAGTAGCGTAGTTCTACATTATCACCTGTAACTCTTTTGAGGTCGAGGTGGAGAATTTTCATATTATGGCTCCAGAACTTTGAAGACTCCAATTATATTTTCAAAACTATAACTAGCTATTCCAGATATTGCATATAATTATTTTAAGTTTTCAGTCAACTGCCTTTTATTGAGCAAACCTACAAATCATGCTAATCAGCAACATGACGAAACTTAAGTCAACATTGATGAGGAGCGTAGACATAATTCAATCACAAACACTTAACCGAGAGTATTCAGTTTTGTGATTTTTATTAGTAAATTATCTAACTAATCTAACCTTTCTTGAAATAGACAAACGTAAATATTAAGAGTAACTATAATGACAGTAACGTTAATGCAAATACTAAACTTATTATTGGACTTTAGACAAAAAGTAAGAGTTCGCACAAATCATGACTATGGAGCGCGAGTTTAATTTAGAGTCGGCACTGCTGTGTTATCAATAAACAAAAGAAGTTGGCGAGCACGCAGTGCCCACCCTACAATTCGAGGTTTTTACTTAGAGAGGATTACTATATTAGTCTTAGAGGATGTCTGAGAAGTCAAAAATGTCATGCTGAGTCCTGAGCAAAGCGAAGGAACTGATAGCGTAGTGAAGCATCTCAAGACTACGCCTCAAAATCTGGATTCTTCGCTCCACTAGTTCCTAAGAGGAACCGCTACGCTGCGTTACGCTCAGAATGACAAAATATACCTTGGTTAATCTTTTCAGATATCCTCTTATACTAAAAATCAATTATTTGTGTTTAAATCATCTAATCTCTGAGCTAATTTTTTAAGTGTCTTATCATCAATCGTCTCACCTATTAAAAGAATGCGTTCCTCATTACGCCCAATAACAATAATAATTACCACTTTTTCAATTCTTTTCCCAGACTGTCCTTTTTTATACTCCTCATACCACTTGCGAATTTGTTCGGCTATCGCAATACCTCCACCAATAATTCCAACAATCGCCGCGACTGTTGACAATATTGTCTCTCTTTCAGGTTCTTCTGTTACCTTATAGCCTCCGGGTATTATTTCCGGAATTGCTAAAAGAGCTTCTGTTGCATCAATTGCGTCCTCTCCCTCAATCACTAACCGAATTTCTGTCATTGCTTTACCTGCTCATCATAGGAAAGTTTCAAATTTAGTTTCACATAGTTTCAGAGTAGTGCGATAGCCGTTCGCGTAGCGTTCCGCAGGAAAGGCTTAAGCTCTGCTTATCGCCACTGACATGAATACTCGGCTCAATCGTTTCATGTACAATTGCTCGAGGCGCGCTACTCTGATGAGCGATGCTCCCAAAGAGAGCCATTTCATGATCATTATTTTTTGTTCTTTGATATTAGGTGTACTATACCATTGGGTCACATTTCATAGCATGTGACACGACTGGGTACAGAATGTGAGATGTACAAAAAGTCAATTGTTGAAGTCCTTAATAATACAAGTTAAGGTGACTATGCTTTCCCAAAAAAAATTGCTCTATATAGGAGTTGCTTGTATAAGTAGTATAAGTAGTGTTTTAATCGGTAGTTGCTTTAATAGTCCTACTCAGTTTATCCTTGCCCAGACGAATAGTGCCTGTGGAAACACCAAAATTGCTCCAGAAACTACAAATTCTGGTTCTTCACTAAGTGCTCCAGACAAAGAATTCATGACTAAAGTGGCGCGAAGTAACAGAATAGGGATTGCAACAAGTGACCTTGCACTCCAAAAGTCTGTAAATCAAACAGTGACACACTTTGCAAAGCAAATGAAGCGAGACTATGAAGATTGGAAGAAACAGCTGGAGAAAATAGCAAGGAATAAACGTTTTAATTTACCAAAAGATTTTGGTCCAGATAACGAATCCTTCTTGAAAACACTGAAGTCGCTTGATGATGATAAAAAATTTAACCGAGCATATATGCGAGTGCAGGTTCAAATTCATTCCAACATTCAGAGTGAGTTTCAAAACTATTGTCAACAAGGACAAGACCAAGCTTTGAAAGGATTTGCAGAGAAAATCTTACCAGTTGTTGAGAAAAATCGACAAGACGCTGGAAGAAAAGGAAAACAGTTTTAAGGAATCACCAAAAGTGTTTCCAGCATGAAAGTTAGATTTTTCTACTCCTACAATGGAGAGTTAACTGTTTGAGAGAACCGGAGGATGTTGCTAACGCGGTTGCATTCCTAGTCAGTGATGAGGCGGCTTATGTGACTGGACATACACTTCACGCCACAGGTGGGTTGGCTTAAGTTAAGAAATAACTCGAGGTTGGAAATGAAGTCTCCGATTGTGCTAATTAATGTCTTTTCAGTTCCTCAAGGCAAAGAAAACGAATTTGCCAGTATGTGGACTGAGGCGCTTGAGTTGATCAAAAATGAACCAGGTTTCATTGATGCAAAACTGCATCGAAGTCTTGATCCAAATGCCCAGTTTCAATTTGTTAACGTTGCTCATTGGGAGAATCAAGAGGCTTGGAAAACAGCATTCGATAAGCTACAGCTTCAAGAACTGACCAAACAAGTCTCTTTTGAGCAAATTCCTGCTCTCTACAAAGTTGAAGTGCATCTTGAGAAAGAATAATATGCCGACAATCCACAAATTACATGAAAAAGATATAATATCAGTGCAAAGCCGCCCACGCTTGGCATTGACACTCGGAGACCCAGCAGGAATTGGACCAGAAGTTATTTTAAAAGCTTTAGCCGACCCGGAAATAAGCAAAAGTTGTGATGTGACAATAGTGGGTAGCCGGGATTTACTAGTAGAGATTTTTACGAAACTAAAGTTAGCCAAAGATTCTCAGCCTTTAGCAAATCCAGCAGAGTTATCAATTCTTGATGTGTCTTTAGACAAGCACACACAGGATGAAATTCTGATTGGGACGGGTAATGCAGCAAGTGGTGCGGCTAGCTTTGCTTATATGGAAACAGCGATCGCCCAAACACTCGCAAATCAATTTGATGGTATCGTCACAGGTCCAATTGCCAAATCAGCATGGAAGGCAGCAGGATATAATTATCCAGGTCAAACAGAACTTTTGGCCCAAAAGTCGGGTGCAAAACGTGTAGGAATGTTGTTTGTTGCGCGATCGCCCCACACTCACTGGACACTTTGTACTCTGCTTGCTAGCACACATATTCCATTAAGTCAAGTACCAAAAGTATTAACACCGCAGCTGATGACAGAAAAACTTGACTTACTGGTGGAGTGTTTAGAGAAAGATTTTGGTTTAGAAAGAGCGAGGATTGCGATCGCTGGTTTAAATCCCCACAGCGGCGAACAAGGACAACTCGGACACGAAGAACAAGATTGGTTAATTCCGTGGATTGAGCAAGAACGTAAAAACCGCCCAAATTTACAGCTAGATGGTCCCATTCCACCAGATACAATGTGGGTTAAACCAGGTCAAGCTTGGTATGGTAACATTGACCCGTCACAAGCAGCAGATGCCTACCTTGCACTGTACCATGACCAAGGTTTGATACCCGTGAAGTTGATGGCATTTGATAGAGCAGTCAATACTTCTATTGGTCTTCCTTTCGTGCGGACTTCACCGGATCATGGGACAGCCTTTGATATTGCGGGTAAAGGAATCGCTGATGCTACGAGTATGAAAGCAGCAATAGAGTTAGCAGCACAGTTGGTATCTCAGAGGAAAAAAGTGGAGAACACAAAGACACCATCACGGATATAGTCTATCTCCAGTCGCGGAATCAAACACAAACAACTGATCTAAATCTAATTCTAGAGAAAGGCGTTCGCCTCTTTGGGGCACAAAAGCGTCATCGCTTGAATGAAGGCGTACATCTGCACCAGTCTGAATATTAAGTATGACTCCCGAATTTGGTAAACCTGCACGAATCAAGGTTTCTCGTCCCAAAGGTTCCACCACCTTCACCTCAACGAGCAACTCTCCCAACTGCTGCTGTGTGTGTTCTCTGTCTTGGAAAGCTTTGAGCGAAGGAAACCTCCGCTCAGACTTTGGGCTGCGCCTGGGCGATTCATTTAAATAAATATTCTCCGGACGAATTCCCAAATCAAATCCTTGTCCGGCTGTCGGGCGTAGTTTCTCTTGTATAACAAGAGGACAAGGTAACACCTGACCACTCACATCAAAACTATGATCCATGAACTTGGCAGGTAAAATATTCATTGGAGGATTTCCCAAAAAAGTTGCTACCATGCGGTTAGCTGGTTGGGAATAAATATTTTGTGGTTCGCCGATTTGTTGAATGTGTCCCCGGTTGAGCACGACAATTTTATCAGCCAAAGTCATAGCTTCAACTTGGTCGTGGGTAACGTAGATAGTCGTAATTCCCAAGTCCTGATGGAGCTGTTTTAACTCTGCGCGGGTGTCATCTCGCAACTGAGCATCTAAATTAGATAAAGGCTCATCCAGCAAAAAGACTTGTGGTTGACGGGCGATCGCTCTTCCCAATGCAACCCGCTGCTGTTGTCCACCAGAAAGCTGTTTGGGTTTGCGTTCTAAAAGATGTTCCAAACAAAGCGATCGCGCTACTGTCATCAGTCTTTCTTGAATCACTTTAGGATCTACTTTTCGCATCTGCAACCCAAAAGCAATGTTTTGCGCCACGCTCATGTGAGGATACAAAGCATAATTTTGAAATACCATTGCCACATCCCGTTGTCGGGCTGGGATATGATTAACTTGTTTATCCCCGATATAAAGTTTACCAGAGGTGGCAGTTTCCAAACCAGCGATGGTTCGCAAAATGGTAGACTTACCACAACCAGAAGGTCCCACCAGCACCCAAAACTCACCATCAGGAATTTCAAAAGTAATATCCTCAATAGCGGTAACGTTATTAAATCTACGCTTAATGCTGTCCAGACGAACGTTTGCCATTTTGAGATTTTATCCTTTGTTTTTTATCCTTATATCCTTTGTAACTAAAAACTAAGGATCCATAACTAATTCCAGGCAGGGTGAGAGAGTAAAGAAGCAATCACTCGCACTCCACGCAGTTGGTTAGATAGAGGTAGATGACCTCTAGGAGCGCTCAGATTCCAGGTAAACTCGTTAGGATAACGCGTCCAGTTATTACCTTTTTTCCAACCAATTTTTTCCCAAAGATTCTCCCAGTTTTTACCCAGGCTCAACCAAATTTCTCGTTGTACAGAAAAACCAAACTTTCCCTCTGAGTGGACTAGCCACAGAGTATTGATAGTCTTTAAGTCAGTTGCTGGGAAGCTTTCTACCTCAGTAAAATACAACCATTTTCTTTGCACCGCTGTTGTTCCAGCGAGTTCACACATTTTTTGTAAAGTCATGTGATCAGCTGCTTGGAAGTCACAAGCTGCAAGCAATTGTTGCACACGACTGTAATCAATACCACAATCTGATTTTAGAGGTACGATCCCAGAAGGGAAATAAGCTTGCAAAAATTCTTTTGCTTTGGGTGAATCAGAGTTATAAAGAGCCTGGTATACTTTACCATCCACCCAGTTTGCCGGATTTTTTTTACGTTCAAATAAAAATTCCATGAGGACATCCAAGCCCATATCTCCCAAGTTTGCTAACTGTGGGATAACCTGCTGTTGGGTGCCAACAGATCCAGAGACTAACGGTTGGCGGAGGGAGTCGATGTTATGAGTGCCTGATACAATCAATGGGTCTGTCATGCCATTACTCGTAGAATGCAATTGGTGAACAAGCGATTGGCTATCAGGTTTTGTGGATGGGTGTTGCACTGATAGCGAAGAGTAGTTTACAGGAAATCGCAAAGAATGCCCACTCATTACTTTACTTTTGTTATCCGTCACTCAAGACTCAGGAGAGTCTTCACGAATAAGTTCACAATTCATTTGGGTTTGCTATATATTCAAAGAGTATACTAATAAAGCGTGCGAGCTATCAGATAGCGGCGGTTTAGAGAGATCCCACGCACCTGTGCCCGCCATGCTCCCCAGGGGAAAGGAAAACTCTGCGCCTCATAGACCTTATACATCTATCAAAAAAATTCGCGCTTCCTTCCAAACATGATTTTTCCTCCTTTGAGTTTATAGCCCAAAGGACACTATGTTGCAGCGTAGCCATCAGGAGTGTTCGATGTACGATAAAATTACCCCGCCCACAACAGGAACAAAAATCACCTTTAAGAATGGGGAACCAATTGTTCCTGACAACCCAATTATCCCTTTTATTCGAGGTGATGGTACGGGGATCGATATTTGGCCCGCGACTGTAAAAGTTCTTGATGCTGCGGTAGAAACGGCGTACAAGGGCAAGCGGCAGATAAGTTGGTTTAAGATTTATGCCGGAGATGAAGCTTGTGAATTATACGGAACATATCAGTATTTACCTCAAGACACTCTCACGGCAATTAAGGAGTATGGTGTTGCGATTAAAGGACCATTAACAACCCCCGTTGGAGGTGGAATACGGTCTCTTAATGTTGCACTGCGGCAAATTTTTGACCTATATGCCTGCGTACGTCCTTGCCGCTACTATGCAGGAACACCTTCACCTCATAAAAATCCAGAGAAACTTGATGTCATTGTTTACCGGGAAAATACGGAAGATATTTACTTGGGTATTGAGTGGCGACAAGGTAACGAAATAGGCGATCGCCTAATTTCCATCCTCAACAACGAACTCATTCCCGCCACACCGGAACACGGAAACAAAAGAATTCCTCTAGATTCAGGCATTGGCATTAAACCCATCAGCAAAAAGGGTTCCCAGCGCTTAGTACGACGTGCTATCAAACACGCCTTGCAACTCCCCAAGAATAAGCAAATGGTGACTTTGGTGCATAAAGGTAACATCATGAAGTACACTGAAGGCGCTTTCCGTGATTGGGGTTACGAGTTGGCAACAAGCGAGTTTCGCAATGAGACGATTACCGAAAGAGAATGTTGGATTTTGAGTAACAAGGAGAGTAACCCCAATATCTCCCTAGAAGAGAACGCTCAATTGATTGATCCTGGCTTTAACGCCCTGACCACAGAAAAGCAGAGCTTTATTGTCAAGGAAGTTGAAACAGTTCTTAACTCAATTTGGGAAACTCACGGTCATGGCAAGTGGAAAGATAAGATAATGGTCAATGACCGCATTGCCGATAGTATTTTCCAACAAATTCAAACTCGACCAGATGAGTATTCGATTCTGGCAACAATGAACTTGAATGGTGATTACTTGTCGGATGCAGCAGCTGCTATTGTTGGCGGACTGGGAATGGGACCTGGGGCTAATATTGGTGATCAATGTGCCATTTTTGAAGCCACTCACGGTACAGCACCCAAACATGCAGGATTAGACAAAATAAATCCTGGTTCCGTGATATTATCTGGTGTAATGATGCTAGAGTATCTCGGTTGGCAAGAAGCGGCTGATTTGATTAAGAAAGGTTTAGGTGATGCGATCGCGAACCGTCAAGTGACTTATGACTTGGCGCGGTTGCTAGAACCTCCAGTCGCACCTTTAAAGTGTTCTGAATTTGCTGAGGCAATCATTAAACATTTCAATTAGTGCAATACCTTCGCCAAAATGTCCTAACTCTAGAAGAATGGACAACAGTGTCTATTGGACTTTTCAGAAAATGGCGAAGGCTTGTAAAGTCTAGAAACCGGGTTTCGCAAAAGTCACCCGGTTTTTGATTACCTGTCAAAACTTGTGTAGTCGAGTACTAGTAGAGGCAAATCTAAAAAACTTGTGACCAGAGGAAATTGCTGATATCTTGCACCGGGGTCAAACTAGCAGGTTTGTTGAGAATAACGACACAAGCCTTACCTTAATTTTCCGCCTCAGTGACCCGGTTTTTTTGGTCTTGTTGAGAATTTTGCATTCCGGTCAGGTAGGGTGTTTTCCCTGGTTCATTTAGCATGACTTCTGGCTCCTTAAAGTTTTAATTAAGAAGATTGTGATTAAAATTTTGATTCCAAAAAGTAGGGTAAAATTTTCCCTGTCTTGTGTTTTTTCTCTGATATGTATTATAACAGCATCTAAAAATATACATTTCATGACTGATGTATATTCAGCCAAAAATGTTGTTTGAATGCTGTCAAGAATTATAAACATTCAATCATGGGTCATATTCAGTGCGTCATCGTAAATCTAAACTATGAAAGTATCCATCATCATATCTAACTATAACTATGCTCGATATCTACCATCAGCTATTGAATCTGTCATAGCTCAGACTTATAAAAACACTGAAATTATTGTTGTGGATGACGGTTCCAAGGACGATAGCTGTCAAGTTCTTTTACAACTTTCACAGAAATACCCAAATAAAATCAAGGCAATATTCCAAGTCAATCAAGGACAAGGTGCTGCCTTCAACACAGGGTTTGGGGCAGCGAGTGGAGATATTATTGCTTTCTTGGATGCAGATGATGTTTGGAAGCCCAACAAATTGCAGCGAATTATAGAGATATTCCAAAATTCAGACGTAGTGGGCGTTATGCATTTTTTGGAAAATATTGATAGCAATGGCAAACCGATCAAAGGTTCCATTGTCGGAAAGTCACTTGATGATGATCTGGCAAGAATCATCGTAGAGACAGGTAATGCTTGGTGTTTCCCACCGACCTCTGGACTTGCCTACCGTCGTGATGCACTCCAAAAAGTGTTTCCTATAGATTCTGTGAAATGGCGGTTGTGTGTAGATGGTTGCCTCATATACTGTACAGCGTTTTTGGGCAAGATTAAAACACTGGATGAAGTTTTGGGAAGTTACCGCATTCATGGTGCAAACCACTACGTCAAACAGCAGATAGAAATAACCACACAAGTAGCAAAATCGCAAGCAGGAATTGAGATGACCAACCAATGCATCAACGAGTATTTGGAAAGCATCAATCATCCGTACAGAGTGGACTTATCGCGCAACCTCCAGTACCAACGCACGAATTATTACACACGTGGCAAATGGAATATCAAAGATGCGTTGGCTATATCAAATTTGATACTAAGGTGGCGTTTCTACAATCAGCAAGAACAAATTTATTATTTCACTCGGTTCTGGATGAAAAATATACAATTGCTTTTCCGTCAAAACTCTGATACAAAAACTTTAAAACCCTCTTGAAGTTTTTTATGCATCAACCACATCCTCATCGTCCCGTAATTCCACCCGTTCCAGAAGGAGTAACACGTCCACTCTGGTCTGTGATGATTCCAACTTACAATTGTGCTGAATATCTGCGCCAAACACTAGCTAGTGTTTTAGCGCAAGATCTAGGACCTAAGGTCATGCAAATCACCATAGTTGATGATTGTTCTACGCAGGATGATCCAGCAGCCGTTGTCGAAGAACTAGGAAGGGGGCGTGTGGAGTTTTACCGGCAGCCAAAGAATGTGGGTGCTACTAAAAACTTTCAAACTTGCTTAGAACTTGCTCGTGGGAAGTTAATTCATCAGCTACATGGCGACGATTATGTACATGATGGCTTTTATCAAAAAATGCAAAAAGCTTTCAGCGATTACCCGGAAATCGGTGCAGCCTTTTGTCGCAACATTTTTATAGATGAACATGGCAATCTGCAACATTATTCCGATCTTGAGTTACCTGAAAGTGGAGTATTACCCGGAAAGTGGTTGGAGCAAATTGTTGGCGTTTGTCGTATCCAAACACCTGCAATTGTAGTACGGCGCGAAGTGTATGAAAAGCTAGGAGGATTTGACCACCGCTTTTCACTTGGTGGTGAAGACTGGGAAATGTGGGTAAGAATTGCTGCTAACTACCCCATGTGGTATGAAGTTGAACCCTTAGCTGTGTATCGCTTACATTCACAATCTCTGACTAGAAGGAATGTGGTGAACGGTGTTTATATTGAACAACTGTACAAAGCTATAACTGTTTTTCAATCGTATCTACCCAAAACGTTTCCCAGTAAAATTCTCAAGCAAGCAAAGCGCAATTGTGCGTTCTTTGCTCTTGAAACCGCAGACAAATTACTCGCCAAAGGTGATATACCAAAAGCACTGTCTCAAATTCATACAGCATTGAGGTATAGCCGCTCCTTTAGAGTTATCAGGTCAGCTGCTCGCATTATTCTATTATATCGGACACTATGGCTGTTGCGAACCGCAGTTGAAATGATGCTCAAAATCAATAAATTCTTGCGTAATCTGCGCTGACCGATATGAATTTATAATTTGAAAAGGATAATGTCAGTTAAGTAGAACTCTTGTTCTAAATGCAAAGTTGTTAAATAAACCTCTTGCAAAAATCTTTGACAGTACAATAAGAAATTTTTGAATTGTATAAGCAAAGAGCCTGTGTTCCATCATGAGTACGTCTCATTAATATAGAAGACAGATTTTTAGAAATTTTGAATGGTACTACGAATCGATTTTTGCCAGAGTTTTTTTGTTTGCGATCGCTATAGTTTTGCTTCAATCAGCTCTCAAATGTATTACAGTTCTAAATCATAAGCCCTACGTGACGCACTCGCGTTCGTGAGATTGACTCCATATTTACGTTGAACCAAAAATAGTAACCCTATGTCAATGATTGAGGCTATGGCTCATAACACTGAAACTGAAACACCAAACCCCTTAGTTAGCATTATTACTCCTACCTACAACCGTCCAGAATATTTGAAAGCAGCTTTAACAAGTGCAGTCAAACAAACTTATCGCAATATAGAGATTATAGTTTCTGACAATTGCAGTCTAGAAAATCCGCAATCGATTGTTGAGTCTTTTGAGGATTCTAGAATTCGCTTTTTCCGCAATTCAACAAATTTGGGAATGTTTGCCAATACAATGAATGCCTTTAAAAAGGCACGAGGCAAATATGTTGCTAGTTTACTTGATGATGATATGTGGGAAGAAGATTTTTTAGAAAAGCTTGTCCCCCCATTAGAAAAGAATCCAAATATAGCTATTGCTTTTTGTGACCATTACATGATAGATGCCGATGGTGAAATAGATTATCCTTTAAGTGACCATTGTTCACAGTTATTTCATCGGGCTGGTCTCAAAGAAGGAGTTTACCAACCTTTTTGTAAGTTAAGCTTGGTAGATAGAGCAGTGTCCACAGCAACTGCAGCTGTCATTCGTCGAGATGTTGTAGATTGGGATAGCATTCCACCGGAAGTAGGAGGCTCATGGGATGTGTATTTGAACTATCTGTGTTGCCGTTCCGGTTTGGGAGCTTATTATTATCCTGAGAGATTAACTCGCTATCGAGTTCATGAGCAAACAGACACAATGCTCAGTGGTAGTCAAAATTATCAGGCAAAAATCAGGAAAGCTCAAGCTGATCTTTTTTGCTACGAACGGTTTATAGAAGATGAGAAACTCCAAGAACTCAAACCATATTTTCAGCAACAATGGGGGTTTGTCAGCACAACTTTAGGAATTGGTTTAATGCGATCTCAGCAACTGAAAGAGGCACGTCATTATTTTTGGCGTTCCTTGCGTCAGAAGCTTAGTCTAAGAACATTAGCGGCACTTTTCCTAAGTTTTACCTCTCCAAAAATAGCAGCGAAATTTTAACAGTTATCAGTTATCAGTGAGCCAGCGCTGCAGAAGGGTTTCCAACGCGGCTATGCTCCACTTGGGGAGCCAGTGCGTTTGCGGGGTTCCCCCGCTTAAAGCACCTGGCGTGAGACCCCAAGACGAGCCACTGCTGCTTTGAGGGTTTCCCGACAGCCAGGCATGTGGCGTCCGCACTGGCTCCTCCGTAGGCGACTGGCGGAACGCGCAGCGAGACCGGAGGTCTTCCCCGAAGGGTTATCAGTTATCAGTACTTGTTATTCATAACCGCTGATTTGTGTTCACTGTGTACGGTTTACTGATAACTGTGTACTGTGTACTGATTTAAGACAGAAACTGGAACTATGAGAGAATTTCTACTCTCATAGAACAAAGAAAGAAACATCTATTAAGGAAAAAACTATGCGAATCTCGGCTTGTATCACAACAAGAAATCGACCGAAAAACTTAAGTGAATGTTTAGAAGCACTGTGGAATTCTGACATCAAACCTCACATGGTAGTCGTCTCTGATGACTCTCCCAGTTTGGAAATGCAACAGCAAAATAATCAAATTGTTCAAAAGTATCCAGGAACAGCTTATATTCTTGGTCCTTGTCGTGGAGTTTGCGCTAATAGAAATAATGCAGTCAATGCTATCCCAGCATCGGAAACGGATTTTGTCGCTTTTATTGATGATGATATTTGTGTCAAGCCAGATTTCATTGCTGGTGCTTTAGCTCGATACAATCAAATGAGTGCTGAGCAAAAAAATAACACGATTCTTTCAGGTGTCAGTCAAAATCCAGATGGTACCTACGAAATGGTTCCAGGTAAACTTTCTTTTCGTGGGTACTTCTGTTATTCTGATGTTCCTGAATCTGTAGCGATTCATGCTGCTTTATTTCCCCGGTTATTCTTTGAGCAAGAACAGTGGGACGAGAATATCTTTTTTGGCTATGAAGATGCGGAACTTTGTTTGCGAGCGTTAAAACGCGGGTACAAAATACTATCGTGTCCGGAATTGCGAGTTATTCATGCAGGTGCAGGTCATAAAAGTACTTTGCATGAGGCTGGAATCGGCAGCATGACAAAGTATGAAATATCAGTAGAAGCCGCTAGGCTTTACGTTGGCATCAAACGCTATAAAGATTTATTTCCTAATCCCGTCAAACTGATAGTTTTTCTCACCTTATACTTTTCTCATATGACAGGATATCTTTTAAAGCGAGGAGCACTCCACGCTTGGCCTGAAATTGTTCGTCTTTCCCATATTCAACGGTTATGGCAGCCTTCTGTTGTTTGAGTTTTAATTAAGTTTTGACTTTATTTTGCAGGATAATTAAGCGTGAAGCTCTGCATTGTTACCCACAGTGTTATTAAAGGTGATGGACAGGGCCGAGTCAATTATGAAATTGCCACCGAAGCAATTCGTCGCGGTCACCACGTTACCCTAGTCGCAACTCAGGTTGCTTTAGAATTAGAACAAAGCAATCATGTACACTGGGTTGTTATTCCAGTTGAAGGATGGCCTACGGAATTACTCCGTAATTTAATTTTTGCTTGGCGCAGCGCTCATTGGTTACGTCAAAATCGCTCTCAAGTTGATGTTGTAAAAGTGAATGGTGCAATTACTTGGGGGAAAAGTGATGTCAATGCGGCACATTTTGTGCATGGTTCGTGGTTGAAGTTTTCCTCTCAACAGGCACAGCCTAAGTCACTTTGGTCTATCTTCAATTTCCGAAAAAGTTTATACAATTTTTATCAGTGGTTTTACACAGCTTTTAATGCAAGCTGGGAAAAAGTCGCTTTCCAACAAACGCAAGTTGTCGTCGCAGTTTCTAACAAGATAGCTAAAGATTTGTTAGAAATCGGTGTACCGCCAGAGTCAATTCAAGTGATTCTTAATGGTGTTGATTTGCAGGAGTTTTCACCAGGTGTAGGCGATCGCAAAAAGTGGAATCTTCCAGAGAAAGTCACTCTTGCACTTTTTGCAGGCGATATCAGAATCCCTCGGAAAAACTTGGATACGGTATTGCACGCCTTAGTGAAAGTGCCTGATTTGCATCTAGCCGTTGCAGGCATAACCGAAGGTAGCCCTTATCTTCAACTCGCAGTATCCCTGGGATTAAGTGAACGGGTGCATTTTCTGGGATTGCGGCGTGATGTACCAGAAATCATGAAAGCTGTGGATTTCTTGGTTTTTCCCTCACGTTACGAACCTTTTGGCTTAGTCGTGATCGAAGCAATGGCAACAGGGATACCCGTGATTACAGCAAGTTCAACAGGCGCAGCAGATTTAGTGACAAAAGAAGCTGGAATAGTTTTGCCAGACTCAGATGACGCTGAGGCTTTGGCAACTGCGCTTTTGTCTTTGGCAGACAATCCACAATTGAGGATGCAAATGGGGCAAGCAGCCCGAACTATAGCTGAACAACACAGTTGGGATAAAATGGCGCAAACTTATGCGGATTTATTGGAGGAAGTTGGAAAAAGTTAATTAACCAATGAATAATTTTCTGGTGTTGCTAATTCACAGGGTGATGCAAATAAATGTAAATTTATTTCTCTGCTTACGTAAAACCTCTATATATTACTGAAAAATATACCGCAACTCAATTTCGAGTCCGTATATTTTACAGTTCCATTCTGCAACACCAGAATTCCTAAAAGGAGCCATTTCTATGCAAGAATTGCCTTCAGTTGCTGTGTGTATACCTACCTATAATCAAGCTCAATACTTAATCCATTCTGTGGGGAGTGCCTGTTCTCAAACTTACCGCAATGTAGAAGTATGGGTTTCAGACAATGCTAGCACTGACGAGACACCTGAACTCATGACACAGATTTGCGAGCACTTTCCCCAAGTGCGATATCATCGCCATCCACAAAATATGGGGATGACAGCAAATTGTAACTGGGTTTTGAGTCAGCCAAAGACTGAATTCGTGATTCGCTTGGACTCAGACGACGTTATGCTACCACGTTATGTGGAAACTTTAGTCGGTCTTATGCAAAAATATCCAGAGGTTGGTTGGGCTCATGTCGCAACACAAGAGATTGATGAATACGGAAAAAAAAGCTCTGTACGACGAGTCTTGAGAAAACATGAGTTTCAAAGTGCTGAGGAGGCATTAAGAGCGTCAGTTTCTGGTTTGCGGACGGCTTCTAGCATTTTCTTGTTTAGAACTCAAGCTTTACAAGAAGTCGGGTTTTATGGCGATGCTCACCTAAAATATAGCGAAGACTACGATCTGGCTATTAGAATGTCTGATGCAGGCTATGCCAATATTTACTCAGATGACATCTTGGCTGAATACCGTGTTTGGAGTGATGCTGAACACACACGTCCGAAGCGAAAAGGCGATCAGCTTAGAGCATATCTTTGGATATACGGAAAATCGTTACTTTCTGCTTTTCAAAAACGTGGCTGGGATACAAAAGTCATTGATAAATATCGGCGGAAGATGGCATTAATTCATGCTGCTGCTTGTTTTTCTCCCATTTTTACAAAAGCAGAACGAGAAGAACTTATTGGTTTGTTAAAGGAATTAGGCGATTCACCTGCTTTACGGTTTCGACTTTTTGCGTTGTCGCTTGGTCTTGCTCCTTTCTTTGAGTGGCAGCACCATACAGAATTAAAATTAAAAGGTTTAGTGAAGGGGTGGTTAAGCAAATTTAAAGCTGCTTTCAAACTCAAAAAAGTAGAATCGGTATAAACCAGACTGAGACTAGAAAAGGAAACTTAGCTGGAAAAAGTGGGTTGCATTTCTTTTGGGAAATTACCATAATAAAACTGACCTTTGGTAGAAAGACAATTTTTGCTTTGTAAGTCAAGATGGACTTTTGTTCTCAATGCACATTGAAAAAACTGATTAAATGCCCTGTTATCTGACTATTTCATATGACTTCAATGCTAGAATTGCCCTCAGTTGCTGTCTGTATACCCACCTATAATCAAGCTCAATACTTGATTCATTCTGTGGGTAGTGCCTGCTGTCAAACTTATCCAAATGTCGAAGTATGGGTTTCAGACGACGGTAGTACTGACGAAACAGCCCAAGTAATGGAACAGCTTTGCCAGCAGTTTCCTCAAGTACACTACTATCGCCAGCCCAAAAACCTTGGTATTGCCGGTAACAACACTTGGTTGATGAGCCAGCCGAAAACTGAATTTATTGTTCGCTTAGATTCAGACGATATTTTGTTACCAAACTATGTAGAGAAACTCGTTGCGCTACTTCAGAAGTATCCAGAAGCTGGTTATGCTCATACTGCTATTCAAGAAATTGATGAGTATGGAAATAACCGTCCTGTAGGACGACTCGCAAGAACAGAAGAGTTTCAAAACTCTGAAGAAGCACTCATGGCAGCAGTTTCTGGCTACAGAGTCGTGGCAAACATTGTCATGTTTAGAACAAAAGCTTTACAAGAATTAAGATATTACGAAAATCGTCCGGAATTTGTTGAAGATTACGATTTATCTGTAAGAATTGCAGATGCTGGCTATGGTAATGTTTACGCAGATGAAATATTAGCCAAATACCGAGTTTGGACTGATGTTAAAAAAACACGTTCCAAGCGCAAGCATTTGCAATTGAAAGGATATGTTCGAATTTTTGAAGAAAGTTTCGTACCAGCATTTCAACAACGAGGTTGGGATACAAAAGTGCTGGAAAAGCAGAGACGCAAGTTGGCTATCTTACATTCAGCATACTGTTTCTTGCCTATTTATAATCAAGCAGAACGAGCAGAACTGATTGCTTTGTTAAAAAAATTAGGTGATTCGCCTGCCTTGCAGCTTCGCCTTTTTGCATTAAATCTAGGTCTTGCTCCTTTCTTTGAATGGCAGCTGCATACAGAATTAAAGTTAAAAGGTATAGTCAAGGATTGGTTAAGCAAATTCAAGACTCGTTCAGCGGTGAAAACAGCAGGAACTACCTAATTCATAGTTGAGTCATGATTTGTGATTAGTTATTAGATAAGAAATCATGACTCATTCAATTAACTTGTGAGTAAACAACTCTCACCCAGACATATCCAGACATATATTTATGTTTACTATCACTGCGATCGTTCCTACTTATCATCGTCCCAAAGACTTAACTCGTTGTCTGGAAGCACTTCATCGGCAAACTCGTCCAGCGGATGAAGTGCTGGTTGTGGTGCGTGATACCGACAGCGATACTTGGACACTATTCAAAGAGTTCAACTACGAACCTTTGAAGTTGCGTACCTTAACAGTTACAGTTCCAGGCGTCGTCGCCGCCCTGAATGTCGCCCTCCATGAAGCCAAAGGGGATATTATTACAGTGACTGATGACGATGCAGCACCTCATAGTGATTGGTTTGAACGCATAGAAAAGTATTATTTGTCAGATGAGCGTATAGGCGCTGTCGGTGGACGAGATTGGGTGTATTGGCAAAACAAGCTGCTTGATGATGGCACGAGTGAAGTTGTCGGTCAAATTCAGTGGTTTGGGCGTGTTGTTGGGAAGCATCACATCGGTGTGGGTAAAGCCCGTGAAGTCGATGTTCTTAAGGGCGTAAATATGAGTTTTCGTCGAAGTGCGATCGCCTCGATTGGTTTTGATGAACGGATGCGAGGTACAGGAGCACAAGTTCACTTTGAGATGGCGTTATGCTTGGCATTGAAGCGAGCAGATTGGAAAATTGTCTATGATCCTGAGATTACAGTAGATCACTATCCAGCGCTCCGTTTTGATGAAGATAAGCGAGACAGGCTCAATGAAACTGCGATACGAAATTCAGTACACAATGAAACCCTTGTTTTGCTAGAACACTTATCACCTGTACGGCGTATTGTGTTTATGATGTGGGCTATATTGGTAGGAACCCAAGAGGCTTTGGGTTTCGTGCAGTGGTTGCGATTTTTACCCAGTGAAGGAAGCTTGGCTGGAAAAAAATGGTTTGCATCTGTTGGTGGACGTTGGCAAGGCTGGCTAACTTGGCAAGCGAGCCAAAACCGATCGCCTGCGAAGATGATAGTCAGTCAATAATTTATCATTGACCGGAGTAGCTTAGTGACTCAAAGGCAGCTCATCTCAAATAATAACCCGACAGCAAGTGATATCCAACAACCGTCACCCTTGTATGCTTGGATAGCAATTGGAGCGCTGATACTTTTTACAGTCGCGGGTATTGCAGTCCATGCTGCAAGCATCGTGCGCCCAGGGTACATAGTATTATCTTTTGCTGTTGCTATTTTTCTATATTTGCGGTATCCCGCCATCTATATTGGTTTTACCTGGTGGATATGGTTTGTCACGCCACTGGTTTCTCGCTTAATTGATTATTACAGTACTTTTGATGAATCTCGTTTGTTACTTATTTCACAATATCTGGTGACATTTGTCACCATGCATAGCCTTGTCAAAGACCTTCCCAAATTTTCTCGCAAAGGTGGTTTACCTTTTATCTTAGCTTTTATAGGTGTAGTTTATGGCTTTCTTGTTGGATTGATTCAGACCTCACCAGTAACTGCTGTCCGATCTGTTCTGGACTGGTTAGTTCCTATTCCCTTCGCTTTTTACTTATTTGCCAATTGGCATAATTATCCTGACTATCGCCAAAGCATCCAGCGCACATATCTCTGGGGCGTATTGGTTACAGGAGTCTATGGAATTGTGCAATACTTGATTGCTCCAGAGTGGGACCGATTCTGGCTGATCAGCACAAAAATCACCAGCTTTGGAGATCCGGAACCTTTGAAAATCCGGCTTTGGAGTACAATGTCATCACCTGGACCTTATGCAGTGATGATGATGGCAGGTTTGCTGTTGTTGCTGACTTGTAAAGGACCGTTAACCATTCCAGCAGCTGGTACAGGCTTTTTGAGCTTCTTATTAACGATGGTACGTACTCTGTGGGGAACCTGGTTGCTGGGACTGCTTAGTATGCTCACTGCAATGAAGCCAGGCCTGCAAATGCGCCTATTTGTCACCATTTTGGTGATGGCAATTTGTGTCGTCCCATTAACCACTATGGAGCCATTCGCTGAGGCAATCAACACTCGTTTGGAAAGTTTAACTAATCTTGAGAACGATGACAGCGCGAATGTCCGAAAAAAAATCTATGAAGACGGACTTACTAAAGCATTGACAAACCCTCTAGGTAACGGAATAGGCAACACATTCATCGTCGATAAAGATGGCAAACTTCTACCTATTGTAATTGACAGTGGTTTCCTAGAAACGTTTTTCACCTTAGGTTGGCTTGGAGCGATTCCTTACTTAGGTGGAATGCTGATGCTTTTTTTCACTGTGTTCCAATATTCTGAGTTCCGCTTCGATCCATTTATGGCTGCATCTCGTGCTGTTGCTCTTGGTTGTTTCGCAGCGTTACCCGGAGGTAGCGCGATGCTATCGTTTTCTGGTATGATACTTTGGGGCTTTTTAGCAACTGTTGTGGCAGGGCACAAATACTATCAACATCAGAAAACTATCAATTTTCATCAAAATTTTCATCCAACAAGATATCCTTGAGACATCAGCCCAAGAAATCTCGGTGTCAATAACCTATTTTGCCAAAATCCGACCAGATTGTACTGCTGCTACGAGGGCTTGATAGTCCTCCTCAACTTGATTGGCGTAAGTAACAGCAAAATCTGCTATGGCAGAGTCAAAAGCATCACTTCTGCCCAAGTAGCTACTGATAATAACAGGATCACCAGAACGGGAATGGGCGCGGCCTAACGCAGCGCCGCAAATTTCCACATAACCTTCCAAACCCCTGGCAGACATCCCCTTAAGCTTAATCGAGGTTTTCATGTCTTTCAATTGCCGAAAATAGAAATCTTGTCCGCGAGTGTTACTCGTCCAACCCAAGAAAATATCACTAGCAGCCTGCATGAGGCGTTGACCATTGACTATCCGCTGTCCGTTGTGGGAGTAAGGACTTTCCCCAGCTAATGGTTCTAATACTGATGGACGGGCTTCTTTAAATTGTAGCAGCAGAGGATCATTATCGTTACTCAACAGCAGTGCAACTCCGCAGTGAGTACCGACACTGCCAACACCAACGACCTTCATGGCGACATCTACTAGACGATAGCGATCTAACAAAAACTGGCGATCGCTTTGCAGAGTGTCACGATATTGTTCAAATACTACCTCTACTTCTTCTAAATATTGCTCCTGATTCGGTAAATGATATACCAAGGGTGGTTGATCAATAAACCGTCGTTGTCCGTTTACCTCCTCCGTCATCTGCACAAATGTCTGTTCTAGAGTGCGGGTAAAGGCTTTACTTGCCATTTGCTGCCAGTATTGACGAGTTTCCTCATTCGGTGCGTGTTCCACCAGCATGTTAGCATCTTGTCGCGCATACCACACCGCCAAGGTTCCCATCTGCGCATACTCTTGAATCGACAAGCGATAGGCACGGACTGCTGCTTTGGCTGCATCATAGCAGTCTTTGTCAGTCAAAGACATATCTTTCCCCGCGACAATAATACTTGTTGCTAAGCGTTTTACATCCCATTCCCAAGGTGCGCTTAAGGTTTCGTCAAAGTCATTGAGGTCAAATATGAGATTTCGTTCCGGTGTCGCAAACCCACCGAAGTTAAGTAAGTGACAATCTCCACACGCCTGTACACGGATATCTGTTGTCGCAGTGGTTGCCAAGTCAGCCGCCATAATAATTGCACTTCCCCGCAGAAATGCGAAGGTAGACTGTAACATCCGACCGTAACGGATGGGGATTAACTCTGGTATGCGTCCTTGATTTGATACTTCTAATAAATCGATTGGATTTGGGCGATTGCCTACGGCAGAGCTACGCTTAACGCCACTCGGACGCCACTCGCAATGGGCACTTCGAGAAACAACTTGACGTAATGCTTTGCCTGCTTCCTGTCGCTGTGCTACTGTTAAGTGATTATTTGTAGGAGTAAATTCCGCTGATTCAATAGATGGTGTAGTGGTCATATAAAGGGAAGTATTTTTCAGTCGTTAGAAAGTAGAAGCAGTCGCAGGAGATGAGATTTTTCCTCTCTTCCCCTACATCATCACAATCTTGGAAAGATACTGCCAAATGTTAGCAACAGTTCTGGCAAAACATGGAGATAACCTTTCTATACCATTAACTCAATACGAGGTCAATCCCAAAGGACGAATAAAACCGTCCCTAGTACTCTACCAAGGGAACTTTAAGGGGTAAATAAAAAACCACAAAGGCACATTAGCGTAGCGTGCGCCAAGGGCGCATAGAGCACAAAGTAAGAGGAAAAGAAGATGAATTTGAGAGTTGATCAACCAAGCATTGTTGGTGTGGTGGACTACTAGTCTTTATTGAGATTGGAAGCCCCAACTTACGAGCAAAGCTAGGTTGGGATACTTCACCAGTTATATCAATCTTGATTTTTCAAAATCGTTGAATCAGACAACAGAAAAAACGTTGCTAGGTGTTGTTAATTCCTGGTATACCGATATAGTTTCATCATTGACTCGCGTAACACTCAATCGCTCTAAGTTCTGTTGCGCTAGTGTCTTCCACTGTTGCATGATCTCATGACTACCTAACAGTTGGCTAAGAGCCTGCGCTAAGGCTTGGCTATTTGCTGGTGGTATAAGAATACCAGCCTGTCCACCATCCAAAGCTTCTGGTATACCATCTACATTGCTACCTATAATCGCGCAACCGGCTTCACGAGCTTCTGGAATCACGAGCGGAGAAGGGTCACGGTGCGAAGCCAGTACAAAGACATCACATCCTAGCATATAAGATTGTGGCTCTTTTTGGAAGCCAAGAAAATGAATCCTATTAGCAAAGGAAGTACTTTGCGCTTGCTGTTCAAACAAAGTCTTGTCAGGACCATCTCCCACTAAGTAGAGATGTGCATCCGGAAAATGACTAGCGATTTGCGCAAAAGCATCGATTAACTCGCTAATCCCCTTGCGCTTATACATCCCTGCAACTGTAGCAATTGCTGGTCTTTGTAGTTTTATCGCCACGTACTCTTGAAGGTCTCTCACACGAACACTCCCCAGCGTCCCATTAGATATTACCTTCAACTTGTTTTGTCCAACACCACGCCGTACCATAGATTCAGCAACTGCATGGCTAACTGCTATGACGCGATCAGCGCAACCCATGAGCACTGCACTACGCTGGAATTCATTGTGTACTGTAGAGACGAGAGCATATGTAGATAAACCTTTCCAGAGTCTTGCTAACACAACTCCAGTCATCATATGTGCATGGACAACATCCGGTTGGAATTCTTGGATGATTCTCCAATAACGCCAAGCAGCTTTTATGATATTAGCTGGTGTTCTTGCTTGATTCAAGTTGAAGTGTTTTACAGTGTACTTGGCAAGTAATACTTCATACTCTCCACCAGCAGATACTACGCCGACACGATGACCATTTTTTGCTTGTAGACAAGCTAAATCTACAGCTACATTGACAATACCATTACCAACTTCTTGGACATGGTTCAAAATGTGTAGGATTCGCATTTAGCTTTTTTTTCTGAATTATAAGTACACTAAATACATTCAGAAAAAAAATATAGCAATTCGGATATTTTCGCCAATTGATCACATATCTTTACTCAAGCTCATATTCTTAATATCTAGCTACACTCATCACTCTACATCTTGATCAGCTAGGAACTTGAGTTTCTGGTAGATTGTAGGTTGATTAAGGGAACTCCAAGAAATAAATTATTCTGCTGGATATTTTTTTATTTGGAAGTCCCTGACAGTTCATCATCAGGACTTACGCAAAGAAACCCGGTTTCTATCAAAAATCGTCTGTTTTACAACTAAATACGAATGAAGAAACCGGGTTTCTAGCAGATAGTGCCTAAGTCCCAATCATGCTTAACGTTCTAAGCGTCGGTCAATTACGAATACTTAACCGACGCTCTAGAACTCGATATCAAACTATACTGACTGCATTGTAGTTAGTTAATAATTCGCGGTACGTAGCCAGTGTTTCCTCATTAACTCGTGTAGCACTAAATCGCTCTAAATTTAGTTTTGCTTGACATTTCCACTGATGTAATTCAGAAGGGTTACTGAGTAATTTCGTTAAAGCCTCTGCCAAAGCATGACTATTTTTAGGTGGTACCAGAAGACCAGCCTGTCGATTATCTAATGTTTCAGGAATACCGTCCACATCGCTAGCAACGATCGCGCATCCTGCTTCTCGCGCCTCTGTCAAAACTAAACCAAAAGATTCGCAGTATGAAGCAAGCACGAAAATGTCACTTGCTAGCATATACCTTTGTGGCTCTGGCTGGAAGCCCTCAAAATGAATACGATTAGCAACAGCTGTACTTTGCGCCTTTGCCTCAAATATTGCACGATCAGGACCATCTCCCACCACATACAGATGAGCATCAGGAAAATCAGTCGCAATTTCTACAAAGGCATCAATTAACTCACCAATTCCTTTGCGTTTATAGATCCCTGCTACAGTGGTAATCGCAGGACGGTGTAAGGGCAGAGGCTCATATTCTGTAATGTTGGGATGGCGAGGACTACCCAATGTGCCGTTGGAGACTATCCGTATTTTGTGTTTAGGTATACCACGTCGTAGCATTGAATCCGCTACCGCACTGCTGACTGCAATCACGCGATCAGCTAATCCCATCATGATTGCGCTTCGCTGAAACTCATTATGTACTGTGGACACTAAACCATACGAGGACGTTCTCACAAATGCAGCTAGCACAACTCCTGTCATCATATGGGCATGGACGATATCTGGCTGAAACTCTTTTAAAATACCCCAGTAATACCATGCTGCTTTCGCAATATTGAGCGGTGTCCTCGACTGATTGAGGTGAAAGTGCTTAATGCCATGATCTTCTAGTAATGTTTCGTATTCTCCTCCAGCTGATGCGACAGCGACATCACAACCAAGTTTGGCTTGCAAACAAGCTAAGTCTATGGCGACATTAACGATACCGTTGCCTATTTTTTGGACGTGATTTGTAATATGTAGGACACGCATTTATGTAATCTCCCAGTTATTGTTCGTTATAAATGGTTAATTTTAATTCAGTACTGACAGGACTGACGCAAAAGAATGAAAAATGAACCGCATAGACACGTATCCCGAGGGCGGGACCCCTTGGGACTCAATAGCGCATCCATTGGCTAGGAATAAGATTTTTAGAGAGTTTTTGTGTAAGTCTTAATCATGAAAAAATGAACCGCGATGCTCTTAACACAAAGTGGCTTTCCATAGGGTAGATAAGAAAGTTTTAAAGGGTTTTTGCGTAAGTCTTAACTGATACAAGTAAACACAGAAAGAAAAAGCAGAGGTTGCTTTTAAGATTCTGCTTTAAAAAAGATTTCATAAGACCCCACAAATCGCTTAACAAAGCTACGAGGTAAGTTTTCAAGTTGTGAACAGTAAGAGGCGATCGCTCTATTTTTTTTCTCTTGAACCGATTCAATTGAAAGTCGGTACGCCGCTGCAATATCCTGCACCTTAAGCATAATAAACAGGGGCGCTCTCCAAAATAACCAAATAGGATATTGTAGAAGTTCTACTTTGATTTTTACTTGAGCAATTGCTTCTTTCACGAGTTCATACGTAGCCTCATGGTCTTTATGACAATCTTTTCTGTGAGGAACATACACTTCTTCTGGTTGATAAAGTATGAGCAGTTCAGCTAACTGCTGAATTGTTTGTTCCCGTTGCTCTTTTTGTAAATCTTGCAAAGTTCCGTCTGGCTTTTCCAAAAAGTGAATTTTTGAGGTTTCTACTCCCAAAATTTCTAAGGCTTTTACCGCTTCTTGCTTCCGAATTTGGATAATTTTTTCTTTGATTTGAGAATCTGGACCATGTGATCCCTGTCCATCCGTCAGAAAAGCGACTGTTACCGGTATTCCATGTTCTCGTTTGAGAGCAATCATACCTCCACAACCAAAGGTTTCATCATCTTGATGAGGAGAAAAAACCATCGCTGATTTTTTGCTGAAACCTATCGGCTCACTTCCTTTGAGTAAAATCCACCTAAACAGTAAACTAGAGTGGATATTCTGTAGCAGATAAAGCAAGTTCATTGGAATGAGTTTTTGAAAGAATTTGAGAATTTCTTTGGTTTTCATCATTTTTCCTGATAAGATTAATAATCTGGGTGAGTTGTGCAAGAAGGCTAAAGGTCAACCACTGTGGTAGTCAAGCAGAACTGTAGGATGATCATCCTGTCGTAGAAAACTGGTGTTTGGGCAATGCCCAACAGTCCCGTACCTAGCGTCAATAGGCTCTCCAGTTGGACAGCTTTGTTGAAGTCAGAAAGTCATCTTGCCTCTCAAATAAGCTTTTGGTCGATTTTAAACTGTTTAGTGATTTCTGACGCGCCGTATTAAGGTCAAGTTTTTTGATTATTGTTTTTCAGAAATACTATAGAAGTTAAAGAGTTCAGGACTTACGCACGAACAACATAAACTTGTCCACAGCGACCGTTACAAGAGCGTGCTGTTAGGCATAGGAAAGCGATCGCAACCCACTTTTTTTCGTAGCACGTGCGTAAGTCCTAGAGTTGCTGTGAAATAATCTTACTACTCTATATAATTTGATAACAACTATTAAGACGTGCTTTTTACTATAACTTTAAGATTTTTTGGGCTTTGCTGTTAAATTTGAAAGATTGCTTCATTTCCAAGCTAAACCAAGGTTGAAAATGAATCAGAGTAAACCAGGGCAAACGCATCTAAAATTTTACAAGAACAACATTGACAAAAAGTGAATTTTCTGCTGATAGTCAAAGAATCGGATAAATAGCCCTACACCCCTGTGTTTCTTGAAAGACTGCTTTCTATCGTTGAATGTTAAACAGATGTATGTGTGTGGCTTTGCGACTGAATCCTGAGAACTGAATTCTAACCAATAATCTACTTTCTTCGCCAATCTTTAATATTCCAAGTCTCAGCATCCCACGGCGTGACATCTACACCAGCAAGCCTATTACTACTTCCATTGACTTTGGCTCTAGCAACTAAGGGAATCACAATTGCATCTTTAATCAGCAAATCGTTCATTTGGATAAATAGCTGTCGGCGTTTTTCTGGATTTAGCTCTGTAGCAGACTGTTTCCAAAGCTTGTCATATTCAGGATTACAATAGCGTGAGTAGTTTCTTCTTGACCAATTATTTTTCTTCTGTGGAATTTCATCACAAGTCCACTCTTTCATATAAGCACCAGGGTCCGGATTTTCATTGCCGTTAGTAAACATTTGTATATCGGCGTAGAAATGATTAACTGTGTCTGGGTTAGCGGGATCACTGGAAAAGTAAATACTTGGATCTATACTTTTGAGTTCTACTTTCACGCCGATAGATGTTAATGCCTGTTTGATAATTTCTTGAGTCTTTTGTCGTAATGGGTTGACTGCAGTTTGGAAAACAAGACTCATTTCTACGCCATTTTTATCCCGGATACCATTACCATTACTGTCTTTCCATCCAGCCTCATCCAGCAAGGCAGCAGCTTTTTTGAGATCAAATTCGTATTTCGTATTTGGCGAATTGTAGATATCTGGTCCGACTAGAGTATTGGAAGTGGCGCGACCTGTTGCACCATATAACTGCCGATTAATAGTATCGCGATCAATGGCATAATTGAAAGCCTGACGCACTTTCTTATCACTCAAGAAAGGATGGGGAAACTGAAGGCTAGAGCGTTCGCCGTCCTTCGTTGCTTTGTTGGGATCGGTTTGATTGAGGAAAATCCGCTCTGCATAACCTCCAAAGACGGTATCTACTTTACCCTTACCTGCTGCTTCTAGTTGCTTGAGAATAGAAGCTTCCACTTGAGGATTCCAGACAAAGTCAGCATCCCCAGTTTGAAGTACAGCTCTTGCTGCTGAAGTCGCATCACCGCCACCTTTGAGTTCTACTCGCTTAAAAAAAAGCTGATTGGCATCTCGGAAAAAAGGATTAGCCTCATAGATAACAATATCACCAGGCTTAAATTCTACAACTCGGTAGGGACCAGTACCAACAGGAGCCAGATTAGCAGGAGCCTCTCTAACATTGGAGCCATTATATTTCTCAAAAATGTGACGTGGTAAAATTAATCCATTTTGACCAACGAAAGGTAGCGACCATGAGGGATTAGCAGATTTGAAAGTTATTTTGACAGTGTTGTCGTCAACAGCTTCAACATTTTTAACAGTTTCATAATAAGCCATAGAGGTGCTAGCTACAGCAGGATTTGAGATAAATTTGTAAGTAAACACCACGTCTTTTGCCGTAAAAGATTGTCCATCAGACCATTTGATTCCCTGCTTGAGTTTCCAAGTTACAGACTTGCCGTCTTTAGCCAATCCACCGTTCTCTAAGGAAGGAATTTCTGCTGCTAAAAAGGGAATTAATTTACTTTGTTTGTCATAACTGGCAAGAGGTTCGTAAGTCACTCGACTGGCATGCAAATCTTTATCCCCTTGAGAAAGATGGGAATTGAGAATAGTTGGGGCTTGCCAATAAAGCAGTCGTAATTTGTCTCCACTGCTACTTGATGTTTCTAGAGGAGATTCTTTGTTAGTCGAAGATTCGGGCTTCTGGGAAGAACAAGCTGTAAAAAAAAGTCCTATCAATAACAAAGGAAAAATTTGACTTATAGTGGACTTATTGAAAACAGTCATGTTTGGTTTTTTTTAAGAATAGTGTTGTTAGTTTGTTGTTTAGGCGATGGCGCAAAGCGCCCGCCGGGGCGATCGCAAGAAAGCGTCTGTGCTACCAGAGCAGCGGTACAGTAATCCCAAAAACTCAGTTTTTGCTGGAAAGACCGAGTTTGAGTGAGTTCAACCCAAACAAACCTGGTTTTTTACCTGAATGCGTGAGTCATGTACCGGCGCTCTAGAAGACGCTACGGAAAGAGACTCTTGTTAGCTAATCGTTGCATATGTCTTACTTTTTTCAACTAAAAATACAAATATTTTTTCTTGCCATTTTGACGAAATTATTTTAAGTATATTAGCTGATTGACAAAAAACGCACTATACATATAAATCACACATGAGTCCATGTAGGCGGACTAATAAATTTATTTCTATTTATTTCTATAGGAAGAACTAGTGATGATACTATTAAGCACGGTGTTTTCTATCCACTCGGAGAAATAATGACTAACAGAAATAACCTCCTTCGCAATGTACTAGTTGGCGCAGGAGTCGCTGCGGTTGGTGCAATTGGAACGAAAGCAGCAGTAGATTATTTTCGTAACCGTGGAAAAGAAGAAGTTGTTGATGAAAGCCAAGGCGATGCTGAACCAACATCTTCAGAAGAAGTTGCTTATGCAACTGTAGAAGAAAGTTCCGTTCAAGACTTTCTTGATAAAAGCTTTGGTAATCCTGGTCGTTATGTTCCTAATCGTCCGCCAAAAGTATTTGATTATCAAGGCAAACAATACATGGTGATTTGGGCATACGACAATCAGCAGAAAAAAAATCAAATGTTGGCTTTCATTTATACAGACCAAGGTCGTAAAATGATTGCCAGTGTTGGATATACAAATCAAAAAACTGACTACAATATCAACCTGCAAGGCACGCCTTTTGCAGTAGAAGTGAATAATCAGAAACTGACATCTGGTAAGTCAGAAACAGGCGGAACGAATGAGGTTGACTTTGTTCTTGCTGCGGCTTAGTTGATAGTGATTTGATGAGAACATTTTGACTTTTAATGGTGGTTGCAACAACCACCTTTTAGTTTAAGTTTAGTTAAACACGTCTATCTTAGTGTTCTCGTCCGCCTAGGACTGTAAGTCCCAGGCTAACAGCCTAAGTCCATTAAAATGGACTAACAGATGCATCACCAAAGCTTGTCTCATGGAAATGAGACGCTAGACTAGTTTTTATAGCCAAAATTCCTATCTCTAAGTGGTTGTCTGTGTATGGCTACTTTCGCAGCGGTTACTCCCAAACGTTTTACGATCGCCGACTATCACCGCCTAATTGAGTTGGGGTTTCTTACAGAAAATGACCGAGTAGAGTTAATTCGTGGAGAACTCATGCAAATGGTATCTAAAGGAACGCCCCACACCGTTTGCAATACCTCCTTAGTTTACGAACTCACAATATTGCTGCAAGGACGGGCAATAGTCCGAGGACAAGAACCGATTACCTTACCTCCCAAGAGTGAACCTGAACCGGATTTGGTGATTGCTTATAGTCGGAGCGATCGCTACTTATCAGGACATCCAAGTCCGGCTGATATTTTGCTAGTGGCTGAAGTTGCAGATGCTACGCTCAAGTATGACCAACAGGTAAAGTTACCACTCTACGCTGAGTCTGGAATTGCTAATTACTGGATATTCAATTTGGTGGCAAGTTGTTTGGAAGTTTACACTCAGCCCTATCAAGACTTGCAAGGCAACTTTGGCTATGCAAGCAAGCAGATTTTTTTGCCTCATGCTGTTGTGACTCTCCCTGGTTTCCCGGATTTGTCTGTTGATTTGTCTAAGGTGTTTCCTTGAAGTTGTGATAAGTTATTTGTGCGATCGCCCCTGGATATCATGTCCGGCAAATTAAGTAGGTGGGCGGGAAAATTTATCGGTGTGTCCGCAGCGAGTGGAACGCAGTGAAACGTAGACGACGCACTTATCTACACCGAAAGTGCCAACCGACGCATTGTCCCCGAAAATTTTGCCAGCCCTATTACCCCGCGTACCCGACGAGCGAAGACAGATCAATAAAACCAGGGCTGGCAAAATTTTTACGTGTTAGACCCCCGTTCCTCCCCAAATCAAGCAGGATTTTTAGTATTAATCGACAATTCTTTCTAATAAACTGCTTGATTTGGTAACGCATTGGGACAAAGAAATGGGGACGCACTAATCTATAAAAAACGAGCAAACTTTGCACGAGTTTCTGTTCTAGACGATAAATCTTTGATTGAGGCTCCGGGGGGGCTTCCCGCAGGGTAGCAATCGCTGCGGGTTTTGACTACTTTATATTTTGTTACATAGTTAGGTTTATTTGTGCCTACCTACTTACTTGTGATATGTCCGCAGCGTTCGCGCATATTAAATGTTAGAAAAGTTACTTTATTAATGCAAATAAACAATTCGTTAATTGCATAACATATGCTTTAATTCAAGGCAAATTAAAAAACAATAACAGTTTATATGATTGAAATAAATTATGAATCTTTTCTAGCATTTTTTTGGAATTGCCATTTTTACTTTTGTAGCTTTATCCATGTCAGAATTCATTTCATGAGTGCTAAAACAAATAAAGAAATGCACATTAATATGGACGATAACTTAAAAAAGCGGTTTCATGCTACCTGCGTTATGCAGAGTAAAAAAATGAACAAAGTAGTCATTGAGTTAATCCAGCAATGGTTGGAAACAAACGAAATAGGGCTTCCTAATGAAGCAAAGAGCTAACAAATTACTACTAAATCAGGCATTTGAACAGCCAAGTTAGTTATGTAAAAAATTTTCAACTTAAATATAACTGGAGTTATATATGCAGCAAAAAATCTTGATTTTGACAGCAAATCCGACAAATACCTCAAGGTTGCGACTGGATGAAGAGGTACGGGAAATTGATGAAGGATTACGACGAGCCAACAAACGGGAGAAGTTCAAGCTAGAGCAGAGGTGGGCAGTGCGACCGAGGGACATTCAACGGGCAATGTTGGATACTAATCCGCAGATTGCTCATTTTTCAGGTCATGGGACGGGAGATGAAGGTCTGGTATTTGAAGATGAAACCGGGCAGATAAAGCTAGTCAATGGACTCGCCTTAGCAGAACTGTTTTCACTGTTTGCTGAACAGTTAGAGTGTGTTGTTCTTAACGGCTGTTACTCAGAAGTGCAGGCGAACGCTATCGCCCAACATATCCCCTACGTCATTGGCATGAACAAGGCAATTGGGGATAAAGCTGCAATTGAATTTGCTGTGGGCTTTTACAATGCTCTAGGAGCAGGGAAATCCGTCGAATTTGCTTACAAATTTGGTTGTGCTGCAGTTCGGTTGGCGGGTATTCCAGAACAACTAATCCCAATTTTAAAGAAGAAGCCAAATACTGAGGAGCCTCCAGTCAATAATGAATCTGTGTCTGAGTCAGATCAAGAACTAAACGACTCTGATAGAGAACTACTCACAAAACTCTTAATACGTAGTGGACGTGCGGAATATTCGGCACGAAGACCACTGTGTCTAAAGATTAGAATTGAACCAAATCAACTTGGATTTCTAAGAGAATCTACTGTTACTGACTTTGCCTTACAGCTAATTGAGTATTTAAATGAAATAAATGATAAAGAAGCCCTTTGTAAAATTTGCTTTGAACTAGAACTTGTCTTTAAAAGAGGTAAGTACTCGATTGATTTGGAAAATGTTAAATCAAAACTAAATTGTAACTAATGCGCGGAGTTAAAAGTATGTCAACTCAATTCTTTTTAGACGAAATTGATATAGAAGCATTAGCAAAGCTAATGCTTCGTAGCCAACAATTAAGAACGCGAGAAGCACTATGTCTAAGAATTGGAATAGACCATAGGAGACTTTGGTTTATCAAAGATTCTTCTGATTCTGACTTTGTTATACAGTTAATTAACCACTTAAATGAAATAGGTAATAAAGAAGCTCTTTGTAAACTTTGTTGTGAGGAATTATTCCCGATTTTTTGTAATTCAGAAATTCCTACAGATATTTTAAGAAATATTGCAGCAAAACTCCATTGTAACCAAGAGCTTAGCAATAATTATTCAAATAGTTCTAAAACTCAAGATTTAACTTTAACTGAAGTTTCAACAAATGGTTCAATTTTTGGTAGAGGTATAAGTACTCTTGTAGCAGGTGCAGGTCTTGTAGTCTTTTTTGGAGGAGGAGGATTAATTTATTATTTAACATCACAGTCACAGCAACTCCCATTAGGAACCTACCAAGCTACTTGTTCAAATATTTCTGTAAATGACGGTATTTTGACTGCTACTTGTGCAGATCTTCAAGGTCAACCGAGAAAAAGTAGTCTAGATTTTAAGCTATGTCGTTATGGTATTGAAAACCTAAATGGTAGACTGGAATGTAAATCGTAAGAATTTCCGCGCCTGACTCCTGAGTTCTTTTGTTAAAAACAAATTATTAAAAAAACTTATTTGTAGTCAGCAAGTCTGATAAGCTAGTCTACCATTAGACGGAAATGTAGAACCTTCCCTCTCAAGAAAGAGCAATTCAGGTAGTGTTGTTCGGTACATTTCTGTCAAGAGAATAAATTTTCAATTGGCGAATCTGATGTAAAGATGCGCTAGTCAAGCCCGTCTATCGATCTATGTCGTCTTGAAGTTTTTGCAAGGCGTCCAATCTAATCAGCGAGGAATACTATGTCCGAATCAGCAAACAACACTGTCGAATCAGTCAAAAATGCTGCAGAATCAGCGAAGAATACTGTCGAATCAGCAGCGAAGAACACTGTCGAATCAGCTAAGAATGCTGTGGATAATATAGCAGGCGGAATCATTCCACCACAGCCACCAATTGAGCCACAGACTGATGCTCATGTCCTCAAGTCTCGTTTGGAATGGGGTGAACCTGCTTTAACAATTTTGGATGTGCGCGATCGCAATACCTACAACCAAGGTCATATCATGGGCGCAATGCCTTATCCAATTGATCAATTGGTAGATCGAGCTGTATCATCTTTGGCTAAAAGCCGTGATATCTACGTTTACGGTGAAAACGAGGAACAAACTGCTCAAGCTGCGCAATCGTTGAAAAGTGCAGGCTTTGTACACGTTTCTCAACTCAAAGGTGGTTTGGCAGCATGGAAGGCTATCGGGGGTCCTACTGAAGGTATTGTAGAATCACAAACTCCTGCTGGCGCAGATGACTACAATGTTGTAGACCGTTTGAAAAATCACGCAGAAACACAGCAAAAGGATGTTTAGTCATAAGTCATAAGTCATAAGTCATGAGTCATGAGTTATTAATGACTCATGACGACTTGTTAATGTTCAAACAAGTCTTTGAATTGCAACAAATCTAGAGAAACTATTGTCGGTAAACATCGAAAGCATTCTTGAGCAAGTTCTAGGCGTTCTTCCCGTTTGAGCATTTCTGTAAGTTTCTTTTGTACACTGATTAAGTAACGTACATCGTTTGCAGCATAATTGAGTTGAGCCTCAGATAAATTAGCCGCGTTTCCCCAGTCGGAACTTTGAGAACTTTTGTCTAACTCCACTTGCTCTAATTCCTGCACGACATCCTTTAGTCCATGACGTTGGGTGTAGGTGCGAGCTAACTTACTGGCAATTTTGGTACAAAAAACCCGATTGACGTGAATGCCCAAATTGTAACGCAGTGTGGCAACGTCAAAACGTGCAAAGTGAAAAACCTTGAGGACACTCGTAGCTTCTAAGAGCTTCTTTAAGTTTGGAGCATCAGTTTGACCTTTAGCAATACGAATCGCAGTTACTTTACCCTCACTGTTGCACAGCTGAACCAGACACAAGCGATCGCGTTGTGGTAATAATCCCATCGTTTCTGTATCTACAGCTATAACTTCACCATGTAGATAATGGGAAAGTAAGTTGTCAGCAAGATCGCGATCGCAAACTTGAAAATCTTCCATGAATGAGATGTAGTTCGGTTAAATATTTATATTATCTACGTTTCTAGTGACTGCTAAAGCGCTCAATCTTAGTATCCACACGAGTAACCGAAGGAGGATCTCCCTCCTTCGGTATATATCTGACTACAAACTCATTCCTAAAATTATCTACCGGTGCGAAGGAAAATTTGCGTCAGATAAACCTTACCTTCCTTATTAGTAGCTACGCCAATTCCAGTCATGTTGTAATTGCCTTTGAGATTAGCCAGATGTCCAGGACTATGAAGCCAACCACTCACAGCTTCCTCAGCAGGATCACTATACCCTAGGTTAAAAGCAAGGTTTTCTGCCGCACTCCTGTAGCGAATAGGAATAGCATTAACTCTCCTTCTAAATCCCTGATGACTAAATGGAACTTTACCGTTAGCCATATTCTGGCTATGAATCCTTGCTTGTCGAGATACTCTAGCATTGAGAGAGAGTTTTGGCAAACCTCTAGAAGCTCGATATCGATTAATTTGGTCAAAAACTGACCTTTCTAAATCAGTGGATTTAATAGTCACAGCAGGAGGTGATGTCACTCGACGTGATGACATTGATAACACCTGGTTGTGGTCTGATTTATGTGATTTCTTTGTAGAGGTTTGACCTATTACATCAGTGGATGACATTCCACTAGCAAGGACAAGCGTACTTAAAGCAATGCCAAAAGCAGTTTGTCGAAACATGGAGAATTAAGTAGTGTGTAGGGTTATAAGGGGTAAAACCTGGTTGGTTGTTTTTTAATATACCCGTATACTTTTCAGTATTTGGCAGGTGAGGCAATCATTACATATAGGATTAGAAGCGTCAAGAGTCTTTGATAATCATCTTAAGAAAGCAAAGTGATAGAAGAAAAACACACCTCATTTTACGTAATTGCTGGTAAGCTGTTTCTAATTCAGCAAGAGTGTTCATTCGCATTTGCGGGACATACTTACTACCAAAGCCTCGAAAACGTCCTTGAGCATTGGGACGCTCAGCCGTTGATTGAAAACTGGAAAGTAAAGGAGTATGAGTCACGGACAAGCTAAAATGACATAATGACCATAATTATATATAGCTCTCCAAACTTTTTGTTATCTGCATTTTCTACATCTGTTGTGGTTCGTTAAATAAAATCTATGTCTTCATCCAATCGCAAATCCTCTGAAAACCGTCTTGTCTACCGGGAATTTGGCAACGATAACTCCGCCGCCCTACAAAAACCAATGTCTGCTGCCCTAGAAAGACCAATACAAGAACTACCCCCTCAACAGCAAAACGTGCGCGTGCAAGCCACCCGCGCTGGACGCAAAGGCAAGACTGTAACTGTCATTAACGGTTTTCAGTCCAAACCAGAAACCTTGCAAGCGTTATTGAAGCAGTTGAAAACTCAGTGTGGTACAGGTGGTACAGTCAAAGACAACGAAATTGAAATTCAAGGCGACCACAAGCAGAAAATACTAGAAATTTTGACCAAGCTAGGTTATAAAGCCAAAATCAGTGGTGGTTAATTTGTAGTGTTTACCGAACTCTAGAAACCTGCTGTTTCAGCACATAAATGTTATCTTTGAAATGTACAAAAATTCTGTTCATTTTGATATTTATAGGAGGAAACGATGGATATAGTTCGCCTACTTTGTGCTATTTTTCTACCACCTCTGGGAGTATTTTTACAAGTTGGTATTGGTATAGATTTTTGGATTAATATACTTTTGACACTTTTTGGTTATATTCCTGGAATTATTCACGCTGTGTGGGTGATTGCAAGAAAATAAACGTAGAGTTAAGAAACTGACATAAAAAACAAAGAAGACCAAAAAAGTCAGCCAAAATTTTTGGCATTGAAGATTTAAAAGTTGATTGTTGAGGGTGGGCATCGCTCACCCTTATTGGATTATGTAGGTTAGCAAAAAGTCTTTTTTGGTAAACTCTCCGAAAATTCATTGAGAGGTTTTGTAGTGAAAGCCGTTCACTTAGTTTCGGATGAATTTAACCTACAGAGTAGGTGCAAGATAATGGCAGCAAATTCTCCAAGAAAAGACCTTCACGAAGAAAATCGTTTATCGTGGAATGAAGCTACCAAGGCACATAATAGCCATAAAGGCAATCAAGCGAAGTTTTTTCGGGAGGGAGGAAGCACGCTCTTTCTAGAAGAGAAAGAACTTTTAGGAGATATGACTGGCTTGTCCTTGGTTCATCTTCAATGTAATGCTGGACAAGATTCTTTAAGTTTGGCTCGACTGGGTGCTACTGTCACTGGTGTTGATATAAGTGATGAAGCAATTGCTTTTGCTCAAAAACTTTCAGAAGAATCTGGAATTTCAGCGTCCTTTTATCGTGCAGACGTGTTTGATTGGCTGGAGGTAACAGCAAAGCGAGGCGAGCAATTTGATATTGCTTTCTCCTCTTATGGTGCAGTTTGTTGGATATCTAATCTCAATATCTGGGCTAAGGGAATTGCAGACGTTCTCAAGCATGGTGGACGCTTTGTAGTGGTGGATTTTCATCCTGTAGCTATGATGTTTGATGTGGATTGGAGTCACAAGTTTTCTTACTTCAGTCAAGCAAAGCCCTTAACTTGGGAAGATGGAATCAGTGATTACGTAGCTTCATCAGGTACGGCGCTAACTCCTTGGGGCTATGAAACGGGTATTGAGAATTTTCGCAATCCCTACCGTTCCCATGAGTTTCAATGGGGTATGAGTGAAATAGTCTCTGCGCTGTTGTCAGCTGGACTAACTCTGGAGGTTTTGAAGGAGTACCCTTACGCTAACGGCTGTAAGATGTTTGAACGGTTGGGTCACAACGATTGAAAAATCTGCCAGCCTCCGGAAAAATCGCCCATGTATAAATACTCATTTTTTTGAAAAAATCTACGTTTGGGCGATTTTTCCGCCCAGATCGTTGGCGCGCTCACCAACCAATTAGTAATGAGGCTGGCAGATTTTTCCGGTTTTAATGAAGCGGATGCGGGAAGCACCCGGACGCCGGATGTTTCCACCTGAAGATGTGCCGAATTTGCCTTTGATGTATGGGATTGTGGCTCGAAAAAAGTTTTAAATATCTGTATTAAAAATAGAGTGTATTAAGTGCGAGTATAGACTGTTGTATGTCGTTAGTCAGATGCAGTAAAACGCAAGTTCTATTAACACTGAATTGTATATTGTTGAGCAGCAAATACCAACTTGACTCACGATGAAGCTTAAATTCGCTCATTCAAAATTCAAGAAAAGAATGGTATCAATCAATGTTTCTCAGAACTTGGCGTTTCATGACGCTCATTTTTGTTGCGCTTTTCATGGGTTTGGAGTTTAGTCACACATTAGAACTGCCTGCCAAAATGCAGTACGATGGTCCACTGTATGTGACCCTTCAGAATACACTTTATCAATACTTTGGAGCGCCTGGTCCCGGCGCGTTGATCACACTCGGGGCGCTCCTTTTTGCAATTGTACTGTTGTTTGTTGTACGTAAACGCCGACCAGCCTTTTACTGGACGCTACTTGGCACAATCTGTCTGGCGATCGCCTTCCCTGTGGTCTTCTTCCTACTCATCGAGCCTGTGAATGTCGTGATTTCGCAGGGGACACCTGCGTCCGTACCAGCGAACTGGATGCGACTGCGGAATCAGTGGGAATACTCGCACGCAGCAAACTTCGTCCTTAGTTTGGTCGGGTTTAGTGCGCTTGTGCTCTCTATACTGTGCGAGGTTCCGGCAAATTATCCTCGCAATCGCGTGACTTGATGTTCCTACTTCACATGCTTTTCTCCAAATCTTTAACAGCCGGTCCATGAATGACCTCGCCGTCGTAGCTGAAGCGAGAACCGTGACAAGGACAATCCCAACTCTTCTCAGCACTATTCCAGTTGACAACACAAGCCAAGTGAGGACATACAGCAGAGACAGTATGTAAGGTTCCTTGTGTGTCGCGGTAAGCAGCTATCTTTTCGCCTTTGACAGTGACTAATTTTCCTTCGCCGTTAGCAACTTCAGACAGAGAGGTTGCTAGACCTTTGAGGCGATCGCCCACCCAATGAATTCCCACATCCACGTTTTCCTTGAGTGAGGTTGGAGTGACGAACGGGGTTGCACGGGTTGCGTCATAAAGTTCAGCCCAAGGATTCTTGATACCCAAAATGAGATCTGATAGCAGCATTCCGGACATTGTACCTTTTGTCATTCCCCACAGACTAAACCCAGTTGCTACATAAATGTGTTGGTTCAACGGAGTTAGTTTGCCGATGTAAGGTAGTTTGTCAAACGAAACCATGTCTTGGGTTGACCACCGGTACTCAAACGAATCAACTCCAAACTTATCACGAGCATACGCTTCCAATTTCAGATACGGCTCTTCGGTCTCAGAAACCGTGCCAACTTTATGTCCCTCACCACCAATCAGCAGCAAAAGACCATCTTGGTAGGGAGTTGTACGAATCGAGCGGTATTGCTCCCCAATTCCGATAAACATTCCTTCCGGTGCTTTTGCTCTTTCAATGCGTGCGCCAATGATGTAAGAACGCTTGGGATAAGTTTTGGCAAAGAAAAGTCCTTGATCTAGAATCGGCAGATGCGTTGCGACGATAACATCTTGCGCTCTGACTATTCCCTTGTCTGTGATCACCTGACAAGGCGATCCCTCTTCAACTTTCTCGACTCGTGTGTTTTCAAATAGATAACTGCCGTTGTCGGGAATGCGCTTAGCCAGATGCAGCAAGTACTTGCGGACGTGAAACTGTGCTTGGTTATCAAACTTGACAGCTCCAAAGATTGGAAATGGAAGAGTTGTTTCTCGTACAAAAGAAGCGGGAAGTCCTAGTTTAACTGCTGCTTCCACCTCTTGTTTAATTTGCTCCAGGTTATCTTCTTTGTCTGTATAGGTATAGGCACTTTGGCGACTGAAGTCACAGTCAATTTGTTCTTCTTCGACAAACTTAGCAACCTGTTCAAGTCCCGCTTGGTTTGATTCTGCGTAGAGTCGTGCTTTCTCTTGCCCAAATTGCTTAATTAAATCTGCGTAGATTAATTGGTGCAGCGATGTGACTTTTGCCGTTGTATGACCACTTACACCTGTGACAATATGCCTCGACTCAATGACAGCAACGGTTTTGCCAGCACGTTTGAGCAGTGTAGCAGCCGTCAATCCAACAATTCCTCCACCGATGATTGCGACATCTACTGTTACTTGATTCGTCAACGATGAGAAATTGATGTTTGGGGTTGAGTCAATCCAAAAGGAGATTGGTTTTCCAGGTAAGTTAGTCATAGAGATTTTTTGGTTAGATACTGAACTAAGCTGATGTGCTTTCAAACTACACTTATTTTCGTTGAGACTGTCATGGCTAATGACAAAAGACAATCCACAAGATAAGGTCTGGAATTTCAACGCGTTACAGCTTATGAAATCAAATATCAACCCGAAAAAAATCTCTCTATGGCTATGATTTGACTCAGAACTGGGGATTAAAACAGTTATCAGTTCACTGATAACTGATAACTGATAACTGATTAAAGCACTTTACGCGCTGCCAAATACTCGTACGTCTGCCAACGAGCATCTACCTCGGCTTGTGCTTCTTCCAACAAGCGCTTGGCAAGGGCGGGTTTGCTCTTAGTGAGCATTTTAAAGCGATTCTCTTGGTACATCGACTCGTCTACTGATTGCTTAGGCTGACGCATATCCAACTGCAAAGGATTCTTACCCTCTTTTCGTAAGTCAGGATTATACCGATACAACAACCAACGACCTGATTCTACCAAAGCTTTTTGATGATTCATTGCCGTTGTCATGTTGATACCATGAGCAATGCAGTGGCTATAGGCAATAATGAGTGATGGTCCGTCGTAAGCCTCTGCTTCTAGAAATGCTTTGAGGGTATGTTCATCTCGTGCGCCAAGAGCTACACTTGCTACATAAACGTGACCGTATGTCATCGCAAGAAGTCCCAAGTCTTTCTTCGCTGCTGGCTTACCACTCGCGGCAAACTTAGCAACTGCTGCTCGTGGAGTTGCTTTGGAAGACTGACCACCAGTGTTGGAATATACCTCTGTATCCATGACCAAAATATTCACGTTGCGACCGCTGGCAAGTACATGGTCGAGTCCACCAAAGTCGATGTCATATGCCCAACCGTCACCGCCGACAATCCAAACACTTTTCCTAACTAGATAATCAGCTATTGATTTAAGATTTTGGATTTTAGATTTTAGAGTGTCACCCTGTAGAGACGTTACATGCAACGTCTTTACATCAGCCAGCTTATCTAGCCGTTGTTTCAAGAGGGTAAGCCGTTCGCGTTGTTCGTAGATATCTGCTTCGGTTTGTTGCTGAGCATTTAAGATAGACTGAACCAGAGTATGATCGCCTATTTGATCACTCAGTTTTTGCAGAAGTTCAGCGGCATATTCGGTGTGCTTATCCAGGGAGAGGCGGAAACCAAAGCCGAATTCAGCGTTGTCTTCAAACAAACTATTAGACCATGCGGGACCTTTTCCTGCAGCGTTTGTTGTCCAAGGAGTTGTCGGTAGGTTTCCACCGTAGATTGAAGAACAACCTGTAGCGTTGGCAATGATTGCGCGATCGCCAAACAATTGTGTCAGCAATTTTAAGTAAGGCGTCTCGCCACAACCAGCACAAGCACCAGAAAATTCAAACAACGGTTCTTGCAATTGTTGTTGGCGAACCTGATTTAATTTGAGTTGTCTACGGTCAGGATTTGGCAAACTTAAGAAGAAATTCCAGTTTTCGCGCTCTTGCTCCCGCAAAGGTAATTGCGCTTCCATATAAATTGCTTTGCGTTCTGGCAAAGATTTATTTTTGGCAGGACAAACATCTACACAGATAGCACATCCCGTACAGTCTTCTGGGGCAACTTGAATCGTAAACTTTTGTCCCGCAAAGTCCTTATCTTTAGCGCTGACTGATTTAAAAGTTGCTGGGGCGTTAGTTAATTCACCCGCTTGATAAACCTTACTCCGAATGACACCGTGCGGACAAACGATGACACACTTACTGCATTGTACGCAGACATCAGGGTCCCAAACAGGAATTTCTTGTGCGACATTGCGTTTTTCTAATTTGGCGGTCCCTGTAGGAAAAGTTCCATCTGCTCTGAACGCACTGACGGGCAATTCATCCCCTTCCCATACCATGATTTTGCCGAGAACTTCCCGTATAAATTCTGGCGTACTGACAGGGAGTGGCGGATGAGCAGATGGGGGAGATGAGGGAGATGGAGGAGATGGGGGAGATGAGGGAGATGGGGGAGATGAGGGAGATGGGGAAGATGAGGGAGATGAGGAAGTGATGTCCGTTAGTCGAATGTCTACTTCGACTTTATGCAAATTTTCCAAAGTTCTGTCTACAGCTTCTAAGTTCATGCGGACAACTTCCACTCCTTTTTTGCCGTAGGTTTTTTCGATAGCTTGCTTAATTTTGGCGATCGCTTCTTCTTGTGACAAAACACCTGCTAAGGCAAAGAAACATACTTGCATTATTGTGTTAATCCGTCCTCCCATACCACTTTCACGAGCGACTTGATTAGCATTGATGACATACAACTTAAGTTGTTTGCTAATAATTTGCTCTTGCACTTTCACTGGGAGATGTTCCCAAACAGTATCAGCATCATAAGGACTGTTTAGCAGGAATGTTGCTCCAACAACAGCGGCCTTTAGTACATCAATGCGTTCTAGTAAAAGCCACTGATGACAACCAATAAAGTTGGCTTTGTCAATCAGGTAAGTTGAGCGAATTGGCAATTGCCCGAAGCGCAGATGTGATACAGTCATGGAACCGGATTTCTTTGAGTCGTAAACAAAATAGCCTTGAGCGTAGTTGTCGGTTTCTTCACCAATAATCTTGATTGAGTTTTTGTTTGCCCCAACAGTACCATCGGAACCTAACCCATAGAACATTGCCCGCACAACGTTATCCGGTTCAATAGAAAAGTCGGGGTCAAATGTCAAAGAGGTGTAACTAACGTCGTCGTGAATACCGATGGTAAAGTGATTTTTTGGTTTTGCTTGAGTTAGGTTTTCAAAAACTGCTCGCACCATTGCTGGGGTAAATTCTTTCGAGGAAAGACCGTAACGACCACCGATAATTTTAGGAGGAGAAATTCTTCCACTTCCTCTTTCTCTATCTGCCCATTCTTCGTGAACAGCAGTGACGACATCTAGATATAAAGGTTCACCTGCACTACCAGGTTCTTTGGTCCTGTCCAGTACTGCTATTGCTTTCACACTGACAGGTAGAACTTCCACAAAGCGTTTGACATCAAAAGGACGGTATAGCCTGACTTTGACAACACCAACTTTTTCTCCACGGGCGATAAGGTTATCTACCGTTTCATGCACTGTTTCACAAGCAGAACCCATGACTACGATAACTTGTTCTGCATCAGGGGCACCGTGGTATTCAAAGATGCGATAATGTCGTTCTGTAAGTTCCCCAAATTGATCCATCGTTTGTTGGACAATGTTGGGACAGGCGTTGTAATACGGATTAATGCTTTCGCGGGACTGAAAGTAAACATCGGGGTTTTGAGCAGTTCCCCGCAAGACTGGATGATCTGGAGTTAAAGCGCGATCGCGGTGGGCAAAGACCAGCTCATCATCAATCAGCGCCTGGAGGTCACTATCTTCTAGGAGTTGAACTTTCTGAATTTCGTGAGAGGTGCGGAAGCCGTCAAAGAAGTGCATAAATGGCACTCGTATCTGAAGAGTGGCGGCTTGAGCAATAAGAGCAAAGTCGTGACTTTCCTGTACTGAAGCGGAACATAACAAGGCAAAACCAGTTGCACGCGCAGCCATTACGTCACTATGGTCGCCAAAAATTGACAGGGCGTGGGTTGCTAAAGAGCGCGCTGCAACGTGAATAACGGCACTGGTCAGCTCACCTGCTATTTTGTACAGGTTGGGAATCATCAACAGTAATCCTTGTGATGATGTGAAGGTCGTCGTCAGACTACCTGTTTGCAATGCTCCATGCACCGCAGCTGCTGCGCCGCCTTCACTCTGCATTGCTACCACTCTTGGAACAGTACCCCACAAATTGGGATGCTCTTGGGAGGACCAAGTATCTGTCCATTCACCCATTGATGATGAAGGGGTAATGGGATAAATAGCGATAACTTCATTTAGGCGGTAAGCAACACGGGCAACAGCCTCATTTCCGTCTATTGTTGCAAAGGTTTTTTCCATGATTTCTCCTGTTTAATGACCGCATGCCAGTATGGGTATGCGGTCATCTGTTACTACCTAGTGATGCAAGTTTCGTTTTCTTCCCTGATGAGCAACTAGCACTACAGGCTATGAGCGGCGATCATCTCAAAATGGATGTCATCCACTTGTAAGATACGTTGGTAGCGATTATATTTTGGCTCACTTAATCGAAACGTAATGAATTTAAAATAATTCATTGGAGACAAAATATACTGTGTATTTGCTACCAGTTAAGCAACTTTTTACATCAGTATTTTTTTCATCCTAGGTTATCTCATCGACTAGCTATGTTTAGCTCTTCTTTTGAAGAAGAACTCATCTTGCTTTTTTAGTATCTCATCATATTTTTTATATATATTCATGTTAATTACTGATGTACTCAAACAAAAAAGCCTTTATTTTATAAGGCTCTCAGTCAAAAAAATATTTTTATTGGGGTATGGGTTCGAGAATTAGCTCAGCACTTTTATTTAGCAATGTGGAGCATAATTAACAATATAAAAACCGTATCATATAAACATTCTGATTAAAAAAGAATTAGAGAAAATATTTCAATTAAAAATATACCTAACGCTCAAATTCAAAATCGCAACGCTAAGCCCTTTGGGCACGCTACAAAGAATGCGATTTTGAATTCCAAGACAGCGGTACTAGATTTGTTCAGCACCTGGTCGCCCATTTTGAACAACAAACGAACCGAGAGTGCTGACACTTGCATTCGGTTCACGGATGGTGGAAACAATGCGGTAGTCACTTTGCCAAGTATTTTGTGTCAGATGACAACGCACATACCCTCGGTTTTTAGCGTCGAAGAATTTCGTATGAGGATTGGCGCTTAGAGCTGCGACGACGGGGGGAATAAAGGTTTCAGGGAAGTCTGAGGAAATTGAAGTACCTACGAACTCTGTAGCAACAGTAGGTGAGTTTGGGTCGTTGAAGTCAGTTTTCAGGTCGTGTACCCAACTCGAATGAATGTCACCAGTAATCACAACTGGATTGCTGGGTTGCTGTTGTTGTACAAATTTCAATAGGCGATTGCGTGCAGCTACATAACCATCCCACTGATCCAAATTGAAAAGTTCTTGGTCTGGACGGGCATCAAAGTCATATTGTGCGATCATAGTTTGCTGAGCGATAACATTCCAACGAGCTTGGGATTTACTCAAACCTCGGAATAACCACTGTTCTTGTTTTGTGCCAGTCATCGTCGCATTTGAATCAAAAGCTTGCGAGCAACGGGGTTTTAAGCCGTCATCGCAAGGTTGGTCGGTGCGGTACTGACGGGTATCTAGCACGTTAAACTCAGCTATATTCCCGAAGGTGAAACGCCGATAGAGCTGTAAATCAGAACCACGAGGCAGCGATAATCGACGTAGGGGCATATGTTCGTAGTAAGCTTGGTAAGCGTTGGCACGACGAGTCACAAACTCTTGTTGACTTTGATTTTCTTCTGGAATCAAACCAGCATAGTTATTTTCGACTTCATGATCGTCCCAAGTGACTATCCAGGGAAAAGCTGCATGAGCCGCTTGCAGGTTGGAATCAGTTTTGTAAAGGGCATGACGATTGCGGTAGTCAGCAAGAGTGACGATTTCAGGACTATTGTGTTGACGTGGACCTCCAGATTGTGGTCCATACTCATAAATGTAGTCACCCAAGTGAACGACTAAATCTAGATCCTCTTTCGCCAAGCCTTGGTAAGCTGTGTAATAACCGTTTTGCCAATCCTGACAGTTGACAAAGCCAAAGCGGAATTGAGCGACACGGGTATCGCGTGCTGGTGCTGTACGGGTGCGCCCGATGTTACTCACTTCATTACCTGCTTTGAACTGATACCAATACCAACGTTCAGGTTGCAACCCACCGACTTCTACATGGACAGAGTGTGCAAATTCGGGAGTGGCGATCGCCGTACCTCGTTGCACAACATTTTTCATGTTTTCATCCAAAGCAACTTGCCACTGCACTGGAACGTTCACAGACGGCATCCCACCACCATTTAACGGTTCTGGAGCCAGCCGCGTCCATAGTACGACACTATCTGGTAAGGGGTCACCTGAAGCAATACCGAGACTGAAGGGATAAGCAGAAAAACTGGGCTGTGCAATCGCTCTTGTGTGAGTCCATTGACTAGCAATGATACTTCCAGTCACACCAAAAGCACCAATGAGAAAGCCCCGTCGCTTGTATTTAGTAGATAGTAAGCGAGCAAACTGAAAACGCTCCATATGCATCCTTGTTGGAAATTTTTAAAATAGGGGAGAAAGCAAAAGCTGAATTATAATCAACTTAATGTCGCAACATTAACATATCAACTGAGTATTAACTAGGTATTAAGAGCTTGTTAATGTTGAGATAAATATCAAGCTCATGAACTACCCAGACCCACCTTCGGTGAGAGATTGGTAATTCTCTACTCGCCCTACTCCCTGAAGAAATTGCAACGACTAGCGGTTACGCATGTGTTATTAGTAACTAAAATTGTCTGCGTGGGCAGTTTGACCGACATGTTAGCGCAGCGTCTTTAAAACAGTGAACAGTGAACAGTGAAGGAGTCAGGAGTCAGGAGGAGCCAGTGCGGTGGACGGTGAGACCAGTGCTCTTGGTAGG
>NZ_QMEA01000120.1 GCF_012912105.1 Brasilonema sp. UFV-L1
GGGGAAATACAGTGGGGGCTTGGACCCACCACTGATTTAAGACCACCAAATCGTAGATTTTGGTGGGGGCTTGTACCCATTGGTTTCGGGGGTAGAGTGTACTAAAAAACACAAACATGATTCTCTTCCCTACACCCAACACCCTACCCCCTACACCCTAGTTCTGGTCAAAAAAACTATTATGTGAATTGAGTCAAATCTTCGGTTTGAACTCTTTTTAAGACACATTATTTTAGCTCAATGATAATTGTCGTTTCCAACATACATATAAAATGTGAGAATCTGGTGAGCATTTTATAAATAATCTAAAACAAAAACGTCATTAAGGTCACAGTTTAGTTAACGCACATTATCTTCTCTTTGTACAGTGCGTAAGTCCTAAACTATTTGACCACTGTAGCTCAAATGAGTGACACTCAACAAAGCTACCAAAGATGTGTTTCCCCAAAAAAAGCGACTTGTGACTTATTTGGAATAGCGGTTATAGCTAGATACAGTGAGCTTTTTTATTCCAGGAGTCACACAATGCGTAATGGCAGAACTATGGAACACGAATTAGAGCAAGAATTCGAGAGTGAATACGAAGGCGAATTCGAGGGCGAGTACGAAGGTGAATACGAAGGCGAATTCGAGGGTGAATTCGAGGGCGAGTACGAAGGTGAATACGAAGGCGAATTCGAGGGCGAGTACGAAGGTGAATTCGAGGGCGAGTATGAAAATGAGTATGAAAGCGAAGCTTTTCTTCGCAGAATACACGCACTAGCTCGAAAATTAGCTCCTGTACTCAAACGGGTAGCACCAATTGCTGTACGAGCTGTGGGTACGGCGATCGCTGGTCAGCAATTTGAGTATGAGTACGAGTATGAGGGCGAATATGAGGGCGAGTACGAATACGAACACGAATATGAAGGCGAGTACGAATACGAAACATTACCACAACCAGAAGCACTAGCTGAAGCCTTCGCTGCTATGGCAAGCCGAGTCCAAAGTGAAGCAGAAGCAGAAGCTTACATCGGTGCTGCTACAGCCAGAACAATCCCGATTATATCTGCCTCCATGGGGCAGGTTTCCCCGAAACTAGTCAGAGGTGCAGCCACACTCACACGCACGTTACGTAAATCCCCTAGTACCCGTTCACTTGTGAGAGTACTGCCAACTATCCTTACCAGAGTTGGTCATAAACTCAAGCGGATGGCTGCTCAAGGAAAGCGTATCACTCCTGCTATTGCAGCTCGTGTCATGGCTAATGAGACACGCAAAGTTCTTGGTAGTCCCGTAACTGCTGCTAAAAGTCTGTTGCTTTCTTCACAAGATGATAGCCAAGTTGCTGCACCTGCACCGCAACAAAGAAGACAACAAAGACAACGTAGAAGACAACCTGTTTTGCAATAGGTTGCTAGCTGCTTATTGCACTCCTGTTAAAGAGCGTGAACAGTGAACAGTTATCAGTGAACAAGCCCGGTGGTGTAATGTCCTAACGATGCGCAACCAATTGGTCTAGTGTTTCCCCCAAGCGTTTGCGTAGCGGTCCTGGAGGGGCTAGATGCGCTCTTTACTGATAATTGATAACTGTAAATGATTGAGAGTTAACAGTTCAACGGTGAATCATTAGCCAATGCGCCAATTTTGAATGGATAAAGGGCGAAAAAATGTTTGAGTATGAATTAGAAGCTGGGCATGACCGCGAATACGAGTGTGAGTATGCCAGCGAGTACGAAAGCGAACAGTTTTTACCACTGTTAGGAAGCTTAGTTGCAAAGGTAGCACCAATGGCTATTCAAGCAATTGGTGGATTGATTAGCAATAGTCGTCGAAAGCACCGTGGAAAGCGCCAGCGAGAATTTGAATTTGAACTTGAATTTGAATCTGAAAGCGAATACGAGATAGATCCCTATATTGCCAAACTGTTGAAGAGTTTGGGCACAGGAGTGGCACAAGGTGAGGGCGAATCGGAAGCAGAGAATGAGTTGGAATCTGCCCCCATGTCCGAATATGAAGTCATGATGGAAAGTCTTGCCTACACAGCGGCTGAAAGTGAAAGTGAAGCTGAGGCGGAAGCTTTCATCGGAGCATTAGTGCCAGTAGCGGCGCGATTATTTCCCAAAGCTTCTGCTCAAGTGATTTCTGCTATCACTCCATCCCTAATTCAAGGGGTAGCCCAAATGGCTCGGGTTCTGCACAAAAGCCCAAAAACACGTCCACTCTTGCGGACAGTTCCACAAATTGTCAAAGTAACATTGGGAACGTTAGCTAATCAGGCACCTCAAGACAAACCACTCTCTCGAACAACGACTCTTAGGGTGCTAGCAGGTCAAACAGCTAAGGTTTTAGACAATCCTAACAAAGTTACCCAGGTGATGAGGAAATCACATAGAGCGCAGCATCAACATAGAGCGATGAACACTCAAGCGCAGCATCAAGCCAAGGCAATGAACAATGGTAAGCGCCGTCGCGCTTACGCTTAGAACCGCTCGTCAGTCTAGCTGTTGCAATCATGATGGTAAAAAATGATCAACGAACTTTTAGAAGCGCTAGCACCATTGGGCGCGAAAGACGGTGCTGACGAGTTAAGCACTCCAGCTGGTTTTGCTCCAAAAACTCACAGCAAAACTTCTCAACAAAAACAGCGTAGTTTAAAACCTTGGTTGAGGGTGCAAGCACTGAATGTCACTAGACACGCAGCTGCTTTGCGTCTGTTCCGTCACGATGAGTTTGGTACAGATCCAGCTAGCCCTTCTGACGCGCACATTGATGCAGTGAATCAACTGATGAGTTCGCTCAGAATCCAGCTGCTGGAAATGTCGAGGCAAGTCGGTAGAACTGCTGAAGCTGCTACAAACAAGCTGGATACGAATCATCTGCAACAGCTGATGACTCACAAAGACACAGCGCATGATTGGGTGAGAGCTATGGAGCAGATTTGGGATTTCTATTTTGAATTGTTCGGACAAAGACAAACCAAATTTGGCAACTGGCTATTAGCTTGCGATCGCATTGCCCTTGATTGCTACCAAGATATCTACATGGGCTTGGGTGTAGCCAAGTCAATTCCAGCACCAGCGCCATTTTCGTATATGAAAACTGGCTTTTCTCCGGCGACGTTTCGGCGTGGTATTCCCCTTTCAAAACTGGGACAGCAAATCAACCCATTTCCACTGATTCAGTTACCTTATCACCGCTTGGTGAATCCCTGGACACTGGGAGCTATTTTGCACGAGGTTTCCCATAATTTGCAAACAGATTTAAATTTACGGCAGGTGATTCCTCGTGCGATCGCCCAACGTTTGCAAAAAGCTGGAATGAGCCAATTGGTTGTTTCCACTTGGACTCGTTGGCATAGCGAAACTTTTGCTGATATGTCTGGTTTGTTATTAGGGGGACCTGCGATAGTCGCATCTTTGATGGATATTGCGGCGCGATCGCCCCAAGCTACTTTGTACTATAAGTCCAAAGCACCCCATCCCATTCCGTATCTGCGGGTGTTTCTCAGTATTGAGTTACTGCGTCGCATGGGATTTCCTCAAGAAGCTCAACAATATCAAAAGATGTGGCAGCGCATTTATCCCAACCCTCGTGCTGGCAATATACCTTCAGAAATTTTAGAAACATTCAGTAAAGCTCACAAATTGGTGGTCGATACTATCTGCTTTACCAAATATGAACAGCTAGGTGACAAAACGCTTGCTGAAGTCACAGGATTCCAACCCAAACACCAGCAAATGATTGAGGAAGCTGGGGAGCGTTTGGCAGTTGGCAAAGATCCAGGGATTGTTCCAGAGCGGTTTTTAATTGGTGCGTCGCGCTGGGCACTCGATAAGCGACTAGCAGAACCAGCAGTAATTACCAAAAACTTCTACAGTGCGCTGGCAAGGAGATGAAATGACAACTTATCGTATTCGTGGACAGTTGAAAGCTGTCCCCCAAAGCAATGAAATTCAGGAGCTCAGGAATAACATTACAGATGTTCAAGCAAGAATCAATTCCACGGCGATTCCTGGTGAGAGAATTAGCTTGGAGATCGAACTGAGAGATTTGCAAGAAAGATTGCAACAAGCTCAGGCAGGAATCCAAGCTCAGGCAAAAGGTGTTGCTGGTTTTCGGGTTGAGATTTGGGACGACGACGAGAGATTTGATGATCGCCTCGGTTCTGGCAAGACGGATTCTACAGGCATATTTGAATTTGAGTTTACAGATGATGACTTCCAGCAGGATTTTCTAGATCTCGATCAGGCACCTGATCTCTACTTTAATGTTTATCAAGGCAGAGGACTTATCGGTAAAACCGAGCCAGAAAAAAGTGTAACACTGTCGTCTGAAGACAACTCAGAGCCTGTGAACCTTGGTCCTTTTGTTGTGCTCAATGAAGATGAGAGCGAGAGCGACTATAGAATCGAAGGTGTCACAATTGAATTCGTTGAGGGTGAAGAACCGGAAGACCGCCCCAGACAGGATTTTCAGGAACAACCTGTGACTGTTTATGATGTCTTGCCAACAGCAAATCAAATTGTTGAACCATCCAGGCAACCCTCACTGACTTCTGCCGATAATAGAAGCGGTTCGTTACAACAAATTGTAGATAGCGCTTTGAGCGAAGTATTAGGGCGAAACCTCAACAGCGATCCGAAAGCATTTCTCAGTAGCCTAAATCAAACTTTCACTGCTAAAGAAAATAATGGACATACTGAATACGAATGGACTCCCCGCACCTATGCTGCGGTAGAAAATGACCTTGGTGGTACCGTTAGCGGTGCTCAAGCTAGCCTCTATCATCGTGCCAAAACAGCTCTCAAAGATGCAATGCCCTTACTGGATAAGCTTTATGCCTTAGATCCAGCAGGTGATCAACAAAATATGGAAGCAATGCGGGGAATTATCCGCACTGAGATGATAGAGTTAGTCAACGAACTGGGAGCCTCTGGAGGTCCACGTGTCCAGCGTGTTGATAACTTGTTCCGAGTTCTCATAGGGAGCGACGAGGATAATGGTTCCTCAAATCATGTTGGTGGACAACTCAAAAACCTTGCCGATGTCTTTGGACTGAGTCCCAAACACGTCAACACAGTTGAGGAAGAACACAATTACGGGAATTTCCTGATTATTCGCGACTACATCGTTTCCTTAAGAGAAAGCTGGAATGATTACGTCCAAGATTCTGAAGCTGGAGCGTTTGTCGGTCCACAGTTAATTTTGTTATCACAAGCCTTGTCAACTGTCGCTGAATCTGTTATAGATGTTTACCGAATTATGGATTTGGTCTTTCTTGGTTCAGCTGAGAGACAAGCAGTCCTTATTGACTTCAGGACATTAACATCACCGCCCGGAATGCCTGCTGGTGTGGCTTTCCCGCTACCAGATGGAACGGGATACCAGAAAAAAGAGCTCGCAAAGCTCGTACCTCCCATGACTGTAGAAGGTTTGCTGAAATGGGTATGGCGTTTTGGATCAGAGGAAGGTCCAGCACTTGCGAAAGCCGGGGGGAAACTGGGAATTGCTGAAGCGATCGCAGGTACTGCCGAAAAATTGATGATTTTGGTACAAGCAGCTTCCTTCACACCTGTTCGTAACACAGGTTTCAGGCGAGAAGGTGTTTTGCGTGCCCTAAGAGACTTGGCGTTCCAGTTGTATCAAGTCAAGGAACTGGCTAAGCAAATAATTCCACCTTCAACAAATTATGAAGCAGATGATATTGACCAGTTACCTAAACGACTCAATGCTTCTCAGACAATCCAAATGCGGAGAATACGTCCTTCCCGATAACTACTTCGCTACAAACACGAAAGCTACAAACACAAGAAAAAATTTACTGTCATGCTCTCAAAGTTTATTGGTAATTGGCTTGTAGTCAGCGATGACAGCACTTACTACTAACCATTACCCAAATTAGGAGATTCATCATCATGTCAACGGCAGGAGAAAATCAAAGTTTATATGATCGCGTTGCAGCTCTAAGGGAAACCCTTGCAGATAGACTTGGTCCACAACTAATTCAAAATCCCCAGCTTGCTGATGCCCTAACTGACCAAATTGAAGATATGGTCACTCAGCTCGAAGAAGCTGAAGCAAAAACTGCACCACCACCAGATGGTGGTTTAGCAGAATTAATCGGTATAGGCAAAGACGCAGCTGCTAAGGTGAGTGCCACCCGCTTGCCTAAAGGGGTAGAAGATTACGATGAGCAAGTCTCCTCAGAGCGAATTCTAGCAGTTGCTGACCTCTACTATCTCTATCAGCACGAGCGGATGGGCGTGTTTCGCGTCGTCAAGAAACTTCAGGAATTGTTTTATGCAGGTGCTGTGAGATTATCTACTGGTGATGGTGCTTACGGACTGTATCGCTTCGACCGACGCAGTGTCTTGCGCTTCACCCAGAAAGACCGTATGCAAGCTTACCGTCGTGTCTTAGGTTACACTACAATCAGACCAGCACCCAGCGCTCAAGCTAATAATCAATTTCATAATTTGTTTACTCTGTTTATAAATAATGTCGCTGAGTTGTGGCGCGATAAACGCATTTCTGATGTCATCCGCGAAAGAGCATTCGACCCCAGCTTTGGTAGCATTGCTACGGTAAGAAGAGCTGGTTTGGATCTGCGAAATAACCTGAAATGGGCTTCTTACGGTCACGTCAATGTTTTGCGGATTGAAGTCTTACAGCTTTTGGATGAAGCCTTCAGAATTCTCGGTGCAGATGATATTAAAAGACTCTTTGGTGCGGATAATGCCTGGGACGTCATTGAAGAGGTCATGTTGCGCTACTTCACCGAACATATTGATGCTTCTCAACGGCACCGGATGGCGGTTAATGGACGCGAAATAATCCGTTGGCTAGCTCAAAAACACGTCCTTAATAATTCACGGGCTGAATTTGAAGCCTTACTGCGAGACATTGCTGATGTTGCGGAAGAATGGCTCACCAGTGCCGAATCTTTGGGCATTGCTTACCGTGGTCATACGCAAAAAGTTGTAGGTTTTGAACCACAGCGCCGGGGTTTGAGAGGATTTAAGAGCACAGAAGGCTAGAAGACAAAATCAAGTCTACCTTGGATCTTTCATCACCCTAAACGGTTATTGAAAAACAGTTCTTGGGAGGGGCGATCGCTGTTTCTTTAAAAACCCGTTGCGTCAGCCCCAAAAGATGACAAATGGGTAAATTCGTAAATTTTGAATAAAAGGATAAATTGTCATGTATGCTTCAGCAACCGCACAGAAGCCTTCAGTGGTATGGCAAGGCTCAACTAGAGACGGCTACACCTTGCGATTAACTCGCACTGGACTAGCGAGAATTACGTCAAAGCTGAAACAAACGGGGTTAGAGAATTTAGTGAAAAGCAATATGAACGGCAGCTTAGAAGGCGCTGTTGTTCGGGCGATCGCTCAAATTGTCAGCAATGCAACTCGCTGTGGGACTTTATCTCGTCCCGACTCTGGTACAAATATTCAAGTTTTCACAGCTATTGGTAGAACGAGAAATTATCAAATTTTGACTCAGCCAATTGATAGTAAGCAAGCAGGTATTATTTCTATCCGCTCTCTAGCTAGAGAAATTTCACGGGAGTCGCAATACGAGAGTGAATCGGAATATGCGCTGCAAGAAGCTGAGTATGAGGCGCCCAATACACGTAGCGGTCATCTTCCCCGTGGCCGTGGTTATAAGACACGCTCTCAAACACAACCCCCAGAACCAGGGAATCGGCAGAACGCACCAGGACACGTCGCGATAACAGGTCTCCAAAACTTGGTAGATGCCCATCGTGGAGAAACAAGGCTCCCAGATGAGGTACCAAGGTTCTTGCCCAGTGGACGCAGAGTTGCCCCCACAGGTGGTTACATCATCTACAAAGGCATTGTCAATGGTCAGCGCAAAGGTGTCACAGCCCGAATTACTCCTTCGATGCTTAGACAGGGATCACCTGCACAATACGACTTCCCGTTCTTTACCCGTAGAACCGGTCACTATATCGTTCGCGCTCACCTGCTAGCTAGGGTACTTGGTGGTGATGGTAGCAATCCACGCAACCTTGTGCCACTCTACCACTACCGTAACAACCTGCCTATGTACCAAGATATCGAGAGAAGGATTCTAAAACATGTCGAAAAACGTGGGGTGGTGAACTTTTCAGCTACTCCCGAATACAGAAGACCAGCTAACGATCCACTTTCAGTACTGCCAACTCATATTGTTATCAGAGCAACTAATAATAGAGGACAATCTATCTTGGGCTTAGGTCGAAATCAGGTGACATTTTCAACAGGTTTCTAGCAAGATATCAAAACCTCATTGAAGTAATTCCTACCAGCAATCTGAATTTTGGTGTGCGTTAGCGATCTTGCTATGCATTTTTACTTAAATTCACACCTTAAACTTGTTTTTTTAGACAACAAAGGTGATGAATTTCTTTGTTTGCGCTCATTCTACTTACCAGCAATTACTCTTTCTTTAAATTTCCACAAGAAATTTTGACTAATAGGCTACATGATTATCGACTGCCACTGCCATGCCGGAAAAGGTGACTTACTAACTGGACCTTGGGACACGAACGCCGCAATTGAACCCTACCTCAAACGCGCCCGCGCCGCCGGAATTGACAAGACAGTCATCTTTTCGCCGTTCCACAGCAACTATGAACAAGCAAACGCCAATACAGCCCGCATCGCTACTCGCTTTCGGGATCGCTTTCTCTGCTTTGCCTTTGTCCATGCTCAACGAGATAAAGGTCGGATTCGCCAAATTGTCGAGTGGGCTGTAACAAAATGGGGATTTTGCGGTATCAAAGCTCACAAAATGGATGGAGCCGCCACGCGAGAGGTTTGTGAGGTGGCACGGGCATTCCGTCTCCCTGTGTTATACGATGTCGTTGGTGAAACTGACATCATCGATTTACTAGCACCAGAGTATCCTGATGTCAATTTTATCATCCCTCATCTTGGTAGTTTTGCTGATGATTGGCGTGCCCATGTCAGGGTCATTGACCAGATTAGCCGTCTGAGTAATGTTTACACAGATACAGCCGGAGTGCGGCGATTTGATTATCTGGTGCAAGCTATTGAGAGGGCAGGAGCACATAAAGTTTTATTTGGTTCTGATGGTCCCTGGTTGCACCCTGCTCTAGAGTTGGAAAAAATACGCTTACTGAAATTGTCACCTCAAGACGAAGCTCTAGTGCTGGGCAAAAATTTGTTGAGACTTATTAAAGGGGTTGGGAAATCTCAACAGCAGCGTGTTGAGCAAAACCAAACAAAGCCATCATCCCTTGGGATAAGCGTAAAGCGGGATATACCAAGGGTGTCTCTTGCTCCGCGCGCTCAGCGTATGCTTCAAAAATAGTTGCCTGATTGATTTTAATACCATTTCACGAAAGAAGCGATCTGCCGACACTCATGCACTCGCGCTTTGCGCTTAGGTAGCAGCGAAGCTATCGCTTCGCTGCTACCTAAGCGCAAAGCGCCTGTTTTTTCACACAAACTTAAGTAAGACTCGCTTGCTTGTTTTGCTAAAGTAAAAACACGGCAGTGTCTGTTTTCCAAAGGGTTTTGAACAGGTAAGACTATGGTTCAGTTACAGCCATCTTCTCAGTCAGAGGTCATTTACCCCGACAGCGATGGTAAACCAATGGCGGATAACACTAAGCAGTTTCGCTGGATTGTCACCATTAAGGAAAATCTGGAATGGTTATTTGCTGATGACCCCAATGTGTTCATCGCTGGGGATTTGTTGTGGTATCCGGTTGAGGGGAATAACAAGATCTGTCAAGCCCCTGACGCGATGGTCGTGTTTGGCAGATCCAAGAAAGACCGAGGTTCTTACAAACAGTGGGAAGAAGCCAATATCCCGCCGCAAGTGGTTTTTGAAATCCTCTCACCTGGAAATAAACGGGCGGAAATGAACCGAAAGCTCCTGTTTTATGACCGTTTTGGCGTAGAAGAGTACTATTTGTACGATCCAGATCAAAACCATTTGAGCGGTTGGTTGCGCAATGAGGGCTTTTTGGATGTGATTGACCCCATCAACCAGTGGATTAGCCCCAGATTGCAGATTCGCTTCGACCTTGTCAGCCCCCAGTTGCAGATTTTTTATCCTGATGGTACTCGGTTTTTAAGTTATACGGAAATTGCTCAACAAGCCGAGAAAGCACAGCAAAGAGCACAAGAGGCACAACAACGGGCAGAACAAGCAGAAGCACGTGCGGCAAGATTAGCGGAACGATTGCGGGCATTAGGCATAGAACCAGATGACGAGTAAGAAAAAGGGATGACTGGTTAATCGAGTTTAAAAATGACAGATTAGGTTGAACAAGAAAAGAGTAGTATAAATCATCGAGGCTACTTTTTGACTCGATGACAATCACTATCCCACTCAACGCTGACTCGATTAACTCCTTGGATCTGTCCCCCGTCGTCACAGAAATTGAAAAATTGCTGCAAGAGGGAGCGATCGCATCCTACGAACAGCAATTACATTTTGAGATCGACTATACTCTGGAACCTGGCGACCCACGAGAACTTTCAGAAATCCCAGAAGTACGACTCTGGTTTATCCGTCTAGATACTCGCTATCCTTGGTTACCATTTTTACTTGATTGGAAAACCGGGGAATTTGCCCGTTATACAGCGATGCTTGTACCGCACCAGTTCAGTACAAAAGAAGGTATTCAGTATAATCCTGAAGCTTTAGAGATCTTTTTAATGCACAAGCTGTTTGTTTTAAATAATTGGTTGCAACAGCAGGGCATTCCTAGTAAATCTCGTCTCCAATCAATGGCGCAACTCCTAGGTTATGAATTAGATGACGCCTTGTTTGAAATGTTTTAGTCATGAGTCATGAGTCACTAGATCACACTAATAACTCATGACTCATTTTTTTCGTTCTTAGCTCAAAATTACTTTATACGGCATATCAGTTTTAATGCTGTACTAAAAGCATATTCAACTGCTTTCGATTTACTCGGTAATGCCGCTTGCCAGATGCGATAGTCGTTATATTCAAGAATTAGATTTGCTATGTCATCAATTCTAATCTTCTTTAGGACATCGTATTGAGCCGATTCAAAGTCTCTAAGAGTTCCACCATTTTCCAAAACTTCTTGTGCAGCTTTAATGAAGCCATTTAAAACGGCTTTCCTGTACTCTTTGCCAGCACGTTCTGTAAAGATCGTAGATGATTTAAATGCCTTAAATTCTTCTAAAAGAAGGTTGGCAATTTTTCTACCCTCTAAAGTATTCCAATCACAGGGTAGTTGAACATCTAGATACTCATCTTCAATATATTGATACTTAAGATAATCCTTTATGTCTACAGTTACTTCAACAATTTTGTAACCAGCAAATAATTGCTTCAAAGGATTTACACTTGTATCAATAAATGAGTCAGGGAAAACTTTTTCTTCACCTTCTGGACATTCATAGACAAGATACGTCCAAATCCCGGCTGAATGACCTACATCAAAGTTTTCAGCTTGATAGAAAGTAATTGTTCCATCTTCCTCACATCTAAAATATGCATTTTCTGCATCTTTTAGCGTACACTGATGTGTATTTTTAGAAAAGTGCATCAGCGTTCTGAAAATACCAGTGATGTGGTGAGGTTGGTTCTCTACTTGGATGTAACGTTTTCCGCTGCTCATAAAGCCATGTACTCGAATCGCCATCTGTCTTTCCTTGTAATATTTCGTCACATTCTTTTTCGATGCACCAGCCTGACAGCAAGAGGGAAGTAAAGGAACACATCATAATGGCGCGCTAGATCTCTTTGTAAACTATTCACACCTGATAACAATGGCAACAAACTGTTGCCATGCAGCCGAGAATCCTGATCTTGCTGCACTGAGGTTACTATTCTTTGTTCTAACGTAAATTTTCAGTTCCAGATCATGAGTTTCGTAACAAGAGTTTAAATTCCCTACTTTTTTGATTTTTAAAAGCCATGATGAACTTTTTGAGAAAATAACTCAGTGTTACTTTTACAAATTAGGCTAGAAGTCATACCCAAGCTAAACTTTTAACCTATACCTCATCATGACAAGACACATAAATGTGTAGTAGATTACCTAAAAAAAATTGCGTTATCAAAAATTTACCGAAAATATCTTATTTGTGCTAGTCTTTTGCAAAAAAATCTTTTTTTCTCAAATTTAAGTTATGAGGCATATTAAGAAGGCATACCGACTCGTAAAGAAAATCAACACAAAAACGACTTCCCACTTTTTTTGCAGCTAATCGCACTCCGTAGAGCAACTGTAAACTTCAGACTTGAGGAATAAAAATAAAATTTTCAAAGCCTATTTGCTGCCTTTAGAAAGAATTCATGTCAATTTGCTTATAAATAAGCTAAAATCCGCTTTCAACAGCGGATTTTAGACGGGTAGCAAAAAAATTTAACACAAGCAGTACCGAAGTAAAGCTCGATAGTACTTGGTTTTCTATATTTTTTTAAATGTCTAGCTGCTGTAAAATCCATTCAACAGCTACAGCTAAATCCTTAGCGATGTAATCTGGTTTTGTGTGGTGTTGGTAATCACCTGCCAAAACGCGATCGCCAAACCCTGTTTGCACTAAAATACCTACGCAGCCAGCATTGTGTGCCATATCGACATCAGTCGCTTTGTCTCCCACCATAAAACTGTGCTTCAAATCCAAATCGTGTTCCCACGCGGCTGCAACTAACATCCCTGTGTTTGGTTTACGCCAGGTAGACCAACCAGTATACTCTGGATCTAGTCCTCCTTCTGGTGGACTGAGGTAGGGACAATAATACAAAGCGTCTAATTTTGCTCCAGCTTGCTGTGCTAGTAGTCGGCAAAGTCGCTGATGTAACGTTTGTACGTGACTATCTGGATAATAACCTCGAGCTGGTCCCGATTGATTTGAAACTAGACAGCAAAAAATACCTTGATCATTAAGTTGACGCACGGACTTGGCAACCCCAGGAATTAAATGTAAATCTTCTACTGAATGAATGTAGCCAGCCTCAACATTTAAAACTCCATCGCGGTCTAGGAATACAGCAGGTTTACCCACCCCAAATTTTCTCCAATACAAGTAATGGTGAGATATCTGCCATTTTACCTGTGGAGGATTTAACGGCTAGAAATTTATCACTCCTGGGTAATAACTTTGCTGGATCTGTCGGACCAAACAAAGCAATAGTATAAGTCTGTACCGCCACACTTAAGTGCATGGGAGCGCTGTCAGTACACAGCATTAAATTTGCTGCAGCAATCATCGCTGTCAACTTCCCAATATTATCAGGAGAACTGACTTTGAGATTGGGTGTAGATTCTTTGAGACTACGCACAAATTCTCCATCGTCTGGTCCTTGGATGACAACCACAGGTAATTCTGGCTGCTTTTGCTGGAAGTCTTGAATAATTTGCTGCCAATTTGCGACAGGATAAATTTTATCCAGACCTTTGGTCTTGGCAAGTTGGCTAGAACCACCGTGAATCAAAATGTAGCCAGTTTCCTTTATTCCTAGCCGTTGTTGTTCCGCGCTACACCAGTCAATGTCTGGTACTGGTACATTCACTGCTAATTCGGGACAAGGGGAATTAATACCCAACCCTTGTAGCAAGTCATGGTACATACAAGCAGCATACTGTTCTGTTTTGAGAGGAACTGAATTAGTGAGAAAAACAGATCCTTTGCTTTTATAGCCAATTCGTGTGGGGATTCCAGTCAGCCAGAGCAAAAGACCCACTAAAGCACTTTGCCCCAGAGCAATGGCAACATCATACTCGCGATCGCGAATCGAGCCTACTAAGTTGCCCCAATCTGCCAAACTGTTACGATCTTTGTAGTCAAACGTCAGTACCTCATTAACTGACTTACTCACCCGGTAAGCAGTTTTTGAGCGAGGTTCGGTAACGACATCCACCCGAGCATTAGGGTAATAGTGCTTCAGGTCATCTAGAGTCGGGAAAAAGAGAATTTGGTCACCAATTCCGCCAGGAACAAGGGCTACTATTCGCATAATATATCTTGACGCTTACTCGCTCATTATTTTAGGGGAAGATATGGGTTAGGAATTAGGAATTAGGAATTAAGGATTAGGACTGAAGTGAGTTATAACAATTTTTGAAGGAGCACAAGGTTCACCTTTGGTCATTGCAACAGTAATATTGACTTTAATCATAAAACCTGCTAGTGTTCCAAACACTTGTGGTTCTCCTTTGTCATTCATCATTTTTGATTTGTACAAGTGACTAATGACTAATGCCGTAATAAATGCAGCGACGAAGATAGAAGCAATTCTGTATTTGAAGGGTAAGCCCCTGTCTGTCAGTGAGATAGCCGAGTATGCCGCTTGCGATCGCGCTACAGTTGAGGAAGGTATCATAGAACTCATTGATGACTATGCCCACCGAGATAGCGCCCTGGAAGTCGTGGAAACTCCAAACGGTTATAGTTTGCAACTGCGCTCAGATTTTCATGACCTGGTACAAACTATGATTCCAGTAGAATTGGGCGTCGGAGCATTGCGAACTTTGGCAGCAATAGCCTTAAATAGTCCAATCCTCCAAAGCGACTTGATTAACCTGCGCGGTTCTGGTGCATATCAACACGTTCAAGAACTCGTCGAACTTGGTTTTGTCCGAAAACGCCGAGACAGTGACTCTCGCTCGTATTCATTACAAACTACCTCTAAATTTCACCAGTATTTCCAAATCGAGCAACTTCCTCAGTCATTCTCCAACGGACAAGAGCAAAAACAACTAGAGCTAGAACTCACAACAGCAGAATCAAGTAGCAGTTCTGGTACCGTGGAAGAATACTAGTACCCCAGAAAGAGGTGGTGATATGTCCCACCCTTCTAGTATGGTTTAGAGTAGAATAAGAAACTCAGCTACAAAAACAGCCAATGGTGTTTGATCCTAACTTTCTGAATGACTACCCTGAGGAACACTCCAATCAGCTTCTCTCTGAGAGCTTTGAGGAACACCCCAATCAGTTACTCAAGTATCTACAGCACCAGCCCCCTGAGGTTCTAGCTCGCGTCGCTCAGTCCGTCAGTCCTGAAATCAAGCAAATTATTTCGCAAAATGTCCAAGGGCTTGTCGGGATGTTACCCACAGAGAATTTTAACGTGCAAATTACAACAGATCGAGACAATCTGGCGGGTCTTTTGGCGTCGGCTATGATGACAGGTTATTTTCTTCGCCAAATGGAACAACGGATGCAGTTAGATCATTTGAGTAATAATCATTAGTCAACACTTACAGAGTCAAAAGCTATCAAACTGGAGACAATGAACAATGATTCAAAGTCTCATTGCTACTTCTTCTGGGGATAAGCCCCCAACTGTACTTTAAAAGTTTGAAATTCTCCGTTGCGGTTGACTTCGACTTGTAGAATCTCACCGACAGAACTAGACTCTACTAGCTTCTGTACTTGAGCAGATGTTTTTATTTGCTGACCGTTCACTTTTCTAATCAAGTCCCCAGGAAGGAGTCCTCCTCGTTGTGCTGGAGATTTTTCTAAAACTCCCGTAATGGCAATGCCAACATCCTGCTTAATATTAAGATTCTTGTCTTGATTAATCTGCTGTTTTTTGTGATGGGAAAGATCTGACATTTCAATCCCCAAAAAAGGATGTTGTACACGCCCCTTGGTAAAAAGTTCATTCGCAATACGGGCTGCTGTTTCAATCGGAATGGCAAAGCCTAGCCCTTGAGCATCAGCGCGGATAGCAGTGTTAACGCCAATGACATCACCTTGAGCATTTAACAAAGGCCCACCCGAGTTACCAGGGTTAATAGCTGCGTCGGTTTGGATAAAACTGACTCGCTTGTCTGGAACACCAACTTGAGCGCTGGTGCGATCTGTCGCACTGATAATACCAATTGTGACAGTATTGTCTAAGCCTAAAGGATTGCCAATGGCGATCGCCCATTGACCTGGTATTAAGTTTTGTGAATTACCAATTTTGATTGTTGGCAGATCATAAGCCGAAATTTTCACAACAGCAACATCTGTCACTGCGTCAACTCCCACCACCTTACCCTCAAACGTTCGACCATCCTTGAGCGTGACTTGTACAGTGTCAGTATCTGCAACAACATGAGCGTTAGTTAATATTTGTCCATTTTGACTTAAAATAAACCCGGAGCCTGTACCACGCTCTATTCGCTCTCGGGGGAATGGTTGCTCTTCTTCTCCAAAAAACCGCCGCAAAAGCGGATTCTTCAAAGCATCAGAAATAGGATTAGCCACTTTGCGGGTTGCGTTAATTCGTACAACAGCTGGTCCAGTTCTTTGAACAGCAGTCGCAATAAAATTCATATTATCGCTAATAGGAGCTCCAACTTGACCTCCGACAGGATTTAAAACTACAGTTGCTGAAGGTGAAGACACTGTTACATTTTTTAACTCTCGAAACCAGGTATTTTGTGGAAAGAGATGGCGACTACTGAACAACCCTGCACCGCCGCCAATAGTCAATAAGGATAGATAAACAACCAGTTGCTTGAAAGATAAAGGTAATTTCATAATTATTACATTCAACGACAGCAATGCAGATGCTAATTTCTAAGTGTAATCAAGCAAGAGGATACTTGACCAACAAAGAACTCAGGATTGTGAACACTCAGTAGTACACAGTAAAAAAAAACAAAAAAATTGGTAACTGAGAACTACTCACTGATTCATCTGGGGTTCTAACTGAGTTGGTGTGTTCTGCATTCTGAATTCTTCTCAAAGATTTATGAGTCATCAGTCAGTTTTGGTTGTTAACAAGTTTCACTTAAGAACTTAATACTCCTGATCACCTGTTGTCGCCATCTAAAATCTAGAGTAATTGAGTGCCTCCTTTACATACATGACTTTTTGCTATCATTTACTCCTGCTCTGTATTAGCATAGTCACCAGCACCCTTGGGCTTGCCCATGTTAGCCCATATTTAGCATTAGCACAAACTTCTGTAACTGGTTGTCAAACTTCAGCGCTTGAACGCTTCCAACAACACAAAGTTGTGCCAGGAGAAACAGTGGAGAGTATAGCGCAACGCTATAATCTTACACCAGCTACTATTATCGCCATGAATCCGGCTTTACGAAATGGTAAGGTCGCTGTTGGTCGCGAAATTCAAATTCCTCCGTACAATGGGGTTATTGTTGAAGTACCTCCTGGTAAAAACTGGCGACAAATCGCGGCAAAATATAAAATCCGTCCCGATGTCTTATTTGAAGTCAATGGGTGTCAGAAAAATTCCAGATTTGTGTTTGTTCCAAAAGGAAAACAGTCACAAAATTCTTCTGTTACTGAGTCTACTAGATCAACTTCGACACCTAGTCAATTAGCTGGGTATCCATTCGCTGAAGTTGTAACAGTGGCTTTAGCTTATGGCTGGCAGATAAATCCTACCGATGGTAAAGTTTTCTTTCATAGTGGTGTCGATTTGTTAGCAGCAAAAGGAACGTCTGTACAAGCGATCGGTGATGGAACAGTCGCTTTTGCTACTGAACAAGGGACTTATGGTAATTTGGTCATTATCAATCACAGTGGCGGATTGCAAAGCCGCTACGCCCATCTTGACAGTTTCAAAGTTTCTGTCGGACAACAAGTAAAAAAAGGAGAGACTGTAGGAACTGTGGGTACAACTGGAACACCGACTACAAGTCAACCCCATCTTCATTTTGAAGTGCGTTCTAGCTCATCCCTCGGTTGGGCAGCTCAAGATCCTATAAGATATTTACAGCAGTGAAACTTTCATTCTCTCGTTCCTGGGCAGAACCTGGGAATGCCCACCTTTAGGCTCTGCCTCACATTTTTCGTTAAGATTGTAGATAAAGTACTCAATAATTATTCTTCAAACCAACTCAAAATAGATTTCGTCGATTGAACCACGCGCATTCCGGAAGTAGCAAATCTCTCAAATGCTGCATCTGCGGCTTCTGAATAATCCACTACACCAGGAACAACAACAGGAGAAGTACAATCTTCTAGCAAATAAACTTTTTTTGCTAAAGAAGAGTCTATCTGTTGAATTTCTGTTAATAAATCATCAACTGTCCAAGCAACACAGTGACTTTTCGCCTGTCCTGCAATAATGACAGCATCAAATTCTAATAATTGTTGAATTAAGTGTATATTCTTTTGTCCAATATGACTATCAAAACTTTCCAAAACTTCTGGACGTAAAATAGAATAATTTTCTGTTAAAGGATGATGACCTTTTATTTCAAATTGTGTTTGACTTTGACGAGCTATGCAGTGGAAAAAGACTGCTTCTTCTACAGCAGAAACTAATGCATGACCGATACCACCCAGCATAGAATGATAGGGCCACAAAGTCAAAGGATATTTGCCATTTTGAGTCAGCTGCTTAACGTAGTGATAAGCATGTTTTTCTAAAAATTCATAGCTGTAGCCAAGACTCGGAGCAACTCCTGGGTTTACTTTCCAAACTCCTTTTTCAATATCTGCTGGTGTGATATTGGTAGCACCTGGAGTTGGGTGTTCACCTACAGTATTAATCCAAAAAATAGGATGAAAAATTTGCATTGCTGTATGGGTATCCAGAGTGGGGATAATCTTAGTAAGTTTCCCTAAATTCCGATAGATAAACTCACACAAGCGGACGTTATCATCGACTGCACCTGTCCCAGATTTGCCACCAACAAATAATTCAAATTCGGGAATACAAAATGTGTTTTGTACATCAATTAAAAGTAAACAAATACGTGTTTTGTCTTCTGAAGATGGCTTACTATTATATTTTGTTGCCCATTCTCTCGCTTCTTTTGCACGTTGTTGGTAAGGTACGCGCCAGACATAGCCGACTTCTTCAGAGTTGAAATGCGGGGGAATTGGTAGTTGAGTTTTTGTTGGGTAGCTCATAGTTAAATTGAAAATTTAATGTATCTAAAGGGTTGCTTAGTAAAAATAAGCTCTTGTGTTATCGCTATCTATATTCCGCCTTTTTTAACATTATTTCCATGATTTTATCTAGCTTTTCCTTATTTCCACACTAAGCAGGTAAACAAGTATAACCGGCTAATATTATGGTTGTCATTCCTGGAAAACAAACTTTTACTATTAATCTCTTATTCTTCTATCAAAAAAGTATTTTTTTGAAAATTCATTGTCTGACAAACTTTTTAACATTGCTAAACGCTCATCAATCCACTCATCAGTGAACCAGCCATACGGCAAAACATCGCCAACTACATTTGTGTGAATTCCCATCAGCCAAATATGGGCAGCTTTAACAAACACAGGAATTGATAGTAGTTCAGTCTCACTCAGTTTACGAATTGACTGATATCCTTCGAGAAAACTATTTCTAACTGGAACATCTATTTTCATCCTAATTGCTACATGCAAAAATTTTCCAATGTCAAAAGAACGCCAGCCGTAACCGCACTGGTCAAAGTCAAATAAAGTCGGCTCATTCTCTTCCGTAAAATGAGCATTTCCTGAATGAACATCGCCAACACAAATTCCATAAGCTGGTGTTGACAAAGGTAGTTGAAATTCTTCTAACTGCTTTTTTATTTGGTCTACCTGTTTTTGCAAATAGTTTATATCGCTTTCTCGGTGTTGGTATAGAGATTTAATTACTTGTATTGACCAATCTAGCAAGTATTCACTTTTCAAAGCAGGGCGAGTAAAACTACTTTTGAACTCGTCTAGTGTCTGGTGAATTTTTGCCAGTGCTTCTCCCAAACGATAGCTTTGTATCCCATCAAGCTTTTCATTGACTGCATGTCCTGGTGCATAGGAAAATACAGCCACGTAACGCGTTCCTTCTGGTGCAGCAATTTCTGTTGTAAAAACGCCATCTTCTCTTGCAATGGGGTATGCAACCGATTGTTTCTGCTCGTGTAGAAACGCTAATAGTTCCAGTTCAAAATCAATTTCCTGCTTATTTCTCCACCCACGTCGATAAACTCGTAGAATATACAGCAGATTGCAGGTAAATGAGGT
>NZ_QMEA01000121.1 GCF_012912105.1 Brasilonema sp. UFV-L1
GTACTCAGGTCGGTGTTGGGTAGTTCACGACAGCTTCATCTAATTTCCAAAACCTGCACAGTTGAATAAAACTAAACCCGTTTGACAACCCCCTTATCTGGGAGTTCAAAAGACGTAGCCGTAGTAATTGGTGCATTTGGGTTTGGGACAGTCGCACCGCTAGGTGCAGATTGTGGTAGTAGTCGATAGTCACTTCGCCACCGTTCGCGAGTGATGTCACACAGGACATAGCCGCGCTGGCGACCGTTAAAGTATTTTACCCACGGACTCTCCGGTAAGGCAGCCTCAATTCTATCGCTAGCTGTGAAGTTGGAGGTAATTGAAGTACCGACAAACTCAGTACCCACCACAGGAGAATCAGGGTTATTAAAATCTGCCAGCAGGTCGCTAACCCAACTAGAATGGGTATCGCCAGTGATGACTATTGGATTTGAAGGTCTGCGTTGATTTAAGAAATCAAGGATGCGTTGGCGAGCAGCTACGTAACCATCCCAAGCATCAACGTTGAAAGCAGACTCTTCACCTGCTGTCCAGTCATGTTGGGTGAAGACTACCTGCTGGGCAAGAACATTCCAACGCGCTTTGGAACGGTCAAGACCTGCAAAGAACCATTTCTCCTGTTCAGTACCAGTCAAGGTAGCCGCTGGGTTAAAGGCTTCGTCACAACGCGGTTTGATGCCATCATTACAGGGCTGGTCGGTGCGGTACTGACGGGTATCTAGCACGTTAAATTCAACCAAATCACCGAAAGTCAGACGGCGATAGAGCTGCAGGTCAATACCTTTGGGTTTCGAGAATGGACGCAGTGGCATATGTTCGTAGTATGCCTGGAAAGCAGCAGCACGCTTTGCAAGGAACTCATCACGTGACTGTCTATCTGGGTCTTGGGGGATTTCGTCTGCCCAATTATTGTCTACTTCGTGGTCATCCCAGGTCACTATCCAAGGAAAGGCAGCGTGAACAGCTTGTAGGTTTGGGTCAGTTTTATACAAAGCATGACGGTTGCGATATTCTTCCAGCGTAACGGGTTCCGCTCCGTTGTGCTGCCTGATTCGGTTCGAGTCTGCTGGTCCCTCGTAGATATAGTCACCAAGGTGGACAACGAGGTCGAGTTCTTCCTCTGCCATATGTTTAAATGCTGCAAAATAGCCATCTTGCCAATTTTGGCAGGAAGCAAACGCAAAGCGGAACTGTTTAATTTGTTGTCCAACAGATGGAGCTGTACGCGTGCGTCCAATCGGGCTAACTTCATTACCTACTTTAAACTGATACCAGTACCATCGAGCAGGTTGCAGTCCATCAACAACGACGTGTACCGAGTGTCCTAATTCGGGAATTGCGTATACAGTTCCGCTGCGCACAACTTGTGTCAGCTTTTCATCTGTTGCGATCTGCCACTGCACTGGAATATTTTCTGAGGATATTCCACCTCCGTTAAGAGGGTCAGGAGCCAACCTTGTCCACAAAACAACGCTTCTTGGATACGGTTCACCAGAAGCGACACCTAGGCTGAATGGATAAGCGGAGAACTTCGGTTGAGCATTTACTCTGCTAGACCATTGGCTTGCGATCGCAAAACATGTGAGTAATCCAGCACTCAGTAAAATATCGCGTCGCTTGAAGCGGGTAGATAATAGTCGCTCAAAATACAGGCGTTCCATGTGTCAATTGTATATTGTAGATTGGATAATACCAGTCAAAGTACGGTCAGTTATCAGCAACTCATTCTCTAAACAAAGATGAGCACTTAACTCAAAATTTAAACAGCCGACTGATAACTGTTTTGTAAAAAATATGTGCAATAAAAAGATACCAATCCAGCATCAAAGAGTCGTTAAGAGGCTATTAAAATTGGCTTTGGGATTTCTTTCAGTTCTTCTGTAGTGTTTACTGGTGTCATTTAGTGATATACTTTGCGTTAAGCCTCCGACTTATCGCCTACAGCATTGATAGTTAAACGTCCTGATTTGTAGATCAACTTCTACAACAAATGGTCTACGAAAAACAACAAAACAAATATACTCTACTGATATCAGTGTTTTAAAGTCTTAACTAAGACAAGATCTATGTCAATCTCAAACTTAAACTCAATTTAAACTCAATTTTTATATTTGCTTAAGCATCACTTAAATTTGCTGGTATATGTTTTAGCGTAGTCTACCTCATTTTAAATTCGGCATTTTTAAGTGAAGATACTTAACAGGCGTACAATTCTCAAAGCAGTTGCTGCCGCACCAGCATTTGCAGCTTTTTCTGCTCTTGTGTCAAAAGTCAAAGCTCAAGATACAGGGAAGTTTGAAGTTTGGTTTATTAGACATGGTGAGAGCGAAATTAATGTCCTATCACAGCGACCAAACTTGCCCTCAAACTTACCTGCGGATGAAGGTTTTACTTATCCTCTGACTATTAAAGGTATTCAGCAGGTTAAGGATCTTGCCTCATCAATTCAAGATATTCATGTCTCGGCGATTTTCACTTCGACTCGTTTACGAACCGTTCAAACAGCAGATGCGATATCGTTTGTGAAAAATATTCCAATACAGCTTGCTCCTGAAATTGTTGAAGTCAATTTCGGTACGCTAGCGCAAGCTTCATCAAGTTCTGCTCAGCAAGAAATTTTTCAAATACTTACAGATTGGTTGAGTAATAAACAATACGACAAGAAAGCACCAGATGGAGAAAGTTACAACGATTTGCAAGAACGTTTTGTCCCATTTGTTACTCAAACAATCAAGCAGTATTCAAGCATTCCCCAAGTGCTGATTTTTGTGGCGCATGGCGCTATCTTGTCTGCCATGCTACCTTTACTATTCAAGAATGTCTCAGGGCAATTTGCACTGGCTAACATACTACCAAACACAGGGATTGTAAAGGGTGAACTGCGCCACAAACATCTTTTCTGTACTGATTGGAATGGAAAAGAGCCGTTCTAAATGTAAGTAGTAAAAGAGCAATAAGTAGACATTACCCAGTAATATTTATCGCAATTGATAGAGCAAAAAAATCTACCCTGAGATAGAGATTTTTTTGCTCAATGCAAGTTAGCATCCCAGACTGCAATATAGATTTGGTCTTGTTGATTGCGTTGTATAATTCCTTTTAGTCCACCAACATTAAAAGAGTATTGATTAGTTTTACGCTTATAAACTTGTTGCAATCCTTGCTTAATGTCATCAGAACTATTACCACCCATCATCCCTTGCAATGTATTCTGCATAACCTCTGGTTCTACAGATTGAGCAAATGCAACTTCTGTTTGGCGTAGCACTTTTGTTTGACGGTCAAACAAATAACCAAGGTCAACGCGGTTTGGCTCATGCTGATAAAGGTAAGCGCGAGTTCTCCACAAACCTCTAGAAACTTTACTCGGATTTCCTAAAGCTGCTTTGACACTATCTTCTGAAGAACCGACAGGAAATGCAGGAACACCACGGCTGCTGGTATTGGGAGTTGCAATGCTTTGTTTTTCCTCCTGTGGAGGTGGGGTGGATACTTCAGGGGTTGATGTGGGAGTAGGAGAAGTCGTTGATTGTTCGACTTTCTGTGGCGTCGATTGTTGTTGTGGGGTAGATTGCGGTTGCGGTGTCGATTGTTGTTGTGGGGTAGATTGCGGTTGCGGTGTCGATTGTTGTTGCGGGGTAGATTGTGGTTGCGGTGTCGGTTGTTGCGGTGTGATTTCTTGTGGCGTGGAAGCCGCTGGAATTTGCAATTCTTGAGGAACTTGTTCTTCTGGTGCAGGTTCAAATTTTCCTTGCTCTTGTTGAGAGTCAGGAACAATTGGAGGTAGAGGAGATATATAAGCTTCTGGCTGTTGTGGTGGCTTGGGTGCTATGACTACTGGATCTGGTACAACAACCTTCCTCTTTCTAGGTGTTCTCGCTTGGAAAGTAGGAGTTGGAGACGCTGTTGAAGGAGTCGGATTTATTTCGTTAGCTGCTGGAAGGGGTGTAGAAGTGGGCGATGTCACAATTGGATCTTCAGACGCTTGACGATTTATATTGGCAATCGCTACTGCACCAATCAAGCTACCTACAACCAGACTGCCCATAATTAAAGCAGGCTTTTGCCAGTTTGTTGGAGTCGAAGAAATCGGAATCACCGGAGCTTTTTGATTCGAAGCAAATGGTGGTAGAGTATTCTGTGACGAGTATGATGCAGCAGTATTTGCTGATAGCGGTACTGTCGGTTTATAATTCGCCGTTGGTTCCAGCGTGTGAAAAGAAGTTGCTGTTGATTTTAAAGCATAGAGCATTTTACTAGCAGTAGTGTAGCGATCGCTAGCATGGGGTCTAATTGCCTGATTGAGTACCATTGCCAAGTTTTGGGATACTTCAGGAGCGAGATCATGCCATATGACTTGACCTGTTTGAGGATGCGTTTGCAGTTCACTCGGGTATTTACCAGTGAGCAAGTAAATTGCCGTCATGCCTAAACTATAAATATCAGTAGCGTAAACTGGACGTCCAATTGCTTGCTCACTCGGCATATACCCCGGTGTACCAATAACCAGTGATTGTGTGGGGTATCCCGCAGGATTCACCACTGAACGTATTGTTTCTTTGACCGCACCAAAATCAATTAAGACAGGCTTACCATTCGAGGAGCGGATAATGATATTATCAGGTTTGATATCCCGATGAATAATCCCCTTGCTGTGGACGTAATCCAAGACGGATAGCAAACTCAATAAAATTTCCTTAACACTGGTTTCGCTGAGAACTCCTTGTGTTTTAACTATGTCCGTTAAGGTTTGACCTTGAATCCATTCTTGAACAAGGTAAAATTGCCCTCTTTCAGAAAAGTAGGCGAAAAGTTTAGGAATTTGCTCACTTCCTTCGCCCAGATACTCCAGAGTTGCAGCTTCTCGTTCAAATCGACTTTGGACAATTTGATAAGTTTGCAGGTTGTTGGTAACGGGTTTGAGTTGCTTAATCACACAACGACGGCGAGAAGGCATATGAATATCTTCCGCCAAAAAGGTTTCACCAAACCCACCGGCACCTAGTACCTGAATAACTTGATAGCGATTGTTCAGCAGCTTGGTTGTCATGCTCCATTATCTCAGTTCTCATTCGGATAGAATATAACGCAGCCCAACGGGATATTGTGTAGTTTGCTCAGGTCTGACTACATAAAGGTAAGAATGGGTCTGTGTAAATCCCTATCAGGACTGAAATCAACCAACAAAGTCTTACCTAAGATACTTGCCCTTTACAAGGGTATACCAAATCTTAGACGACTGTAGGGAGGAAATGTGTTCCACTTTCATAACTGTATTTCTAACCTACATTCCGCACCCTAACTGTCACAAACGGTAATTACTGAGATAATAAAGCCAAGCAAGAATAAAAACAGACATCTGAAGTGAAAAAAACATTTGAGCAGTCATGAATAATCAAGAATGTCTTTAGGCAGGGGTCCTTCTGCCCTCTGCCCTCGTACTTCTGCTTTCTGAAGTCCGTATGAAAACGGTATTATATGACACTATTTATTAGAGTCAATCATGTCAAAATTGCTCCACCCATTAACCGCTCATACCGATACTTCAACTCTTCTTTCATCAAATACCAACGCTCTAAAGTAGCATCTATCTCCATGACTTTCTCAGCTACTTGTCGCGCCAAAATTAACACTTCCTCATCTTCCACTAAACTCGCTAAAGTAAAATCTGGCACACCTGATTGACGAGTCCCCAAAACTTGCCCAGGACCACGAAAACGCATATCCATTTCCGAAATGAAAAAGCCATCCTGAGATTGTTCCAAAACCTTCAAACGTTGTTGTGCATCTGCACTTTTGGAACTACTCAACAAAAGACAATATGACTTAGCCGCACCTCGACCAACACGTCCCCGGAGTTGGTGCAACTGAGATAAACCAAATCGCTCTGCATTTTCAACGAGCATTACTGTTGCATTAGGCACGTCTACACCTACCTCTACAACAGTTGTAGAAACCAAAATTTGAGTTTCATTATCGCGGAATTTGCTAATCGCCTCGTCCTTTTCGGCTGAACTCATGCGACCATGAAGCAGTCCCACTTGAAACTCTGGAAAGATACTTTCTTGTAGCTTTTGATGCTCTTCTACAGCTGATCGCAAGTCCAACTTTTCTGATTCTTCCACCAACGGCAAAACAACATAAGCTTGTCGTCCCTGGGCAATTTCGCGGCGAATCAGGTCATAAGCATGGGTGCGTTGCTGAGGAGTCAGTGCGGTTGTTTGAATCTTTTGCCGTCCTGGTGGTAACTCATCTATTTGGCTGACATCCAAATCTCCGTGTATTGTCAGCGCCAAAGTTCGAGGAATGGGAGTTGCTGTCATAGTCAAGACATGGGGTTGCTCACCTTTTTGCTGCAAACGCGCTCGTTGTTCGACCCCAAAGCGGTGTTGCTCATCAATCACAACCAAACCCAACCGCATAAAGTTGACAGAATCTTGAATTAAGGCATGAGTTCCCACCAAAAGTGGCAATTCACCCGTTTCTAACTGAGCATGAATTTCTCGCCTTTTTGCAGTTTTTGTAGAACCAGTCAGTAATTCCACTGGTAAATGCATGAGGTTAAACCAACTCACTAACTTGCGATAATGCTGTTCTGCCAAAACTTCTGTCGGAGCCATCAGTGCTGCTTGATACCCAGACTGAAGAGCAGCAAGGATAGCAACTACGGCAACAACAGTTTTACCAGAACCGACATCTCCTTGCACCAGACGATTCATCGGTGCAGGTTTTTGCAAGTCGTTAAGAATTTCATTAATGACTCGTTGCTGTGCGTTAGTAAGTTTAAACGGTAGTATTTCAGAAAATTTTTCTAGTAATTGACCTTTTGGGGCAAGAATAGCACTGGTTTGAGTTTCTTTTGCTTTGTGCTGACGTTGAAGTAACCCAAGTTGCAGGTAGAAAAATTCATCGAAGACGAGACGGCGACGGGCAGCTTGAAGGCTAGCACTGTCTGGAGGGAAGTGTATATTATTAATAGCTTCCTTCAATTCCATCAAATTATACTTATCTCGCAGACCACTAGGCAATGAGTCTTTTAGGTGGACAGTTGCAGGCAAAGCTGCAATCACTGCCTGTCGCACCAAATCTGCCCCAACTCCTTCTGTCAACGCATAAACAGGCACAATCCTACCAATCATCAAAGACTCAATTGTATCTCCTGGGTGTGCCAAAACCTCCAGTTCTGGATCTTCCAACGTTAGACCATATTTACTTTCTTTCACCAACCCACATGCTGCTACAATACTATTTTCTGGGTAGCGACGCTTGAAACTTTCTTGCCAAGCACGACTGCTATAGCGCGTACCAGCAAAAAATCGGCTGATTTTGAGCTGACCCGTCTGATCACGTAGCAGTACTTCTAAAATCGTCAATTTCTTGTTCTTGGGGCTTGTAAAGCAGTTACAGCGCTTCACCGTTGCCACTAGTGTCACCGTCTCGCCCGCTACCAAGTCTTGAATATTGACTTGACGAGCATAGTCAATATGGTCGCGGGGATAGTAGAAAAGCAAATCACGCACAGTGTATAAATCAAGACGTGCCAAATTGAGAGCTTTTTTAAGCCCTATTTCCGGTAAATCGCTCAACTTTTTATCTAGCTTGGGAGCAAGTTCGCGACTAACCTCAGCAACAATTTGAGATTTTGGCTGTGAGGAATAGGGACGAGAATTCTCTTTTGCTCCTCTGCTTCTCTGCTCCCCTGCTTCCCCTGCTTCCCCTACTGCCCCTGCTCCCCCTACTTCGCCGACTCCTCCTTCAAAGGCTTGCTGAACTTGGTACAGATACCTACGAGTTTCTGCGACTAGGTGTTGTCTATCTTCCAGTTCTAGATTGGGATAATTCGCAAATTCCACTGCTAATTCTTGCCAGCGACGACGTTCAATGCTGGGCACACTTGTGGGGAATTTGCCAAAAGTGAGGGTGAAAAACTCACTAAAGCGGTATTGTTTGCCCAGCAAATCGGTGAAGCCTTTTTCTGCTTCTATTGCCAAGGCTTTGTGTAATCGTATCCAATCTGGTTTGTCATTAGTCATTAGTCATTAGTCATTAGTCAATAGTCATCAGTCAATCATTGATTTAGTCATTTGACTTCGGACAAAGAACAGATGACTAATCCTCAAACCAAATAGCACGCCATGCTGCTTCCGCTTGAGCAACTGAACGTTCTCGCTGTTTTTTTTGATACTCTTGCCCTAACCGACTAAGCTGAACTAAAACACTGCGAATCTGCTTGCGATCAGACGAGAGTGTTGCGTCAGCAAATTCAATTTCCCCAAGCCGCAGATTAATAGCCATAATTTGTGTGAAGTGAGAATCTTCTGAATGCTGTTCATTTTCAACTTCAATAACTAAGTTTAGTAGGTTGGGGGGTCCTGGCATAACTTCAGTAGCAGCAGCTTCTGATGCTGCTTCTAAAATCGGCTCTGGTAACTTTTTGGGTAACATCCCTGCTTTTTGTAAGCGAAGATTCGCTTCACGAGAAACTCTTTTGAGCTTCTGTTGTATTAATCTCTCTGTATTCTGTTGCCATTTTGCGATTTCTAGAGGGTTAGAGGTGTTTGGAAAAGATGAAACGTTTGGAACAGAGGATACAGAGAAGACAATGGGGGGAGTTAAGGGAGTTTGAGCAGCCTTGGGAGTTGAGGGAGTAAAGGGAGTTGGGGCAATTGGGGCGGTTGGGGAATTTGTTAGGGGAGTCAAAGAAGTGGGAGAACTTGGGAGAGTTACGGGAGTGGGCAAAGAAAGTTCATTTGTTTGCTGATCTTCTTCCAATTCCTGATCTTCTTCCAATTCCTGATCTTCTTCCAATTCCTGATCTTGCTCATCTTCTGTTGCTTGCTCTTGCTGCTCTTGCTCATTCTTGATAAGATTTTGCAACTGTTGAGCTGTCTGTTGACCCAGCTTACGTATATCTTGTTGCAATTGTTGCCGCTGATTCAATGACAAACTCAAAAAGTTTTCAGGATATCCTTGGGTACACAGGTGATAAGTCGCCAGAATCAATTGCCTTTGTACGGTTTGCCCCAAGGCAGTTAGATAATTGGTGTAGGCGTTTTGCAGTTCTTTGGCGATCGCCTGTATCGCTTCCTCTAGTGCTATTATGTCCCGTTCTATTCGCTCGATTGCTTTCGCCATATCTCCTTGCTATTACTCATCTGAACCTTATTATTATGGTACAAATGTATTGATTTATTCTCAAATAATTATTACCAAAAGGATTTTGGGTTTTTGGATATTGAATTTTGGATTCACATTAAAGATGACAGACGAATGGCACTCTCATCGAAAATTTGGGTCCCAAACCCCGTCCTTCTAGGACGGCTTTATATTTTGGACGCCATTACCGCCTTGGGGTTACTCAATGCCGTGTAGTTTTGCAATCTACTTTCGTTCGGGCAGTTACGAACTGATATCTTTCGCCCTGTACGCATAACGGTTTGCTCCGTAGAACCTTCCCTTTCGGGAGTAAAGTTAGCCTAGATAATGTTATTGGTCGGTAATTGTATCAAGGACACTGACTTAACCCTCTAAATCTGTTTAATCCTTGACTTCTAGAGCTACAGACTGGCTGCGCATCCGTAGGTAGGAACTTTAACACTTGCCAATAACGTAGTACTCAAGGTACTTAATCGGGTCAACTAATCCTAAAGATTTGAGGCTAGAGAGCCAATAGCCTTTAGGCAGGGGTGTTGACTAAGCTCAAAGCCTTGTTCAGACTCGTAAACGAGTATAGCTCGTTCCTGGGCTGCAGCCATAGAATGCGAGTTCTGGAGGAGGCTATGCCTCCATCTAGAGAGTTACAAGCCCCAGTGAGCCTTGTAACTATCGCAAAAAACAAGCGTGCCATTCGATTTAGAAACTTTAATCTATGGTAACGTTCACAAAGAGTCTGTGAATGAAAAACAGGTCAGCTGGGCTTGCTTGACCTGTCTTGAGAATAGTCCTTCGTCGCTTGTCTTTTGCCCAAAACTCATGACAAATGACTCAATTACTTGGATTACTTGTTACCCATTTGTGCAGCAACTTCTTCTGCAAAGTTACTTTCTTGCTTTTCAATGCCCTCGCCGAGGACATAGCGAACGAAGCGACGAATTTGGATACTGTCACCCAGTTTTGATGCGCTCTGTTTAATCAATTCTTCCACTGTGATACTCTGATCACGAATATAAGGTTGATCTAACAAAGTCATTTCTTTTAAACGTTTTTCAATCCGTCCCTGAACAATTTTTTCTTTGATATTCTGTGGCTTATTTGCCAAGTCATCCCGCCCCATTTCGATATCTTTTTCTTTTTGAGCGACAAGAGCGGGAATTTCGTCTACGTTCACGTACTCAACGTTTGGGCAAGCCGCAACTTGCATGGCGACATTCCGTGCTAGAGTTTGAGACTCTTCACGAGCAGCCTCTAAATCCTCTTGAGTGTTCAGTTCAACTAACACACCAACTCGACCGCCAGTGTGAATGTAGCTATCTACTACCCCTTTTGTGTCATCTGCGAGTGCAAATTTAGCGAAGCGGCGCAGTTGAATATTTTCACCAAGTTGACCACTCGTTTGTTTGATGAAATCTTCTACTTTAACACTTTCATCTTCAATGTAAGCTTGAGCTAGTAAAGCCTCAACACTCTCAGCAGTTGTTGCTTGTTTCGCCAGATTTTGAACCAGAGCTTTGAATGCTTCGTTACGAGCAACAAAATCTGTTTGGCAATTGACTTCTATGAGCACACCAACCCGACCTTCGGGTTGAATGTATGTATCCACCAAACCCTCTGCCGCAATACGTCCTGCTCCCTTTTCGGCTTTGGCGATGCCCCTTTGTCGCAGCCAATCAATGGCTTTTTCCATATCACCGTCAGTTTCTTTTAGCGCCTTCTTGCAGTCCATCATACCGGCACCAGTTTTCTGACGTAGCTCTTGGACGATTTTTGCAGATATTTCCGCCATGTTGCCTCAATTCCTACTTAAATGACAGTTTTAATAGCTCTCAAATAAAATTGTGAGTCCTGAGTTTAAGAAAGTCCTGAGTAATGAATTCTGAGTACTCAGTAAAAAGAACTCAGTACTTTAGGACTAACTTAGAATTTTACCTGCGGCTGTTGACTCATGAATAGGAAGTATCACTAAGTACCGAGTACTACTATCTGACTCGGCACTTAGCACTCACTACTCTCGCACTCACCACTCTCGTTATTCTTCTTCGTCGCTGGGAATTCCCAAGTCAGAGTAATCGGTTTCGCTTTCCTCGTAGTCGAAGTCTTCCTCTGCGCCTTCGTAATCTTCGTAGTCTTCTTCCGCATCCAATTGACCGTGACGACCTTCATAAATGGCGTCCGCTAATTTGCCTACTATCAACTTAATTGAGCGAATGGCGTCATCATTTGCTGGAATGGGAATATCTACGACATCTGGATCACAGTTAGTATCCAGCATGGACACAATGGGAATTGACAATTTTTGGCATTCTTGCACTGCGTTATACTCCCGCCGTTGGTCTACAATCACGACCACATCGGGAACTTTCCGCATACTTTTAATGCCACCGAGGTATTTCTGTAGCTTTGCCATTTCCCGACGCAGCATTGAAGCTTCTTTTTTTGGCAACAAATCGAGAGCACCATTTTCTTCCCGACGTTCCAAATCTTTGAGGCGATCTACTCGGGTTTTGATTGTCGTCCAGTTAGTGAGCATTCCACCCAACCAACGCTGGTTAATGTAGTGAGAACCACAACGAGCTGCTTCTTGAGCAATGATTCCTGCTGCTTGTCGCTTGGTACCAACAAACAAGAACTTCTTGCCAGCTTCAGCTTGTGACCTCATGTATGTGTAAGCTTCTTCCATCAACTGGGCAGTTTGCACCAAGTCGATGATGTGTACCCCATTACGAGCGGTGTAAATGTATGGAGACATTTTTGGGTTCCACCTACGGGTTTGATGCCCAAAGTGAACACCCGACTCCATCATTTGAGCCAATGAAACAACAGCCATCTTTATTTACTCCTATTCGGGTTAAACCTCCATCCAGGCGTATTTCCAAAAGCAGGAAACACCCGAACTCCTGAATGTGCGAGATTAATGAACCATACTAAGGTAGCATACTTGTGGCAGCGATTGGGAAATGACAAATGTTGAGGAAATACGACATTTTAAAGAGGAAATTACTACATCTGTACAAGCGCGAAGCCGCCGCGCTCATCAGCTGTTACACATTTGACTATCTGATTTGGAACTATAAGCTTGATAGACTCCTTTAACGTTGTACCAGTTCAGAAAGATGCGGGCAATTTCTAACGCTAACTGTGGTTTTCCTAAATCAATGAGCCATTGCAAAAATGGAGCCATTGTACGTTCATTCAGGATGCCATTCAGTGACAGGATTCCCCAAAGTAAACGATGTAACCAAGTCATTTGAATCATCATTCGCACTTCCCAAGTGGGATGCTTTTGATAAAACAAAACTCCCATGCGTCCACGCTGAATTTCTTTGTCAATCAAGCGAGGCACTTGTTCTAAATTAAAGGGTGGATGCCAGTGATATCCCACAGCTTCTGGACATTTGATGAGTTGTAAGCCCAGATTTTTGAGTCTGACTCCTAGTTCTAAATCTTCCCAACCATAGAGTTGAAAACGAGTGTCAAAAAGTCCAGCTTTCTCTAACCAATGTTTGGGAATAGCGACATTTCCTGTAGCAAAAAAAGCTGCTGAAAAATCTGTTATTTTATAGGATTCAGATGTTGGGTTGTCGAAATTACAAGTATTAATGACTGCACCGTAAGTAAAGAAGCGATCGCCTGCCAATTTTTCCTTTCCTTGCACCAGCGCATGAGCGTGAGCTTGCAGGAAATTCTCTGTAACAACTAAATCACTATCAATAAAAATAATAATATCCCCTAATGCTTTTTCTACTCCCAAATTTCGCGCTGCTGCTGGTCCAGCGTGGTTTTGATGAAACGTTTTCACATGAGGAAACTCTTGTTTCTGCGCTTCTAACCACTCTAATGTGCCATCAATAGAACCATCATCCACCAAGACAATTTCGTAACCAGTGACTGAAGTTGACGCACTCAGTTGCTGCGCCTCTAAAGCTCTAAGACACTTTTCCAAAATTGGCTTACGATTATAAGTCGGAATAACAACGCTAAAAAACATAATTTAAAATTCAAAATTCAAAATAAAGAAATGAGCGTCCGAGTCTACCTCCAGGATAGGACAGCAGTGGCTACAACACTGTTCCTCATAGCAAAACCACCTCGATCCTTCTGGACTTTGAGGTGGTTAAAATGAGTGTTGTGGAGTAACGAGTAGCTTTGTTCAGTTGAAAGTCTTTTTACGATGGTGTTTGCGCAACACGAAACCTGCCCCAAGTACACCTAAGCCGATGAGTGTTGTGGTTGCTGTTGGTTCTGGAACCGTTCGAGGAGTCTTCAAGGAGAATTTCAGTGTAGCCAAACCCTTAGAGGGAGTTCCATCTAAACTCAGTTTGTCATTCTGAGTAAAATCTATTTTGCCTGTGACGTTTTGAAATATACCTGTTCCACCAGTAATAGTTATCGTACCAGCCCCCTTGATTGTGCCTTCGATGGGGTTAACTTCAGCACTGTCATTCGCTAATCCAAATAACTGATTCAAACCGCTGCCGTAGTATCTGTCGCCAAGTACTTCGCCTGTTATACCGAATACGCTTGGATCTGAATTAAATCTGGTGAATGTGTTGTTGCCACGAGGCTCAGATTGTCCGTAAGTATTACTAGTAAAATTAGTCAATCCGTAAGGAGCATCAGTATTTTCACCTGTAATGGTTGCTCTTACGATGTTTTGTTCTGGTAGAAAGGGTTGAAATTCGACTAATGTCTCGTAGTTAACGGTAAAGTCATACGTATTATCTGTAGCTTGCGCGCTCGCGCTTTGTACATTTAACCCGAAACTGCTGAAAGTTAAGGCTACTGGTATGAGCCATGCAAGGTGTGAACGAAGCATATTTGACCTTGTTTACAATCTTAAGTATAAAATGAGTATAAAGTAACAATGTACTTGTCTAAATAATACGTAAAAATCAAGGACATCGTAATAAAGTGTTACGAATTTGTCGTGAAGCTATTGTGAAATTCAGAAAAAGTTATTTTGTATGATTGAGCACTCATGAATAACCGTACTGCGGCTTCAAGCGTCAAATGTCTGGCTATACCCACAAACTCAACTCTGGTGGGCATTTTCCATGTTAAAAATGTAATTTATATAAGGTTATTTGAGCGATGCTTTTAGAGCAACATTACAACTGCAGGTGTGCAGATAATTCTGTTAATGAAAATCAAAACAGCCAAAAAACCCAGCTTTTATCCATAACAGTTTGTTTACTAACCTGTTTTTTTGTTGCTGAGTGGAGTGTTGGTTTGTGGAGTGGAAGTTTATCTCTACAGGCAGATGCGGAACACATTCTTTCTGATATCGCAGCTTTGGGAATATCACTGTTTGCGAGTTGGTTAGCACATCAACCTGCTTCTGGAAGAGCAACATTTGGACATCGCCGCGTTGAAATTATGGCGGCTTTGGTAAATGGATTAAGTTTACTTGTGATTGCTATTTTTATTTGTTGGGAGGCGATTCACCGCTTTCAAAGTCCACAGGAAATTTCCGGCTTACCGATGTTAGCAGTAGCGGTGTTAGGTTTAGTTGTGAATCTGCTCAACATGACTTTGTTGCATCCCCACTCTCACGATGACTTAAATCTAAGAGGTGCTTGGCTTCATATCATTGCTGATACTGCTAGTTCTGTGGGTGTGATTGTTGCTGCTGTGGCGATTCACTTTTGGAATTGGTTATGGGCTGATGCTGCTGTTAGCTTAGTCGTTGCTGGTTTTATAGGTTTGAGTGCTTTACCGCTTGTGCGAGAAAGTCTCTCAATTCTTTTGGAGTATGCACCAAAATCTATTAACCCTGCTGAGGTAGAAGTTTTTCTCAAATCTTTTCCTCAAGTTTTGCAGGTGGAAAAACTTTACGTTTGGAGAATTAACAGAGAACAGGTGATGCTTTGCGCTCATCTGATGGTGGATTGTGCGACAGTTGAAGAAGGCGATCGCCTACTTGAGGAATTACAAATTCATCTCAAGCAAACTTTTGGCATCAATCAGATAACTTTACAATTCTCTCACCCCAAGTCTCGCTCAGTAATGCCAATTCATCCTTTGTTTCAGCAAAATTTAGTGTCAATGCTATCTGTAGAGAAGAAATCAGGATTATGAAAAAACGAACCGCATAGACGCGCAGCGGCTTCCCGCAGGGTAGGACGCAAAGGACACATAGACACGAAGTGGCTTCCCGTAGGGTAGGAATGAGAGTTTTAGAGAGTTGTTGCGTAAGTCTCATAAATCATTATAAGAAAAATCAGAAAAAATTTCGAGAAATTCGTGATGTTATCAACAATCCTGAGAATATCAAAGTTTCATGAAGCTGTCGTTGGGTTGAAAAATAAATCTAAATAAGTTAGATAATAGTGACTCATTGTTGGGTTTTGTCTACTGGAGAACGAAATGGGTCGCGCGAAGAAAGTTGTTTTGGCTTATTCTGGTGGTGTAGATACATCGGTGTGCATTCCTTACCTGAAGCATGAGTGGGGTGTGGAAGAAGTCATCACCCTAGCGGCAGATTTAGGACAAGGAGATGAATTAGAACCTATCAGAGAAAAAGCTCTGAAATCGGGTGCAAGTGAATCGCTGGTGGTGGATGTTAAAGAAGATTTTGTGAAGGATTACGCTTTTCCCTCGATTCAAGCAAACGCTCTTTATGAAAATCGCTACCCTTTGAGTACTTCTCTTGCTCGTCCGTTGATTGCGAAAGCTTTGGTAGAAGCGGCTGATAAGTACGGTGCTGATGCGATCGCCCACGGATGTACTGGTAAGGGAAATGACCAAGTACGTTTTGATGTTGCTGTGGCTGCGCTTAACCCTAATCTCAAGATACTTGCCCCAGCGCGGGAATGGGGAATGAGTCGTGAGGAAACTATAGCTTACGGGGAAAGATATGGTATTCCCTCGCCAGTGAAGAAAAAGTCTCCCTACAGTATTGATCGTAATTTGCTGGGGCGGAGTATTGAAGCAGGTGTTCTGGAAGATCCGAATGTGGAACCACCAGAAGAAATTTATTTGATGACGAAGGCGATCGCCGACACTCCCGACAAACCAGAGTACGTTGAAATTGGGTTTTCAAGAGGAATTCCTACGAGTCTCAATGGTGAGTTTATGAATCCAGTGGATGTGATTCAAGAACTTAACCAAATCGTGGGAAATCATGGTGTTGGACGCATCGACATGGTAGAAAACCGTTTGGTGGGTATTAAATCGCGGGAAATTTATGAAGCGCCGGCTTTGCTCGTGTTAATTCAGGCACATCGAGATTTAGAAAGTCTGACTTTGACCGCAGATTTAACTCATTACAAACGTGGAATTGAGGAGAGTTACAGTCAATTAATTTACAACGGTCTGTGGTACAGTCCTCTCAAAGGGGCATTGGATGCGTTTATTCAAAAGACGCAAGAGCGAGTTTCTGGAACTGTGCGGGTGAAACTATTCAAGGGCAATGCTACTATAGTTGGACGTAGTTCGGAGAATTCTCTTTACACTCCTGATTTGGCTACTTATGGTGCTGAGGATAAGTTTGATCATAAGGCAGCTGAAGGTTTTATTTACGTTTGGGGGCTACCAACGCGTATTTGGTCACAGCAGGAACGGGCGAGATAGATAATAGCAGGATATGGCGTTGCTGAATCAAGGTATGAATTGTCATTCTGAGCGTAGTCCTGAGCGAAGCGAAGGAACAGGAGCGTTAGCGAAGCGTGTCCGATAGGCAACAGCCGTGCCGCAGGCATAGGACATAGAATCTCGGCAGATGCTTCGCTACACTGCCGTTTCGCTCAGCATGACACATTACGATACGAATTCAGCGTGTCCGTTCGCCTTTGGCGTACCGTAGGCATAGGACTCAGAATCTCTGTCTACGGCGATAATCATCAGATGCTTCATTCCGCTTCGCTCCATTCAGCATGACAGTTGCTCTCATATGTCACGGTGCGTTAGCCAAAGGCATAACGCACCCTACAAATTGGATATTTTTTTAATTGGGAGTCTCTGAAAACCGCGTGATTTGATTAGCAAACACTTCAACCTCCGTACCCACCGGTAAATACCAAATGTTACTTTTTTGAATCAGCTCGTTGATTGCTTGATTGTTGCGGTTGTTAAGTTGGGGTACAAGCGCATTCATACCGCCTTCTAAAACTGCAGCAGGGATGTTTCTTTGTTGTCGAGTTTCGGTATAAGCGCAAGTATTATTACCACTAGTACCACAATCGTAGGTACGAAATTTTGTCTCAGGACGGTTAAGTATCTCCCCTATTTTCCCAGCACCCCCCAAGCCGAAGATGAATGTATCCATACCTGATATCTTTCCAGATTTGTCAGGATATTTCTTAGCAAGTAAAGGTCTTCCATTCGGTGCGCGAACTTTCATTGCACTCTCAGGTAGGCTAATTTCTGTGAGTTTGCCCTTATTTTGAGAAATCACTGAAACAACTTTTAGCTGCATCATTCCGCCATCTGAAAGTTGCTGAATTTGAGTTAATAACTCTGTATTTGCTGGTAAAGCAACCGCCCCATCGATAGATTTTAATGGTTCTTTCAGACGCACGACAAATGTACTGTCATTTTTATTATTATTATTATTATTATTATTACGATCATTATTATTATTAGTCCCTGGCCTACTTCCTTCCCCAAAGACAGCAGTTGCTAACACAGCTTTGGCTTTCGTTCCCACTGCAATTGATTTACTACTATGCTGAGTCAGGCGGTTGATGAGTGCTGATGTACTCGGATTATCTGTTGTCTCTCTATCCCTGGAATTTAATTCAGAACCTAAACGAGATGGAGGAGAACTTGCGACTCTTGGTAGGCTTGGTGTTGGAGTTGCAGTGGGTGTTGGAGTGGGAGTAGGAGTAAAACTAGGAGTTGGAGTCGGGCTAGGTATTGATAAAGAGAAGGGAATTTGTGCGATATCTTGTGGGGATAATCCTGGAATGGATAACTCAAAGACTGGAGAGATTGAAGGTGTTGGTGTTGGTTGAGGAGTTTGAATTGGCTGAGGACGCTGAGTTGGCTGAATACGCTGAATCGGCTGAGGAGGCTGAGTGGGCTGGGTGACAGTTGGTCTCGCCTGGACGACAACGCGTTGAGGAACTCTGACAATTCGTTCAACAACACGAGGTACATAAACTGTCTGTGCTGGTGTCGGTACTCTTTGAACAACCACCCGCGTGACAGTTTGTGTTCTAGGTTTTGGTTGCGCTGGAGTTGGTTTGGCCTGAGTTGGGGGTTTTACTGTTTTTAACTGAAGTTGTGCTGTTTTCACAGCTTTTGCTTGTTCAGCTAAGGCGAGTTTTGTTTTGAGTATCTCTATTTCTTCTTCTGGTCTTATTTGTTCTATTTTGTCCGCTTCATTCTTACGAGTTATCTGTGGAAAATTCTTTTGCGGTGTTTTGTTTGTTCCACTCATCAGTTGCGATAGAAACGCACCTGCTACCAAAACCACACTTAGAGTTGCAGCACCTACCAAGCCAACTTTGGCAAAAGGGTTAGATGATAATGGCTGTTTCGTACGCTGCGAAGAAGGATGAGAAGGTTGTGCTGGTGTTTCGTCAGGAGTCTGACTCGCTGTCTCTGAACCATTCTTTTCTTTATTGGATGGGGGAGTTTCTTCTTCTAAACCAACGAGATTTGCCATCCGTTCATGCCAATCTAATTGCGGAACTTCATGTAAATTATGAACTTTGGATTCCGGTTCTGAATATTTATTCTGACTAGGTGAATTATTATTAGACTTTGGCTGGTTGTTCATGGGTGTGTTTCCTTGATTTTGCTAGGAAGTCTTGGGCTAGGAACAACTTTTCTCTTTAATATCACAAATATTAGAAATTTCTAACTTCGCTTCATTGAGAGTAGTGTAGGGTGGGCAGTGCCACTAAAAACCTCATATAGTAGGCAGGATCTAACTGGCAGTGCCCACCCTACGTGTTTTTCTAGGAATTAATTTGCTAGGAACAACTTTTCTCTTTAATATCACAAATATTAGAAATTTCTAACCTCGCTTCATTGAGCCGATAAATGGCAGAATGTAAAGGGTTTTGTGCATTTGGGATAGAAATTGCCTGTGTATCTAACGCTCGAATCACTATTTTTTTATTGAAAGGTATTGCTTCCCCAGCTTTGTTATTATAACCTGCAAAAATTAAACGATTAGCAACGATTTCTAATTGCCATTGACCATCAGCGATTTTCTCTGGTTGAGAAATTCTGCGAATTAACAATAAACTTTCCGCTTTTGCTCCCGCATTGGCTAAAACATTTTGAGGAATTCCCTGAGTGGTTTCTATTTCAAATTTTCGCCTCACATCACCAGATACAAGTTCAGAACTGGCTTGCCAAACGGCTTGCAGCGGTTGTTTATCTGACCAAGTAAACATCAAGGTCATTGTTTCACCAACAAAACGCCGAATCGTTTCAGGGTTGCGTTCTAAATTTTCTTGAGAATCCACTGTAATAGCACGACCATTAACAAGTTGTACTAAACTTTGTGGTAATTGACCAGTCAGTCTTTTCAACATATTTTGATGAAACATGAGCAATAATATCGTCAACACATGCAATCCAAAGGTTGCGATGACGAACACAGGAAGAATATTAGTTTTTTTATTTTTTTGATTTAACAGCATGAGAATAAATTCAAAATTCGCTCATTCAAAATGGATTGCGTTCTTGCACTCTACGAAAATTCAAAAACCAATTACTTCCTCTCCCCATCTCCCCATCTCCCCATCTCCCC
>NZ_QMEA01000122.1 GCF_012912105.1 Brasilonema sp. UFV-L1
CTTCCCCTACAGCCCCCAACCCCAGAGGGGACCCAAGCGCCCCCTACTCCCTCCTCATTTTCAAATCAGTGGGAATATTATGCATCTTTGTTTGATAAATCTTGACTAATCGATTAATACCTTTGAAGCGATAATCTCCCATTTCTGAGAAACATGAAGGTTGTGAGAGTATTTTGTAGGTTGTTTCACTCACAACACATTCACCTGGTGGGCAAATACCTTCCATCCGCGCAGCCAGATTAATTGTGGCTCCTAATGCTGTATAGTCAACCCTTTGGGAACTACCAACATCTCCAACCACAGCCTTACCACTGTTGATAGCAATTCGTAATTGCAGTGGTTCAGTCCAAAAATTCTTAGCATTGAGATTGTCCAGACGAGTTAACATACCCATAGCAGCAGTGACAGCGCGATCAGCATGATCCTGTTGCGGTTCAGGAGCACCAAAAAATGCCATAATGCAATCGCCAATATACTTATCTAAAGTGCCAGCGCAAGCAAAAACCTCTTGCAACATCTCCTCAAATAAATTATTGAGCAAGTCGGCAATGTGAGTTGGCGTTAATGTTTCTGAAATTGCTGTAAAACCGACTAAATCAGCGAATAAAATACTAATCTCACTTTCTTGTGGGGGTAAACGTCCATTTGGCAATGCACCGACAGCTATCAACTGCTGTACAACTGCTGGTGAATGATAGCGTTCAAGTCTTTGGCGAATGACTTCTTCGCTTTTGAGTTTCTCAACTAGCAGCCAACGTTGTACACTGGAAGCCACAAGGTTTGCTAAAGCAGAAAAAAAGCTGAGTTCTTCTTCTCCTCTTTCTGCCCAATGGTAAGAAGATAAATGAGCATCAGCGTAGAGAACACCAACAACTTTATTTTCATCCCATAAAGGCACCGCCATCGCACTACGAATGCCTTTCACCAGGAGACTATTTTCTCCTGCAAACCTTTCATCGTTTTGAGCATCAGCAGTTTGAATGGCAACTTTTTCCTCAAAGACTTTTTGGCAAATGCTACGGCTAATCCAACTGCCATCAGCGGGCAAATCTTCTTCGTAATAGATATTTCTTGTAGCAGAATTTAATAATTCTAGCTTGCCAGATCCACTCACATCAATTAATAATGCCAAACGGTCAATACTATTAAGGTAACGAAACACCACTTGCTGAACTTGAGAGAAAATTGCTTCGATTGAGGCTGCTGCAGACAGGTTTTTGGCTATATCTACTAAGTCTTTGAGGCGAGCAATTGTTTTGTCTTTGATGCCAACATCACCGTCAATATGATCAGCGAAAATCCATTGCTGTTGTAATTGTTTAACGTTGCGAAGAATTGTTCTTCCTGGAGAGACAACTCCTTGCTTAAATATGGATGATTCTACAGGAGTCAACACAACTGTCAGACACACATCCCCAAGCCAAATAGCATCACCGTTTTGCAATTCTTGGGGAGAGGTAATCAGATATTCGTTCAATTGAGTTCCGTTTTTGCTACCCAAATCTTCAATCAGCCACGCATCGGAAGGAGTTTTGACAATGCGGGCATGGTAACGTGAAACTCCGCTAGAGGGTAAGTATAAGTCACATTGTGGTAAACGACCGATTGTAAAAACATCTTGATGCACCATTACCATTCTTTTATAATTTCCCTCTTGTAGACGCAGTTTGAGTTTAGTCATGACTTCTATAAATTCATCCCAGGCATGGAGAGTGCTAGCGGTGCTAAAGCAAAGGATGTGCGATTCAGATTAACCTTCGACTTTCTTTTGATTGCACTCTCAATAGTATGCTGACAACTACAAAGACACTCCCAAAAGTAAGTAAAAGTTCCTAACCGAAGTCTTCTATTTTAGTGGTAACTCTAAAGGAATGGCACCTAATACACCTTGACGAAAATCGGTGAGTAACGTTCGCGCAGTTTTTTCGACATCGCCTTGGTAACGATACTCTGCTAAGGCGAACACGTATTCTTCTGCTGTGAAGGGAGTGGGATCAAGTTTGTAACGCGATCGCAAAGGATGTTTTGGTAAAAAATCAGGAGTCTTCTCTTGAAGTGTTTTCAGTATATCTACTAGTACTCCTGCGACTATTTGATTGTCGTAAGATGCTTCACCAATATCGTCACAAATGGCTAACTTCAAAGCTGCTTCTTGATTTTCTAACTTAGCAGGAATAACACCAGGAGCATCCAGTAATTCCAATTCTTCAGAAATTCGCACCCAACGCAGTTGACGAGTCACCCCAGGGCGGGCTGCACTTTCCACCACTCGTCGTTTCAGCAAACGGTTGATAAGAGCTGATTTACCCACATTTGGAAAGCCAATCACCACAGCACGGACTGGACGTGGTAACATTCCGCGATTTTTCCGACGTTCATTCATCGCTACTCCGGCTGCTTGCGCCGCTTTTGATATCGCAGCCACACCTTGACCTTGCTGAGCATTGGTAAAATAAGGCACTTCTTTCTGGCTCTTAAACCACTCTGTCCATACTTGCCTGACTTGAGGCAATATCATATCAACTCGGTTGAGCACCAACAACCGTGTTTTGCTTCCCACCCATTCTCCTATTTGAGGATGGTGTGTCACCAAAGGAATGCGGGCGTCGCGTACTTCAAAAACAACATCCACAAGTTTGAGATGTTCTTTTAAGTTTTTTTCTGCTTTGGCGATGTGTCCTGGATACCATTGGATAAGGTTTAATTTATAGTTTTGAGTGATTGACATTTGTTCTTTGTCCTTCGTCCTTTGTCACATGACTCAGGACTATTGATATCGTATAGCAAACCCATGAAATAAAATCCGTGGGAGGTGTCTATCGCGAATTGTAACTTATCACTGAATATAACAAGATTAAAAACCACAAATGCACACAAATTAACCTTACCCTCTCGCGTTTGCGTAGCGCCCCCTTAGGGGCTAGCGTAGACACCCGCCAGAAGGCGAACCGCAGGATAGGGACAGTTAAATCATCTGTGTGCATTTGTGTTAATCTGTGGTTTCATTTTCATGAAATTCATTTTTGCAAGAAGAACACGCCCTACTTTAACTGATGTATAATTATCCGGTTACCATCTGGATCATAAGCATATATTTCTCTCCCGTGAGAAGAATTGATCATTTCTCCTAATGGATACCCCAATACGGTCAAGTGAGCAATAACACTTTCTAAATCACTGACCTCTAAACATAAACTCATCTTACTTTTCGCTGAGTTTTCAAATTCTGAAAAGTGAGTATGTTTTGGTTGAAAAATACCTAATTTTAAACCAGGAGGTTGAAATTCAGCATAAATATTTGGGGTGTAGATAGTTGGTGTAATACCAAGAAAACTGGTATAGAACGCCACTAAATTTTCTAGATCAAAAGTTCCTAAAGTAACGAATGCATCAGTGTATTGAAAAGTCATCTCAAATATGATTTATTCCTTGTTTTTGAAACTCGTTGATTACTATCCCTTGTTTGTAAAAACGCTTATTCTCTCAATACTAGTGTAGACATTGAATCGTTCTCCTCGCAAAAATCCAATGAGAGTAATCCCAAATTCCTTTGCGACAGATACTGCTAAACTGCTTGGCGCTGAAACAGAACAAATAATAGGAACACCAGCCGCTGTACACTTTTGTAAAATCTCAAAGCTAGAACGTCCACTCACCATGACGATGTGATGACTTAATGGTAACTCCTGACTCAACAAAGCAGAACCTATTAATTTATCCAAAGCATTGTGACGCCCTACATCCTCATGCAAATTCAGCAGTTGTCCTTGGATATCAAACAAAGCCGCAGCGTGCAAACCTCCTGTCGCATTAAATATACCTTGAGCCGCTCGCAGCTTATCTGGTAAATTATAAATAATCTCAGCAGTAACAACCGGTTCTGGGAGAATCACCGGATAACCCCGCAAACGTAAAGCCTCAAGACTTGCCTTACCACAAACTCCACAAGCGCTGGTTGTGTAAAAGTGTCTTTCTAAAGGCTGTAAATCTGGATTCAAACCTTCTCGAAGGGTCACATTTACAATGTTTTGACGTTGCTCACCATCTACAGATTCATCTACGCAGTAACTCATGCGTTGAATATCTTCTTTACAGCTAATGACTCCTTCACTGTAGAGAAAACCCACAGTCAGTTCAAAATCTGCCCCCGGTGTCCGCATCGTGACAGCCAATGTACGGCGCGGGGACATTAAGCGAATTTCTAAGGGTTCTTCTGTAGTTAATTGGTCTTGTCGAGAGCGTACCTGACCTTTTTCTACTATCCAAACAGTGGTTTTGGTCTTGCTTCCAGGAGGTTTAGTCATTAGTAGTGAAGTTAATATCAATGACGGGTGGACAATTATCAATGAACAATGACCTCACAACTTCAGAATCAATTATCAAATTGATAATTGTTCATTGAATATAGGACAATACGGTTCAGTTAAGGCTAAAACTTTTTGTCAAAATTAATTTTTTTAACGAACCGCAGAGACGCAGAGAGCGCAGAGAGAAGAAAAGAGAAGAGAAAAAATGCTTAACCCAAGCGTATTGGAATATAGGACATCTTAGTGTTGGGTAAACGAAAATATAAATATATTTACTATTATATGTATAAGATTTCTTATAAACACGCTGCTCTACACCAAGCGAAATGTGACATATAACTTCCAAGCAAAATAAGCAGAGGTTGTGATGAAAACAACCTCTACTGTCAGTCCTAATCCATGATGCTGCTTACATTATGCTTGAGGTTGGTATTGTGTCTGGTGTTGCTGCAATCAAACTCTTATTATGATTCACCATCCCATTTTCAATTGGCAAACACTTGTCCATCTGAAGCCCTGGGAAGGCTTGAGTGTTTCCAACATTGCTTACTAAATCGTTGATCAGGTCAACATTTCCACCCTGATTAGCGACAAAAGTAGGATATCCAAGATTGCCTTCAAAGGTGTTCTTGCCGATGTCATCACCTTGTGTACCTGTGAGTATCTCACCAGGAACTCCTCCAGTCAAGGTATCGCTTGAATGAGAAACGCCGTTCACCAATCCGTCAGTCACCAAGTCAAGCTTGACGTTTGTTGAGTCAATCTTTGCTGTATTTGTGATTGGCTGCTTGAGTTGACCTTCTGAAAAAGTCACTTGATACTCTCCAGGTTCAAGTGCGATTTGATAACCACCTGAATCAAAGGTTTGAGTTGTGAACAATTTGTTGTCTGACTGACGAATTGCCTCGACCTTAATGCCTCCTAACCCTTCTCCAGGAGTGTAAAAGTCATCATTCTTAACTAAGTCGTCATAAGCTACCCCAGTTAAGAAAGTACTTCCTGATGCAGGTTTTCCAAAAAACTGAACGACTGATGCTTGACGCAAGTTTTCGCCATCATTCGCTGGCTGACCTAAAAAATCGATACCAGCCTCTTTCCAGTCTGCATTCAAGAAGTTACCACGATGTCCACTGCTTCCGTACAAGCTATTATGTCTTTCTTCAACGTACTGAGTTGCACTCTTGGGTGTAGAACCACCTCCCATAGAGAGGTTTTCGTTTGCTTGCGAACCCTCAGGGCTTGTCATATCATAGCCAGCTTTATAAGCTCTTTCCCAAGGCCAACCACCCTCACCATAGTGAGAAAATTTACCAGTTTCCTCTTGCCAGTTGTTATGCTCTTGTGCAGCTTTAGATAGCGTGGTATTCCAAGCTAGAGGCTGCTTCGCGTCATAGGAAATGCTATTTGAATTGAGTCCTTGTGTCAGAGGAATATTTTGACGTTGTTCTTCAGCCTGAGGATTAGCGCGAGCTCGGTTAATTAATTCGAGCATATACTGCTCGTACGCTGTAGGCTCAAAAGAGTCAGAGGATAAAGCAGGGCTGGGGTTGGTCTGATTCGAGTTAGGACTTGTACTTTGATTGGAAGTAGATTCAACTGGAGTCGGCGTGGAGACAGGTTCTGAGGCTGGGGTGGAGTTGGATGCAACCTGTGTGTTAGATTCAGAGCCTGGTATGTAGCTTACGGGATTTAGATCACCGCTACCAAACTCTTGAACCCAATAGTTGTTCTCAAAACCAACACCAATCTCTTTATAGTCGGATTTGAGAATATTAGCTCGGTGTCCAGGGCTGTTCATCCAATCTTGAACAACCTGTTCAGGTGTTTGTTGACCTGCAGCTATATTCTCCCCCATTGTTTGAGCTTCATAACCAATTTCTTTAGCTCGATCCCAAGGTTGAGAACCATCCGGTGCTGTATGACTAAAGAAACCATCTTCTGACATCTGTTGAGCATATGTATCAGCAGCATAGTTCAGCTCGGCATTTGTTTGCAATGGTTCAAGACCAGCCTTGATTCGTTCTTGGTTAGTGAGTTCAAATACCTGCTGCTCAAATGTCGTGTCTTTTGATTCCATGAATCTGTCCTCTTAAAGATTTGTTCGCATGAAATCAGCAGAAATACTCATTCTGCTGCTGCAGTTTTTGGTAGAAGCAAACCTGAAGAGGGTTAAGTCACGAGTCAGAATAATGTCTAACCTCTGTCCGAACAGACTAACATAAATTCCTTAGCAAAATCTAATTCATTACTTCCTACTTTTTTGTGGGCTTATGTAGCTCCAAGTCTTGAAACGATTCAGACAGAGGTCGATTTTGTCGCTCACATTCAGCAAATATCATTATCCTTGACGCTGATGGTGATAAAAATTGTTAATATGACCGAAGAAAGAACTCATACATAGCATCCAATACTGCTCGGATAAGCAAAAATTAGAAACCCGGTTTCGCAAAAGTTACCGGGTTTCTGGAACTTCAATTATTCTTAACCGAGCAGTATTGACATAGCATCTGTGCCGTAGGCTGGGTTTGCCCAACCCAAAAAATAGTTTTATAATTTCATCAAACTTAAGTATTCTTAACAATATAAAAAAATATTTCTAGATAGTATCTACTGACATATTTAGTGTTATACGTAACTACACACATTTGATTTCATCTATATAGTATGAAACACAAAAAAAACGTCTCTAACACTAGTGTGGTTAGGATATTAAATGTTTTAAAAACAAAAATTGTTTTATTAATCTGCGTTTTTGTCATTAGTTTTTTTAGTGTTCTGCTATCAAATTGGTTGATGGCAAGCCAAACAGCTTTTGCTAGGTTTGATATTCTGCAATCGCCTCCACGTCAACCATTAGGATATTACGACTATTTTGGCAAATTGCTGAGTTCCCATGAAGCCGCAAAGCTAGTTGAAGAGCACAGTCTTGACCCTAATGACCCAATTTCCTATCAACGAGTAGGAGCAATTCAAATCACCCAGGATTTGATTGCTAAAGGTGAAGATATATTTTTCAACCGTAAGATTGGGGATACATTTGGTCTGCAAAGTGTATTTGGTTTTCAACAAGGCATTTCTCGCATCTTACCAGAAATTACTACAGCAATTGCTAACTTGCAGGGTCAGGCGACGACAAACTTACAAATTACCCTGTCAAACGATCTAACTTTAGGCAGTCGGACTTTTCCTAAAGGAACTGTCATTAATACAGGTTTAAAAGTAGAAAGGGGAGGGAATTTTCTTCTAGGATTCACACCTAAGATTGACGTTACCTGTGCTCTTTGTCATGCAACCCTTTCCGATAAGGGTGAACGTCTCGCGGGAATACCTAATGGCGAACTTGCTATTCCTCTGTTGATTGCCTTGTCACCAAATACATCTGCTGGGTTTGCAAGGTTAAACTTTAACCCTCTAGATCCACAATACAAAGGCAATGGTAAGACTATTTTAGACAGTCAAGGTAATCTTGTAGAACTACCCGACCCAAATAAGTTTGAACAAGCTTTCGACGACGCTGTGTTAGATGTGCCTTTTGGTAACTTTGAAAGTTCTCCAGATAGCATCAACAACACCACCCAAATTCCCAGTGTCTTCACATTTAAGAATCATCCTTATGCAGCTGACGGACAGTTTGCCGTAGGTCCGTTCGCTGGACTAAGTGTTTTTAACAACGCTGTTCATTCTTCAGAAATCAATCTGTTGGCAGCTGCTCAACTGAGTGCAGCAACTCTTAACATTGACCCAGAAGTTTATATTGGTACATTTCTTCAGAATGCTGTCGATCCAAACCTACGTTTACCAACAGGAGATCCGGTAAAACCTTCAGAGTGGCTGCGCAAGGTTGCACTAGATCTGACACAAGCAGAGTTAGAAGATCAAGTCGCCGCCCCTGGTGCAGGAACTTATCCAAACTTACAACCCAGCTTGGTGACATACAACGGTTTGGTTTTCAGCCCAAATACTGGGAATCCAGATGATGTTGCCAGTGGGACATTCTTGTTTGCTGAGAATGCCATGTCTGCTTTCCAAAATAGCTTAGTACCACCTGCCAATCGCACTCCTGAAAACAAGCAAGCATTGAATACAGGTTCTGTTAGGCGTGGGGCAAAAGTATTTGCACAAGCTAAATGCACAACTTGTCACATTGCACCCTTTTTCACTGACAACAAAATTCATCCAATTGAGGAAATTGGTACAAATTCAGCTCGTGCTAAGTCTCGCCTTAAACTGAATGACTTGTTAGTACCACCTCAACTCTACACCTTTAACACAGCCGTTCCTATAGCTAGTAACGCCGAAGTATTAGATGTGCCAACGGATGGCATCTCCGATAGTCCGACGACATTACCTAAAGGTATATTACCGAATGGTGGTTACAAAACGACTTCCTTACTTGGTTTGTTTTTAAGCGCACCATATTTGCATGATGGTGGTGTAGCAGTCCGGGCAGGAAGTTTGAAGGTTGACGAAAATGGTAGTTTTACAGTTGTTGATCCCAGTGGGTTAGGGCTAACAGGTACTCTCAGCCAAGCTTTACCTGCCGATCCTGCTAGTAGCTTGCGTGCCTTGGTTGATCGTGACCTTCGCACCCTAGTTGTGCAAGCAAACAAAGCTTACCCTCCTCTAGTGCGTAGTAACCTTGATGGCACAGGTCACGATTTCTACGTAGATAGGCAAGCTGGATTTAATCCAAACCAGCAAACAGATTTGATTAATTTCTTACTGGCACTAGATGACAACCCTGGTAGCTTTTAATTAAAGCAAGAGACTGATATCTTTAGTAAACGTGCCTTTGATCCCAAGCTTGCTTCATGCAAATGTTGGTGTTGGATCAAAGGCATGTTTGCAAGATGTCTATCAAACATCTCCAGAAATTAAACTTAGTTTTCGCAGATGTCTATTTGTTTGCGTTTAAAGCTTGTGTCTCTCCGCTTGGGAATAACCCTAAACTTTTTCCAAGCGGACTACAGCATTATAGTCTGGTACTCCTTCACGCGATCGCCTATTTTTATCTAGCAGCACATTCCCTTCAGGCCAATGTACTTGTAAATTCCCTGGTTTAATCGGGGAAGTGTAAACTCTCCCTCGGAAACTACCAAGTTCATTTGTCAGAATCACGACATCACCTTCTTTTAACCCAAAGTGTTTAGCATCTACCTCATTCATCAACACCGCCTCGCGTACTGCCCCAGTAATCGCATCCTTGCGTTCTTGTACCATACTATTAAACTGTTTACCTCGACGCGTTGCTACCAGGAAACAACCCTCTGGTAATTCTCGCTCTTGATGAGACACCACCGCAAAGTGAGCCTTACCATCCGGTGTTGGAAAATTCCAGCCAAAGCACAGATGTACACCACCATACTGAAACTGATCGCCTGCTTCTTTCAGGTGTTGAATTCCAGCGTATTGTGGGACGACTTGGGCAATTTCTTGACGTATCGCAGTAGTATCAGCGAAATGTAGAGACGTTGCATGGAATGTCTCTACACGTACCCGCCTTGCCAATTCCATAAACACTTCCCACTCTGGACGCGCCTCACCAATACGCGAACCTGGAATTTCTGGACTAAAAATGACTCGGCGTTCGGTACTGGTTTCTGTCACTCCCCCTGGTATTTCGTAGCGAGTTGTTGCAGGTAACAGTACCACAGTGTCTGCTGGTTCCACAAGCATTTGGCTAGAGAGAACAATATCCATATGGACTCGCATTGGTACCTGCTTGAGCGCATCTTCTACATAATCAGGTTCTGGCAAAACTTCCAAGAAATTCCCACCTACGGAGAACAACACGTCTAACTTTCCCTCAGATGCTGCATGAATCATTTCTGGAGCAATTAAACCTTTTGTCACTGGCACATCAAAGCCCCAAAGTTTACTCAAATGGACAGCATTTTCTGGGATAATCGGTTTACCACCAGGAAAAACTGTTGCGTAACATCCCATCTCTGCACCACCCTGTACCCCAGAATGACCACGAATGGGCATCAAACCGCAACCTTCCCGACCGACAAAACCTTTGGTAAGAGCTAAATTAATAATAGCTCTCACATTGTCTTCGCCACACTCATGCTGAGTAATACCCATACTCCAAACAAAGACAGCTTTATTTGCTTCCCCAACCATCTTGGCAAAAGCATACATTTCATCGCGCTTCGTTCCCGAAAGCTGCTCTAATTCTTCCCAAGATTGCGTTTCAAGGAAAGTTTTGAGTTCATCAAATCCAGCGGTGTAGCGGTTGATAAACGACTCGTCTACCCAACCATTGGCAATCATATGTTTGATTGTCCCATTTAAAAATGCCATGTCTCCACCTACGTTTACCAAAAAGAAATCTTCAGCAAACTTGGTGCCAAACAAAGCACTTTCTGGAATTGAAGGTACCCAGTACCGCTCCATCCCAGGCTCGCGGTAGGTATTAATCACGACTATCCTTGTACCGGCTTTCTTCGCATAATGCAGGTACTTAACTGTAACAGGTTGATTATTTGCTACATTTGAACCAATAAAAACTAATAAATCAGTGCCAATCCAATCTTTGTAAGAGCAGGTGGTTGCAGCTGCACCTATTGCACCTTTGAGGCCAGCAGTACTAGGAGAATGACAGATACGGGCGGCATTGTCAATATTGTTGGTTCCCATCGCCCGCACAGCTTTTTGAGTCGCGTAGTATGTTTCGTTGACAGTGCCTCTGCTGGTAATATAGAAGCTTAAGCGGTCTGGTGTTGTGGCGCGAATGCGATTGGCGATCGCTTCCAATGCCTCATCCCAGTTGACTCGGCGAAAGCCTTTTTCTCCACTCTGGCGAATCATTGGGTAAGGAAGCCGTCCCAACTCGCGTAATTCGGCACTGGTTTTTGTTTGCAACCCAGAGATATCTGCCAAGATTGAAGGGTCAAAAGCTGGCATTGTGTTCATCTGCAAAAGCCGCAACCGGACGTTGCAGACATGAATCCCATCTACTGTCCAATCTTTCATTCCGGTTGTTCCCAAAGCGCAACCATCACAAACGCCCTTATTCAGGATATTCCACGCATAAGGCAACTTATGACGAGATAGCCAAATGGCACGAAAAACTTCCCAGTAGTTATTTGGATATTGCTCACCAATTCCAAAGGGCTTCCAACTTGCCCAATGTAAGGGTGTCCAATGCTTTTTGGGTTTAGGCAACATAATGAAGGAGCGCAGAAACTATTGGCTGAGTAATATACTCGTTGACGCACGATCTTTATTATATGTCTCGATTGTCAAGACTGATTATGAGGAGCTTGGGCAAATACGAGCTACTAAAGCAAGTGTTCAACCAGCTTTTGAGTTTAGTCTTGATTTGTGACCAATACCTCTGAACCTACATCTAAAGCAAACTCTAGTGGAATGGGTGAATCTGCTTCCTGCTTGCTGCGATTGATTTGAAAACTGAGCGATCGCACCTGCCCCAGATCCAATTGAAACCTATCTACAACTCTCCCACGAATCCTTGCTTGAAAGTGACTCAAAGGTAGTTTCACTTTTGTCCACTCTGTCCCAACAACAAACTCTTGCTCAAACGTGAGAGTTCCAGCGTCCTGCTGTGCTTGCTCGTCTTTAAGTGTTAGCGTATAAACCACTCTTGGGTCTTTAGACTTAGCGTAAAACTCAATGTACTGATATTCGCTTAAATCTAAGGATACAGGTGCTTCTATAAACGCAAACCCGACAAGTCCTTCATTACCCTCAATCGCTGCGAGTTCACCCTGAAATTGTAGTTCATCTTCAGTTTTAAGTAGTGTTGCAACGCTTGCACCAACCGACGGTCTTTCAGTTTTATCAGTCTTGATTGACCAATCCGCCTCAACAGTTGAGAGTGTCAGTCTGGGGTCTTCAAAATGACTCACTTGTGCGCTTGCCAAAGAAGAGTTTATCAAACAAAGAAGAATAGAAACTATAACTAATTTTTTTCTCATGTTAATAATTGTACACTAAGTAAGTCGGCGAGAAAAATTCAATGTATATGAAGAAATATAAATTGTCTCTTCGGGTGTGTTATGCCGTAGGAATCGCGCACCTTGAATTCTTGACGGTGCGGCGCTTGGCGACAACACACCCTACATTAAAATTTCTTAACATAGCTTGAAATATTAGCGCCGACTTACTTATAAAATAGGGTAAGAGAATGATAGCCTCATTCCCTCACTCCCTATACTACATTTGTAACCCTAACAGCTTACTCTTACTCTATTTAGCGGTGACAAACTGTTCTGTAAAGGTCGCGAGTTCGAGTGTTGTTAATAAGCTTCCGCTTTCTTCTACAGAGACCTCGACCCCAAATCGAGCGGGATTTTTCGTATTATTTGCAAATATATTCTAATAAAGCGCTCGATTTGGGGCACTTCATGGGGATTTTACACGTAAACCGGGATTTTACACGTAAAAAATAAGCCCAGCCTTTTATTTATGTCGCAATGATTCGTTTGATGTTAAAGCAACTTGCGTGATTAAAATCACTTATCTAAAACTTTTCAGACATCCTCTTAGCATGACTCGTGTAACGCTGTCGCATTTTTATATATTGACAGAATATCGTGAAGCAAGCTTTTTTTGACTTTCCAAACATCCTCTTAGAACAACTAGAGAGGCAGTCCAGTAAAAGGTATTGACAAAAAGTACAGTTTTTGCAAAAGCTGATTTATAGGTGAAAGCGATACCAGGAGTGCATAGCTATGCGTCCGCCCGTTTGGAATCCTCCCATCGAACTGTCGGCAAGCGAAGAAAAAGTCGCTCAACGTATCCGGAAAGCGAAGCTATTCCTATTTTTGAGGCAAATACGGCATGAGTTATTCGACCTAAACTTTCAGCAAGAACTAGCCAAAGTATTCAAAGACAGTAGCGTTGGCTTATGCCCAGTACCGCCTGCGCAGATAGCACTGGCTATCATATTACAAGCTTATACGGGAGTAAGCGATGATGAAGCGATAGAAGCAATGGTAATGGACAGACGGTGGCAATTGGTTTTAGATTGCCTCGACAGTGAACAAGCGCCTTTTGGTAAGGGCACATTGGTTCGTTTCCGTGCAGCTTTAATTGCAACAGAAGCGCGATTGCCCAAAGGGCAGACGCCAAGGGCGTATCGAATGTTAATTGAAAGAACAATTGAAATGGCGCAAATGCGTCAGGGTTATAGTTCTCGCACATTGAGAGCAGCGCTTGATTCAAGTCCTTTATGGGGAGCCGCACGGGTAGAAGACACCTACAATCTTTTAGGTCATGCATTACGAAAAGCTTTAGATTTAATAGCTCGCGATTGCGCGAAGCGCAGACGCCTAAAGGCGTATCGCCAACAGGATTTATCAAGCATCGCAACACAAGCAGGTGCAGATCTAGTGGCAGGAAGTAGCTTAAAAGCAGCTTTAGATTTAGATTGGGACGACCCACAGCAAAAAGCACAAGCACTTACAACAATACTACAAACACTTAACACTGTTGAATCTTGGGTTATTGAACAAACTGACCTCAATGAAAAAGTAATAACTCAAGCCAAACAAAGCATTGAGGATGCGCGAATAATCAAAGAACAGGATATTGAGGAGGAAGTTCCGGGTTCCCCAAAGCTCCGTAAAGGTGTAGCGCCCAATCGTCGTATTTCAATTGAAGATAAGGATATGCGTCATGGGCGTAAAAGCCGTAACCAACGTTTTGACGGTTATAAGCGCCATGTTCTAAAAGATTTGGATTTAGGCATGGTGCGAGTAGTTGGAGTCACGTGTGCAAACCAACCAGAAGCAGAAGTCACACAAGCAATTGAAACTGACCTAAAAAATCAAAAAGTTGAGTTAAAAGAATTACAAATATACCTTTGCGTATTTAACCAGTCATTTGGTTAAGGAACGTGATAATGATTTAATGATTGTCTGCAAATCATGGCGAGTGCGAAACGGTAAACTCTTTGACAAAACTGCGTTCATCTTAGATTGGGAGAACTCTAAAATTCTTTGTCCTAATGGAATCAGCTTACCTTTTGTGCCAGGGCAAGTAACCCATTTCCCAAAACATGAATGTAATATTTGTCCTCTGCATTTACAATGCACCAATAGTAAAAATGGTCGTAGCGTTTCGATTCATCCTGACCAATTATTGTTAAAAGAGCTAAGAGAACGTCAAAATACACCTCAAGGGAGAGCGAAACTCCAAAGAACGTGTTTCTGTTGAACATTGTCTGGCTAAAATCGGTCAATGGCAAGGCGAACAGGCTCGTTACATCGGTCTACGTAAGAATCTTTTTGATTTACGACGTATGGCAGTTGTTCATAATCTTCATGTTTTGGCTCAAATGCCACTTCCGAATCTAATAGCAGCAAATACATAATACTATTTCTTTGTCAATACCTTTTACTGGACTGCCTCTCTAGTAGTCCTTAATCACTGGAGTTTAAACTAAAAGTCGGTACTCACTCCCATAACAGTTCAATTGTACTAAAAGGCGAGAATTGAGTACAGGTATAAAAAAGCGAAGGGAGAGTCTGTAGTTGTTGCAGGCATCCTGGCAACGTTCGCGCTTGCACGCCCACTCGGATAGTCGAGCGCTCCTCGTGCGAGGAGCACCACTGGGCTGTACACACCATCCACTGCACGGGCGTGGAAAACATGCAAACTTCAAGGGCTACGAACTCGGCGTCCTGCTTTGGCGGTATGACCCAACATTCACGTAAAGCTCGCCGGACGGAAGCTTCCGCCCGGCAGACTTTACGTAAATGGGGTAAGCGTTGGTTTTTTTTAGAACCTCATGCACCGTATTGGCTGTACAATGCGCCACAATCTTTAGTTCCACTATGCGGTCGGCTAGCATCTGCAATGTCCACCGACCACGACCCTCCGGTGGCGTACTGCACGCCATCGCAATCAACCTGGCCTGCGCTTCACCATCAAACAACCGTGGTACCGCCGGATTTTCACGCTTCTTGCGCTCAAGGACCGCCGAAAAACCACGCTCGACCAGGCGTTTACGTGCCTCACAAACCGTATCTTTATTGCAATGCAGGAGTTTGGCTATCGCTTCAACTCTCAGACGCTCATCATTTTCATCGCTGTGTAAAAGTATCTGGGCATTGCGAATCCTATGGGCATCTCTTTTCCCCTTGTTCACGATCGCCTCTTATTCCTGCCGCTCCTCCTTACTTAACCGCACAATATACCTTTGCCGTTCCATTGCGCCCTCTTTCCGGTTTTGTGGTCAGGACTTTTTGTCATTTTATACCATTTTTGGCAATTCTATTCTACTAGACCATTCACATACATTTCTAAACACTCACGTTTTATTTCTTCAGAATAACCTTGCAAATCGTAAGAATCTTTGAAGAAGAAGTCAGAAGTCAGAATCCAGGAGCGGAGCAAGGAAAGCTCCGCCTCCGATCATAATCAATGAGTTGACGGTAGGATCCGCCACTCATTGTAGACCACCAAATTGAAAATTTGGTGGGGGTCTTATACCCACTTATTCAAGCGAGCGTCACACAGAATTCAATTCTGAATTCTGGCGACTGACTCCTGAATTCTGTTTGATAAACTGACGACGACACTGAACACAAATGTAATTTTGTTTACTTGCTTTTTTGCCATTCTTGCGAATATGAGTTGATCCACACCTTGGGCATTGCATAGCGATTGCCGGAGGCGCAGCTAGCTTAACACTCGAATTCATATTTCAATTATGCAACGCCCATTTTTTTTACAGTTTGTGAGAAATCCGGGTGAGCGTTTGCAACACAAATGCCAGCAATTCCACTCCCTGATTAATTTTGCTGACATCAACGCTAGCAAAGCCTAATATTAAGCCATTCCTTTCTTGTTGCAGCATTGCATATGTAGACAGCGGCTGAACCTCAAGACCATAAATAGCAGCAGCAGTCGTCGCTTTATAATCATCAATGTCCTCCGGCAACCAGCCAATTGTTTCCAAGCCTGCGTTGGTAGCAGCAATATCAAGGAGCCCATTCAACTGAGAGCGGCTAGCGTCGAGCAAAGCACTAAGGCGATTAGCATAGAGTTTACGCATGCGGCGGATGTGGCGGGCAAAATGACCTTCGACCATAAATTCGCAGAGAACTGCCTGTTGAAAGATCGGGCAATAGCGATCAATGAGTGACCTCGCAGCCACAAAGGCGTTTATCAGCTTTGGCGGAACAACAACGTAAGCCAGCCGCAAGGAGGGAAAAAGCATTTTGCTGAAGCTACCCGCATAAATCACCGAGTCGCTCTCATCTAATCCTTGCAAAGTGGTCAACGGACGCTCCTGATATCGGTATTCGCTATTATAATCGTCTTCAAATATCCATGCGTTAGTCTGCCGTGCCCACTTGAGTAGGTCAAGACGCCGATTCAGCGACATTGATACGCCAAGAGGACATTGGTGAGCTGGTGTTACATAAGCCAATTTTGCTTGGGGACATATTTGCAGTCCTAATGCGACATTAATCCCTTCCCGATCAACCTTAATCGGTATTAAGCGAGCTCCCACAGATTTGAGTATGCAACGCGCACCAGGATCACCTGGATCCTCAATCCACACGGGATCTTCCGGGTCAAGAACCAAACGGGCGACAATATCGAGAGCTAGCTGAACCTCTGGAACAATCACAACCTGCTCGGGAGTACATTTAACACCTCGGACGGTTCCCAGATAATCGGTCACCGCCTCGCGCAGTGGCAGAAAACCTTTTACGTCTTCATTAGCAAGGAGATCGCGCGGTGCTTGACGATGGATGCGAGCAGAAATCCGAGCCCAAAGATCGAGCGGGAAAGCGTCAAGTGCTGGCTGATGGGCGCGAAAGGGCTTTCCTATTTCGGTGACGTTTTCTAGAGAAAATGGTGTTTTCTCCATACACCGACCACGATTAGATAGCCCAACAGATGAGATGATTGCTTCTTGTTTTTTCACCCTGTTCGATTGTACCTGAAGCAATTCATCTGGTATTGTCGCCACAACAAACGTTCCTGACCCAACTTGGCTCTCCAAATAGCCTTCTGCAAGAAGCTGCTCAAAAACAACAACAACAGTACCCCGCGACACGCAATATTGCCTTGCTAAATCGCGGGTGGACGGTAGACGGGATCTAGGTCTAAGTCGCCCTTCTAGGATCGCCAGCCGAAGTTCTTGATACAGCCAGTGTAATAGTGGTGTACCTGATTTGCGATCACGGAGTAATAGCTCCTGAGAGCTTGCCTGCTTAGTCAATGATTTATCCTGATCTAAAATGGTCTAGTCTTTTTTTTGATAAATGGCTCTTTTAAGTAAAGCATATTGCTTAGTACATTGACGGTATTTAGTTATGTGAATTAACAAGTTGTGTAGCCAAAGGAGATAACCAGGCTCAAGTAGAGTTGGTGTGTCAAACTCTTGGGATTGCCGCATAGCAAGTTGAGCTTCAGAGGATCCTCTGTCCTCAAATTATTTTTGCAACATAACCCCCTGATTAAGCCAAGGTGAAGAGTAAAGTGAGATAAAGGCAACTCCTATGATTCTTGTAACCGGCGCAACCGGAACTAACGGCTATGAAATCTTAAAGCAACTTTCTACCACTGATGCCCAAGTGCGAGCATTTGTCCGTAATCCCAAGAAGGCATTAATGCTCAAAGAACTCGGCGTTGAAGTTGTCATAGGCGATTTCAATGAACCCGAAACACTCAATGCTGCCCTAAAGGATGTGGAAAAAGCTCTGTTGCTCTCAACACCCGATCTGCAGCAAGTGAAACTACAAAGTAATTTTATTAAAGCCGCCAAGCATTCTGGTATTAGACACATCGTCAAGTTTTCTGCCTTGGGTGCTAATCTTAACGCTCCTGCCGCAATTCTCAAGTGGCATGGACAGACCGAAAAGCAACTTGAGGAGACGGGTATTTCGTTTACCCACCTGCGACCCAACGTTTTTATGCAGAACATATTACGTGTCGCGCAAACGATTGCAACACAGAGAATTTTTTCTGACCGAGTGGGCGATGCAAAGTTTAGCTTAGTGGATGTCCGAGACATTGCAGCAGTGGCAGTGAAGGTACTCACTGAGGAAGGACATGAGGGCAAGGTATACAGTATCACGGGACCGGAAGTGCTGTCTTTTGGGGAGGTTGCTGAAAAGCTTTCCATTGCAATTGAGGAGAAAGTGACTTACGTGAGTGTGTCACCAGAGGAATACAAGAAACGTAGACTTGAGACAGGAGTGCAAGAATGGTTTGTGGATGCAGTGAATGAAATCTACAGTTACTACAGTGAAGGCATGGGTATGATTGTAACGAATGTTGTAGCTGAAGTCGCTAGAAAGCAGCCGATATCTTTTGACCAGTTTGCTAAGGACTATGCCCAAAGCTTCAAGAAAAGCTGATTACTAACTGTTCTAGTTCTGAGCGATCGCCATCGCTCAAATTTAATTCCCTCGGAGCTAATCGTGCCACACTCTAATTCCTTACTTGTCAGCACACACTACTTTTAATCTAATTGCTTATTCTTCCACAAGAATACCTGGTTAACTTACGCGCCCGCTGTACTAAGTAAGTCGGCGGAAAAAAAATTTCTAGGTATGTAACGAAAAGTTAAGGAGAACAATTGGAGTAAAATTTAACACGTTCGGTGGTGTAGTTTCCTTGCTCTCCTCTAGCTTGAACCCCGTTAATTACAGCAGGGCTGTTTCATCCCCTAAAAGGTGTAAAATGACAAGCGTCCTGGGGATGAAAACAATGAGTGCAAATCTGATTGAACAACTGCGGGAAGTTAAAGATTTTCGGGTCAAAGATGGACAAAGACATCAACTGTGGTTGGTGTTACTGTTTGTCATTATGGGGACAATGAGTGGGTACGTAGGGTATCGTGCATGGGGGGACTTTGTCAAACGGCATCGTCGTGTATTGCCAATCGAAATTTAGAATCGAAAAACATGGTGTTCCATCATACTCGACTATTCGACGAATACTGATGGGAATACATTTTGACAATCTTGCTGCAACGTTTAATCAGTGGGCACAAAACTATGTTCATGTGGATACATCAGAGTGGTTTGGAATTGATGGTAAGGTTCTAAAGGAACTGTGCAGAACTACGAAAGTGAGTATCAAAATTTTGTAAGTATCGTGTCCGTATTTGCTGAAAAAAGAGGGCTTGTGTTAGGTTTGACTAAATTGGAGAACAAAAAAGGTAGTGAAATTAGCACGGTTCAAAATTTAATTGCGGTATTGGATATCGAGGGTGTTGTTTTCAGCGAATATCAGCTCTACATTGCCAAAAAAAACTTGCAAGTTAATTATTGATGGTGGCAATGACTATGCGATAAGCCGGAGGCTTGACGCTAGCGCCCTATGCCTGCGGTACGGCTCTTGCCTATCGGCGCTAGCTCTGCCGTAGGCAATCGCCCTCAATCTTTTGCGCCGATATGGTTATTCCTCCATCACATCAGCCCAAACATTTACCTCTAATGATATTGACAAACTCTTCTCTCTTGTGGAATTTAGCAGCCCTGGATGTTCTAGGGTTTCCCCTTGGGTAGAGTCGAGAGGCGGTATTGAAATCAGTGACAGAAAGTATTA
>NZ_QMEA01000123.1 GCF_012912105.1 Brasilonema sp. UFV-L1
ACCCCAAAGGGGACCCCTAGCCCCCCATCCCTTTATCTACTCATCACAAATATGTCTCATCCCCTCTACGTCGCTTTTATTTGGCATCAGCATCAGCCGCTCTACAAATCACCTACGAGCGGCATTTCTCTGGCTGGTTCTCAGCATTATCGTCTACCTTGGGTGCGTTTGCATGGTACTAAGGATTATCTAGATCTCGTGCTGATTCTAGAGCGCTATCCTCAATTACACCAAACAGTCAATTTGGTACCATCACTGATATTGCAGCTTGAAGATTACATTGCTGGTACTGCCTTTGACCCTTATTTAGAACTCAGCCTCAGACCAACTGAGCAACTTTCTGACCAACAACGGGAATTTATCATAGAACATTTTTTTGACGCGAATCATCATAATCTTATTGATCCTCATCCCCGTTATGCTCAGTTGTACAATACCAGACAAGAGAAAGGACAAGCTTGGTGTTTAACAAATTGGCAGCAACAAGATTATAGTGATTTGTTGGCTTGGCACAATCTGGCGTGGATTGACCCCATGTTTTGGGATGACCCAGAAATTGCAGCTTGGTTAAAGCAGGATCGGAATTTTACTTTGGGCGATCGCCAGCGAATTTACTCTAAACAACGAGAAATTCTTCGCAAAATTGTACCGCAACACCGGGCAATGCAGGATACAGGGCAGTTAGAAGTCACGACTTCGCCTTATACTCATCCCATTTTGCCCTTACTCGCCGATACCAACTCTGCTCGTGTAGCTGTGCTAAATATGACATTGCCAGAGTATCGGTTTTGTTGGGCAGAAGACATTCCTCGGCACTTGCAGAAAGCTTGGGATTTATATGTAGATAGGTTTGAAAGAACGCCACGTGGTTTATGGCCTTCGGAACAATCAGTTAGCCCAGAGATATTACCGTATATTATTAATCAAGGTTTTAAGTGGATTTGCTCAGATGAAGCAACGCTCGGCTGGACGTTGAAACATTTTTTTCACCGCGATGGTGCAGGGAACGTCCAAAACCCAGAGTTACTGTACAAACCATACCGCTTGCAAACAAGAGCAGGTGAGGTGTCTATTGTCTTTCGAGATCACAGATTATCAGATTTAATTGGGTTTACCTACGGTTCGATGCCGCCAAAGCAAGCAGCAGCGGATCTTGTGGGGCATTTGCAGGCGATCGCCCGTATGCAAAAAGAGCACCAAAGTGAACAACCTTGGTTGGTGACTATTGCCTTGGATGGTGAAAACTGCTGGGAATATTATCCCCAAGATGGTAAACCCTTCTTAGAAGCTTTGTATCAAAGCCTCAGTAACGAATCGCGTATAAAACTTGTTACCGTCTCAGAATTTATCGAACAATTTCCACCAACAGCAACTATCCCAGGAGAACAACTGCACAGTGGTTCTTGGGTAGATGGTAGCTTTAGCACCTGGATTGGTGATCCTGCCAAAAATCGCGCTTGGGATTATTTAACACACGCCAGAACAACTTTAGCCAATCATCCAGAAGCAACAGAAGAAAACAATCCTGAAGCATGGGAAGCCTTATATGCAGCAGAGGGTTCTGACTGGTTTTGGTGGTTCGGTGCCGGACATACCTCAAATCAGGATGCCATTTTTGACCAGTTATTTCGAGAGCATCTCTACGGAATATACAAGGCATTAAATGAACCGATACCCTCTTATCTGCGCCAACCTGTAGAAATTCACCAGGCACGGGCAGAACATCGCCCAGAAAGCTTTATTCATCCAATCATTAATGGTAGAGGCGATGAGCAAGATTGGGACAAAGCCGGGCGCATAGAAGTCGGCGGGGCACGAGGAACAATGCACAATAGCAGTACCATTCAGCGGCTTTGGTACGGAGTGGATCACCTAAATTTCTATTTACGGGTAGATTTTAAAACAGGTATTAAAGTAGGGCAGGATGTGCCACCAGAGTTGAATTTACTGTGGTTTTATCCTGACAAAACAATGGTTAACAGCCCTGCTCCCTTAGCAGAAGTTCCAGATACATCTCCTGTGAATTACCTATTCCACCACCATTTGGAGATTAATTTGCTGACACAATCGATTCAGTTTCGAGAAGCTGGAGAGGATTATCGGTGGTATCCACGTGCGAGTCGCGCTCAAGTTGGCTTAGACAAATGTTTGGAATTAGCCGTTCCTTGGGCAGATTTACAAATTCCGCCAGATTATCCCTTGCGCCTGATTTTGATGCTTTCGGAGGAAGGACGTTTCTGTGATTCTCTTCCAGAAAATGCTTTGATTCCAATTGAAGTGCCTTGAATCCAAAATTTTCTCGTTCCTTGTCTCTGGCAAGGAATGAATAGCTTGAGGCTCTGCCTCTGTGTGATTATACCGAGGCAGAGCCTCTTTTGAGACGTTCCTATGCAGAGCATAGGAACGAGAGATGAGAGAGAAATATTTTTGGTGAAATTGAAAACATCCTATAGCCATACTCACTTAATTGAACACTGTTATCAAGCTCAGTTCAAATTTCGTTTTTAATAAATTGCTCATCTCCGAAAATATGACATTGTCATCATGTTTCATCAATTGATATATATAAAAAAGTAAACACAAAGAAATTATCTGTGTTCATCTGGAGGACACTGCTGTGCTGGGATTTTCTTGGTTATGAGCAAGATTTCGTTGTGTATCTATGATTAAAAATAAAAAAATACATACTTTTTTCTAGATTTATTGTCTTTGGAGATATCCAGCAAAATTTCTCATGTCAAAACATGGAAAAGTTTTTTAATTTAAATTATGTATAATTAAGAGGACTATTAATCATCATGAAAAATTTCAGGGATAACTTAAGCGTCAAGTGTTACGCAGTCGCGCCTACCAAATGATGATCTGCTGTCTGAATCCTGATTGCTCAAATCCCCTGAATCCTAATGGAAAGAAGCTTTGTCGAACATGCAACACCCCATTGGTGCCATTACTACGAAATCGCTTCCGTATCATTCAAGTTCTTTCTGATGAGGGTGGATTTGGTAGAACTTATTTAGCAGAAGATATCGATAAATTAAATGAACGGTGTGTGATTAAGCAACTCGCACCAAGAGTCCAGGGAACTTGGGCACTGAATAAAGCAATAGAATTGTTTGAAAAGGAGGCTCAGCGACTACAAGAACTAGGAGCACATCCTCAAATTCCAACTTTACTTGCTTATTTTGAACAAGATAACTATTTGTACTTAGTACAGCAGTTTATCGATGGGCAGAATTTGTTCATGGAATTACAACAAAAAAAGAAGTATAATCCTAGTGAGATTAAAGAAATTTTGCTAGATTTACTGCCTGTGCTTAAGTTTATCCATGAGCAAGGAGTCATTCATCGGGATATCAAGCCACAAAATATTATCCGCCGTCGAACCTCTTTCTCTTCAAAAACAGTGGTTTCGGGAACAAGCGGAAATCTAGTCCTGATTGATTTTGGTTCTGCTAAGCAGTTAACAGCAAAAGCACAGATGAAAGTCGGGACTTCAATTGGTTCACAAGGCTATTCCCCAATTGAACAAATTAGAGATGGTGCGGCTTATCCAGCCAGTGATTTGTTCAGTTTAGGAGTCACTTGCTTTCATTTGCTCACTGGAGTATCTCCTTTTCAATTGTGGACAGAATATGGATATAGTTGGGTGAATGATTGGCAGCAGTATCTGAAAAGTCCAATGAGTAGAGAATTCACACAGATTCTTGGTAAGCTGTTGCACAAAGACATTGAGCATCGCTACAAATCAGCTCATGAAGTTCTTGCTGATTTGTTTCTCACACAACAACCGCAATCAAAATCAACAGTTCTAACAGCAATAAAGCACATCAAAAAATTATCAACGACTCAGCTCTTAACTGTCTCAAAATCACATCTGGTTTTGAGAAATTCTCTCTTAGCTGCCGGTGCGATTATACTCTTTGGAACAGCAGAGTTTTGGTATCAGCAGTTTCGTCATCTAGAAATGAGAATATCAGCTAGTTTGAGTCAGTCAAACAGTAGCGCGGCAAATCGAGAAGCGATTTTCAATCAGCATACACAGGATCCTTTAGGAAACTTTTCATTAGCTTCTACTGTTAGAGGATATACCAGCTCAATTTTATCTATCGCTATTAGTCCTGATGGAAACACAATTGCCAGTAACAACAATGACACAATTAAACTATTGAGTTTGGTAACAGGACAGGAAATCTTTACTTTCAGCGGTCATTCCAATATAGTTAATTTTATAAGCTTCAGTCCAGACGGACAAATTCTAGTGAGTGGTAGTGAAGATAGAACGATAAAAATTTGGAATTTGGCAACTGGACAACAAATCCGTACCTTGGAGAGGCATACGAAGCCAATTCATGCCCTTGCTTTTAGTCATGATGGCAGGATACTTGCTGATGCTAGCAATGACAACACAGTTAAACTTTGGAACTTAGCAACAGGAGATGAAATACGCACATTGACAGGACATTCTCACTGGGTTCGTTCTGTTGCATTTAGTCCTAACAATAAAATCCTAGCTAGTGGTAGTTTTGATAAAACCATTAAATTATGGAACTTAGCAACAGGACAGCAAATACGCACACTGGAAGGACATTCTGGCAAAGTGACGTCTGTTGCGTTTAGTCCTGATGGTAAAATACTTGCTAGTGGGAGTTTTGATAAAACCATTAAATTATGGAACTTAGCAACAGGACAGCAAATACGCACACTGGAAGGACATTCTGGCAAAGTGACGTCTGTTGCGTTTAGTCCTGATGGTAAAATACTTGCTAGTGGGAGTTTTGATAAAACCGTCAAACTGTGGAGTGTGGTAACAGGACGGCAAATTCGTACACTGGAGGGTCATTCTAACGGAATTCAATCTGTTAGTTTTAGTTCAGATGGAAAGACTCTTGTGAGTGGCGGTGACGATAGAACTATGAAGATTTGGCAAGCATCTCTTTAGGATTTTTTGCTTTGAAGGCATAGATAAATAAGCAAGAGTGTGATTAGATATCCGGAATCTTATCGCTTCAATGGGTAAATTAAGTATATTCCCACAAAAGTATGATGCTCTCTGTTCCAGAGAAATCGCAATATGAGAGCAACACGACTATAGATTTTACACGTGTTTTGTGAACATGAGTGATTCAAAAGTTAAAGTGTTGACAAGTGTGGCGATCGCACTTTTTGGATTTGGGGTTGTTTGGTCTTTGCAATCTTCCCCTGCAGCTACGAGTGTGTCTTCTGATCTGAGTCAACCTCAAACGACACCTTTGGAAAATTTTTCTGAAGCCTTTACTCTTGCGGGACACTCAGACTCAATTTTAGCTGTTGCTATCAGTCCAGATGGACACACTCTTGCCAGTGTCAGTGGAGACAAGACTATCAAACTGTGGAATCTAGATACAGGAAAAGAAATCCAGACTTTGACAGGACACTCTGATTGGGTGAATTCAGTTACATTTAGCCCAGATGGTAAGACTCTTGTCAGTGGAAGTGCTGATAGAACGATCAAACTGTGGAATCTAGATACAGGAAAGGAAATCCGGACTCTGACAGGACACCTCGCTTCAGTTCAGTCTGTCGCGATTAGCGCTGACGGTTCAACCCTTGCTAGTGGCAGTTGGGACCAGAGTATCAAATTGTGGAAATTAACTACAGGTAAAATCATCCGCACCCTCAAAGGTAGTTGTGATGTAGTGAACACCGTTGCGTTTAGTCCAAATGGAAAGACTCTTGCTAGTGGTAACTATTTTGATAACAGCATTAACTTATGGAATGTAAGCACAGGAAAGGAAATTGACACCCTCAGAGGGCATTCACAGGCTGTTTCCTCACTCACATTTAGCCCTGATGGTAAAACCCTTATCAGTGGTAGTTGGGACCAGACGATCAAATTGTGGGATATTGCAGCACAAAAAGAAATCAACACTTTGACAGGACATACTAATAAAGTTTTGTCTGTTGCTCTCAGTCCTGATGGTAAAACCCTTGCTAGTAGTAGTTGGGACAAAACGATTAAACTTTGGAATTTAGCTATGGGAAAGCAAACAGGTACTCTTAGAGGACATACTAACAGGATTTGGTCTGTAGCGTTTAGTCCAGATGGTAAGACTCTTGCTAGTGGCAGTTTTGACAAAACTATTAAGGTTTGGCACGTTGTTTCAAGATGATGAATGATAAATCGTGAACTTTTGTATCATTCATCTGAAATTAACGCCAACGGCTGCTTCATGTTTTGCAAGTAATTTGCCAGTCGCTGCCCCTATTCTACATGACAAATTCTCCAAAGCTAAAAACCTAAAACTCGTTAAACGGTCAGACCAAAAGACCTTGTGTGTTTACAATGAAGTCAACTTCGTAACAATTTGAGTCTATGTGCTCAATCAAATCCTCACTGGCTGTAATCTGATTTCGGTTTGAAATTACTGCATCATCGTTGTTCTGATGACTCCATTTCGAGTAAGTCATAACCCGGATGCCATCAAGACTACGAAGCCAAATTGTTGAACGGTTATTTGATTGTTGAGCGACTGAGTTAAAATCATGAGTTAGTCTTTCCAGTAATAGACGCTGATTGTCTGGAGCTACATGTAAGACATCAATCTGAGTAATCAAAGTGCTGTGCGTTTGAATTGTGACAGGTTGTCCTTGTGTAAATACAGTTTCGTAGTAGTGCAAATCCATACTGACACCAAATTCTTGATAGCTGGCAAACCCAGCAGAGATAGCTGGATTTCGGTGGATAGCTTTACTTGCCTCAACACTCGTCCATTGCACATAGTTCACAACTTTGGTACCGTCTAAACTCCGATGGGCGATCGCACTGATAAATCCAGCTTGCTGACTAATCATTGTTTCCGCATGCAGCTTCAATCGATCAATGAGTGCTTTTTGCTTTGTTGGTTCGACTGTAAAGATATTAATGAAAGTAGCAACATCATGACTGAGTGTAATCGTAGTCATCAGCATTTCTCCAAATGAAACAAGCGATTGAGGTGACAACTGTGGTTGATGCAAACCATTGCCTCAATGTAGGGATATGCTGAGTGTAGCGATCGCCGCTGATCGAATGCTTGACCAAACTTGCTACAACTGTGCCGATTTTGCTGTAAATTTACTGTGAGACTCTAAATGCTTTTGGCGTCACGCCTACATACTGACGAAAGAGCCGAGTAAAAGAGCTGTGATTGGTTAAGCCTACTTCAAACGCAATTTCGGTAATGGTCAATTCAGTCTTTAACAATAACTGCTTTGCTTGATTAATACGGCATCGAGTTAGATATTGATGTGGAGTCACGCCAGTTGATTGCTTGAACAAACGGCAAAAATAATACTGACTCAGATTCAAGACTCCTGCCATCTCTGAGAGTGTGATATCTTGACTCAAATGAGCGTGAATGTAATCGAATAATTTTCGCAATTGATATTCCGGTAAACGACCAGCCAAATCACAAGAAAGTTGTGGTCGCCAAACAGAATAATGCTTGAAAAGATGGATAATTAATCCAGTCGCTAAAGATTCACCAAACATTCGACCAGCTGGATGTTCTGCCTCTACATCAGCCTTGAGAGCAAGTCCAACCTGCTGAACAAATGGATCGATAAGATCTAACTGAGGAATCAGTTCGATATGTTTCACCTGAGTTGATTCATTCACTATCTGCTCAAAAAACTTGGGAGAAAAGCCAATCAGGGAAAACTCACCGGCTTGCTGCCAATGAGATGAATACCTAACCTCAGCAGGGAGAAAAAGTATTCCACCGGGTTGACAGTAACAAGTTTTAAGTTGATTAGCTAACCGATGCTCTGATTTGACTGGATGCCTACCTCCTGTGATACCAATGATATGCTGCATCCATTGATGTTCTGGACTCTCATGAGCAGGATGATCATAGTGATTGAAAAACACACCTCTCCATCCGGATCTCTGGCTTGAAAGGATAGGGCGATCCGATAAAGCAGGATGAGTGTGTTTAGTCAAATCAACTAGCGGTAGCACATCCATAGAAGTTATGGCAAACAGACAATGATTACTAATTTTAGAATGCTGGCTCAGCATTCTCAACAAGACCCAAAAAACCGGGTTTGTGAACCAGAAATTAAGGTTTCTATGAGCAGGTAGTCTCAAGAAACCCAGTTTTTAAGTTTTTTCACTTTTTCACTAGAATATACGCTGTAGCATATTCAGGTAGCTGCTTAATATGCTGCCCAAAATCTTGTCTACCTTGAAAAACACCTGCCAAAAAATCGAGTTGATGGAGATTAGGTAAAAATGCCCCACCTGTATCTGCAAGAACTCCTAGTTGTAGTTGTTTGCGTCCACCTTTAGGGTACTCAAGAACAATCACTCTACCTAAACCAATATTTAAAACATCTCCAGCAAAAGTCACTCCTGGTTTGATAGAAATTTTTGCGTCTATTTTATATCCATAACCTTTGATATCTTCCACTTGTCTAAAATACCAATAGCGCTTTTGTGATGTAGCTGCAACTCCCCTAATATAAGGCATTTCATTACTTCTATCTACATTAAAAAGTGCTTTAGAACCATCGGTAAAATTAAGAAGTATTGTTCCTTCCATCAGCGCTTCTTCAAAACCTTCTCTGGTTAAGTACGCGAGTGGTTCCACTTTACCAAATTCTTTGCCACCTGGTTCATAAATACCTGATAACACATCCTGCTTGGTATATTTTGTGTAGAACTTTTCAGTCATTGAGTTATCTTTTAAACTATAAATTGGTATATTATATTTAGATGTTTTTTTATGAGAAGCTGGATGAGTAAAAACAGCATACTTTGTAATTCGCAATTGTTTTTTATTAGAGTTTGGAGAGTTGTAGGCAGACCATTTAATAACACGGAAATTGGTGTTTATAAAATTAGGATCTTGTAAACGTGTTGCTCGTTTATTGGCAATATCTTCTTGCAAGACTGTAATCATGAAATCTAAGGTTTTGAGAATATCTTCTACAGTCACTCCTTGAGTGGCAAGAAGTCCTGTACGTTGAACCTTTGGGTCTTCTGAAGCGTAATCTTGATAATATTTTCGGGTATTAACGAGAACTGTTAATAAATCTGATTGATTAAAATTCACTTTAGTGGTAGGCAGTTTTCCGGAAGCAAAAACTTGATTACCTTGAACACTAAATTTATATTTTTGTAACTCATCGATAACTTGATAATATGTTGATGTTGGTGCTGACTTTTGTTTGTTTAGATTTTTAGATGAGGTTTGCTGAACAAGAAAAGCATTCTCTGGACTTGAAGCTGAGGAAATTTGTTGTTGAGATTGGGCAGAAATTTCCTGCTGTTTACTTTTGGACTGAGCACGTAGGTGAGTGTTGGCTAAACCGATAAATAATAAGGTAGCAAAACTGACTGTGAGTCCGAGTTTTTGACGAAATGAGATACTCATAAGTTGGAGAATTAATGTTACTGGTAAATCATACACGACTGATGCAGACAAACAAAAATCAAGGGTGAGAGCAGTGTCAATACGGCTGGTGATAAACACGCTTAACACAAACCGGATTTCTCTAAGCAACAATTACGTTAACAGCAACTGTATTGAGAGCAGTGTTTTGTCGCTGACTAGTTCACTCGCTACACGCTTGGTGATCAGCACTCTGGGTTTTTCAACGTGAGATGGGAAAGGTTAAAGGGCGCTTCCAAGTGCATAAGTTGATTTGACTGGCATTTATGAATAATTAGGCAGATAAGTGCCTAAATTCATTACAGCCCATTACCCCCTCAACGCGAGCTAAGGGGGTTTTTTATCAACGCTACATTCGAGATCTTCTTGAAAAAGAACTCCACGAACAGACAATCATGGATGACTTTGCCATTTAACCTAAAACGTTACGCGAAGCATAAGAGCAAGGTTTTTCGTGATCGAGCTGATCACCACAACTCTGACAACGCTTGATAGCGCCCCAAAGCTAATAAAGGAAAATATTGTTGATAGAAGTGATACTTGAGATAAAAATGACAGGGAAAGCCAGTCCCTGTAAAATCTGCTTCATACCAAGTTCCATCAGATTGCTGAGTTTCTAATAGGTAGTTAATTCCTTTGTTGATCGCAAGCTTTGCAAAGGTGCTAGTTGCTTGACCGGCTGCGATTAAACCTAGTATAGCCCAAGCTGTTTGAGAAGCGGTACTGACACCTTGTCCTTTGAGAGCTGGGTTATTGTAGCTGCGACAAGTTTCGCCCCAGCCACCATCTGAGTTTTGACATCCGACTAACCAAGCAGCACCGCGTTCGATATTGAGTCGTGTCTTTTCTGGAGCAATTAACGATAGAGCCGAAAGTACTCCACTGGTTCCATAAATGTAATTTACTCCCCAGCGACCAAACCAACAACCTTCAGTTTCTTGTTCGCGGATGAGATAACTGATTGCTCGTTCCAGATTGGGTGTATCAATGAACAAATAAGAGCTGCCCAACATTTCTAAAACTCTAGCGGTGACATCAGCGGTGTTTGGATCAATCATGGCTTTGAGATCACCATAGGGAACCATGTTGAGCCAGGCTTGATTATTGTCCATATCAAATGCTGCCCAGCCTCCGGGCTGACATTGCATAGATGCAATCCAGTTTAAAGCACGGGCGATCGCCGCTTCCTTCAATTTTTCATCAGGCAGTTTCACCTCATTGAGAGCCATGACAACAACTGCAGTATCATCTACATCTGGGTAAAAGCGGTTGTCAAACTCAAACGCCCAAGCCCCCGGTTTTCCTTTTTTATTTTTAATCGCCCAATCACCGTAGTCTAGAATCTGCTTGCTTAACAACCATTCTCCAGCTCGAACGACAGCCGGATGATCTGGTGCCAAACCTGACTCTATAAGAGCTCGCATCACCCAAGCAGTATCCCATACAGGGGAAATACAAGGCTGTATTGTATAGGTATCCTCAGTTTCAATAGCAAAATTGTCAACTGCTCGTAGTCCTCGGTGTACAATGGGATCTGCTGCGTCATAATCCAGAGCACGCAAAGCTAGCAGTGAATTCAGCATGGCGGGAATGATACCACCCCAATCGCCCGTTGCTTCTTGCCGTTCTAAAATCCAACGTTCTGCAGCTTGAATACCTTCTTCTCGGAAAGGAACAAGATTTAGGGTTTCTGCTAACTTAAAGGCATGATCGAGAGTAATAAATAAATCTGTCCAATCACCATTGTTGGGCAACTCATATCGAGCTCGCTCGACACCTTCAGTATATAATTCGTCCAAGGTGATGGCTGGGTCAGTCACAAAAACAGGTTTGCGGTCAATGACAATCAGTAGGGGGACAGTACTTGACCTTGCCCAGCTCGACATTTCGTAGATGTTAAACAGAAAATTTTCGGGCAGCAACATCACCCAAGGTGGCAGAGAAGGAATGCCCCGCCACTCGTAGCATCCAATCAGGGCTAAGTGTAATTTGGTAAAAATGCGAGTTTTGCTGATACCACCGCGTTCTACAATAAATTTCCGCGCCTTCACCATTGCGGGATCTGTTTGTGAGACACCTAGCAATTTCAGCGCCATGTATGCTTCAACAGAAACACTCAGTTCTCCGCCATCTCCGTAGAAAAGTTCCCATCCACCGTGTTCCCGTTGTTGAGAACGTAGGTATGTTTCAACTTTGTGTAATGGTCTTTCTCGGTCTGTTCCCCAAATTTTATGAAGGAGGACAACCTCCGCAGTGATGGTAACATTGGATTCTAGCTCCGCCCACCAATATCCAGATGGATATTGCATGGAAAGAAGATAGTTCTGATTTTTGGCGATCGCACCTCTGACACGGGAAACTGTCTGTTTGTCTTGAATTTGCATCCGTTTCCGTTACTCCTCTACCACATCTGTTTCTTGTTAGCGATAACAAGAAAATTCTTTGCCTGTCATAAGCTGACATTGTAATGTGTTTTCTATGTGAAAAAAAGAGAACACAATGAGCGGTGAAATTGGATTATGGTTTTCTGTTCTATCCTTGACAATTTGGGTGATATTACTGGTGTTCTGGGGTCAGTTTTGGCGCTGTGACCAACGATTAACAAGACAGGAAACAGATTTACAAATGTTCCCTGCCATTTGTGCTGTCGTCCCTGCCAGAAATGAAGCGGATTTGCTTCCTATAAGTTTGCGATCGCTTCTCACTCAAGACTATCCTGGTAGTTTCACCGTCGTGTTAGTAGACGATAACAGTACCGATGGAACAGCAGATGTTGCTTCTCGTGTTGCCCAGGCATTAGACAAAACTCAGCAATTACACGTTCTTTCTGGACAACCTTTGCCTCCTGACTGGACGGGCAAGTTATGGGCGCTACACCAAGGTATTGAATATACACAAAGCTTGACATCACCACCAGACTATCTTCTGCTGACGGATGCTGATATTGAACATCATGTTCATAATCTCCGCTTTTTGGTAGCAAAAGCGCAACAAGAGAATTTAGAACTTGTTTCTCTGATGGTGCTGCTGAGGTGTAAAAGTTTTTGGGAAAAACTCTTCATACCAGCATTTGTCTTTTTCTTTCAAAAACTTTACCCCTTCCCGTGGGTGAACGATCCTACAAAACCAACAGCGGCTGCTGCTGGTGGGTGTCTTTTAATAACGCGTGAAGCTTTAACCAGGATTGGTGGTATTCAAGTCGTCCGTAATGCACTCATTGATGATTGTGCCTTAGCACAGGCAGTTAAGCAAAGGAGTATGGGAGTTGGGGGAGTTGGGGGAGAAAATATTCTCTTATCTTCCTCATTCTCCTCATCTGCCTCCCCATCTCACAAAATTTGGCTAGGACTAGACGACTTAACCCACAGCTTACGACCTTATCTATCGCTTTCAACTGTTTGGGGGATGGTAGCTCGAACAGCTTTTACACAACTACATTATTCCTTGGGGCTGTTAGTTGTAACAGTCATAGGGATGATACTTGTTTATATAGTTCCACCGATCAGTGCAATCTTCGGTTTGCTCACTGAAAATTGGCTTATAGCTTGTGTCGGCTTATTGGGTTGGCTACTCATGGCTTGTGCTTACTTGCCTACTATCCGATTTTACAAGTGTTCACCCTGGTTGACACTCTGTCTTCCAGGAATTGCTCTGGTATATACGCTGATGACTATCGACTCGGCTGTGCGTCATTGGCAAAAGCGAGGAGGAACTTGGAAAGGAAGAGTCTATTCTAAAACGGAAGATGGCTCACGAATGACTAACGACGAACGACGACCAATCAACAACTGATAACTATTCCCTATTACATTTTATGGCTTCAATTGCTCGTAAGAATTTACTAGAAGACATTCCTCGCTTTTTAGTAGCACAGGCGGGAATTTTATTTGCTGTTAGTTTAGTAACCATTCAAACAGGTCTTCAATATGGGTTTGCTCGTTCTTCTACCCAGTTAATCGATCAATCACGTGCTGATATTTGGGTGTCTTCAAAGAATATGCAGCATTTGGGCTTAACTATACCAATTCCCTACGAACAAGTCAGCAAGGCACGCAAAGTCAAAGGTGTAGACAAAGCTGAAGCTGTCATTATTGATGGTGGACTTTGGCATGAACTTGCAACAGATCAAATTACCTCTATCACAATCGTTGGTGCAGATCCACAGGGGATATTATTTAACCGCTCAAATATTGTTGAAGGTCGTTTGAATGATTTGAAGCAATCTTTCCGTTTTATGGTTGACAAAACCAACCTGAATTCTCTTCATCTCAAAAGATTGGGCGAGGTAGGAGAAATTAATAATACACCAGCAAAGTTAGTGGGTTTCACTCAAGGAACTCAGTCTATTGTCTTCGGTACTTTAATTTTCACTTCTTTAGAAACTGCTAATACTTATAAAAATTATGGTACTCAAACAACAACAGCTCCAAATAACGTGGGTTCTTCTGCGAAAAAACCAGTCTCAACAGACCAGATTAGCTTTGTTTTGATTCGAGCGAAACGAGGTCAAAACATAGGAAAACTCAAGCAAGATTTGGAAGTGGCTTTGCCAGATACTCGTGCTTACACTCGCGAAGAAATGTCTAAAATCACACAAGATTTTTGGCAGGTTCGCTCTGGAATTGGATTTATTCTCGGTCTTGGTGCAGTAGTTGGCGTTGTTGTCGGGGCAGTTGTGGTGAGTCAAATTCTTTACGCTTCTGTCACAGATCATATAAAAGAATTTGGCACCCTCAAAGCAATGGGGGCTTCTGATTGGTTTATTTACAATGTCATTATTGAGCAAGCAATCTGGATGGCAATTTTAGGCTACATACCAGGAATGGCTCTTTGTGTAGGAGTCGCAGCTTGGACATCAACAACACAAGGAATTGTCATTTTAATTACACCTTTATCCGCAGTTATTGTTTTCGGAATTACAGTGTTGATGTGTGTCAGTTCTGCTGTTTTTGCTATTCAAAAAGTCACACGTGTAGATCCAGCTATTGTCTTTAAAGGATAGTTCTTTTGTCAATCATAATTTTTCGTCTATCAGTCATCATGAGTGACAAAATTCTCACTCAGTAAACAGGCCCAAAGGAAGAAATTTATGTAAAGATTTGTAAGAAGCCCCAAAAGCATGAGCAATGACTCATAACTGATAACTGATAACTATCGAAAGCACTCAACAAATATCAACTAATAATTAAAAACTCTATATGTCTAAAGAATTTGAGGAGATGGCTGATTATAAAAAGAAATTTGATACGTTTGCTCAGAGCAAATATCAAACGAGTCGCACCCCAAGAGGAGCAATTATTGCTAGGGGGGTGGAAATGGTTATCAATTCCAAGCAGCAACGGCTTCAAATCTTGAAAAAAATTTATTGGGAGATCCAAAAAGGTGATATAGAAATTTTGATGGGACCTTCTGGCTCAGGGAAAACAACTTTACTGTCTATTTTAGCGGGACTGTTGACTCCGACGGCTGGCAATGTTTATTTACTTGGGCAAGAAATTACTAGAATGTCTCGAACTGAACTTGCTCGGTTCAGAAGGCACAATATTGGCTTTATTTTTCAAGATTTTAACTTATTCCCAGCACTCACAGCGATTGAAAATGTAGAAGCAGCCTTGAACGTCAAAGGGATTCGTGGAAAATTAGCACGCAAGGAAGCCCAAGCTTTGTTAGAACAAGTTGGATTGGGAGACAAAATAAAACAACTTCCGCGTGATTTGTCGGGGGGACAGAAACAAAGAGTGGCGATCGCCCGCGCCTTAACTGCTCATCCAAAAATTATTATGGCAGATGAACCCACGGCTGCTTTAGACTCTCACAGCGGACATCTGGTTATGGAGTTACTACGTGGACTGGCAAAAGAACAAGGCTGTACAGTGTTAATTGTAACTCATGATCCCCGAATTTTAGATTTAGCTGACCGAGTGGCGTATATGGAAGATGGAGTTTTGAAAGGAGTTTAGAGGAATTTTGCAAGTATAAAACATGAAGGTATAAAGAAGTCGTCAGGAGTCAGGACAATACGGTTCGGTTAAGGTTAGTTCGCGTGCTTAGAAACCCGGTTTCGTGAAAGTTACCGGGTTTCTGTTCAGGTGCTTATAGGGAAATAAGGGTTGTTGGTTGTGAACTGCATGAGTTCAAAACGCCGACATCTAGATATTAAGTGCAACTATATAAACAGTTATTCTGGGATGTGACAGTCATTATGGATGTATCATCTAGATACTGGAAAATTTACAGAATCAGTACCTCTCAAACAGTTGGATACGAACAGTGTTTAGTTCTTCCAGCACGGGAGTATCTAAAACAGATTCACAATCTTGCTCCCATAGACACACAAACTGTTCTGTTATCCGACTTTTTTGACAAAAATTCTGCTGTTGATGTTATGAGTCGTGCTAAAGCAGGACTTTGTTTACGAGCTTATGTTTCTGAACCGATTCTAAAAGCATGCCAAAAAATTTACAATCTCTTCAGTGGTGAAAAGAATTTTACTTTCCAGGAATTGCTATCCTGTGTCCTCAATGACGATGGACAAACTTTAGTTATCATAGACCCTAAGGGGAAAACTCAACTCATTGTGGATAACAATGGGGAAACTAGAACAACTGCTTACAAATTCTTTTCTGTTAGAGTTTTGCAAACATTTAATGCCGATTTAGAGTCTAGGATGAGCTTAGACAATTGGGCATATTTGCAAACTAAGCAAAATCCCGAACTGAAAGATTTTTTAGCAGATTTTGGATTTAAGCATCTCAGTGACTGGGCGCTTCTTAATCGAATCAGAGCAAAACAATTTGAACGTTTATCCAACCGCGATCGCCACTTAGTTGAAGTTTTTCATGGTGTTTATCGTCGTGACAGACTTCAACAAAACTCGAAGACAGTCAAAAAATGTCCAGAACCCTCAAGCGCGCAATTGCAAGAAATGCTTAACGGCTTGCGCGAAAGAAATGTCATTATCAACTCAACAGTGGAATTGATGAATGAACTCAAACAAGTCGTCACACAACTGAGACAGTATGACATTTGGAGTTATAGAGAACCACTGGAAGTCCACGATCCTCAGACTGGAGGTTATAACTATAGAACAGATTTACCTGTTAACAACTTCAATGAGGTAGATCTTGAAGAGCAAGAAATATTGGATTTCTTGTATGAGCAACTGAGTATAGCCTTGACGCGTGCGATCGAGCAAGAAATAGGCGATCGCATAACTAACTTGAAAAAAAGTAAAAACTATACCAAATACGCTCAAAAATTTATTCCTGGCTTGCAGCTTTACTACTGTCAAAGTTTATCTCTCAAGGATATTGCACCCAAGTTGGGAATGACGAGTTGGGATCAAGCTAGGCGAGTCTTAAATCCAGGGGAGCTACTGAGTAAAGTACGTACTCTTACAGTCCAACAACTTCTTGCAATAGTTCTCAAGAAAGCAGAGGAAAAAGGTTTAACTAAAACTCCTCCTGAGCCAAATTATCTTAAAACATTGGCTGAGTATATAGAAGCTTTTGCTGACAATGAAATCTTTCGAGAAGCAGCAGAAGAAACCAGAGTGGGAAAAAGTCGTTCGATGGATAGCTTGTATGCTCAGCAAATTCGCAAATATCTAAAACAACGTACACGGGGTGTACGCGTATGTCTTCCAACCCTCCTGTTAAAGCAAGGCTAGGGAAAATCTGAAACAGAAAACATCAAGAAGGAGTACAATCATGCTTAATTCTATGGTTAATTCAACTGATATAAGACTCTTGCTCTCAGAAGTCGTTTGGCTAGAAGCAGAAGATTTTGACCAAGCAAGAAATCATAGTAAACTAGTCACAACTGAAGCACAACAGTGGCAAACTTATCTGAATACACTGGCAATGCTTGGCTGTGAAAAATGGCTCAGCACACGCATACAAGATAAAGTGATTCATCGAGTTCCGAATGAACTTGAAGCTATTTCTCATCTGATGATTGGAGAATTTAAAGTTTGTCCAATTGCTGTAGAACACTTACTTGATGAAGTTGTCAATATTCCCAGAAATGTCATCGAAAAATCAGAATTAGCAGCTCATTTCTACGTCGTCGTTGAAGTGTTAGAAGAAGAAGAACAAGTTATTCTTAGAGGCTTTTTGCGTCACGACGAACTTGTGAATTATCGCAGTCAATTCAATTTACATGCTCGGGATGAATATTACCAATTACCGCTATCTTTATTTGATGCGGAACTCAATCATCTGTTGTTCTACAATCATTTCTCACAACCTTCAACGATTCCTTTACCTGTAGCCTCAACTCAGTCTGCTGGTGTCTCACAAGAGACATCTTTGCAGAATACCAGAACCAAGCTGAGTCAATGGTTGGAGGGAGTTTTTGAACAAGGTTGGCAAACAATAGACACGCTCATCAACCCAGAAGCTAATTTAGCTTTAAGTACTAGAATTGCACAGAAAGGTCCCAAAAAAGCTAAACTAATTGACTTGGGAGTGCAACTTGGTCATCAAACAGTTGCTCTGTTGGTAAATATCACAGAAGAAACCGAGGATAAATTGGGTGTTTTAATCCAGGTACATCCTACAAGTGGAGAAAAATATTTGCCGCCTGATCTGAAATTGACTTTGTTGTCTAAAGCCGGAAAAAACCTTCAGCAAGTCATTTCAAGAGTGCAAGATAACTACATTCAACTGAAATTTTTCAAAGGGGAATCAGGAAAACGTTTTAGTGTAGAGTTAAGTTTAGGGGAGGAGCTAAAGGTGAAAGAAGACTTTGAATTGTAGTTATGGAGAAGGAGCATGGTGAAAAGAAAGCCTGTATTTTTCCGTATTCTAAAATTCCTTTTTTCATCTAAACAGCCAAGTAGAAGTTGGATAAGAAGGCAGAAGGCAGAAGGCAGAAGGCAGAAGGGAAAACCTCTTCCTAAGAAGGTTTCATTGGTTTGCATTTTATGTTTCATTCTGTCCACTTACTTAGTTGTGTTTCTTTGTGTGATAATATCACCAATACTGGCACCAGTGTTAGCACAAGCTCCTCTTGTCAATTCTGCAGCACATCAATTCACAATTGGCGAGGGTAAAATACAAGACCTTGTGCAACAGGGTAAAAAACTTTATGAGGCTGGACAGTTCACTCTTGCTGTAAAAGTTTTGCAACAGGCTGTAGTTGCTTTGAGAACTCAAGGAGACAATTTACGGGAAGCTATGACTTTGAGCAATCTCTGTTTGGCTTTTCAAAAACTTGGTTTATGGAAGGAAGCTGAAGATGCGATCGCTCAAAGTCTCAATTTATTAAAAAATTTGCCCAACTCCCAACAAAGTTCTAAAATTTTGGCACAAGCTCTTGATGTGCAAGGACGCTTACAATTGTCGCAGGGACAAGCTGAAGCAGCAGTGACGACTTGGCAAAAAGCAGCAGAGATTTATCAGCAAATGAAAGACAATGCTGCATTCACCCGTAACCGCATTAACTCAGCTCAAGCTCTACAAATTTTAGGGCGATACCGTCAGGCAAACAAGATTTTAACTGAGATTTCGCAAACCCTTCAAAACCAACCAGACTCATCAACAAAAGCATCAGGATTGCTGAGTCTTGGCAACATTATGCAAGTTGTTGGTAATTTAAAGGAATCTCAGAAGGTATTGGAGCAAAGTTTAGCACTTGCAAAAGCGACGTCATCTCATCAAATTATCGGTGAAACTCTCTTCAGTTTAGGAAACACCGCCCGTGCCCAGTATGATACGAAAATGGCATTGGAATATTACCAGCAAGCTGCAAGCGCATCGACTGATTCAACCACACGTATTCAAGCACATCTTAATCGACTAAGCCTACTTGTTGAGACAAAGCAATTTGCAGATGCATTCGCCTTATCGTCCCAAATCCAGTCTGAAATCAGCAACTTATCTCCCAGCCGCATAGCAGTTGACGCTAAAATTAACTTTGCTCAAAGTTTGATGAAGCTGGCTAGCAAAGATGGAGGAAAGAACAATTCAAAATTCGTCTTGAAAAGTTTGCTACGGAGGGAAACCCTCCTGGCAACTTTTCGCAAAATTCGTCTTGAAAAGTTTGCTACGGAGGGAAACCCTCCTGGCAACTTTTCG
>NZ_QMEA01000124.1 GCF_012912105.1 Brasilonema sp. UFV-L1
CTTTGGAATCCCCCGCTGTAATGGTACTCCATTCAGCGGTGGGAGGATGTCAATTTTCCTGTATTTCGATAACGACGTATTAACCGTTGAACGAATGATAAGCTGACTTTGAAGCGATCGGCTAATTGTCGTTGCGACCCTTCTTTTGCTTTATAAGCATCAACCACACGTTGGCGTAGATCCGTTGAGTAGGGGACAGGCATTTTCAGTGAGTATTTTTACTGCCTATGAAAGTTTACTAGATTTGTAGTCTACTCAATTGAAAACCGCTGTAACTGAACGGTATTGAGATGTAAGCTGAGAAACTATATTCCCCAATACGGTTCAGATAAGACCAAAAACGTTATCACCGATAGCAATGTAGAGACGTTGCATGCAACGTCTCTACATATTTGAAATTGTTAGCAACAATCCTTAACTGAACCGTATTGCCATATTCCCAGAGAAACTACAAACAAGAAAGAAGGCAACAAAAATATCACCTTCTTCCTTCTCTTCATTTCCTCAATGACAAAAAACCCTTTAACCAACGACAAAATTTACTAACTTCCCCGGCACCACAATCACCTTGTTAATTTCCTTACCCTCAATAAAACGCTGAACAATTTCTGACTCACGAGCATACTTTTCCAACTCTGCTTTATCAGCTTGTGCCGGAACTTGGAAATCTGCACGCTTTTTGCCGTTGACTTGAATCACTAAAGTGATTTCATCAGCAACCAAGGCAGATTCATCATACTTCAACCAAGCTTGTTTATGAACAGATTCAGTATTACCTAATTGCTGCCATAATTCTTCAGCAATGTGAGGTGCAAAAGGTGCCAGCAACACTATTAAAGTCTGAATACCTTCTGCATAAACTGATGAATCTTTGCAGCTAGCTTCAGCCAAAGCGTTACTCAACTTCATCAATTCTGATACCGCTGTATTGAATTGATATTCGCCTTCTACATCTTCCGTAGCTTCTTTGATAGCAATGTGAATTGCCCGCCGCAAGTCTTTTTCTGCTTTACTCAATTGAGTTTGCTGATTGTGAACCTCTCTTGGCTGGGTGGTAAAATCAGTTACCAATCGCCAAACCCTGTTCAAGAAGCGGAATTGTCCTTCCACATCCGCTTCATCCCATTCCAAATCTTTTTCTGGGGGCGCTTTGAACAAGATGAACATCCGGGCAGTGTCTACACCATATTTGCTGATGACTTCTTCTGGTGCGACACCATTACCCTTAGACTTAGACATGGTGGCGTAAAGGCGTTGCAATGGTTCACCTGTTTGCGGATCGCGAGGATCATCTGGATTGCTGACAAGATAGGAAGGAATCCATTTATCTTTTCCAGACTTGTTGGGATTCAAATAAGTTAAACCCTGTACCATGCCTTGAGTCAACAAGCGTTGGAAAGGTTCATCAAAATTCAACAAACCTCTGTCTCGCAATACCTTAGTAAAGAACCGCGAATACAACAAGTGCAAAATCGCGTGTTCAATACCACCTACATATTGATCGACTGGCATCCAGTCATTTGTCTTCGCGGAGTCAAAAACCTGCTTGTCATTCTTAGCATCGGTAAAGCGCAAGAAATACCACGAGGAATCAATAAAAGTATCCATCGTGTCAGTTTCCCGCTTTGCTGGAGTGCCACAAGTTGGGCAAGGGACATTTACCCAATTTTCCAACTTAGCCAAAGGTGAAGGTCCGCGTCCAGAGAATTCAACATTTTCTGGCAACTGCACCGGCAAATCTTCTTCAGGAACTGGTACTGTACCACAGTTAGGGCAGTGAATCACAGGAATGGGTGCGCCCCAGTACCTCTGCCGCGAAATCAACCAATCTCGCAAGCGATACTGTACCCGCGCTTTACCAAAACCTTGTTGTTCAGCGTATGCGACGATCGCTTGCTTAGCATCAACAGAAGCCATTCCATCAAATTGACTGGAATTAATCACAATTCCTGGTTCTGTATATGCCTGTTGTAGAGACGTTGCATCCGAGAGTTCTACATTATCGGGTGGCACAATCACCACTTTGATGGGCAAATTCTGTTCTTTAGCAAACTTAAAATCTCGTGCATCGTGCGCGGGAACACCCATGACTGCACCCGTACCGTACTCGTACAACACGTAATCAGCAATCCAGATAGGAATTTCTTCCCCAGTAAACGGGTTAATTGCTTTACCACCAGTCGGAATTCCACGCTTGGGTTTATCTTCAGCTGTGCGTTCCAACTCGCTTTGATTAGAAACCTCTTGAATAAAAGCTTCTACTTCTGTTTCCCGTTCTTGTGTTGTCACACGCTTTGTCAAAGGATGTTCTGGCGCTAACACAACGTAGCTAACACCATAAACTGTATCTGGGCGAGTGGTGTACACACCAATTTTCTCTTCCATCCCAACAATGGGAAATTCCAAGTACGCCCCTGTTGACTTACCAATCCAGTTTGCCTGCATTAACTTGACGCGTTCAGGCCAACCTGGTAACTTATCGAGGTCATTCAACAATTCTTCAGCGTAGTCAGTAATTTTTAAAAACCACTGTCGCAAAAGTTTGCGTTCAACTTTAGCACCACTGCGCCAAGAACGTCCTTCGCTATCAACTTGCTCATTCGCCACGACAGTTTGGTCAATAGGATCCCAGTTTACAGCAGCTTCTTTTTGGTAAGCTAATCCTGCTTTTAAAAACTGCAAGAAAATCCACTGTGTCCACTTGTAATAGTCTGGCGAACACGTGGCAACTTCGCAATCCCAATCAATGGAAAAGCCAAGACGCTTTAATTGTTGCTGCATCTGAGCCATATTTTCATACGTCCACTTCGCAGGCGGTATTCCTCTGTCAATCGCGGCGTTTTCTGCTGGTAAGCCAAAAGCATCCCAACCCATAGGATGTAGTACCCGATAACCTTGCATCCGTTTGAGGCGGGCAATCACATCAGTAATCGTATAATTACGGACGTGACCCATGTGCAGGCTGCCCGAAGGATAAGGGAACATGGACAAGGCGTAGTATTTTGGTTTACTGCTATCTGTAACAGTTTTATCTAAACCTTGTTCAGTCCATGTTTTTTGCCATTTTTCCTCAATTGCTGCTGGGTTATATCGGGACTCCACAACGAGAACTCCTAACTGAATTTAATAGTCGCTTCTGTTTCGCTATTGTGGCATACTCTAGAGTTATCCTGACGGCCCAAGTGCCACTCTCGAACTACTTTTATGTGTTTCTACTATTGTGCCAAATTTCTCTACTTACTTAACTCAAGTTGCTAATACAGCAAGGTAGTGACTGCGATCGCTGCGGACTATGATTACGTTGTTCGTGCGTAAGCCCTGATTTAATCCCCAATCGATATAACATCATGAAAACGCGAGTAGTCAATACTACGTCTACCTTCATGTGTCTTCGACAAAATATCAACAAATCGCATATTCCAAAGAATTTCCTCCGCGACATACGAGTGACGAGCATGAATAGTTTGAGATACAGTTTCATCAAGCCCAGTAAAAGTGACTAAGACTTCCATCTCATCCTCAAACATTTCCTCTGATGAGATTCCATACAAAGGACTAGTTTCATCTATTGGGTGCATAATTGTCCAACTCAGGGCAAAAAGTGGTGAGTGACTGCGAAGCAGCGACATATCATAAAATCGACGCATCACATCTCCTTCTTTACTAATTTCGCTGCGTACCAAAGTAACTCTGACTTGTGCTTCTAAAATCCAGTTTTGGCGTTCGTTAGCGACACGCAACATCAAAGTTGGCATATCGTTATGTGGAGTAATAACTGCTACATGACTAAACATGACTCGCGCTTTGGGAAGAGAAAACCGGGCAAACATTAACCCAGTCGCCATCGCCAACCCCATAAGCCCTAACAACGATTCAATAGTCACTAAAATGTTAGTGTAAAATGTTTTGGGATACATTGCCCCATAGCCAATAGATGCCATCGTCTGGACGCTAAAAAAAAAGGCGTCAAGGAAGTTACCCGGACGGGCATTTTCAATACCATCGCCTCCCGCAAGATATGCTAAGGCAAACAAGGTGTTAGCAAGTATATACCCAAAACTAATAAGTGCTAGAGTTTTATACCAGCAAAGAGTCAGTAGCAAATGATATGGATCACGCCAACGGTAGTTGGATGCACCTATACGTAGGACGTTGAAGCCGCCGTCCCGGTTAATTATCCGAGGTTTTGATATTTTTCGACGGGTCTTTTTCATCGACGACGAAGTTATGGTAACTCGAACTGAGGATGTGTACTACTCATTATCTAATTAAATACCGGCAAAATCTTTTAAAGGAGAGATAGCTAGCCCCTTAGGGGGCCGGAGCTAACGCTTGCCTTAAGCGCAAAGCGCACGCTACGCGCTTCGGCAGATCGCACAAGCACCCTCAAATATTTTTTACTTGCATTAGTTGGTTTTGCGATAGCTAGCCCCTAAGGGGGACGCATTTATCGTGACAAAAGCAACAAACCTTCTATTTATTAGGTTTGAGAACGACGATTTCTCGTCGAGGCTGTCAAAAAGCGCGGGGTTCTTGAAAGTAATCGAGCGGAGTAACGAGAAAACCCGCGCTTTTTGACAAGGTTTGTTGCTTTTGTACAGGATTTTTCCACGGGGCCGGAGCTAACGCTGCAGCATAGCGGCAGATCGCCTATCTTATTTCCATGACTTTCAACGCAGCACACATCGCCCTCATGCTATTGCAGCTTGTATTCGCTTCTGGTTGGCGTTTAGGACTCATTCTGTTTTGTTTGATAGCAATCACAGTCATTTTTGAGTCCCTGCGTTAAGCATATCTACTGTTTACTCAGCGTTACCAAAAGTATCACCTATTGCCACTGTACCACCATTGATCACCTGTGCCAAAACACCCGTCTGTGTGTGTTGAAAATTCTTTTGCAGCAGAGTCAGCAAGGAGATATCTCTTTCTCCTGTCTCTGGATTGACTTCTATATTTAAGCAGCGATTAATCCTGGCTGTAATTGCAATTCGTGCTGTACCAAGTTGCATTTCCTTACCCACCCAGTCAAATTCTCCCCAGGCGGGTACACCATCTAAAACAATATTAGGACGGAAACGACGAACATCTACTTGTCGTCCTGCGATCTCACTCAAGTGGTTAAGGGTTGCTTGACTGACAAGAGAAATATGCACGGCTTCCCGGTCGGGGTATCGAGTTTTGCCAAATTCTCCCACAACTTGCAAGGGTGCGCGGTTTGGATGTCTCGCAGCTTGACTTGGGTAAATCCCTGCGAGGTATCCTGTGAAGAAGGTTGCAATGCGATCGCGTCCACTTGTGCTATTCGTATCAGCAACCAATAACTCCACACCTTGACGCTTCACCGTTAAAGTACTAGTAGTGTCTTCATAAGCACAATCTAACGCTGCTAACCCAGCCCAGTCATTTTGCATGGCGAAGTTGTGCTTCTTCATCCAAGGGACTTTTGTTGAGTCAGGATATTGTGCGTCTTCTTTGTACATTAGGGCAAAAGTGCGATCGCCCCTAATACCATGTCCAACTTGCAAGTCAACGCGATCGCATTTCTGGGCGCTTAACCCTTTAAATGGATAGATGAATAACTCTCGGACACAAATTTTAGTCATTGGGAAAATAGTTGTTAGTTATTCAGCTTATAATGAGCGCTTAGGCGCTCATTACAAACTCATTATCCATTTTTGCTCAATCTTTCACCGAACACATCGATTTTTGTGCAACTGGCTGATTTTGAGAACTATTACGTCATGGCGGGAACCAAGCACCCATCCAAAACCAGTGAAAAGTTTGCGTTGAACCCTCCCCGCACGCTTCGTGACGGGGAATCACGCCACATCCCCATCTGACTTCTCGCCCTTACTGGCTGCCTGGTCAGTGGTTAGTGGCTCGTTGGAAACCCGCTCCGACGGAGAACCAGACTGCGTACTTTCGGACTTGCCTACTAGTTCGCGGGTTGTTTTTTTTTGCTGATATGCCTCCAACAGGATTGGTTCCAACCCCAAATACTCGTTCTGAGCATTTTGCAATACCAGCTTGTTCTGATTGACATGTCTACTCAAGAACGCGCTGAACAAATCACGATGATGCTCTGGAAGACCCGTTACATCCCGGTGAACTCGTTGATTCAAGGACTTTTTGATGCGCGTCCCGTCCAAATGAGCTTGGCTTAGCGCAGTTGTTTGAGTAGAAAACTTGATAACTGACCTACCGGGGGAATGACTGGAAAAATGGGGCAAGCCCTCTTGCGTTGATCTGGAAGCATCACGATTTATCGTGTTGTTATTAGGGCTTGCCCCATTTTTTTGTCCCAATGCGTCACCAGCAATTTCAGCTTTGGCTCGCAGTTCGGATTGTACGAAACCTGGGGATTTAGCAGAAATGGCTTTACCATAACGTTTCTGCCATCCCTTCACTGAAACATTTTCAGTTTTTATATGCTTGCCGTGCCTCAAAATTTCGTTAACAACACGACGGTTTTGGGTTTTGGCGTAAGCTGCTTTCCGGCGTTCTAGTTCACGTTTTTTATTAGCAGCCTTGAGATAGTTACTGGATTTCTTCCATTGCGCTTTACTTTTCTTGACCTTCCCTTTTTTGACAACGGTTTTTCGACCTTTCCTTGCTTCAAAGTTAGGCTCAAAGTTGTCAGGATTGTTGGCACGCATTCGACGCTGCATCTGTCTTTGCAGCTTGGTTATCTCTTTTTGAAAGCTGGGGACTTTTTCAGCGAATGGCAACAAGCCAGCATAGTCATCACCAACATATGCAATGTTGCTTACATTGAGGTCTAGACCTACCAGCCCGTCAGAAACGTAATTTTGAGCTTTTTGGTAAGGACTGCCTTCATTGACTAGCTGAGCATACCAGCGGCGTTTACCATTCAGGACACGCCACAACAAGCGGACATATTTAACGGGAGATTCAAGACCATGTCGAATAACTGGGTTGGTTGGATCAATGATTGGTTGTAATTTAAGGCTGCCCCAAACTAAACAATCGTCTTTCCATCTCAATCCCTGCTTATTGGTCTTACCTTCTACTGAACGAAACCTACTTGGTACTTTGTAACGAACATCACGAGCCAATCCAAGCATAACCCGTTCACTGGCTTTGAAAGCACGGGTAGCTAACTTTTGCTGAGTATTTGAATCAACTTTTTGAGCAATCCACTTAGCATTTTTGCTAGTTAAACTTGCAAAACTATGAAGGTCATACTCAGAATATCGGTACTGCTCTCTGGCTTTCTTGAATGTGTCACTGCGTTCTTTTTTCTTGGTTTTAGGCGACTGCCTAGCCAACTGATATAGTTCGGAGTTGCGGACTAATTCAAGTCGCTTCATCGCTTCATTAAGACATGCATTATAGAGTTGTCTACCAGCTTGAAAACGAGCTAGCAATTCAGATTCCTGCTTGCTATCTACAATTAACGGTACTTCCGTAATGAACGATAAAGTTGAACTCCGAACCACTTAAAATCACCTCCCGTGGAAAAAACCTGTAAAAAACGAGCAAACCTTCTCAAAAAGAGCGGGGTTGTTGCAAACAATCTCAACATTAATCAAAAAACCCGCTCTTTTTGAGAGCCTCAATGAAAGATCTCTCGTGTAGAACAGATAACTGGCAAGGTTTGCTCGTTTTTTATAGATTAGTGCGTCCCCCATGTTGTCGTTTATCTGTTGCTGTCTACAATAACTTTGATGATCATATATGTCAATAGAGCGGAGCTATATACAGTGAAAAATTCTTCAAGGGAATATCGGCACAATAATCATTCTGTAGGTTCGGCTACTGTTCATCTTGTCTGGATACCTAAACGACGAAAAAAGGTGTTAGTGGGTGAGGTAAAAACTCGTCTCAGTCAAATCATGACTGAAGTAGCTAACGAAAAAGAATGGATTATCAAAGCACTAGAGATAGCGCCAGACCATGTTCATGTCTTGGTGGAATATGATCCAAACACCCCGATTAATTCAGTAGTCAAAGCTTTTAAAGGACGTAGTTCGCGCTATCTACGCCAAGAATTTCCTCATCTGCTTAAGATACCTGCCTTGTGGACACATTCTTATTTCTACGACACCACAGGTAAGGTGAGCACAGCAAGAATCCAAGAGTACATTAACGACCCACACCACACCTGACGGTAAATAAATTTACCGTGTCGCATTTCCACCCCGATATAAATAACATAAGTCTGTCAATTCATTTAATTTCTTGACAGACTTATTTCGGGGCTACCATGCTCCCGCGTGAATTAGCGTGTATTCATTTTGAATTTTGAGATTGCGTCGCTTTGCTCGCAACACTTCGTGATTTTGAATTCTGCGAAGCGGTACTACCACTGCTTCCGCCCATGATGCTGCGGAAATACAAACCACCAACTGTTACTAAAAACACAACATATCCCACTGCTTGCACAACATAGAGATATTGCCTGTAACCAAATAAAGCTTGAAGAATCACACCTGGAAACCTTTCATCAGGCAAGATGTTGGAAGTATTCCAAACCATTGGACCCAAAATACAAGAGTGGATTCTAGTGAACCGTTCGTAGTAAAAACAAAGACTTTCCGAGGCGCGGTTGCTCAGAGCAAGAGTAGCAATAGCTTCGTCAAACTTCTGCAAAGCAGTGACCACTAACCCAGCTACAATCAATACTAATAAAACGCCCATGAATTGGAAAAATTGGCGGATGTTGATTTTAACACCCCATTTAAATAATAGTACGCCAATTAACGCTGCGAGTGCAATACCAGCAAGAGCTCCAAGAGCAGGAATAAGCCCCTGTTGAAAGTTAGCAGCAACGAACAAAACCGTTTCAAACCCTTCGCGTACAACGGCAATAAACACTAAACTGAAAACACCCCAACCAGCATATGATGAGTTTTGTTTTAAAGCATTTGTAACTGCTCCTTCAACTTGAGCCTTCATAAATCTGGCTTGTTTAGTCATCCAGATAAGCATCCAGCTCAGCATAATAATAGCTAATATGCTGAACACACCTTCCATTACTGGCTCAACCACTGATGAATACTGCGGATTAATTGCACTAAGTGCTTGAACCATCCAAGTGAAAAGAAAACCTATGAGTGCGCTGACTATGATACCAACGCCGACACCAGCATAAACCCAGGGGTTAAGACGAGATTGTTTAGCTTTTCTTAGCAAAGCTAACACAATACCAACAACAAGAGCGGCTTCTACTCCTTCTCGGAGTGTAATCACAAAAGTGGGTAAGGCAGCACTAAAGTTCATTATTTGTCCTTTGTCCTTTGTCCTCGGTTCTTAGTCATGAGTCATGAGTATAAATGAAATGACTCATGACTCATGCCTAAATCACTAATAATTATTCAGTGAAATCGCTTAACATCTTTTTCAGTTCAAGATTATGCATCTGTTCCTCATCAATCATGTTACGAGCAAATTCTTCCAGATCAATACTGGAATTGCTAACAGTTTCCAGCAGGTTTTTATACAGCCCCAGTGCTTTTTCTTCATGAGCTAAGCTTTCTGCTAAGATATCCTTGACTGAATGGTTACAAATTTCATCCACGGATGAAATTCGTAAACTAGGACGACCTTCTAACCCCGTGAGAATTTCTCCCACTTTTTGGGCATGAAGTAGAGATTCGCTTGCCTGCTCTTTCAAAAAATCCACAATCGTAATACGGTAAGGACCGGTTACTATTAATGAATAGCGAGTATAACGCACTACTCCTAATAGTTCACATTCTATGATAGAGTTCAGCAAATCGATTGTTTGTTTTTGGTCAAGTTGCATCATGTTGCTGCTCATCGTGATACGTGAAAGTTTGTTCAGTTATGAGCGATAAGTGATGAGTTATTCATTAATTCATAGGGAAGAAATGAAAGCTGATGAAAGTTATGGCAATTTGGCTTCACCCAATTCACCCAATTCTTAACTCTTAACTCTTTGTTCACTGACTACTCAATTTAAATTCTTGCTTGAGAGTAAAATCCTAGGCAAGTACCACGACAAACAATTCAAGATATTATTGCTGCGCTTGAGTGCTAGAACTATCAATAATTTTTTGAGAATTTTGCTCAATGGTTTTCACTAGCTTAGTAACATCTTCTGGAGTTTTGACTGGTTTAGCTGGTGGAGTTGCAGAAGGCCAAACTTTTGTCAGTTCAGCCAGACTCGTTTCAATCGCTTTATGTTCTTGGGGATGATCTTTAGCGACTTTACTGGAAATTCCTTTATATAATTCACGAACATAGTTGACAAAGCCACGGGAATCTTGATATTCAATATCTGCGGAAATTTTATTATCTGCAATTGCAGCACCATATTCTGAGTTAGCTGCATCTAGTAACCCGTTAATAACTTGTAGTACGAATCTAGGTTGCGATCGCTGATCTGTTGGTAAAGCTGTCACAGCGCTATCCACTGCTTGCATAGAAGAGGTAAAATCAGTTTTGACCTTGGGATTTTTGGGATTAGCTTTGACGAAATCTTGCAAACTAATCAAAGATGTCTTAAACTCTTTAACTTTGCGCTCATTTAATTGCTCTTCAACATCAACGTAAATCTCTTCCACTGGATGACCGATATGAGGTTCTGCTTGTTTGGGCTGATTTTGATCCAACAGTTCTTTTGCGACTAAAAGGTGTCCTTTCATGAGTCCGAGTTTCGTCATGTAGTCTACATCTTTTGCTTCCCCAGTCAGAACGACTTCCTCAATAGTCACCTGATCCTTAATTTGGTCGAATTGCTCTTGGCTAACAACCTTTTTAGAAACTAAGTCCTCAGGACTACCATATGGACGACTTGCCTGAATTTTGTGAGATAATGCCGGCACACCAAGCTGTGCTTCAAACTTATCTAACTCCGATAGAATCGCAGTATTGATGTTAATTTTCTTTTTGCTACTGTGTCCGCTATGACTGACAGCTTCAGTAACTTGGGGACTCGGACTAACAACTGGTGGAGTTGAATTGTCTGCGGTTTGTGTACCATTACAGGAACTCAGAGCGAAGATGAAGGCACTCGCAATAGTCAAGCAGATGTAACGAAATTTTATCATTTTTGCTCCTATAAAGTGTTTGAAAAGTAATCATTAAAACATTCAAGCTAGTAAATCACAGCGGAAATAACTAGACAGTTAAAGATAGACAAAACTAGTCTGACTATCTACTGTGTCCTGATTTCATCAATGAATTTGACTGTGGATTTTAGATTTTGTTATGACACTTTCGCATAAATGATATTACTTTTCAACTACTTGCTAATATTTTAACGATAATTTAAGATAAATTATCACTAGAATTTGAAAGTGTAGAGGATAAGATAGTAAGTACATACGCAAAAATGAACAAGCTTGTCTGTACTTTATGCGATAGGCACAAAGCTTGTCCCCATCTTTGGGTAGCGAAGCATCAATGGAGTTCTGAGTCGCTTAGCAACTCAGAAGACATGTTAAAACGCAACTTAGTTTAAGTATAAATAGTAAAATCTCTACATAAGCTCTGCTAAAAAAAACCCCTTGCAAGCTACCTTATAAGGTCATGCAAGGAGTGATAAATAACTGGGAGAAAATTGAACACTGTATATTGCTTTTTCAGCTTGTAGCTGAAAATCTTTACTTGAAGAGGTGCTGTTTCAAATAATTGCCGTCAAGTGTTAGAAAGTTTTAACATAATTTTGTGCATATGTGTGTTTCATCTGTAGTTTCCACGGAAAAATATACAAGTTCTATGCGCAATAGCTGGTTAAGCTCTTAATCAATAGGCAAGAAAAGATACCAAGCTCTAGCACCGGAAGCAACCATTCTGCATAGTAACGCATATATGCTCAGTCGCTAGTACAAAACAACAGAAACAACTAGACGGTTAGGAACAGGATACTACCTTGATTATGCAGGTATTTTTCTCTGCTAAGTTTTGACTTTTCAATCCTTGCACTCGTTGCAAGACCTAGAGATATCACAACAGTTGACCAAAATGTCAAGGTATATATTTGAGACAAAATTTGACTTGCTCCCCAAAGTAAGTGAAATCCTAAATATCCAGTATATACAGTCATGACCTTTGCTAGCAATGCTCCAAAAACGTCAATTTTTTCTATCCATTGATGCCAAGAACTAGGATGGAGTAAGTTAAAAAAGGTCAAAAATAGAAACATACCAACAGATAACATATTCCGTTCATAGAGTGGAATTTGAGCAATATCGAGCTGTGTAGGCAATTTCCCAGAAACTGAATGAACACGTGAATTCTGCACTATAACAAGCCCTCAGTTGGTGTTTCAAAAAAACAACTAATCTATGATGGGGGAAAAACTATAAATGAGGAAGTTATCTCCCACTAGATCAATGGGATGCCCTGGTGCCCTAGAAATACTTTTCTAAATTGTATGCTTTCAACAGACGCTTTACACACTTATATGAGCATACATATTTTTACAAAAAAAATCTACCTTAGAAAAAAATAAGACTCTTATTCATTGACATTATGGTGATAATTTTTTTTTATTTTTTCCAAATTTGTCATAGTAAGACCTCTTTTTACTAAGTTCAATATGCTGTTTGTGTCGCTTTTGACGGATGTGGTTAAAAATATTCTTTACTTGCTCAACACGAAGATGTTGCTGTTGGCTAACTTGGTCAATATTGAAGTGATTGATTTGGGAGTAAATATTTTCCTCATACCTTTGTGTGTACTTTCTTCGCCAATCGATAAACTGTAATCGCTCAGTAACATATCGCTGGCAGACTCTGCAATAAAACTGGCGACGTGGTAATTTTAAGTACACTTCCTTTCCAGATACTGGCAAATCTCTAACTACAATTGGTCGAATTTGATGTAATTCCTCTGTGTAGTTACGACAATGTGGGCAGCACATACCTTTCGCTAAAACCTTTAATTGAAAGGATACTGAATCTTGAAAAGACTCGTAAGATTCAACTGCAACACCAGGTAAATTGAGTAAATTTGTTAAACGTGGGTTCATCAGAAAACTCTTACTCTAAGTTACATCTAGCACCCTGGATGACTGACTCACTGATTCAGTTTTTACACAGCAGGAGTCGAATCAAGATTTTTTTTGGCGACGCATAGGTAGCAATAATGAACCAGTAGGCTTTTCTCCTCGTAGGAGATGCACAAAGCCATTTGTACCTCTTACTTTTGTGCATCCCTGACAAATTAAGTGTAAATCTTGTTTGCAAGAATATGTTTGCCGCCACACTAAAACAAGTTTTACCACATAGTGGAGCAAAATTTATCTTCAATAAAAAATAATAATGCTTCGTACCTCAGAGAAAACAGCGACCCAATGTAAGGTAGTATAAGCTTGAGAATATGTGCAACAAAGCTAGAGTCACCGAAAAGAGCAGAGGGTGTCACATCGGGAAGGTTTTTAGCTGTAGGCAATGCTTATGCAAAGAGCCTTAGTATTGGGCGTTAAGCGTAGCTCTCCGTAGGAATCGCCTGATCAGCACAGCTAGCCGTACTGTAGGTAGGGTAGCGCGATGTTTTGATATAGCAATCCTAAATCATGAGCCGCTGTGAGCACGCGCAAGCAACCTGACAAACAAAAACCCTGACTTTTTTTAGACGTCGGGGTTCTGTAGCTTTCAGTTCTCACAAATCAAATAGGATGGCTATAGGTGTGGGATGAGTTCAAAAAAGTCAATAGCAAGAGATTTTACTTACTTGAGAAAATTCAAACCTAAGCAAATAGCTGCAATTGTCCCCGCTACCGAAATTTCGCCTTGAACAATTTTTTCCCTCACTGATTCTATAGGAATCAAGACTACTTCTATTTCTTCTGTTATATCTAACTTTTGTTCTCCGGATTTGATCACATCTTCTGCTAAAAATAAATGTATTTTATTTGTATCTTTACTAGGGTTGTCATATAGCGTTGCTATTCTTGCGACTTTTTGTGCAACATAACCAGTTTATTCTTGCATTTCTCTAATTGCTGCGGCTTCGGCACTCTCTTGCTCTGGGTTGAACAAGCCAGCAGGGAGTTCTAACAAAAATTCACCGACAGCATGTCTATATTGGCGTACAAAAATAATTTCTTTGCTACTGGTGACAGGTAAAATAAGAGTAATTTCTGGTCTAACATTGACGAAATAATCATCTATAATTCTACCGTTGGGTAATTCTATTTCATCTTGCCTGACTTGACACCAATAATTATCCAAAACCATTTTGGACTTTAAAAGCTTCCATTTTTGTAAGTTTGTCATATAAATAAAGTGAATATCAAAATAGACAAAAAGATTTAAAAAGTATAACAGAGACAGAAGATAGGTAAAAAGCTGAACTAAGCTTTTATTTGAAAAAGCACGCGGTTTTACAGTCAGATTACGCAGATTTATGCAAATAAAAGTAAAAATATTTACCGTCAAGAAGCGCTTTCCTTTGACAATTAGTCGTGGTACAACGGCACAAACGACGAATGTATGGGTGAGAATTTTGCACGATGATATTGAAGGCTGGGGGGAAGCTTCGCCCTTTCGTGTGTGTACTTATCCGCAATCAACAGAAATCATCAAAGATGCTTTGCTACGAGTCGCGCCCTGTTTGCAAGCATTCAGTCCATTGCAACGACAAGAAATTGAACAAGTATTAACAAAAGCCTCAGTGCCTTCATCTGCTGTAGCAGCGCTGGATATGGCAATGCACGACTGGTTAGGAAAACTTGTGGGGCTACCTCTGTGGCAGATTTGGGGATTAAATCGTAACATCATAGTACCAACCTCAGTCACAATTGGGATCAATTCACCAGAAGGTGCTAAGGCAAGGGCACGAGATTGGCTTGAATTGACTCATGTCCGTCTTTTCAAGGTAAAGTTGGGAAGTCCAGATGGTATTGATGCAGACCGAAAAATGTTAATGGCAGTGCAAGAAGAAGCACCAGGGCTAGAGTTATTCGTTGATGCGAATGGGGGTTGGAGTTTGGAAGATGCAATACTCATGTGTAACTGGCTTGCTGATATCGGTGTAAAGTATGTAGAGCAGCCACTGCTAAAAGGTCAGGAAGAAAATTTAGCTCAACTCAAGAAGCAAATTTCTCTACCGATTTTTGTTGATGAAAGTTGCTTCAACAGTTCTGACATTCCCAAATTGGCAAGCTGTGTGGATGGGATTAATATCAAACTGATGAAATCGGGAGGCTTAACCGAGGCAATGCGGATGGTACATACAGCGCGAGCATATAAATTGCAAGTGATGTTCGGTTGCTATTCCGACAGTGTACTAGCAAATACAGCAGCAGCACAACTTGCTCCATTAGCAGATTATCTCGATTTGGATAGTCACTTAAATTTAATAGATGATCCTTTTACAGGTGCATACCTGCAGGAGGGGAGAATTTTACCAAACGATTTACCAGGGTTGGGGGTACAACATAGTGCGTCTGGCGCTTAATCAACGAGTAGCTGTCCTACTACATGAAGGAATTCACGGACGTTATGGCAAAACGGGTTTATCACTTTTACGCTATAGCGAAGCTCCTATTGTAGCAGCAATTGACCGCGAATGTGCGGGCAAATCTTTGATAGAGTTAACGGGTATCAAGCGTGATGTGCCAATCGTGGCATCAGTTGCAGCAGCGCTGGAATATCAGCCTGAGGTTTTGGTGATTGGCATTGCCCCCAAAGGAGGTGCTTTGCCAGATGATTATTGGCATGAACTTAAAGACGCTTTATCTGCTGGAATGTCACTGGTGAACGGTTTGCACACGCCATTGGCAAGTATCCCAGAGTTAAAAACATTGCTCAAACCAGGGCAATTTATTTGGGATGTACGCAAAGAACCACCCAACTTAGATGTTGCTAGCGGTTTGGCACGTAATCTCCCATGTCGGCGAATTTTGACTGTGGGTACCGATATGTCAGTCGGTAAAATGTCAACCAGCTTAGAGTTACATTGGGCATCACGCCTGCAAGGTTGGCGTTCTAAATTTCTTGCCACAGGTCAAACTGGTTTAATGTTAGAAGGAGATGGTATCCCATTGGATGCCGTTAGAGTAGACTTTGCTGCTGGCGCTGTAGAACAAATGGTCATGCGCTATGGGAAAAACTATGACATCCTACATATAGAAGGACAAGGTTCACTACTTCATCCCGGTTCCACGGCAACACTACCCTTAATTAGGGGTTCGCAACCGACGCAGATGATACTCGTCCATCGTGCAGGACAAACTGAAGTCGTTAATGGTGTGCCGATTCCGCCTTTATCAGAAGTCGTCAAACTTTATGAAACTGTTGCTTATGCAGGTGGTGCATTTGCTTTTGTACCTGTCGTTGGTATATCTTTGAACACAAAAGATTTAGATGAATCACAAGCATTGGATGCGATAGCTCAAACTGAAGCGGAAACTGGAAGACCTTGTACAGATGTCGTACGGTTTGGTGCTGATAAGTTATTAAATGCGGTTATGGAAAGTAATCGTGTTTGACTCAACTGAGGAGTACACGAAACGGACTTAATCGCCGCACCTCACACAACTCGTCTACAATAAAAATAGACTTTGTTGAGATTTGTATAGTTTAGGATAAACTATCATGGTTCCCGCCGTTTTGATTGAAAATTTAAAAAAACGTTACGGCACGGTTGAAGCTGTGAAGGATGTTTCCTTTCAGGTGGAACCAGGAGAAATCTTTGGTTTACTCGGTCCTAACGGAGCAGGAAAAACGACGACATTGAGAGCGTTGTCCACTCTCACGATACCAGATGCAGGTAAAATTGAGATATCTGGCATTTCTGTGGTGGATAATCCCAGAGCCGCAAGAAAAAGGTTAGGCTACGTAGCTCAGGAAGTCGCATTAGATAAAGTGTTGACTGGACGCGAACTGCTACAATTGCAAGCCGCACTTTATCACTTACCAGGCCCAGTCGCAAAACAACGAGTTAACACAGTGTTGGAATTACTCGGTTTGCAAGAATATGCAGATAAAAAAACTGGCACTTACTCCGGTGGATTACGCAAGCGCCTAGACTTAGCAGCAGGATTACTCCATGCACCAGATGTCTTGGTTCTAGATGAACCAACAGTAGGACTTGATATAGAAAGCCGTTTTGTGGTATGGGATTTCCTACGGAAGTTACGAGAAGCTGGAACAACGGTACTGATTACCAGTCATTATTTGGAAGAAGTTGACGCTTTAGCTGATAAAGTGGCAATTATTGACCGTGGAGTTGTGATTGCGACAGGAACACCCTCACAGTTGAAGGATAGAGTGGGTGGCGATCGCATCACCTTACGAATCCGTGAGTTTTCACCCGACGAAGAAGCACACAAAGCTAAAGATTTGCTGAAATCTTTGTCGTTTGTTCAAGAAGTCATTATAAATAACGCTCAGGGGAATTCCCTCAACTTGGTCGTCACACCACAAAATGATACTCTCATTACCATCCAACAAACCCTAAATTCGGCTGGATTACCAATTTTTGGTATTGCCCAATCTCGACCGAGTTTAGATGATGTTTATCTTGCAGCAACAGGACGAACTTTGATGGATGCGGAACTCGCAGCAGCGGGAAGTCGCGATCCAAAGGCCCAAAAGAAGCAGAATATGCGCTAGTACTCTAGGTAACTTTAAGGGGTAAATAAAAAAAACCGCATTAGCGAAGCGCTTAGGCGCAAAGAACGCAATAGTCTAAACATTTTGAATTTTGAATTTTGAATTTTGAATTGTTATGAGTGGTACTGTTTTCCCTCCAAAATCGGATATTAATTGGCAGCAAGTCGCATCACCTCAAGCTTATGAGGTAGACGCAACTCCCAATGTCTTTGGTGAATTTGTACAAGAGACACTTGCTTTAACTCGTCGCTTGTTTATTCAGTTACAGCGGCGTCCCTCAACATTAGTTGCAGGAATTATTCAACCAGTGATGTGGTTGGTGCTATTCGGTGCTTTATTTGAGAATGCACCAAAAGGTTTATTTGGCAATACCACAAATTACGGGCAATTTCTGGGCGCTGGCGTCATTGTTTTTACTGCATTTGCAGGAGCCTTGAATGCTGGTTTACCAGTCATGTTTGACCGAGAATTCGGCTTTTTGAATCGTTTGCTCGTCGCTCCTTTAGCATCGCGGTTTTCGATTGTCCTAGCTTCAGCAATCTTTATTATCAGTCAAAGTTTGCTGCAAGCTGCGGTGATTGTGACAGCGGCGGCGTTTTTAGGGGCTGGGGTACCAGACGTAGCGGGTTTGGGAGCAATAATCCTCATTGTCTTCCTGCTTGCATTAGGCGTGACTGCTATCAGCCTCGGTTTGGCTTTCGCCTTACCTGGACATATTGAACTGATTGCGGTTATTTTCGTCAGTAACTTGCCACTGTTGTTTGCCAGTACTGCTTTAGCTCCATTATCTTTTATGCCTCAATGGTTACAGATTGTAGCTACCCTCAATCCCCTCAGCTATGCCATTGAACCAATTCGTTATTTATATCTTCACAAAGATTGGGGATTAAATAGCGTAGTCATGCACGCTTTTTGGGGAGATGTAACCTTTGGTGGTGCCTTATTGGTATTGCTTGGCTTTGCCGTTGTAGCATTATTAAGTATTCAACCTCAACTACGACGGACTCTCGCTTAAAATATAGCAGTCCTATATTCTCTCCCCATCTCCCCACTCGCTGCGCTGCCTGCGGCACGCTGCGCTAACAAATTCACGCATCGCGTAGCGTTGCGAGTGAAGCGAAGCAATCTCAAAATTCAAAATTAATAATTTTTTTTTGAATTTTGAATTTTGAATTTTGAATTCCTCCGCAGGAGGTCTCCCCATCTCCCTCTAGAGGCTTTTATGAAAAAACCGTTTTTAACGCTTAAACAACTTTTTGTAGTTACTGTTGCAGGAATGAGCTTTGCTTCCTTAGCATTGCCTCAATCCAGCTTAGCGGATAGTTCAAGAAATATCCTGCAAGATCTTAGTCCACAACAGGATAACGATCCATTATCTCCTCGCAGTGACGAAGTGAATAATATGGGTGTGTTTAATTTAATGCATCGCCTTCAACAAGGAAATACAGTTTGGAACGCAGATGAACAAAACCAACAACTGAATGACGCTGCTGCTGCATTCAAGGCAAAGCAACAACAATTGTTTCAGCAAAATCAAACTCAACAGCAGCCAAATCAACCAAGCTTTCAGGTAAATACACCTGGAGTCAAAACAATTCAAAATTCAAAATCACGTTAGCGCAGCGCGCAAGGGAGGGCATAGATTGGATGCCACAGGCTTGCCCTGAGCCCTATGCCTACGGCACGGCTGCGCCTATCGGG
>NZ_QMEA01000125.1 GCF_012912105.1 Brasilonema sp. UFV-L1
TGCGGGGCGAGGGCGCGAAGAAGCTAAATTTCATTCAGCAGGAGCTAGCAACAACTTAAAATTGTAGAGTGCAGCAATCAAGTTGAAGAGATTTGAGTTACTCTAGATTTCCTAGCTAAGCGTGCAGAAGTTACTCACCAAATTAATGAACAAACGCAAAGTATTGCTATCATTGCTGCTAATAGCAGCAATGATAGCAATCAATACCATCCCAGGGCATAGCAATCCCCTACTAGCAGCTTCGTCAGTTGGCTTTGACACGCTGACGATGATCACCTCGCCGGACTATCCCCCCTACGAGTATTACGACACTCACAGCGGTGAAAGGAAAATCATTGGCTTTGATATTGATATCGCCAATACCATTGCCAAGGAACTGGGGTTCAAACTTAAGGTGATGGAGTCGGATTTTAACGGCTTGATTCCCGCACTTCAGGCAAATCGCGCTGACTTTGTCATGGCTGGGATGAATCCTACAGCCCAACGGCGCAAAAACGTTGATTTCTCCATCATCTATTACAAAGCAAAAGATACAATTGTTGCTCCCAAGAGTAGTAACCTAAAAAAACCAGAAGATTTATCTGGGAAAAAAGTTGGCGTCCAACTGGGCACAATCCAAGAGCAAAATGCTCAGAAACTAGCCCAAAAAATTCCTCTTATTCAGCTCAAGCAACTTAACAAAGTCCCTGAAGTGATTCAGGAAATAAAATCTGGGCGAATTGATGCTGCCATCGTCGAAGATACCGTTGCTAAGGGATTTGCTCAAGCTAACCCGGATTTAGAATTTAACGTTATTCCCTCAGCACAAGAGGCTACAGGTTCGGCTATAGCCTTTCCCAAAGGCTCTCCCCTGGTAGAATCCTTTAATAAAGTCCTTGGGCAAATGAAGGACAGGGGCGAACTAGAAAAACTAGCGACGAAGTGGTTTTCCCGAAACACCGCAGCCAACGCCGCATCTTCAACAGCACCCACTCCTCAAGGTGGACTGAATTTAGACTTCAAGAGAATCATTCCAGAGATTCCCTTTATTCTTCAGGGAATTCCGTTGACTTTGTTGTTCACTGTGATATCAGTATTTCTAGGTTTAATTTGGGGAACATTACTATCTCTATTAAAAATATTAGGTATCAAGCCACTAGGCTGGTTAGCCAACGCTTACACCTCTGTATTTAGAGGCACACCTTTGCTGTTGCAGTTGGCGTTGGTTTACTACGCAACACCCCAGCTGACTGGTTATAATATACCAGCATTACAGGCAGGAGTCCTCACATTTACTCTCAACTCTGGGGCTTATATGTCAGAAACTATCCGGGGTGGGATTCAAGCAGTAGATAAAGGACAGAGTGAAGCGGCAATGTCTATGGGTGTTCCCTACGCGTTGATGATGTGGGACATTGTTTTGCCCCAAGCATTGAAGAACATTCTCCCCGCTTTGGTGAATGAAACGATTGGACTTTTGAAAGATTCCGCTTTGGTTTCAACGATTGGTGTGGTGGAAATTTTACGTAGTGCTCAAATTGTCGGAGCTAATAAATATATCTACTTTGAACCCCTGCTGTTTGCTGGGTTAATCTACTACATATTGGTCATGGGTCTGACTAGGAGCGCATCCACACTCGAAAGGAGGTTGAGGCAAAGTGAGTGAAGTTGTCATTCGCACAGAGTTATTGTGTAAATCTTTTGGCAAGCTGGACGTACTCAAAGAGATTTCCACTGAGATATACAAGGGTGAAGTCGTAGCCATACTAGGTCCAAGTGGGTCGGGTAAGTCAACTTTCCTGCGATGCATGAACTTGTTAGAACGCCCCACCAAAGGACGAGTTTACTTTAAAGAATATGAAATTACCGCTTCTAGGGCAAACATCGCCAAAATTCGGCAGCGCTTGGTGATGGTGTTTCAACACTTCAATCTGTTTCCCCACATGACGGCTTTGCAAAATGTTACCTACGCCCCTATTAAGGTGAGGGGAATGAATCAGGAACAAGCAACGCAAAAGGGGTTAGAGTTGCTTGGTAAGGTAGGTTTGGAGGAAAAAGCCCATGTCTACCCAGCAAAATTATCTGGTGGACAAAAACAGCGAGTCGCTATAGCCCGCGCACTCGCAATGGAACCGGAGATGATTTTGTTTGATGAACCAACCTCTGCCTTAGATCCAGAAATGGTTAAAGATGTGCTATTCGTGATCAAAGCTTTGGCACAAACTGGCATGACGATGGCAATTGTGACTCATGAAATGGGATTTGCAAGAGTCGTCGCTAGTCGAATTATGTTTCTTGACCAAGGGCGTTTGGCAGAGGACACTACACCCAGTGAATTTTTCAGTTGTCCGAAGTGCGATCGCGCAAAGCAGTTCCTCGAAAAAATGCTGTAGCTTTCAACCTCCTTTGCGATTGCGATTCGGGGGACGCACAAAATCGAGAAAAATCGGACAACCTTCCCCCACGACAGTCGTGGAGCGCTGTACGAGTACTCGTGAAGGGGGCAAAAAGGGCGGTTCATTCTCAAATACACTTACCTATTGATAAAATAACCCGCCCTTTTTGCCAAGGTTGTCCGATTTTTCCTGTTTTCATTCCACGGCACTGCACTCTCTTGCATCGTCCGGAGGCGGGCACTGAGTGCCATCGCGTCGCGCCGAGACGTTGTTATTGCGCTCGCCGCCTTTTCCCGACACGAGCTGCTAATTTATTAGTTAACTCCAATTGATATTGATTTTTATTGTCCTCATAAACTAGAATCGTCCTGGGGTCAGCATGACGGCTCAAATGCTGCACCTTCCGGTAATCACCTTCTGCCAAGTCAAGAGCATCGGTAATCCCAGAATGCCTAATCTTATGGGGAGTCATCCGCTTTTTAATCCCAGCCCGTTCACAGGTTTTTCTCACAATTGCATAGATACCATCCCCAGTCAACTGGTGTCCATAATTGTGGAAATCCAAAGCAATGAACAACGGCTCACTGGGCTTCAAATTCATCCGAATACCCAACCAGTCGCTAATCGCCTCCGCCACAAGAGGATTTAAATCAATCCTGGTTTCATCATTCCCCTTACCCTTACCATAAACAGTTAATGTATTTTCGTGGTAATCAAAATCCCCCACTGTTAACTTTGCTACCTCTGCCCTGCGTAGAACATTAGACCAAAGCAGCAGAAATAAAGCATAATCCCGCTTCCCCTTGACGCAGGTGGTATCAATCACATCAAATACTTTGTTGTACTCATCGACATCTACACCCCGCGTATCCCGGTATTTTGTCACTTTGAGCGATTCAATGCGGTCGCTATCAAAGTGATATCGGCAGCGCTTCAGGTTCCGCCCCACCTTAATTAAGTATTTTATCGCAGCCAAATAACGGTTAATCGTTGCCGCCTTCCTACCTTCTGCCACCAAATGATTTTTAAACTTCAGGATTAACCCATTAGCCACCTCAGAGTCCAACGCCCAAAACTCCGAAATATCCCGCCCAGTGGGTTTCCTTTGCAAAAAATACTCAAAAAATATCCGTACATTGCCAGCATAACCTCGCTGAGTCGTAGCCGCCTTCTGCTGTAACTCCGCCAAAAAATCATTATTGGTTTGTAATTGACTGGCGACCGAGGCAATTGAATTTTCAGTAGTTATACTTATAATATCCATCTACAGACGTTGATGTCAATGCATCTTTTCATAAACGTCTCATACAACATACACCGGAGCAACCGCAAAAACCGCGCTTATCCTGACACCGCGAATACACAAGCAAATTTTGACGACTATAAGGATTCGCTTGGGTTGATATTTTTGGCTTCTCCGTGAATGTTGTAGTTATTTGTACAAATAAGCGAGCGAACTGGCATCTTTTACCAGTCGGTGTAGTGATTAATTTGACGGTAGTAGAAAGCGGTTATACTTAATCGCTTTTTCATCAGTGCTCCTAGTAGCACAACGTACTAAACAAGCCTAGTCCCCCTGATTGTGAGGGGACTGATTTTTTGCTCAGCGATCGCTTACTGACGAGCGTCAAGAAGAAAGGCAGCCTTCGCTGGAGGCGAAGTTGGCAGAAGGTAAGACAATCAGTGGGGGCGGTGAGTACCCAGTTTGGACAAGGCAGAAAGGCATACCTTAAAACTTTTTCGCAATCTTGCTGCACCCCGCAGTATGCCTTGTCCGAAGGACTGGTCAAAACAACCTTAATCTTGAGGTATTTCTAACAAGAATGCTGCGGTTGTAATCCCGCAAGCGAAACTGAAAACAGCCCCATACTGCATTAAAGTTAGATTTGGTTCTGACATTGGAACTAAGACAATCTGTAGCCCCAAGACGGCGGCAATAGAAATAAGGGTAAAACTAATTGAACCTACGACAATACAGATAACATTTCTTAATGACATGTCTTTTCTCCTAATAGTAATTGAACATTTATAAAGGTGTAATGTATTAGCAACTCTTCATTACACCCCATTACACCTTTTATTACACTCCCTCATTACACCATTACACCTTATAGAGGAGGGTGTAATGAGCAAAAGCCGCACTGTACTAGGGTGTAATTCGGTGTAATGGTGTAATGGTGTAATGGTGTAATGGTCATTACACCCCCAGTTTTGGGCATTCTCTAAGCAAGGGTTACACCATTACACCACGACACGAAATTAACGAGACTTGACATAGCACCCATCAGGTGAGAGGTCTATTTTCTGTTTTTCAACTAACAAGGTAATAGCCGAATCTCTTTGTTCTGAGCTAATAGACTTTGAGCTTAAGTGATTCACGAAGCTCATGTCTCTATCGTCCTTTCCCTTGAACTTCACCCATTGGTTAGGACGGTTTTTAGAGAGCCAATCAAGAATTAAACTAGCTGTGTCGTCTTGAATGTCTACTGACATCGTTGGAGGCTTGTCTTGGGTTTCCTCTCTTTGAGCTAGAGCCTTAACATCTCTAACAGGTTCCTCTGCTTCTTTGGGTTCAAATCCTGGCAAGAACGACCTGGTATCACGGTCATATCCAGAAGGATTGGGTAAGCGCTTAGCAGGAAACCACTTGTTCTCTCCACCAAAGTAAACTGCCCGTCCGACTGGTGACTGTCGAGTTATCTCCTCAACTTCCTCTGTGCTCAGTTTCTGATTTTTGGGGATAAACTGAGTTGCCATGAGAGCGCCTAGGGCTGCAACATTCTTTGCAGAAATCAGAGCGATTGGTACGAACTGGGAACGGATACCGCCATTAAGCCCTAAGTCTTGGGTATGGGCATTCTGAGCCACAATCCACACCCTTAACCCAATTGAGTCACTAGCAGAGGCATACCCGATTATCTTGTCCTGCATCCACCCAATTTCTCCACCCAATTTAAACTTTGAAGTGACAAGGACTGACTCGTCAAAGATAAGAAGCTTGTCGCTAGGGATTGCCTCAAACTCCTTAACAACTGATTTGAACCATTCAATGACAGCACTGGGCGACATCTCTCTAGCATTGATACGCCGCAGAAAATCTACACCGCTCTCGAAGTATCCCGTTTCTTTCTCATCGTTTTTGGGGTCGATGTAAAACGTTGTAATCTCAGGGTGATGCTTCTTGAGTGCTGCCAAGGCGTTGCTAATTAACAGTCCTTTACCAGCACCGGGGATACCCACAATCAGATGGCTTGTTGCATCCTTGCCCATCCGATCTGCCAAATCAAATTCAGAAGAAGTAGGTGGAGCATAGACTTGCACATCCATTGGTCTCTGTGCAGACCTTGACAAGAGTCCACGTTTAGGCGTATCAGGTGGGGCTTGAACAACGTCTTGGGGCTGCTGTTGCGGCAGTTCCTTGGGTGGAGATAGTTGCCCGTAAGAAGTGCAAATATCGACTGTTGGAGCGCTGAAGATTCTGATATCTACGGTTGGTGGTAATTCGGCAATCGCCTGCACCTCGTTTCTCTTCATTCTGGAATCAATTGATACATGCTCTAAGTGTTGGGCTAAACTCTCATATGCTGGCATCTGCCGACCGTTCAGTTTAGAGAACCAGCCCAACAGCCAACGGTAAGCATAAAAACGTTTACCTGGTTCAACTTGAGTCAGATAGTTGCTGATTGTCTCGAAGTGAGAATAGAGAAAAGTATATTCTTCTGCTTCCAGACGGGGGAGAAACTTGATAGTATCAGCTAGATGATTAATTTGGTAGTGTGATCGCTCATCATAGTTGCCAACGCGGCTAATTGCATCAACAAAGTTACCACGTACAAAAGGCAGCGGTGCAATTTCCTTAGTCCGCCCGTGGTGCTGGAGTACAAACCACAACCATGCAGCGCCACCAACCATACCACCGAGCAACATGAACGGGTTGACCGCGTAACAGACAGTCCCAACACCAGCTGCTACTAGGCTTAGTAACCGGGCTGTGTCCGCCTCTGTTTCCACGGACCGCGCCTGTTCAAATAACTGGTCTTTTCGTTCTTGCAACCATTCAGAGATATGACCTGCTTCAAGGTAAGAGAGGCTGGGGTACTGGTCACGTAGATATTCTGTTTGACGGGTGGTAATCTTTGGGATATTGTTAGAATCCATATATCTGTTAGGAATAGAAATCTTGCTCAAGCAAAAGCGCTTCGGGTTGACACTCCCAAAGCGCTTTGGTTTTTAGTCTTTGGTCAAACGCCAAATGGCAAAGCCAATCTCGCCTGCAAGCATTGTTCCAATATTGAACAACAAGCACCCTAGAATCATCATTGGGTTAGTAAATTGGAATGGGTTCCTGGCTGCAAACGTTGTTACTATGTCAAAAGCCCAAATTGCTAGGGTGATGAATCCTTCACTCTTGCGATCGCGCAAGCCAGCTTTTTTATAGTCCTTCCAGATTTCGCCTACCAGGTCAATCTTGCCACTGGGCTTTGACTCAAGGTCATACTGCATATGGTCTTGGAGCTCACGGCGTGCTGTGTCCGGATTTTTACCACGCAGCGCGTAGGCTTCAATGACCTGCAACCCAATCGCAACCACAAAAGCTAAGTAAAAGAACGGGTTAAAAAGTGTTAGCGGTACGTTTGCCCAGGACCAGCCCGTCTCGAACCAAGGGAACAGTGGGCGCTGTCCGAACATAGTTTGCCATACACTGTCTGCACTGATGGCTGAACCAATCAAGAACAAGACACCACCAACAACTGCTCTACCCGCGCCACCATTGGCTACAAACTGAGCCACTATCGCGCTTGCAAAGCGAATTGGTAGTCCAACGACCAGGACTACTAACTTTGCAACCATGTCAATAATTTGACCTATCGACTTTTTCTGTTTCTTTTCTTCTCCACTAGAACCAGAGGAAGCAGAACTTGAACCGTATGGTATTACCATCTATCTCTCCTAATTATTACAAGCGTTGTTAACTCGGTACTTCCAAAACCATTGATTGTTCTCAATGCGACCAATACACTTACCTGTTGAGTCATAAACGGTGACAACTTCATCTGTACTCCAACCTGTAGTATCTGGCTTTGGGTCGTGATTGGGGTTATCAATGTAGCGCCGCATCCTTAACCGTGTGGCACTGGGCGCAACGCCTGATCTGTACAATTCATCTGAGGTTAGGGCGCGTTGCTTGATGCGCGATCGCTCGAATTCTTCTGTGGCGCGCAGGTTCTCTGCCTTTAACTGAGTTTCTGCCTTTAAACGCTCTGCTTGGACATAAGCACCAATCTTGGGTGTGAGTGAGATAAGTGCAGGTGCGGCGCAAATGAAGAGTCCTGCAAAGCTTAAGGCTATTTGTTTGCGGTACATAATGGTTGAAACCTGGGATTGACCCCAGGTTATTTATACTACCAATACAAATGGACATCGGAGGCTGGGCTAGGTGAAACAGTGAAGCACCAGAACTGCCAGCATTGCCCATCATCAGGTGTTGGGAGGGGTAGCCCTACTCGTGGTAGGGCGAATAATTCACCCGCAGAAATACTCTCGAATACCAAATCTGCCGCATCTTCACCGAGGTCTTTTGCAATTTCTTCGGGAATCTCGAAATGCAGTCGCGTTCTGCCATCCGAGTCTACAGATGTCTCTGCAACGGCATCTAAATTGATCCAGCAGTAATCGCCAGTTTCTTCATAGAAGACAATGTTCATATCAAAAACCTCTATAGTTGTGTTGGACTTGATGGACAAGAGCGAGTATTAGCCCAAGGCGATCGCCTGTACTGAGTTCGCCGCTATGACGGTCAATTGCCTCTGCTACGCCGTGGTTCAAATCCTGAATATCTAACTGTTGCTCAAAGTCTTCGGTCAACTGCTCAGCAAGTTTCCAAACCATCCACATCCTGTCTACGTTGCTGAGGGCTTCAAATGTTGCGCCCCAAGCTTCTTGCATCTCTGCTAGAAGTCCCTCGTTACTAGTAGGATCGTAATTTGTAAAATATCCTATAGGTTGGGTCATTGGTGTTAGGCTCCAAAAAAAATGTAGATAAAAGACAAAGAAGATGCTGCAATGCAGAGCGAGACTAAGCTAATCAGGAATACTAAGAATTTCATTCGTTATCCCCGTGTCAGAATCTCGTAAACTTTCTCCTGTCGTTCCTCAGCACTCATTACTTGGTTACGAGCGTGCCTCTTTCAGTTCTTCTACTCGTGCTTGCTCTCTTGCAGTGGGTGTATACGGTGGCTCGAAATTCCACGCTCGTGAATGGCTCGGATTGCAATTACTGTTAAGAAGCTGCTTATTAAAGCTGAAATAAAGATGTTTGCAATAATTGCTGCCCCCAGACGCTTTTGGTACAGCTTCTCTAACCTTTCGCGTTCAGCGTTGACGTTCATGGAGCCACCAGGCTAAACCTGCTACAAACATTACTGTTCCAACTGGGTTAACAATGCTGGCTGCTGCTAGAGCCGATGCTCCTAACATTGAAATGACGCTAATTCCTGCATGTTTAATGACTGTTTCCACTTGTGGTTCCTCCTTATTGCTGGTTAGGTCGTTAATTCTTTTGATTGCCTGCAACAATTCCCGCCGTTCATGTGATGACAATTGTTGCAAAGCTTGCAGGATTAAATCTTCTTCGATTCGGCTTAATTGCTCTCTTGCTTGTACTGGTTGAACCGTTTTTTTAACAGATGTACTTGACAAGTGTTGCGGTTTTTGTTTACCTCCACGTCTGTGGTCAAACCGTATTGATCCAAAAAATCCTGAGTTGTATCCTCCGAGATTTCCTCCAAGGTGTCAGCTAACCGCTTTAAGACTGTATTTGTAGATTGTCCAATACCCGCTACTAAGGTCTTTTCTAAGACTGTTAAAAAGGCTCCCGTCCCCGTCGTACCGATAGCGAAAGCATTGTCAGCTAAGTAAGCGTGTAGTTCCTCTTTAGTTGCCTTCACCACTGCTTGCACCGCCAGACCAAAAGCACTGCTCTCAACTTCGGTTGTCTCGGTTATCTCAGCTGTGCTAACACCATTGTTGTTAGTAATAGCTGAGGGGTTTTCATCGCCAGACGCTTCTATCAATGCAATCTGACCAATAGGCTTATTTTTTTCTTCTTCTTGAGCTTTTCTTTTTGCAGTTGCTGCAAGAATGCCCTTAAAGTGTTCCTTATCGATTTCTGTCTCTGCGGTTATCGGAGGCTGGTAAGGATTAGGCTCTTGCAACTCTACAAAGTACTCGTCAACTAAGAACCACACGTCTTCGCCATCATCGTTTTTGAGTGATTCAAATAAATCAGATCCGTAAACTTTCATGCAACACTCCTTTGTTGTTGGTTAATTTCAGCGTCAAACTTTTCTTTAGAAAATGCAGCACGGTTTTGCAACAGAAAGCTTTTTGTAAATTCCACGTTTCTACTGCGTCGTATTAGAAACCGAATTCGGTTTAATACCCAAATCTGGTATGGTTGCAAAGGAACTGTCGTATTTGGTTTACCTTGCTTCCCCTCTTTGACGGGGTAAGTTTTGCGGTACTCCGGCAGACAATAACACGCAATCGCGTCCCAAGCCCTAACCGTGTTTCTCGCTACATCCCAATAAAGAGCTAACTCTGCCTTAGTTATTGGGTACTTAAATAGTCCTGAATCTTCTGCTGGTAAATCTGCGCTCAGTGGCTTAGCCTGTCCTGTTTTCATCCTTATTTCACCTCCTTAACTTGCGCGTTATAACTAATATTCATTGAGCAACTATTGAGCACTTGACTGAGCAAATAACGCATTCTCTTGAGCGTATTGCTCACAAACAAGCTTCAATGGTTTATTCTGTCTAGCTTTGATAAGTTAGTTGAGCAGGTGTTGCGCGTTGTGGCTAATGTTTAGTTGACTATCCGCTCCCGCACTCAACTCATGTCCTTAATCTAGAGTTCATTGAAGTTCAGTGAAACTCATATTGTGCCACTTTAAATATTGGCATAAAGGAAGTTCACTTGGAACAGGTAAGAATAAATAGATGAGTAAAGATGAGTTTCAAAGGTGGTACCAGAGAAAAAACACAGACCAAAGCTTACTACTTATACAACGCAAGAAAAATATAATTATTTTGCGGAGTGGGCAAAGGAAGAGGGGAGAACAATTAGCAACCTTTTGGATAGAATTCTTGATGCTGCTATTGTCCAGCGTGAGAAAAAGATAAGTGCTAATGTACTACCCAAGGACTTAGACGCATCTGCCCTCCTGAAATTACTGGCAGCAGATACTCGTCCATCTGATGAGCAAATCAGAGAGATTGCAGCAAATGAGGGGATTGACGCTGAAGTATTGTTATTACTACGCGATCGCTTATTCAAACACTAGCTCAAGCGGCAGCACTACGACAATGAGGTTTTACTCAAATACTCAATTGTTCAAATACTCATCATGACCAAAGACAAGGATCAAGACCAGAAAACCTACGTCACTCCAGAAGGTAATTTCGTAACTGACGACTACGGACGGCAGCGCGAAGCTACCCCAGAAGAGATTGAAGCAACTGTTAACCGTTGGGAACAGGAGACTAAGGGCGATGAAAAGACCAAAAGCAGCTGACCTGTACCACGGTAGACGTGTTTACTACGGCGGCACGGTTTACCAAGTAGAAGCTTGCAACGGCGAGACAGTTCACCTTGTTGTTCCCGGTCAGCAATCAACCATGCTCTATCAACCATATCCTGGCAATTACACCAACTTTAGTCGCTGGGAAGTGCCAGTTAACTCCCCGCTGCTGTTTGTTGAGGATGAGCAAGGACCACAACTCCACACCTCCTCAACCCATCAGTGGCAGTCTGGTAATATCATCCGGGTTAACTTCCCAAGTTCGCGCTTTCACAACCTTAAGGGAGTAGTGACTGATAGTTACGTCGCGTGTGGTAAAACCTGGGTGCAGGCAACTTTTGACGATTTGTCGCTTGAGTTTAGCGACGACAACGTTGAACTGCTGTCGAGCAGCATCCAAGAAGCGGCATAGTAGGAGAAGCGCGATAAGCCTTTATGCTTAACGCCGGCAGGCGTATCGCTACCATATAAAAAAGTACTTCAAACATTTGCAGCCAAGAACTTGAGACATTATCTCAAGTTCTCTTTTTACCGAAAAATTTTACACCTATGCTAGACACGAAAAAATTCTGCGGTCCTTATAAGAACGAATACCTGACGGAAGCCCACTAATCAACGAAACAAAGGAAGCTCACTCGGGGAGCCGATACAAATCATAGCAGAATTTTAGGGGACAATGCGTCAAGAACAGATTTAGCTGCTAGCTGCTTGGCTCCCTTTTTTGAATTAAAAATTCCCTGCCCTGTGTACTTCTCTCCTTGCCAAGTCGTTGTGCAAGTGCAAACAAACAAAGACATTTCGCTTTCCTCAAATGAATAGACAGGAAGCGGTTGTTTCGACTTGTCTGCTATTTCCTGAAGAAGTCCAACATGGTTGTTAGTGTTCTCAATATCAGTCACATCGATAACAGGGGCGCAACTGGCTTCAAGGGCAGGGGCAACAGAGGCAGGAGGAATCCATCTCTCGGAAGGAGAAACCAAAGCGCTATTGACATATGCTTTCAAAAATTCAACAGCTGCTAAACTTTTTGCATCTTGCTTCCCTTGCGCTTGCCCAGGATAAACGCTTGTCAGTTCTTCACCACTCACCACCGCAATCGCCCAAGCATTAAAAGAATTTTTTCCCGAATCAACAGTCCATCTGTACTCCGCCCAATCAGCATCAATTTGACATTTCATTGTCAGAACGGTGATGCCAATATGAGGTGATGCCGCAACTGCGGTTAAAGCTCGCTGTATGAGGTCTTTGTCGTTTGCCTTGAATAAAAGCAAACAATAATCCATAGGCTGTAATAATTTTAACTCTAATCTTCTAATAATCTCCGTCTTGATTTGAGCGGTCGCGCTGTTTAATAACCCAAACTTAAGGACTTTACTAAAGTCCTTCTGGTTCATTTCATCCAGAAGATGCTGACTCTTGATTGTGTTTTCTGTGGCTTTTTCGTCCCTTCTCTTCTGCCTTTCTTCCGCAATCTCTTTTAATTCAATTTTCTTGGTATTAATGTGCTCTGCTAGAGCTTCTAGCTCAGATAATGTATACGGCTGTGGCTGATTCTGTAAGCAAGCTTTTAAAATTCGATGGTTGACCAGATCCGCATATCTTCTAATAGGAGAGGTAAAATGACAATAAGCATTTAGAGCTAGAGCAAAGTGCCCGATTATGTAAGGATTATAAGTAGCTCTCTCAAACCAGTTAGAAAGCATCCCAACCAAAAAAGTAACTTCAGAAGCACCTGCAACAGAGTCAGCTATCTTTTCTCTAGGAGGAGTGATGGATTTAACGCATTGGTTCCTGTACAGGAATGGTATACTCCCTTTAACAGCAGTTTGAGCAGCAATTGTGTTAGCCAAAATCATAAATTCACAAACAACCTGCTCTGAGCGGAAGTTATACACCACCACTCTCCCGTCCTCATCTATACAAGTCTTTGCAAGCAGTAAGTCAATACCTGATAACGCGCCGGTTTCTTTGCGTGCAAGTTGTAACTTCTGCGCCCACACGTTGCAAAGTCTCATTTGCTCACTCAACGAGTGACAAGAATCAGGCTCAAGCAATTCATCAGCTTTTGCATAGCTAAACTTTTCTTTACTGACTAAAACTGATTCAAATATTCTTGAAGACTTAAGGTTATCGTGTTCATCAAACACACACTCAATAGTTAACGTATCCCTTGGTTCCCCTGGTAAAAGACTTAGCTTGTCTTCTGCCAACTCCCTAGGAATCATCGGTTTATTCCCACGGACGAAATAAACTGTCTCTGTTAGAGAATAAGCCGTTTTATCTATTTCTGACCCAAGTTCAACATAATTAGAGACATCGGCTATATGAATTGAGATAGTCGTTGTTCTATCGAATTGATTCTCTTCTATCCATAAGGCGTCATCTAAGTCCTTGGAATGCTCGCCGTCAATTGTAAAACCTTTTACTGGTACACGCATCGTTGCTATTGTAAAAACTGGACTGGTTCTAATTAAGAATAGAAGTCTTGAGTACAGCCAAATATAGCACGAATGCGATTTTGTGCAACGGCAAGTCCGTTGTCAGAGGTTGGTCACAAAAAAAACCGCACCGCGCCCAGGCGGGTTTCGCGATTTGATATAATTAAAGATCTTGCACCTATTTTTTTTAGTTTTCATATAGCTGATTTGATATACACTCGAAAACTTGAGATTCTCCCAAGTTCACTTGATTGACACAGGGATTTTATTGGGGTCAATGCCTGTGGACTGCGCTCGTTTTCTCAGGTTAGCAAGCAACTCGTCCAGTTCGGGGAGCTTCATTGGGTTTATAGTAACCTTCAACTCGTTTTGTATTATGCGCGAGATGCAGGAGTTAATCTCGTCCTGGGTGACAACGAGAAATACAAGCTTGTCGGTGTTCGGGACTGGCAGCAACCGATCCACTATTTCTCCTACGGCTTTCTTCTCTAGCGGGATTTGACTGACTGTAAGGTAGTCCTCGAACGTTAGGAGATAATGTCTGTCGATACAATAGTGCCGTTCTTCAATTAATTTAATAACTGATTTAATAGTTTCTACAGGCAACTTGAACCGCTTCAAATGCAGCGATAACAGAATATTTATCACTTGCGTAAAACTAAAATAGTGAGTTGAGTTGTTCTTCCCGCCAACGGATTCAGGGAGAATCTTGAGGGTGTTTGTTACCCAGATGTCGAAACTACGAGGCGAAAAATCCCCAAGGGTGCAAATCTCTTGGCGAGTGAATAAATTTTTCATCTAAAAATTAATCTTTGAACCCATCTCTTTGATACTATTCTAGACTTTTTAGCGCTGGCTGGCGTAGATAATTTATGATTACTGCGCTCACCAGATAAATATGCGTTATACTGGCGTCAGGCTTGTAAAAAAACAAAAACCCAGGCGTCATTTTCCTGAGTGGTTGTTTTCTTGTAAGTTTTAGAAATGGCGCTTGCCTCTAGGGCATTGGAGTCCAATCATCGGAGTTCGCGTTTTTAAGGCGCTCCTAGAGCTCTTTGAGAGCCAAGAGACAAAACGCACTCTACTGTGACATTGACATTTCACAGTAAAACTGTCATATGATTTCATGGTATCGCCCCGTGATCGCGATCGCAACTTTCTTCACAATATTCTCACCAGAATATCAGGCGAAAACCTAGAAATTAGGAACTCCTAAGGCTTCAAAAACCCAGAGAAAAAGCGCCCTCCAAGCGTAAACTGCGTCCATCAAGAGGAGGGCAACTATGGGTTCTGAAAACCCAACAAACCGCGAAATAGAAGCTTTTGGGGTTATATCAAATCCCGATACTCCCATTGTATCGAATTCCAATAATATAAAGCCAGATTTCTCACAATCTTCTTTGGTGACAGGAGGTGCGGAATCATGAGTACCTTCTTCGCCAAGGCAGCATTAGCAGAGAGAGCAGCAACAGCCACAGCGCTCACTCACAAAGAAGAACCCGCTTACACCAAGCTTTATTGGACTATAGCTAACAAGGTAGGTCTTGCTGAAGCAGCATTGATCCAAGTCATTGAAGCTTGGTGTCAAAGCAATCGCCGAAACAATAGGCAAGGGTACTTTCACCACGGCGAGTGGTGGACCTGCTGTGCTAGTTATGCGGATTGGCAAGGAAGATATCCAGCACTTGGCTCCGCTAGAACTATTCAGCGCCTATTCTTGGGGCTGGAGAAGCAAAAATACATAGTATCGTGCCAAGCAAGCAAAAACAGCGGAAATTTAACCAAATTCTACCGAATTAACCCTGTAAAGGTGAGGAAACTGCTTTTAGGCGACGACTCCTCCGTAATGCCAATTTGGCACGAAGCAAATGATACAAGCCAACCGATAGTGCCAAATTTGGATGCCATAGTGCCAAATTGGCACGAAGGTTCGTCTGAAAGCCTTGTCCTGTCTAGTTCCCAGCCATTACAAAAGATCAATAAAATAAGATCAATAAACACAATACAAGAGCAGCCCGAAGACGGGCTGTGTGTGTGTGAGAATATTTTGTTGAAAGAAGAAAACAAAGAGGAAGACAGTGAAAAGAAAATTGATGAGATTACCAAGCAAGTTGAAGTAAATCAAGATTTTTCTAGTTCTGTTCAACAAAACCAGGATCTTGGAAATAGCGAAACATCTAATCTGGACAACACTGCGCCCGCCGCGCCGCGCCCACCTCAAAAACCTAAGTACGGTAAAAGTGCTAAATATAACTGCGTACCTGATTGGTTTCCTGGGGATGAGCACGAATATAAGCAATTTGTCAAGTATAAAGGCAAAGAATTACTGCAAAATCCACCAATGAACATAAAAGTGGATGCGGTGAATTCTCGTGCCGTTGCCATCAATGTTTTGAATGCCAATGTAGTAGCGTCTCTGGCGCTTTATGAGGGGTGGAAGGATTGTAATTGCCCATCTGAGCCTCCAGGGGCTGCGACCCCTCTTAATGCTCAAAATAATAGCATTAATTATAAGCTTGTTACTCCTGACCAGCCCAAATACAACTTTGACAGTTTAAATCCGCAGGTACACGGCACCTACTACCAAGAATTTTTGGAAAAAGGTGAATCGGCATTTACTCAACGTGAGCAAAATGCTGCTTGGTTGGCATGGGCTAAAGCTAAGTACCCGGAGAGGTTTGCTCAGGCGAGTTGATTTATTGATTTAAAAAAATTAAAATCCAAAAACGATGCACACGCAAGATGTAGCACAGCACACGCAAGATGTAGCACAGGTGCCGCCTGCGAATTTGGAAGCAGAAGAGGCAATCTTAGGAGGAATTTTACTCGACCCAGGAGCGATCGCACGGGTGATTGATACTCTGCAACCTGAGCATTTTTACCTTGAAGGGCACCAACGGATTTATCGGGCTGCTTTACTTCTACACACGGAAGGCAAGCCGACAGACTTGCTTATGACTATTGCCAAATTGGAAGCGATGGATCTCTTAGCAATCGTTGGAGGTCGTAACAAGCTTGTAACTCTTGTTGATAGAGTAGTATCTGCAATCAACATAGATGCTTTGGCAGACCTTGTTGTTGAAAAGCATCGCCGCCGGCAGATGCTCAAGGCAGCGGACAAGATTTCTGCCCTTGCCCATCAAGAGTATAGATCCGTGGGGGAATGCTTGGACGACGCAGAACAGGAAATACTAAATATCTCCAGTGCAAATACGTCTGCTGAGTCAACACTTCTTGCTGATTGCTTGGTTGATGTATTCCGAGATTTAGAAGAACGGCACAACGGTACTACGTTACCTGGCATCCCTAGTGGCTTTTATGATTTAGACGCCTTGACTTGTGGATTCCAACGCACAGACCTAATTATTGTTGGTGCTCGTCCATCAATGGGGAAAACCGGCTTCGCAACTTGCATAGTTCATCATATAGCAAGTTTGTATAAGCTGCCTACTGTTATTTTCAGCTTAGAAATGAGCAAGCAGCAACTTGCGAAAAGGTTGCTTGCAGCTGAAACAGGGATAGAGATGGGGTATCTACGCTCTGGTAGGATTGGCAAAAGCCAATGGGAAGCACTAACTCAAGCTATTAGTCGTCTTGGTGAATTGCCGCTTCATATCATTGATGCTCCAATTCAAAATCTTTGGGAGATGCGATCGCAGCTTCGCAAGATAGCTGCCTCTTCTGGAGAGTTGGGAATAGTCGCCATTGATTATATTGGCTTACTTGAGCATTCTGTTACTGGAGCGACGCAGAACGAACGGATAGCAAAAGTCTCCGCGTTTCTAAAAGCACTTGCCAAGGAATTTCGATGTCCTGTTGTTGCTTTGTCACAGCTGAATCGTAGCGTTGAGAGTCGTACTAATAAGCGCCCAATAATGAGCGATTTGAGGGACAGCGGTTCTTTAGAGCAGGATGCCGATCTTATTCTGTTTTTGTACAGAGATGAGTACTATAACAGCGACAGCCCCGATAGAGGAATCGCAGAACTCATCATAGCTAAACACCGCAATGGACCAGTCGGCACTGTCAAGTTGTTATTTGATGCCCAAGTTGCCAAATTTAAGAATTTAGTACATCCCAATTTCCCCAGTAGTAATTGGTAATTTCCTGAATAAGGCTCAGGTAAAACATATACAAGCGCAGCTATAGCGCTTGTTAGAAAGCATTGCTTAGGAATTCCCATCTACTACCTTAGTCCATGCCAGACCTACCAAAACTCTCTACCCTTGCTCCACAAGCTTCCTTCACAGAGAAAGCTCTTGACTACGATTTGATCTTGACTTTTCTTTTTCTTGTTGCAAGTAGAGCAATCTCTGTTCAACCCGTTGAGCATTTTGCTGCATATGCTGCACAACATCTAAAGTCAGCTCTGAACGCTCAACTGGTTCCCAATGTGATTCCTCCGAATTATAAGACGCCCTCATTAACTGCACCGAATCACTATTTCTCATTAAAACCAATTGCTCTTTCTCCCAAGAAACGGTGTACTTCTGTCCCCCAAATCGATTTGTTCCTATTACTTTTAGAATCCTAGCAAGAATCGGTGCTACAGTTTGAGTACGTTCCCATTGAACGAGTTCTTCCTCCGCTCCAAGTTCTTCTGCAACGAGTTCATTTTGGGTATGGCACATCCTACGCTGTTCAATTGCGTCAAGATTTCTATTAATATTTTCAATAGCTCTAGCAGTTGCTGCAGTATTAAGCTTAATCCGCTCAAGGCTAGCACGAGCCTTAAGTATACTTGCGGATAGAGCTTGATAACCAAGTTCTCTTGAGCTGCTTTCTCCAACTGCTCTGCTATTGCTTTCAACCACCCGTTTAACCCCTCCTCCTAACTTCTATTTTTCTTCTGACTCGGATCAATGAAAAGGCAAGGGGGCAGGGAGCAGGGAGCAGAGGAGAGAACCCCATACCATAAGAGCGGAGCTTATACCCAAATTGCAGATCATCTGGAAGCTTAATACCAATTCGTTGACTCATTTCCCCCTTGCCCCCTGCCCCCTGC
>NZ_QMEA01000126.1 GCF_012912105.1 Brasilonema sp. UFV-L1
CTCATGTTTTGTACATCCCACCCGGCTGTGGGGGTTTAAAACCCCACCGTCTATAGGGTGCTCCGAATTGGATGGGGTTTGAATCCCCATCCAATTCGTACCCTACACCCTACACCCTACCCCCAACAAGAACTGTTCAAGATTCACCAAATTTTTAATGACTGAGGCGTAAACGCCTTAAACCGTTTTCATCCCTGTCCTAAAGAACAGGGTTTTCAACGGGCATTCTTATAAGAGCGCGAATTGTATGTTTGTTTTACGTTTTCCAACGTTTGCACTGTTCACCTACAAAGTAGTGCGTTTGTGTCAAGTGGTTGGTCGTCACCAATGTTGCCGCACTTCGTGCCGCTTCGCTAACACAAGAGCAACGGAATTGCTACGGGCATTTATATTTTACCACATTTATACTTGCAATTGCGACTCCTCAACCACCCCACTCCCTAATCAACCGTTAGGTTGATTTTGGTCGGGGATGGTTTCGTCGTCGTCCGGCTATTCATCCCCACCGCATGGCGGATGGGGAATTCCGCCGAATCGGTTAAACTACGAGAAAGTTTAACGCCCCAACGACAAGCACTAAAATGATCCAAGCTCCTGAACCAATCCACAGCAGTCTTCTAGATTCATTCCAGTTTTGTGGAGTGGCATAGGCAACAGGAACGCCAATCACCAAAGCAAAAGACAGCAAAACCAGAGCTAATAAAGCGAGTTGGAATATAAAAGTCATCTTCCCTTCTCCCGAAACAGCAAACGAGTGACTTAAAGATAAAATATTGTGCAGATCAACACTGACAGTTTTTCCTTATTTGTTAAGCTAACAGAAAATTGACACCTTTTAGTCATTTGTCCAAAGTCCAATTGTACTAATGACCTATGACTAATGACTCATGACTCATAACTATGGATTTAATTCTGTGCCATACAACAGCTGATTTTGACTCACTTGGAGCGGCGGTAGGACTAACACGCCTGTTACCTGGAAGCAAGATTGTGCTGAGTGGCGGTGCTCATCCACCTGTACGAGATTTTTTGGCACTGCATCGGGATGAGTATGAGCTGATTGAACGGCGTTCGGTCAATCCAAAGGAAATTCGTTCTTTAATTGTGGTGGATACGCAACAGCGCGATCGCATCGGCAAAACTGCCCAATGGTTAGATCTACCCCACATTAATAAAATTATCATTTATGATCATCACCAAGAACAACTTGGGGATATTCCCGCAACAGAGATAAATATCTCCCCTGTTGGAGCGACAACAACTGTGATTGTCGAGCAATTGCAAAAACAACAAATTTCTCTGACAGCCGCAGAAGCAAGCGTGATGGCATTGGGTATCCATGTGGATACTGGCTCTTTGACATTTGACTATGCCACACCACGAGATGCTCTCGCTTTAGCTTGGTTGATGCAACAAGGGGCAAGTTTGTCAGTCGTGAGTCAGTACGTTGACCCTGGTCTTTCTCCCCAGTTGCAGCAACTGTTGAAGGTGTCACTGGAAAATATACAACATATATATGTCAGGGGAAATAAAATTGCCTGGGTCCATTTGAAAACAGATGCTTTCGTACCAGGATTGTCAAGTCTTGCCTCGCAGTTGGTAGAGTTAACAGAAATAGATGCCTTAGTGCTTTTGAATGAGTATCCTTTGGCAGAAGGTGAATCACGCTTAATAGTGATTGGGCGATCGCAAATTCAAGGTATTAATCTCAATGAGTTATTCCAACCACTCGGTGGTGGTGGACATTCCCAAGCAGCATCGCTGAACCTAAGAGGCGTAGACTCACAAGAAATTTTAAACCAACTTTTTGAGGGGATAAAAGCAACAATTCCCCATCCTCCTATTGCCCGAGACTTGATGTCCTCCCCAGTCCGCACCATTCGTCCAGAAACCACTATTGCAGAAGCACAGCGCACTTTGTTGCGCTATGGACACTCTGGTTTATGTGTAGCCGATGCTCAAGGACAACTGCTGGGTATTATTTCTCGACGAGACTTAGATATTGCCCTGCATCACGGCTTTAGTCATGCTCCTGTCAAGGGTTACATGACAATCAATATGAGGACAATTACCCCAGAGACAACATTACCAGAAATTGAGTCAGTGATGGTGACATATGATATCGGACGTTTGCCAGTCTTGGAGAACGGGCAGCTGGTGGGAATTGTCACCCGTACAGATGTTTTGCGGGAACTGCATCAGGAAGAAGAGAGAGGGAGAGGGGGAGAAGACCAGAGGGGGAGAAGGGGAGAAAAAAATATTAAATCTCCCACTCTAGAGGAATTGCATTCACGGCTTGCACCACAGTTGTGGCAATTGTTGACTAAAGCATCACGAGAAGCAGAAAAACGTGGTTGGCATCTTTACCTTGTTGGGGGAGCAGTACGCGATTTGCTACTCGCAGAAGAAGCTTCTGGCACTTTGTTGATTAAAGATATTGACTTAGTCGTTGATGGTTTTCACAAAACTGCCGATGTGGGTGCGGGTGTAGAACTGGCAAAAGCACTACAGCAACTTTACCCAACAGCACGTTTAGAAATTCACGGGGCTTTTCAAACTGCAGCTTTGCTGTGGCATAAAGACCCAGAATTAGATTCATTGTGGGTTGACATTGCGACTGCCAGAACAGAATTCTATCCTTATCCGGCAGCAAATCCTGAAGTTGAGGCGAGTTCGATTCGTCAAGATTTGTATCGTCGAGATTTTACCATCAACGCAATGGCACTGCGACTGACGCCTCCCCGCGCTGGTGCATTACTCGACTTTTTTGGCGGGTTGCTAGATTTACAGGCAAAGCAAATTCGGGTCTTACACGCGAACAGCTTTATCGAAGACCCCACCCGTATCTATCGCGGTGTACGCTTTGCAGTGCGACTCGGATTTCACTTGGAATCTCAGACAGAAGAGCATATCCGCTATGCTATCACGAGCGGCGTTTACGATCGCACCACCCGACAAAATAGCAAAACTCCAGCACTGCAAACTCGACTGAAAACGGAATTAAAACATATCCTAGAAGCTCCTTACTGGAAGCCAGCCTTACAATTACTGGGAGATTTGGGAGCTTTGCAGTGCATCCATCCCACCCTCAAGCTAGATGAAGAACTTCTGGGGCAATTGCGTTTGCTGGAACGTTGTTTGCGGCGGTTTGACTCCCAGCAAACCCTTATCCACTGGCAAATGCGCTTGGAAGCTCTCATTGCCCACATAGGAGCAAAATATCGAGGGCGCGTGGCAAGGAATCTGCTATTGCCTGAAGATAGCATCAATCGTTTAGAATGTATCGCACAATATCATGAAAATGTCAACAAAATTATCCCTTCTTTGCAAGCACACAGAGAAGTAGATGAGGTGCGTCCAAGTCAAGTTGTGCAGTTATTGCGCCAGTATGACGTACCAATGCTGATTTTAATAGCTGTGCAATGTCCAAGAGTGGTCAGGCGTAAGATTTGGCAATATTTGACTGTTTGGCGTAACGTTCAACCTATTTTGAATGGGAATGATTTGAGGAAACTAGGGTACAAACCAGGACCTCAATATCGGCAAATACTCGATGATTTACTTGCTGCAACGTTGGATGGAGTGATTCGCAATAGGGATGAGGCGGAAGAGTTTTTAGCAAAACATTATCCTCGCCAAATTTAGCCATGAAATTGAGCAATATTTTACAATACTTTATGAAGTTTGTGTACCGAGTACTAAGATTTCTTTCCAATTTGACATCTGGCACGAGGAAAGCAAGAGCAAACTTTAGAATAACTACTGAGAAAACTTAACATCATCACCTGAGGTCAAGTCTATGATCCGCGCCTACGCAGCTTTTCAACAAGGCGAAGAACTGAAGCCTTTTGAGTACGAACCGGGACCACTTGGCAGTGAGGATGTAGAAATTGATGTGGAATACTGCGGGGTTTGCCATAGCGACCTCAGTATGCTTAATAATGATTGGGGGATGAGTCAGTATCCGATTGTTCCCGGGCATGAAGTGATTGGTACGATCGCAAGCGTTGGTGATGCGGTGAAAAAACTCCAAGTCGGACAACGAGTTGGGCTGGGTTGGTATTCACGCTCATGTATGACTTGTGAGTGGTGTGTGTCCGGTAACCATAATCTCTGCTTGACAGCCGAGGGTACAATTGTAAATCGACATGGTGGCTTTGCCGACAAAGTACGCGCTCATGAGACTTGGGTTATGCCTTTACCTTCTGATATTGACCCGGTGAGTGCTGGACCGTTATTCTGTGGTGGTATCACAGTTTTTAATCCAATAGTACAGTTTGATGTCAAGCCAACAGATCGTGTTGGTGTGATTGGTATCGGTGGATTAGGTCATATGGCATTGAAGTTTCTTCATGCTTGGGGCTGTGATGTGACTGCATTCTCTACGAGTCCTGATAAAGAAGCGGAAGCAAGAGAACTTGGTGCAAATCACTTTATCAATTCTCGTGATCCAAATGCACTCAAATCAGTAGAAAATTCCTTCGATTTAATTCTCTCAACCGTCAACGCCAATTTAGATTGGAGTACTTACATTGCCTGTTTACGTCCAAAAGGACGACTACATTTTGTTGGCGTAGTTCCTAACCCCGTTTCCAGCCATGTTTTCCCATTAATAGCGGCTCAGAAGTCAATTTCTGGAAGTCCGCTTGGTAGTCCCGCGACAGTCGCCAAAATGCTCGACTTTTCTGCTCGTCATAAAATTGAGCCAGTCATTGAAACTTTTGAATTCGATCAAGTGAACGAAGCATTAGAACGGCTACGTAGTGGGAAAGCAAGATATAGATTGGTGCTGAAACACTAAATTTTAAGTCAGGCAACAGCTGCTGATAAGATAATTTGCAAGAACAAGAATCTTTGTAGAGACGTTGCATGCAACGTCTCTACATGTTTGAAATCTCCAAAAACAATCCTTATTTAAAAATATTTAAACAGCGTTCCGGAATCTTTTACTGCTATGATGTAGCTAGTATCAAACCTCAACACGCCTCAGATAGCTGACATGAAGTAGTAGTAGAAAACTGTTGCTCAAAGGCAACGAGTGTTAACTCAAATCTTGCACCTCATCCAGGGTACGCCTTGAACTTAAGTTCAAGGCTAATAGTCGAAGTCCGTTTTAACGGACTGGAATTTTTATGCAGTAAGCTAATCCTCTACTTTGGCTATTCGCAGTAGAAATTTATTTTTTGGTGATTGCAAAGGAGCAAGAGACGCTGCTAGGCGTATCGCAAAGTTTGGTGCAAGATGTGAATCAACAAAGAGAAATCAGCAAAAACTCAGCAGGTTTGGTAAAAAGCAGCCATGCGCTAAATACTTTTTAAAAACTTTTCTCTACAAAGAGCAGCCCTAAATAATACCAATTTTAAAAAAGAATGTGACAGATACACACTCCCAAACCTATGCTCTGTCTAGCTTTATTCATTTTGCGAAAAGTTTGCGCGTCCGGGTTTCCCGGCGCAAAACTTTTCAAGACGAATTTTGAATTTTGAATTGGTATAAGTGTGTGGTTGGCTCTATTTGCTCGCCCCTATTGTGCGCGTTCGATAGGTAGGCGCTATTTAGTCATATTGAGGTTTGAGTATGCAGAAAAAAGCAATAGTTTTAGCTGAGAATTTAGCTTACGAACTCAGTTCAACCAGGACTTTATTTAGAGGCGTCCAAGTCAGTATTGGAGAAGATGAACGCATTGCTTTAATCGGTTCCAATGGTGTTGGTAAATCTACCCTGTTAAAGATTCTTGCAGGTCAACTTAGCCCCACAACAGGTTCTGTGACACGTCATGAAACGATTTACTATTTGCCTCAAATCAGTACTATCAAACAGGACATCAAAGCAGATACGGTACTTAATTTCCTAAGTTCTATTTCTGAAGAATGGTGGAAAATTGAAGAGATTTTAGAAACAAGATTCAAAACGACACTTGACTTATCTTTACCACTTTTCAATCTGAGTGGTGGGGAACTCACAAAGCTATTTATGGCGATTGGTTTATCTGCTGAACCAAAAGTGTTACTGCTGGATGAGCCAACAAATCATATGGACTTGATGGCGTTAGAAAGTTTGAGAAATTTTCTGAATGACTTTAATGGAGCGTTTGTTATTGTCTCTCACAAACCATTTTTTCTAGACCAAGTGACTGATATAACTTGGGAACTAACACCAGAAGGTGTAAAAGTTTATGGAGGAAATTTTTCTCTGTACCGAGAGCAAAAGGAAATAGAATTGCAGGCGAGAGTGCGATCGCACGAAGTCGCAAGAAAAGAACTCAAACGTGCCAAAGCTTCAGCGTTGCAGGAACAGCAACGAGCAGCCCAATCTCGCAAAAATGGTCGTCAACTAGCGGGTAGCATTCCTAAAATTGTAGCTGGAGCAATGAAACGAAAAGCAGAAGTGACAGCAGGAATTGCAAAACAAAAACATGAAGCAGCCGTAGAGAAAGCTACTCAGAAATTTACAGAAACTAAAGTGAAAACAACGAAGGCAACGAGTCTTCAACTAGAAGAAAGAAGTCAAAAACGCAGAAATCTGATTGATATTCAAGGTGCAAATCTCAAGGTAGGAGAAAACCTGCTGATTTCAAATATCCAGCTTCATGTGTCTTCTGGTGACAGAATCGTTATTGCTGGTGCTAATGGTTCAGGTAAATCTAGTTTGGCAAAAGCAATCTTGAGAATAGAGAATACAACAGCGATTTTACAGTCAGGAGAGATTTTACTTACTCCTGCAATGAAAGCTGTGTACCTCGACCAAACTTATGAACTGGTAAATCGAAAGCAGACGATTCTGGAAAATATGCAAGCTGCTAATCCGAATCTCAATTATCAGCTTTTGCGCCAGCAGTTGGGACACTTTCTTTTTAAAGAGGATGATGTTAACAAAAGCGCATCGGTGTTGAGTGGAGGTGAGTTAGCAAGGTTGGCGATCGCCATCATTAGTATTTCACAAATCGACCTGCTAATTCTCGATGAGCCGACGAATAACCTCGATATTGAAACGGTTGACCAAATCATTGAGGGTATCAATGAGTATCAAGGTGCGCTTTGGATTATTTCCCACGATTTGGATTTCTTAAGCCGAATTAATATCACTCACGCTTACAAATTGAGTGAGCAAGAGTTGCAACAGATGATGTATTTGCCTAGTGAATCTGAATTGTATTATCAAGCAATACGGTTCAGTTAAGCTTAAAACTCTTTGTCAAAGTCAATTTTTTGAACGTAGACGCGCAGCGGTGAGACAGCGCTGCAGGAGGGTTTCCCGACAGAGGCGACTGCGAACCCGAAGGGCTTCCCGCAGGGTACCGCAAAGAACGCAAAGGACACAAAGAGAAGAAAGAAATGCTTAACTGAACTGTATTGTATTATCAAGAACTAGTTGGTTGTCAAGATGGATAATGTTGATACTGAAGCGTTTCAGAAACATTTGCGTTTCAAAAAGCTCTATGGCAAGGTTAGATAAATAAGCTTGAGAAAAAATTTTTTACTTTTTCCGTAACTTATGAAACATCTATTGTAGTAAGCATTGTCAAAATTCACACTTTCAAGAAAAAATCATGGCTACTACATTTACAGTTCTCAAAGAAGGTTCAACAGGCTCTAATGTTCGCGAATTGCAAACAAACTTGACAGCATTAAAGTATTACACAGGTGGAATCGATGGTAACTTTGGCAGTAAAACAAAAGATGCTGTGATCAAGTTTCAACAATCGCACGCGGTCAAAGTTGATGGTATCGTTGGTTATGAAACCCAAGCTGCGATACTACGTGAAGTTTGGATCTCCAAGCGACCAACCTTAAAAGAAGGTTCACAAGGTCAAGAAGTTAAAAATCTTCAGGACTTGCTAAATGGCACTGGCGAAATTGGTGAAGGTCAGTTTGGTACAATTAAAGTTGACGGTGTTTTTGGTGCAAATACTAAAGCTGCTGTTATCAAGTTTCAAAAATCTACTGGTATCACAGCAGATGGTGTTGTTGGAGCTGCAACATGGAAGCAATTATCTTTCCGCATGTCTTATGATATGTCTCCGGAACAAATTGTTCTCAATGGAATTTTTAACTTAGCTTGAGAAGGCAGAAGTGGGTTTGACAGCAGACAATTCTGGAAAACATAGAAGCTACTAACCTTAATCTAAACCACCAGATCAAGTTCGGTTAAACACTGGTAATATTTGTAGGTTGTGTTTTTGAAACGAAACCTAACCTACATTGATAGATTTTATTAATTGAATGAGCAAGAGTTGCAACAGACCATATATTTGCCTAGTGAATCGGAGCGATATTATCAAGAACTACTAGGCTGTCAAGATGGATAATGTCGATACTGAAGCGTTGCAGAAATATTTGCTATCTAAAGAAGCCCTATGGTAACGGTAGATAAATAATGCGGTCTTGATATTCATTATCCTTAGAAGCAAGACGTTTTTGCTTCTCCCACTACCTTGATAATGATATCAGGTTCTCGCAATCTAATTTGGTTGGGATAGATAGGATTTACATTTTCATCAGTCAGATACTTCAATGCCATTTGCTTGTTTCTTGGCTTTTCTTTCTGCTCTGAGTTGCCGGAGTTTCTCGGAAACTGGTGGGGGATTAAGTCGCTGTTCTTCCCTCATTGTGTGACCGTGTTCTATCCAGTTTTTCATATAAGCACTCACAACTTCTTTGTTTTGTAAGTAATAAAGAATTGTTGCATAAACTTGTTCTAGGGTCAGTGATGTGTATATTTGAGCAATTTCCTCTGGAGTGCGACCGCAATCAATGTATTCATAAAGAATTGTTTCAATACCAATTCTTGACCCTTTGAGCCGAATATCACCAGGAGTTAGGAAGTTGAAATAATCTGTTATTTGCGCTGTAGACATTGTTTTAATTGTGCAAAATGTAGTGACCAATAATTTCTTTCAATTCTTGAGGTGCTGAGGGGGCGATTGCTGCTCCCAAGTCAGGACGAACAACCCACCACCAAATCAGGGTTTCTAAATGGCTTGGGGGATGATCATTGGGACACCATTCTATACAGCTTTCATTGACACCAATAATATTGGGGCAAAGGTCATTAGCTGTTGCTACACGCTCATCTAGTTTGTCAAACTGTACAATGTCTTGCCAAATAACTTCGTTTGGAATTGAGCTTAAAATTGATTGTACGTCTAGGGTAATCATTCTACTGTACCTCCAAAAGCTATAATGACTCTAATTCCAAAGTCTTGTTGCTCTTCATAGGATTGTCTATTAATCCACTCTCTAATTGTTGTATTTGAAGAACCAGTTATATCGGGTTGCACAGAGTTGTAGAAATTGGTAATTTCCTGATGAATGGACCCTTTTCCATGTTCTAATCGAACGAGATTACCTGTATTATGAATTGCCTCTGCACCAAATCTTTCTAAATTTGAGGTAGTTTGCCCAACAATATGATGCCACGCTTTCCCTGCACCTGCAGCACCCATTGTTTTTTTGAATTCACCAAACGTTTTAAAACCTTGACCAGATCTTCTAGGCAGAATTACTGTTCTTGATACTAGTTCTCTTGCCAGTCTTCTTGCTATTTCCTGCCTTGTTTCTTCCGTCACTTTTGTTAGTTTAGTTACACTCATCTACTAAATTGTATGTTGGATGATCTCCAATCACTTATCTCCTCATTTATTTCTTGTTAGGCAAAATGATCTTGCAGTCAACAATGGATAAAGCGATCGCCATCGCACTCCATTAATTCCTTGCATTTGTCAGGCGATAGCTAGCCCCTTAGGGGGCGCTGCGCAAACGCTTGCGCTCCTTTGTAGATCGCATCTTTAGCTAAGTAAGAGAAACAAAAGTGCGATCACACACCCGTTTTCTTTTCAAGGCAGGTCTATTTAATATCTTTTTTGTTTATTTTGTTAAGTATCATTACTAATTGACAAAATCAATGCTATCTGAAACTCTTACGAATAAACTTAGTAATATAAGCTACAAAACAAGAATTGCAAAAAATCTGTCAAGCCAGACTTCTATCTCCACAACAGTCCTACACTCAGGCATAAGCAGTAAAGTAGACGGGCAAGTTATAATTTTTTTGCGGTTCAACGTAACAAAAATTTATGAGTAACCCCCTTTTACAAGCCTTTTTCGTTGGTAGAGCAGCTGCTGAAATCCTCTCCGAGAGGCTGGAGTTCGCTATTACAGATGCTTTCTCGGAACTCGGCAAATGGGACGCTGAAACCAGAGAGCAACTGCGCCAATTTACAGACGAAGTGCTAGAGCGAGCAAATAGAGCAGCAGAAGCTGCTGACACTGCTCAAACAACAGGCTATGGAGAAACTAGCTCTAGGGCAGTTGATTTACAAGCCATGATTGATGAATTGCGAGCAGAAATAGCCACATTGCGAACAGAATTACAACGCTTCAAAAGTGGAAATTCTTTGTAGAGATGTTGCACAGCAACCTTTCTACTAGAAAATTATAAAGGAACAGTTAAAAAATCAGAGTGTCTTCTCTTTCCACTGACTCGGTCAAAAACCAGCGGTACGCAAAGCATATGGAAAAAGGTTATTCAGATAAAGCATACCGTTGGAATCGCGAAAACTACTCTCGTAGACGGCGTTTTTTGGACATTTGGTCTTTTGTTTTGACCTTAATGTTCAAGCTTTGGCGATACAACAAATCTTGGAGTTACCCAGGAGGAGTCACCGAAGCCAAACAAGCTGCTCGACGTAAGGCTCAAGCGGTATGGATTCGCAATACTCTGCTAGATTTAGGACCAACGTTTATCAAAGTTGGGCAACTGTTTTCTACTCGTGCTGATATCTTCCCTGGTGAATATGTCGAAGAACTTGCCAAGCTGCAAGATAAAGTACCTGCATTTAGCTATGATCAAGTAGAAGTGATTATTGAGCAAGAACTAGGCAAAACCATTCCCCAACTGTATCAAAGTTTTGAACCTATACCATTAGCTGCCGCTAGCTTGGGACAAGTACACAAAGCTGTGCTGCACTCTGGAGAAGCTGTTGTTGTCAAAGTGCAACGCCCTGGTCTTAAGAAGCTTTTTGAAATAGATTTACAAATTCTTAAGGGAATCGCACGCTACTTTCAAAACCATCCAAAATGGGGACGGGGACGCGATTGGATAGGCATCTATGAGGAGTGTTGTCGCATTCTTTGGGAAGAAATTGATTATCTCAATGAAGGTCGCAACGCTGATACTTTTCGTCGCAATTTTCGTACCTTCGATTGGGTAAAAGTACCACGAGTTTACTGGCGTTACACTTCGTCACGAGTGGTGACTCTAGAGTATGTTCCTGGTATAAAGATTAGCCAATATGAAGCAATAGAAGCAGCAGGTTTGGATCGAAAAATTATTGCCCGTCAGGGTGCCCAAGCTTACCTGCTTCAGCTACTCAATGATGGCTTTTTCCATGCGGATCCCCATCCAGGCAATATTGCCGTCAGTCCGAATGGTGCTTTGATATTCTATGATTTTGGCATGATGGGGCGCATCAAAACAAACGTGCGTGAAGGACTCATGGAAACTTTGTTTGGCATTGCTTCAAAAGACGGGACTCGCGTTGTTCAGTCGCTCATTGATTTGGGAGCACTCGCACCAGTGGACGACATGGGACCAGTGCGACGTTCCGTCCAGTTTATGCTGGATAATTTTATGGATAAGCCCTTTGAAAATCAATCGGTGGCCGCTATCAGTGACGACTTGTATGAAATAGCATATGATCAGCCATTTCGATTTCCAGCGACCTTCACTTTTGTGATGCGAGCTTTCTCGACACTTGAAGGTGTTGGAAAAGGGCTAGATCCAGAATTTAACTTCATGGAAGTTGCTAAACCATATGCCATGCAGCTTATGACCAATATGAATGGTTCCGAAAGCAATAGCTTTCTCAATGAATTGAGTCGTCAAGCAGTTCAAGTCAGCAATACTGCATTGGGACTACCACGCAGGTTGGAAGACACACTAGAAAAGCTAGAACGGGGCGATGTGCGTGTGCGTGTCAGATCTCTTGAAACAGAGCGTCTGCTACGAAGACAAAGCAATATTCAGCTAGGGATGACTTATGCTGTTATTGTGAGTGGTTTTACGCTTTCAGCTACGATCTTATTGGTAAAAGAATACATATGGTTGGCAATGCTGACTGCTTTCATCGCAGTCGCAGTGTCAGGTTTACTGATTCGACTGCTTATGCGCCTCGACCGCTACGACCGTATGACATAAATTTTGTAAAAGGTATATGAAACTTAATTCTACCGGTATAAGTGATCCGGGACTTATTCGTTCTAATAATCAGGATGCTTACTACAGAGATCCAGAGGGGCGTTTCTTCATTGTCGCTGATGGTATGGGCGGTCATGCCGGAGGTGAACAAGCAAGCCACATTGCGACTGGACAAATCCAGGAGTATTTGAATGCTCATTGGAATTCTTCTAAGCCTTCTGAACAATTGCTACAGGAAGCTTTGTTACAGGCGAATGAAGCGATTTTGCAAGATCAGCAAAAGCATCCTGAACGTTCTGACATGGGAACAACGATTGTTGTGGTCATTTTTCCCTCCCAAGAGCCCCCTTTATGCGCTCACGTTGGTGACTCAAGACTGTACCGTTTTCGGGATTCCCAATTGGAGCAAGTCACAGAAGATCATACTTGGATCGCACGCGCTCTTAAAATCGGTGAAATTACACCAGAAGAAGCCCGGATTCATCCGTTTCGTCATGTGTTGTCCCGGTGTTTAGGGCGTGAAGACATCAATCACATTGATGTGCAACAACTAGACGTGAAAAAGGGCGATCGCCTACTGTTATGCAGTGATGGTTTAACAGAAGAACTCGCCGATCAAAATATTGCTGAGTATCTCCGAAAAATCCCTTTAGCTGAAAAAGCTGCTTTTTCTCTTGTTGAAGCTGCAAAAGAGCGAGGCGGACATGATAACATCACCGTCATTCTTGTCACATTGGAGTAGGAAGCAGGTTTTTAGAAACCCGCCTTTGCGGGTTTTTTTCTGTATTTCAAAAGTCCTGAACGTCTTGCAACAAAGTCTCAGCGTTTACTTCAAATTAAATATTCTTCTGGCGGTTCGGGAGCTTCAGTCACTCATCAAAAGCATAAGTTCACAGTGAGAATTTTCGCCAATTCTAACTCCCAAAAACTTGTGGCCAAGTTGTGACTAGGAAAACAATAACTGCTGCGATCGCCAACAACCCTTGAATCAAATTGCCAACCAGCGTACCTGCAACAATTCCGATACCAGCTTTGATCGCCAGTCCCAAGTCTCGCCGATAAAGATACTCACCAACAATTGCTCCAAGAAGCGGTCCCAGTAATATTCCCAGTAATGGACCACCAAAAGGTAATGTTGGCAATAATCCCACCAAACCCAGTACTAACCCAACAATTGCACCAATTTGCCCCCACTGGCTTGCACCTGCTGTTCTTGCACCCAAGTAGCTTGCTAAAAAATCCACTCCCACACTCAGGAATAAAACGACAATTGTCACAATGAGTGGTATTTTTATCGCCGCAAAAGAACTACTAACAAATCCCCAAATAATAATTGCTATTAAAATCAAACTGGCTCCTGGAATCGCAGGAACGACAGCACCAACAATACCCACAGCCATTAACGCAACAAGTAACCAGTAAAGAATTTGCATGATAATTTCTTAAATGTAAATCATAAGTTGTTCGTACAGTTATCAGTTATCAGTTATCAATTATCAGTTTGAAGAAGAATGGGCTTCGCCCCGCTACGCTAACAGCAATTTTGAATTCAGTATTCACCAAGAAAGAAATAAAGAATTGAGTTTTTCGATTTCCGACTTCCGACTTCTGACTTCTGGCTCCTGAATGCCAGACGCCTCAAGTCGGGAAACCCGCCCACGGCGCTGGCTCCTCCTGACTCCTGACTCCTTCATTGATAACTGTTCATTGTTCACTGTTCACTGTTCACTGTTCACTGATTTAAAGTTACAGCTAATTTATCTGCAATTCCCGCAATCCAATTTTCATCTTGTTTCGTATAACTGCGAGGAGCATTTGCAGCTAAAATTAAGACTCCCTCTTCGCCAATCGGTTGACAAATGACACCTTGAGTGTTTTCTGGCAAATAATCAAATTCAACTCTTCCTGGATAGACTTTTAAATCTACAAGATAAATTGGCTTTTGTTTTTCCAGCACTCTTTTTAAAATTGGTCCTGGTACAACTTCCGACTTAGGACTTAAAATTCCTCGACGTAACAAAACTTTCTCTTTATAGAAAACAACGAGCGATCGCGTCACAGTATTTGTTAATAACAAATGTGACGCCCAGGCTAGTTCTGTTTTCACAGCTGACGATAAATCCGGTGCAAGAACGAAACCTTCTTCACCAATGAGTTGTACAGCTTCAGGTAAACGCGGTTGTACTTGCTGCCAAATTAACCCTACTAAAATCAACACAGCACTCAAAATCACACCCAGAACATCTGCACGCGCTTGAGAATTTGCTAATTCTGGTGATAGTAAACGGTTAATTAGCAAAAGTACAGCGCCCAACCCACCTACTACGATAGGTAGACGCCGTAGAACTTTATTGGGATCGGATTTAGCCATGAGTCATAAGCCCGTATTATCTCCTCGTCCCCTTGTCCCCTTGTTCTTATTCCTCTCCTGGTTCAATAATGCGTTGAAATAAGTAACCAGTTCCTCTTGCTGTCAGGATTAACTCTGGATTACTTGGATCATCTTCCAATTTTGCCCGTAAACGAGAGATATGCACATCTACGACGCGGGTATCTACATGGCGTTCTGGTGTATATCCCCAGACTTCTTGTAAAATTTCTGAACGAGAAAAAGCTTCTCCAGAACGGCTGACTAGCAACTCTAGTAAGCTAAATTCCATACCTGTCAACCGGATGCGCTCATCTCCTTTATACACTTGCCGCTTATTTGTATCTATTTTAATAGTGCTAACGTGGATCACTCCAGAACTGGGAATACCAGAAGCACCTGTTTTGTCTACCCGCCGCAGGACTGAACGAATGCGGGCTTCTAACTCCTTCGGGGAAAAAGGTTTGACTACGTAGTCATCAGCACCCAACTCTAAACCCGTGATTCTGTCGGCCACGTCCCCCAATGCTGTTAACATAATTATTGGGACATCTGATTCTTTACGTAATTCTTGACACACGCCGTAGCCATCTAGCTTTGGCATCATCACGTCTAAAACCACTAAATCAGGTTCGGCTTTGCGAAAAGTGTCCAAAGCTTCTTCGCCATCGCCAGCCGTCACCACATCGTAGCCAATCATCGAAAGGCGTGTTTCTAAAATTCGGCGAATGCTGGCTTCGTCATCTACCACGAGAATTTTTTCTTTATGACTTTCCAAGTTTCTCAACGCTCCTTAACTAAAATTTTTCATCATTAATTTTTACTACCATATTATTAAGATATCATTTCACAAATTCATTGGAAAAATCCCACACATACTACGATTATTGAATTTTTGTTGACTAAAAAACTTAAGCAAAGATTAAGATTATTTAATAATATTAAGAATGCCGAAGCCAAAAAGTTATTACGTTTGTAACGAATGCGGAGCAGAATCTCCTCAATGGTTTGGTAAGTGTCCAGCTTGTGGAACCTACAACTCTTTAGAAGAACAAATTACTATTCAGTCATCAACAGATGTACCAGGTCGCGGAGTGAGTGGATGGCACGCAACTGCGGGTGGTAAAACTGCTACAACAAAACCAGCCAAACCACGAGCTTCTTTGACTTTTGATCAGATTAGCGATCGCCAAGTGACACGTTGGGCTTCTGGCTATGAAGAACTTGATCGCGTGCTTGGCGGTGGAGTTGTTCCCGGTTCTATGGTGCTGATAGGCGGTGATCCAGGAATTGGAAAATCTACGCTCTTGTTGCAAGTATCGAATCAATTAGCGCAAAGATATCGCATCCTCTACGTTTCTGGAGAAGAATCAGCACAACAAGTCAAATTAAGAGCTTCTCGCTTGGGAGTGGGAAAAATCCTAAGTTTAGTCAATGATAGTAACGGTAATACCAAAGCAGTACAAGTGACTCCCAAAGAAACAGTCAAAATAGAAGAAGCTGATGGTATTGGTGCTGATTTATATGTGTTACCGGAAACAGACTTAGAAGAAATTCTACGGGAAATGGATTCGCTGAAACCGAATGTAACAATTATTGATAGTATTCAAACAGTATTCTTCCCGGCTCTGACTTCTGCACCAGGTTCTGTCGCACAGGTACGTGAATGTACGGCAGCTTTGATGAAAGTGGCAAAACATGAAGATATCACAATGTTAATTGTGGGACACGTCACAAAAGAAGGGGCGATTGCCGGACCAAAGGTTTTGGAACACCTGGTAGATACGGTGTTGTATTTTGAAGGCGATCGCTTTGCTTCCCATCGGTTATTACGGACAGTCAAAAACCGTTTTGGGGCAACTCATGAAATTGGCATTTTTGAAATGGTAGACAACGGACTGCGAGAAGTCCCCAACCCCTCAGAGTTATTTTTAGGCAACCGCGATGATCCAGCTCCTGGTACTGCAATTGTCGTTGCTTGTGAAGGGACACGCCCAATTGTTGTTGAATTACAAGCTTTGGTGAGTCCTACCAGCTATCCTTCACCACGTCGTGCTGGAACTGGTATAGATTACAACCGTTTAGTGCAAATTCTGGCAGTGCTAGAAAAGCGGGTAGGCATTCCGATGTCAAAGCTGGACTCTTATGTGGCGTCTGCAGGTGGGTTGAGTGTAGAAGAACCAGCTGTGGATTTGGGAATAGCGATCGCCATTGTTGCCAGTTTTCGCGATCGGATTGTTGATCCTGGAACCGTACTGATTGGGGAAGTTGGGTTAGGAGGACAAGTCCGCTCAGTATCGCAAATGGAACTACGGTTAAAAGAAGCAGCAAAATTAGGATTTAAAAGGGCAATTGTACCAAAAGGGCAAAAATACCCTGACTACAATATAGAAATTTTGCCAGTCTCAAAAGTCATTGATGCGATTATTGCAGCAATACCGCAGCAGGGATTAACAGAAGAAGACTTGGCACCGGATGAGGAATAAACTCTACTCATAACACCTCCAAAGCTTCTTGCACCGGAGGGACTTTAGAGGAAGACGTGAAATAACAAACACCCAAAGGAACACCCGTCATGATAGCCACTGCTACTCAGGATTACCAGATAACTTGGGAAAAGCTACCCGATGATTACGTACTACCAGATGAACCAGTGGATAACATTAACCAGCCTCCCCTTGCGGCAGCTTTAACCGAAAGTTTAGAAATTGCGGGTAGATTACCTGAAAACGCTTTAAATTCAACAAATTACGGTATTTGCGCCACCTTAAATGGCAAAATTGTCATCAAAGCTCCTGATTGGGCATACGTGCCTAATATCCGCGTGACACGGCAAGAGGTAAAACGTAGTTACACGCCGCAGCTACAGGGAGATATGCCAGTCATTGTGATGGAATTTATTTCGGATACAGATGGTACAGAGTATTCCATCAAACCAACCTATCCTCCTGGAAAATGGTTTTTCTACGAACGCATCTTAAAAGTGCCGAACTACGTCATCTTTGAACCGGATAGTGGTAGTCTAGAAATCTATCGATTGAATGACGTGGGACAGTATTCATTACAAACACCTGACGAGAACAACCGCTACCAGGTAGCAGAAATGAATCTTTACCTGGGCTTGTGGCAAGGAACTCGTGAAAATCGTGCAGGATACTGGTTACGCTGGTGGGACGAACAGGGACAGCTACTTTTGTGGGGTTCCGAATTAGCTGAACAAGAAAGACAGCGTGCTGAACAAGAACGGCAACGCGCTGAAAGATTGGCAGCACAATTGCGAGCAGCAGGGATAGAACCAGAAGCTTAAATCACTCAACAGTACACAGTGATCAAGCTGTCAAACGGGGATTTAGACATCGCACTTGCCACATTTCATAAGTCCTCAATCCTCAGTCTCCTTCACAGTAAACTTACCAACCTCTTGACTATCAAAACTTGACAAAAATTACTTTTTATGTATACGAAAATGACGCAATAAATACCACAAGACAGCTATATTCACGAAAAATACTATGAACTTTAGTATTGTTATTCCTTTTATAAAGGGTAGGTTGAAAACCCTTCGGCTTTAGCCAAGGGATGAAAACCACGA
>NZ_QMEA01000127.1 GCF_012912105.1 Brasilonema sp. UFV-L1
GGGGAGACCCCAAGACCGCACTGGCTCCTCCGTGGGGGCCGGTGAGTTCCCCATCAGCCCTAACATGCAAACTAGATGTTTTACAGCTTATCAGCGTATCTTCAGCCAGGAGTACGGTGATTTCGCGAGCGCTAAATTTCTACCTGAAAAACTAGGAAATGCTGCGTTATAAATAATACATGATAATCTACTATTAGATGATTTATGGAATAAGTAGATGCAACCAACAAGGAGTATATTAGATATGACACAATCAACTATCGGTTTATGGCAATTAAAAATTTATGAAGTAGTAAAATCACAATACCAAGAAAGTGAAAAAGATGATTTTGATTATAGTCTCGCTATTATTTGTGAGTTGATATAAGGGTTGGAAGAAGCCCTAACAACCTATTTACAAGAGACAAATGATAAAGATATCAAAAAAAGTAGTTCCGAAAGAATAAGAATTATTGGACAAGATTTAAACGAGCAATGCGGAATGAAATGAATGCTTCCTGTATGCTATTTAATGCGTGCAATATTTCCACCTCAAAAAGGTGTCGATGGTCTTTTAAATTCATTGTGGAACGGAATTGGTGATTGGATGAGCTAAAGAGATTATCATATATGAAAAAATTGAAACGTCAAAACATTCATATAAATGAAGCCTGAAACTCGAAATGCATTGCTAAAAGCTTACGCTCAATTACACCAAATCATTGAGGATTTATACGAAGCGTCAGAAAAAGCTTTAGAAAACAATGACCTTGAAGACGCTAGCTTATTAGAGAGTAGAGCAGATAAACTTTATCAAGAAACTGAAAATTTGGAATTTGTGATTTCAGAATTGGAGGAAAAATGAAAACAGTTGAAGATTTAAGAACACGTGCTAAAGAACTCAGTAGGCAAGCAGTTGAATTGATGCACAAAGCGACAGAACTATGTTTGACTGATAGAGAGCAAGCCAAACAGTACCGACAACAGGCAAGGGAAGCTATGAAACGTTGCCAAGTATTGATACAAGAGTTGAAACGTCAGCAAGCAACTTAAAAACTGGCAATCCGGACAGACCACCAGTTTAGCGCTATCAGCCCTCACTTATGGGGGCTTTTTTCATTTTACCAGTACCACATCAGGTGTACACTGTGATACAAGGTACAAAGTAGGACCAGGTACTCTCCGTAATTTGAGTAGATAACCTAATTCCACATATTCTATGATGGAGCAAAGGAATAACTATAACCCTATGACTCCAGTAGTAATTAAACCCTCATCCTGGCTAACGACTGGTATTCGAGTCGAGAAAGTCAACAATCTCAATCTTTTCAAATTTACTGAAGAACTCGGTTCACGTATGCAAGAACTTCTGGATAAGAAAAAAGCGGATTTACTGACAAAAGAAGAAGCCGCTGAACTGGAAGCTATTGGAGAATTAGACATGATTTTCAGCTACATTAATGCTATGAATGCATCCCAGTCGTGACTATTCCTAATAGTATCCAAGAATTTGTACGACAACGCGCTGATTTTCGATGCGAATACTGGCCGCCGCTATGCGATCAGCCGGAGGCTTGACGCAAAGCGTATCGCCCTTTGGGCGTGTGTTAGTATCAGTCGCAAGAGATGCTTGGAGGGTATATGGCTGAAATTTCCCTAGATGAGAATAAACTTAAGGAACTCCTGAAAACCGCGATTCTGGAGGTCATTCAAGAGCGAAAAGAGGTATTTTCTGATTTATTCGCAGAAATTATAGAAGACATAGCCTTAGAAAAAGCAATCAAAGAAGGTGAAAATACTGAGTCAGTCAGCCGAGAAGCAATTTTTAAAATTCTGGATAGGCAAGGATGAACGTAGAGTTCAAAAAAAGCTTTGAGAAAGATTTGGCAAATATTCGGGATGACACATGACTTCAAAGAATAAAGGCAGTCATTGAAGAAGTAGAGATTGCCGAAAAACTTGAGGATGTCAGTAATCTGAAAAAACTCAAAGCTGACGGTGACTATTATCGCATCAGAACAGGAGATTACAGAATTGGCATTACGCTAGAGGAAGATGTGGTCATTTTTGTAAGAGTCTTGCATCGAAAAGATGTTTACAGATACTTTCCCTAATTTGAGCAGATAAACTCGTTTCGCCAATCGCGTTCAATGAAGGTATTGACAAAGGCGATGTGGAAGCCGCCGCTTGTGCGATCAGCCGGAGGCTTGACGCAAAGCGTATCGCCTTAGGTGAAATTCTTCAGCGTGACTTCTCGTCCTCATTCGATAGTTAATCGTCAAATAACCTCATTCCTATAGTAATCCTAAATTATTCATGTACAACAAGATTCCCGACTTCTCGCGAGAAGTCGGGAATCTAAAACTTTGTGGCGTACGCCTTTGGCGTCTGCGCCCTGCGTAATCGCCCTGGTGTGCAACTCCTTCTAAAAGCATCGCCCAACAACTGGCTTGTGATTTCGGTACAGTTGGTAGCATGACTCTTGAGGCGATCTGCTTTGCAGCGCAGCAGCGTTAGCGCAGGCCCCCTAAGGGGCTAGCTATCGCCATCTTCTATCGCAATTTAATTTACCTTTTTTTCCACAAGAGTCAGCCGCCCTTCTTTATATGCTTGCCGCAGCGCGACAGCTTCTGCCACTATATGCTGTGCGCTCAACCCCTCTTCATCTATCATCTTTTGTAAAGTGGTCCCAGTCTGCTCATCCGTTTCGTGAATTGGTGGAATTTGACAGTACCTCCCACCATTCTTGGTACGCCGCCAAATACTTGGTTTTTCAGGTTTACGTTCTTCAGGAATGCGCTGTTCTTTCATCAGACAGCGTACAGCTTCCTGGGTGATTGCAGTTAAGTCTAAAAGCTTATCTATAATTTGTTTGTACTTATTGCTATTGCGAGCTAGTTGATACAACGTGCTTGGTTCAATTTCTGCTAACTCTTGGGGCGAGAACTTTTGAAATGCTGCTGCAATCTTGAGATATTTTTTTTCTTCACCTTTCCAACCATAGTCAGCCAGTAATCTTTTATACTCTTTAAAAGAGCGCTTCTGTTTTTGCTTGGCTAACCAAAAAGCATGACGCAAAATTGTTTCAGTCGCATCAGCAAGCATTTGGAAGGAAACACTATCATCCACAATGCTTTTAAGAAAAGTCGCTCTTTCTTCTAAATATTGTTGCTCAAACTCTGATTTTGCAATTCCTTGTTTGTTACCTTGGGCTACAGTTACACTCTTCAGTGGTGTCATCATGGTACTAAATAATACTATCTTTTTAGAAGTTCATTGTGTTCCTAAGACATCGGAACTAGAGCACAGTGCCTGAGAGGACAATTGTCCATGTGTAAGCACGGCGCGATTGGCGATTTTCTCACAGGGAGTCGTCCCTTTGGAAGTATCGCCAACACCAAAATATCTTTATAGTAGGACAATTGTACTATATTGCCGAAAAGAGTAATCGTCAAATATACTCATCTTTTGAAAAAGATCATGAAAATTAGATACATCTAAAACTTTATTTCAAGACTGCTATGGTGGACATTTAGCAAGACTCCGCAATCTGGTAGGAGTTAATCTACATAACTGAAGTCGGTCGATTGGAGCAGAAAAATACTTTTCAAAGCTACTGGTATCAAAAAAGATATTTTTTTGGTTTGACGTGGTTATTTTAGGGAACTTTAATCATTTTTTTATCAGTCTTTAAGATATCCTTACATATATTAAAGAGACATTATGGTTTTGTCTATTACGGTTCAATATCCCACGAAGAAGCCAACCTTACAGTTTGGTGCGTGTGGTCAAATTGTTAAAGAAATGCAGAAAGCCTTAAATCAGCGGCTTATTCAACTAGATACCGTATCAATCTCTCCTTTATCAGTTCCTACCACAGGTTACTTTGACCGAGAAACCAAAGATGCTGTAAAGTACTTGCAGTGTCTTGCTTTCTTAACTATAGATGGGATTGTGGGAGAAAAGACTTGGGCATATTTGTGCAACGGATTTGCTAGTTTACCAATACTGAGTTTTGGTAGTACTGGAACTATAGTCAAAGCTGTTCAAGAGGCTTTCAAAGTGAGTGGCTACTACTTTGGTGTCACTGATGGTATTTTTGGAGTCAAAACTGAGACTGCAGTCCGGGCTTTTCAAGAAAAATGCTTTTTAGTCAGCGATGGCATTATTGAACCATTCACCTGGAGTGCGTTAAGTAAGTTAGATAGCCATTCTTCTCGTTGCAGCGTGAATGCATTTCGTGGGTAGTTTGGAATTCCAAATTTCAATAAAAATAATTTTTAATTTTTAATTAATAATTTTCTTCCATGAGAGCGCAGCAAGTAGCATGTTATTTATGCGCTTTCATTATTAGAAATAAACTTAACTTTTCAACAGTCAAAATGTCAGCATTTTATCTGAAAAAAAGTGTTGATTCATATATGAATGAAAAAGCACTTTTTAACAAAAAACCGATGCAAATGAGAAATTTGGCTTACGGCGTCGTACTATCATCTTGCTGGCTAGCATCATGGATTGTATCTTCTAATGGTGTTAATGACATTGTATCTTCCAATTTAGTCAATGCGGAAACAATAACTGTTAAGAAAGCCGAATTTGGGATTTTAAGAGACAATAGTAACGGTAATATGTCCTTAATTCCCACAAAGAAAGTGCCATTTCAAGAGGGAAAACGCTACGGATGGCGCATTCAACTCAACGAGCATAAACGTGACGTGACATGGAAAGAAGTCCTTCGATTACCGAAACTTCCAGAAACTTGGAGTACAAGTAGTGGTGAAAATTTTGTCATATCAGCTGATGGCATGGAAGCAGTAACGAAGCGCACACAATTAGCGAAAAAAGGAGTGATTGAGAACTTTTGGACTGTTGCTTCTGGTGACCCTACTGGTAAACATACAATAGCAGTCTACGTTAATAACCGTCGCGTTGGTTTTTTTGAGTTTGAAATTGTTTCCCCGAAGAAGAAGTAACACTTATCTGTCACCAGTTAGGTTCAGATTCACATGATTTCTTCAATGAGTGTATTATGTTTCTTCATCCCTCTTTTTTACTTTAGTCAGAAAAATCCTCAAATTTTTATTTCAAAAGACTTTTATCCGTCATAGCGTAGGTTGGGTTTTTGGAACAAAACTCAACAAGACACGAATTCTTGATATTGTTGGGTTTCGCTATCGTTCAACACAACCTACAATTTTTGGGAGCATCCCAATTTGGTAAAACCCCCACAGGCTGGAAGCCTGGACGCCAGGTGCTACCCAACGGCTACGCCTTCTGGCGGGCGTCTACAAGCCGGGAAACCCTAGTCGAGCACTGGCTCGGCTACACAACTAAGCCCACCTGCGTGGGCTAAAATGCTTGTAGCCCACGCAGGTGGGCTTTGTTTGTGTAGCCGCACCCTTCTAGGGTGTTGGGTAAAGTATTTGTGCAAATTTGGGATGCTCCCCAACTTTTTTTTGTCTCTATAGTGACAAAAGCGTCCGAGGAAAGCGATCGCATTCCCAATGGATGTAAAGAAACATTTCTGTTTCTTAGAAGAGGGATAAACACTGATTTTAAGCTGTTGGAGATTCATAAATGCCCCAATATTCAATGTTGCGCTTCCTCAACACTGCTTCAGCGGGCTGAATTTCTTCATCTGTACCATCTACTATCACCATAAAATCACCTTGATGAAGGCGATCGCCATAATGTCTTGCTCGTTCTTCGGGAATACCTAAATCAGCTAGTGCCTTCACCAAATTATGACTGGCTGCAGCTCCTACAGCCACACCCCCAACACTGCTGGCTAAGGCTACAGCAACAGAACCTGCAGCTAACACAGCTCCTATGCTAGGAAGTGCTAAACTTGTCAGACCAACTAAAATGCTACCCCAGGTTGTGGCTGCGAGAGTGTCTGCAACAACTCCTGTAGCAGTACTGACATTTTCATCACCAACACGCGAAGTGACTTGGGCATTAGCAAGCTGTTCCCCCTGATCTACATTCTTAGCAATGATGGAAACTTTTTCCATCGAAAAACCTGAATCTTTCAATTCATTGAGTGCTTGCTCCGCAGCTTTACGGTTTCCAAAGACTCCAACAGCCCGTTTTTGATTGCTTACAGCCATACTTTCCTCATACTTGCAATGCAAAACTAATAAACTTCTTGCAGAAGTCAGTGACAAGTCAAAAGTGAAAAGAAGTTTTTTTTACTCTTCACTACCAAACTGGCAATTGGGACTTTTGCAAGAGGTCTAATGTATGCAAATGCAGATTTTTTTGTAATTTACATTACGATTCTTGTCATTTAAGAGAGAATATTCATCAATCTCAAGACTTACACACTCTGCTTGTCTGTTGAGACTGGGTAGAAACCACCCTTACACCTTTTTATCGTTTAGAACAATGATTTTTTACCTATTATTCAAACTTACATCTCTTTTCTTGAGCAGAAAATAGTCATGACACTTTTGTGACAAGTATGTCTTTATATAAAGAGCTTAGAAATACTTAATAATTGAGCAATTAGTTATTCAGATTTTTCTATTCCTCTATCTTAAGAGTCAGTTATTGTTAAATTATTAAGACTTACTATATACAAATTCATTAATGAAAAGCTCTTTTAAAACTCAAAGATTACTGATGAAATCGGTATGGGAGACAAAGTTTATGTAGGCGATGCTCCCCTTAGGAGCCGCCCAAAGGGCGATAAGCCGGAGGCTTGACGCAAAGCGTATCGCAATGGTGTTTGTAGACCAATGCTGGTTTTAGTCGTGTCAACCCCCAAAGGTTGTATTTACTTGTCATTTCCATTGCTGTCCACTTTTCCATTCACCCCATCTTTGGCGTGTGCTCTGTGTGCCGCAAGCATACACGAACGGGCATGAGGTTATGATACGTCTGAAACTTGATAAGTCTCAAAGAAAACTTCTGTTGATATCAGTCGGTCTCAAAAGAAACTTTTGTTGATTGCGAGCAAGCATCTATATTATGTTTAGGAATTGAGAAATTTTGACTGTTGACCTAGAACAAAGCAAGGGCGTAAAGTAGTAGCGAGTTACGACCTTTCACTAGGTCGCATCTATAACTAAAGTACCTTGTATGTCACCACATCTTACTCCTCCAACAACAAAGCCACGAGTTCCTAATTTCTCATCTGGTCCTTGCGCGAAACGTCCAGGCTGGTCTGTGTCTAAGCTAGAAAACGCCTTCGTAGGTCGCTCTCATCGTTCTGAGGATGGCAAAGCTCGTATTAAAGAAGTTATTGAGCGCTCCAAAGCAATTCTCGGTGTTCCTGCTGATTATCGCTTGGGTATTGTTCCAGCTTCCGATACAGGCGCAGTGGAAATGGCGCTGTGGTCGCTGTTAGGAAAGTACCCTCTTGATATTTTGGCATGGGAAAGCTTTGGTTTGGAATGGGTTAAAGATGTTGTAGACGAACTGAAGTTGCCTAATCTCAACGTTCTCAAGGCAACTTATGGTAGTTTGCCAGACCTCAACCAAGTTGACTTTAGTCATGATGTGGTATTTTTGTGGAATGGCACGACATCAGGTGTTAGAGTACCCAATGGCGATTGGATCAAAGATGACCGTCAAGGGTTGACTATCTGCGATGCAACTTCTGCCGTTTTTGCAATGGAAATACCCTGGCACAAGTTGGATGTTGTAACTTACTCTTGGCAAAAAGTGCTGGGAGGAGAAGCACAACATGGAGTTATTGTACTTTCACCCCGCGCTGTTGAACGCCTGGAAAGCTATCAGCCTGCTTGGCCTATACCAAAGCTTTTTCGCTTAGCACAAAAAGGCAAGCTCATTGAAGGAATTTTCAAAGGGGACACAATTAACACCCCATCAATGCTGTGTGTGGAAGATGCGCTAGATGGATTACTCTGGGCAGAAAGTATTGGTGGACTTCCTGGGCTTATTCGTCGCAGTGAGGCAAATCTGGCGACAATTGTTCGCTGGGTTGAGCAAAGTGATTGGGCAGCTTTCTTGGCCCAGAAGCCAGAAACCCGTTCTTGTACTTCGATTTGCCTCAAGATTGTTGATGATTGGTTTACAAGCTTAAGTCCAGAGAAGCAAGCAGAATCTTCTAAAAAACTGGCGAAACTTCTGGCAAAGCAAGAAGTTGCTTTTGATATCGCATCTTACCGCTCTGCACCTCCAGGAATCAGGATTTGGGGTGGAGCCACAGTAGAAACTGCAGATATTGAAGCGTTGCTACCGTGGTTGGATTGGGCATACGCTACTGTTAAACAGGATTGACACTCCCACGGCTGCCCAAATATCGCGCCAGCGCTGCCTACGGCACGGCTGCGCCTAACATTTGGACAAAAAGCCGTGGGATTCTAAGCTCAACTGTTGATTAACCCCGCAACCTGTACATTATGACCTTACCTTTGTGATCTTCCTCAACAAAGACTAGATATTCTCCATTTGAGCGGCGAAAAGCCCTAACTCCATAAGGAATATCAACCCAGCCAGTTTCGCTGGCAACTTCTGGACCAGGCTTTAATATTCTAACTTGCTTTCCTGTCTTGGCGTTATAGACGTATACCTCCGCCTTTTTCACAGTTACAGCGAACACATAGTCTCCTGCTATGCTAATTGCTGCTGGAGGTAAAACTTCAGGAGGTGCGCTTTTGTCAACCGGAAGAACAATCCGCCAACGGGGATTTCGATTTCCCTTACTCCAATTGTCGTAACGTGCAATCTCCGAACCCACTGTTTTTGCATAATCACCATTAATTGCAGAGTTCTCTTTGGTGAAGCCTGATAAATACATGGTGTCTGTTTCGGGAAAATACTCAATCCGCCGCAAATCGATAAATATGCTAGGAGTTTTTTGCTTTTCCATTGTGCGATAAGTGTAGATGGGGTTACCCTGCTCATCTAACCCTTGTAGGGGATAATGTCGGATGCCAATACCATCTTGACTTCGCAGAGTTTTCCACACATCGCCTTTGCTATCAACCCACCATCCCCCAATGTAGGGATAATCTTTGCTGGTATCGTATTCGCCGACATCAAACGCACCATTACCGTTTTGATCACGCCAGATCCATTCTCCTGTTTTTGGTTGATTTGGCGGCCACTTTCCATCTAACGCTTGTTTCTCATTGACATTAGTACCAATAAAGAATCCAGACGGAATAGCAATTTCCCCACTCTTTGCTTTGTCAAAACGATAGATTTGCAAAGCAACGCCATACATATCTGTAATGAACAAAAAAGGCTTGCCCTTAATGCGGCGAAAAATGGGTGCATCTGCTCCCATATTTAAGCGCGGATCTTGAGGATATTTGAAACCATTTATAGTGTAACCTTTGTAAGTCCATTGTTTGCCTGGAGGTTTGCTGTAATCCATGACGAAGTGTTCGTCTTTGGTGTACACATCTACAGCATCAGTCGCTGGATCTCCATCAGCGTTGTCTATAAATTCCAAACCCAGCAGCCGCCACTGTAGCTTTCCTGATGGAGAAAACTGTCTCAAATCTGCCCCAGAACGGTTGAAACCATCATTAGCAATGTAAATGTTGCCTGCAGCATCTACACCTACGCCGCTAATTCCATTAAATTTTAAATCTCCGACTTCACCAGGAACACCTGCATAAATTCCACCTTGAGAGCCAAAAGTTTTTACTTGCGTTGGCTTTTTACCTGTAACGTCATAAATCAGGACTTGCTGGCGGGGTCCATTGTCTGCTATCAATAGTTTGCCTTGATTATCAATGGCGATCGCACTCGGTTGAGCAATATCCGCGATCGCCTCAGGCAATAACTTCCCTTGTTTAGAATAATGTAAAACTTTAGCAGGAGTGCTGCCATTTTTACTTTGAATGATCCACAAATTTCCTTGTTTATCTACAACACTCGGTCCTGGGTTAGGAACAGAAAAACTCCTTACTTCCTTCATTGTATTAGTGCTATAGACACGAACCTTGTTAGCTGCAGGGTCACTCACATACAATTCACCGCCTGCATTTGTTAATCCAGTCACTTGACTTTTAGTGTTGATAATTAACATACTTTTGTCCCAGCCACGCCCTCCAGGAAAGGGTGCAGCTTTTCCAGACATATCGTAGCGTCTGACGCAACGCCAAAGTGTTCCCTTAGGTGGATAATCCTCCCCCGGACTTCCACTAGGACCTTGTTGCATAGCTACATAAATGTACTTGTTATCAACCGTGATTGCAACTCCGCCAAACCTTTCCCATCCATGTAAGTCATCAGCCTTCCCAAGGACGTCCCCATTTTTATAAAATCCAACTTCCCGACCTGCTTCATCCCAAGAACTATTTGTATATACTGTCCCATTGGGAGCAACATAAATACCATTTAGTTGAATTTGTACCCATTTGCTACCACCGCCAAATGTATTACCTATCCAAGATGTTGTGTATGAATTTGCTGCTGAAGTGTCTTTTGCAACAAAATACATTCCAATGACTATCGAAGCAAGAACTCCGACACTCAGGCTTAGTGCCAACTTAAAGATTTTTTTATAACGAAAAGCGATTTCAGATAAATTTCTTATGTACTGATTAAGGACTGACATTTTCATTCCTTGCTTTTAGTATACCTAGTAGTTACTTTCTTCGATGCGATGAAATGACATCTTTATTCTTCTGTTTCCTCCTATGCGCCAAGGGCGCACGCTGCACGCTTGGCGTTCTTGGCGGTTCGTTTTATAAAGTTTTCTTCATATTGTTAAGAATCCCAAAAAATAAAATCATTTTTTAAATTTTTGGAATTTTGCAATCAAAAGAAAGATAAAAATGACCTCCAGAATTTCCTCTAGAATTTCTAGCTATATTTATAATCTAATTTATCCACAATACATGGTTATTTCATTCTATGCACAACCACCTTAACTTCAAGTTGACTCTTTCTATTTTGAGTTCTGAGTGCTTTCTCGAAAACTGCTTATATGAAATTTCGATAAAGATTTTATGATTTTTTTGCTCAACACTGGATTTGAGACTAAAGTGTGGAACTGTGTAGTCAATAGAATTCTTGCAAAAATATCCACAGCATGATCAAAAAAAATCTGATAATTTCTTAAATTTTAGAAGATATATACAGTCAGTCTTAATAAATGTACTGGCCTCAAACAAAGGCGACACAAACGACAATACAAGCAGACACACGCACAAGCAGGACTTGGAGAAACATAAGTGGAAGGTAATACAAAAAAGACTGCTTCCGGTTCTAAATCTATTCTCTGTATAGGATTAGGCTGGTTTCCTAAAACCCCTGGAGGATTGGAACGATATATCTATGAACTGACTCAGAAACTAGCAGCAAATCAAGACCAAATTGAATTATGTGGAGTAGGTCTACCAGAAACTGAACCCAATTTGCCGATAAAATTGACTAACTTAGCATCACCAAGTAGTCCGATATGGAAACGATTATGGAGTATTCGCACCAACTTTCAGAAAAGAATAACTCAAAAACCAGATGTTATTAATTTACATTTTGCATTATACAGTTTCCCAATTTTGGATCTTTTGCCAAAAGGAGTGCCTGTCACTTTTAACTTTCATGGTCCTTGGGCTTTCGAGAGTCAAGAAGAAGTCCAAGAGAGGAAACTAAGTGTTCTTTTTAAAGCTAAGCTGATAGAACAAAGAACGTATAACCGCTGCGATCGCTTCATTGTTCTTAGCAAAGCATTTGGTAATATATTGCACAAACAATATCAAGTTCCTTGGAACAAAATTCATGTCATTCCTGGTGGAGTTGATATTACTCAGTTTCAACCTAATCTATCACCTCAAGAAGCTCGAGCAAAACTAGACTGGCCCCAAAATCGCCCAATTTTATTTACCGCCCGCCGCTTAGTCCATCGAGTTGGACTGGACAAATTGTTGCAAGCCTTGGCTATCATTAAGCCGAGGATTCCAGATGTGATCTTGGCGATCGCAGGACGTGGGCCACTACAAGCGACACTACAACAGCAGGCTACTGAATTAGGACTTGATCACCATGTTAAATTTTTAGGGTTCATACCTGACGAGTTGTTACCTGTTGCTTACCAGGCTGCTGACTTGAGCATTATGCCTAGTCAGTCTTTTGAAGGATTTGGGTTAGCAATCGTAGAATCTTTAGCCTGCGGTACTCCTGTTGTGTGTACTCCTGTTGGAGGAATGCCAGAGATTTTACAACCATTCTCTCCAGATTTGATAACATCTTCTACAGAAGTCGCAGCCATTGCAGAAACATTAGAACAGGTGCTACTGGAAAAAGTACGAACACCTTCACGAGAAGCTTGTCGGCAGTACGCTGTTACAAACTTCAACTGGGATAAAATAGCTCAAGATGTCCGGCAAGTTCTGTTAGCGTAAAAAATGGCGTCTTCGTGATTTGTTTAATTAGGTATTCTTTGAGCACCTAAGGGAGTAGACGCACGCGTAAAGGTTGTCAAGCGCTCAGAGGGCGCTTGACAAGACTAGTATTCTTTCTTGTAAATGCCCTAAACAGGCGTTATATCTTCAATTAACACTTGATCCCGAGGTACTCGAAAAACCTTAAGAATTGAGAGTGTTCCCCCCGGTTTTGTAATAGTGCTAACTGCTTTCAATGTGCAAATCAAAGCTTCTGGTGTGACTTCAACTAGATTGTAGCCGTGGGTTGTAGGATTAAAGTAGTTGATGTGCGGATTGCTCGTCATGAGCATTTGAGTGATTGCTTCGATTGGCCCTAAAGGTACCTTCAGCGAATCTAAAGCATTGCTTCGTGCGAAGTTGGAAGAAGTGACTGAGCCAACTAAGAACTCTACTCCAATCGGCTCATCCTGAGGATCATCAAAATTGACTTTTTGATACCCGGTGACAAACGTGTGGAGATCGCCACTGATCGTCACAAAGTTTTTGACTCTGGCTTCTTTAAGAGTCTCAAACAGTAGAGTGCGCTCAACAGGATAACCATCCCACTGATCGAACGACAAGAATAAATCTGGGGTTTGTTGTCCTAACAACTTCGTTGCAAATTCTGACAGGAGTTTGAATTGCATAGTCATGACTTCATTTCCCCAGATCTTCCAGATGCAGTCAGAATTGAGAATTTGATTGAAGAACCACTGGCGCTGTTTGTGTCCCAACATGGTTCGGTTTGGATCATTGCGTTCGGGACAGTCTGGAATACTGTATCGTTTATTTGTGAGATATCGTTGCTGTTGTGCCTCAAGGTTATCACAAGGAGGACCATCTCGATAGAGACGTTCATCCGTCATGACAAGTTTAAGTAAGTTGCCAAATTGGAATGTGCGGTAGATTTGTATCGAAGCCTGCGAATCTTTGCCAGCCTCGAAAGGAACGCTAGTCGGTGTATATTCAGCCCACGCCTGATTTGCCGACAGACGAAGTTCCTCGTTAAAGAATGGAACTTGATAAGGAGTATTCGCACTGAAGCAATCGTTGGCAAACTCATGGTCATCCCAAATGTTGATCAAAGCAAAGCGCTCTCGCAGCTTTTGCAAATTAGGATCGCTGTTATAACTCTGATAGAGGAATCGATAATCTTCAAGCGTAACAGCACCTGGTTGACCACTGGGCAGTGGGAGAGGACGGATTCCAGCTTGGAAGCTGGTGTCTCCCACAGTTTCATAGATATAATCGCCCAAAAATACAATAAAATCAATCTCCTCTTCTGCCAAAAAGGGATAGGCGTTGTAGTAGCCGTTCGTGTAGTCTTGACAACTGAGGTACGCGAAGCGAACTTGGTTGACTTCAGTTGTTTGTGCAGGTAGCGTTTTAAAGCGACCCGTTCTGCTGGCTGTTCCTTTGTAGATGAATCGGTAGTAGTAAGTGGTAGAGGGCTGGAGACTCTGGGAATTCAGGCTAACTTTGAGGGTGTAATCCTTTGACGCATCTGTTTGTGCAACACCTTGAGTGGCGATCGCCTTAAACTCTGGATCTGCGGAAATCTCAAAGCCAGCCTGAATCAAACCAGGTTGAGGTGAAACAACACGAGTCCACAGAGTGATCCCATGCGGCTGTGGATCCCCAGACGCCACACTCTGGGGAAAGATAAGTGCGGTAGAATTGGCTGGTTCTACAGCAAACAAATCTTTTACTTGAGCCTCACTCATTTCCAACTGTTTAGGGAGTTTCTCACCCGACCAAATAACGACGCCCATTGCTAGCGAGTTGTTCAGAAATGTCCGTCTATCCATTTGCTTACCTATTAGCTCTAAGTTGAAAAGTCTAAGTGAGAGAATGTCTAAAAACTCATGAAACTCAAAGCACTGCTTAGGGATCTACCACTGCAATCAACATTATTGTGCTAACTGCCGTATACATCCCACCAAGGTCTACCATACTGCTTGATTGTCTGGTTAAATTCCTGAAGTATTGGTACAGTATGCTGCTCCAGCCAATCATACAATCCTGCGCTACCGCCCTGCGCGTAGGCTACAATGCTATCTCGCCAAATGTCAAGCCCATACAGGACGCCGGAGAAACCGGTACCAGCTTCGGTAATGAGTCCGAGTGTCTCAGCAAATATCGGAGCTGTTGCGCTTGCGCTAAGGTATATGAATGGTACCTGTGCTACGGTCGCGGCTTCGCGCAGGTGTTTGATCGCCTCAGCATAGTTGTAGGCGTGCTCCCCTGTAGTGTTAACTTGCAAGGCTTCTACATAGCGCACATCTACGGGCAGTTCAACCATAAGGACATCCACACCATATTGCGGCTTGGAAAATTCCTGGATTGATTGTTTAACTTTGTCGGGCTTGATTTGTGCAAAAGCAAGCGAGTTTTCATTGGGTCGCGCATCGCTGTAGCTGACTGGCTCAAGGAAAAAGGGCACATCATAGGCGCGACACTCAGCTCCGACACGTTCAATAAAGCTATGCTTGACTTCATTGATTGTTGAATTATCGTCAGAGTCGTAGTATAATAGAATTTTTATACCGTTTGCACCACGTTCAACTAAACGGTAGACTGACCACTCTGACAGTAGTTCCGGCAAACGCCCTTTGATTTGTGGATCAAAGCCTGTTCGTTCGTATGCCAAAAATACCCCAGTTTGTGGCGATCGCAGCGCAATTGTACTCAGACCGTACTCCGGATCTATCAACAGGGCACTCGCATGTGGTCCTAATGCCTCAACAAAGCATTTCTTAATTTCAGTGAGTGAAGCTGCGCTCACATCACGACCACTTGCAGCAGCAAGAGTCTTTTTTAACGAGCCGCGTTGGTCTGTCGCGACTGAAGTGATAATGCCGTGTTCATCGGCGATCGCACTTAATCCTTTGGATTTACCAGAGGTGATACGTGTCTGCACGTCTTGCTGTACATTAATCATAAATGATCATCCTGCGATTCAAACTTTAGACAACATCAACAGATGATGCGAGTTTTCTAGACAATGCTCAAAAGCGGCTGCAGCTACATTCGCTTAATCACCATATCGTCGATATTGATTGCTGCTGGAAGGATTGCAATCTGGAGTAGGAGTTCGGCAATAAAGTGTGGGTTCATGAAGTGTTCGGCTTGTTGCTGATGTGTTTGGTTATCAGGAGTTTGCCAAAAAGCTGTGTTCATCCCACCTGGACAGAACGAGGTGACACGAATGCCAAAGGGTTTTGCTTCAGCTTTCAAGCTTTCTGTAAAGCCAGCTTGTGCCCATTTGGAGGCAGTGTAGCCACTTTCATTTGCTCGACCAACTTTGCTCGCGGTCGATAATATATTGATAATCTGTCCACTACGCATCTGTTTCATCCGCGTGAATGCGGCTTGAGAACAATACACTGTGCCTTTGAGATTGACTGCTAACATCTGCTCAAGCGCTTCTTGTGTCAATTCTTCGACGGGACCAAACAGACCAATTCCGGCATTGTTGACGAGAATATCTATTTTGCCGTAATGTTCGTCCACACGTCTGAACAAGTCAGATACTTGTGCTGGATCGGTAACGTCTGTTGGAATGGCGATCGCCGTCCCACCATCTTCACGGATTTTCTGTGCAGTCAGCTCAATTTCAGAAGACGTACGAGAGGCGACGACTATGTGCGCCCCTTCTCTCCCAAAAAGTAATGCCGTAGCTTGACCAAGACCACGACTTGCTCCGGTAATCATCACAACTTGATTTTTCAAGCGCATCAAATGTTTCCTCCGGTTTGCTCATATGTATGCTTGATATGCAAAAACTTTACGACAAAATGCCTTGTATTATTATTTCAGCCCCATTCGTGACAGGTTAAGGCGAAATTACTTTTGTCAATTAGTAGTTCTGCTTAAAAATGACTGGTGTATTGGGTATTAACCTAAATATTGTACTGAGTTTTCGACTGATGAATGAGCGATACGTTTAAATTTTACGCAATCGCCTCTCCCAAGTTTGCGTTTTCTACCCCGATTTCGGTTGATTTTTTAGCACTATTACTTATTACTTATTGACAAATCGTTTCTGACCTTAACCTGTTAACGATGTTTAAGCCTTCATTCGCGCTCGTCGCAAAGCAACACGCAGCTTGCCCTGAATGGTTTAGGGGAGTAGCTGCGGCTGACATCTAACTTATCTGAAGATGAACTTTGAGAGTTTCACCACGAGCAAAGCGCTCCAATGCATCTGGGAAATCAGTCAACGCGAAAGTATGACTCACCAACGATGTGACATCAATCTTACCATTTGCCAACCATGAAATAGCAGGTAAAAATGTGTAGCATTGAGAATAACTTCCAAGAATCGTCCAATCGTTACGAAACAGTTCATATGGAGACCACGCAATCTTGGCAGTGCTAGAAGCGACACCGAACTGTAAATACTGTCCTCGAGGGCGTAGATAGTTGAGAGCCTGCTCAATGACTGTTGGTACACCTGTGGCATCCACAACAATCGAGAAACCATTCGGTGCAAGTTCGCGCAACGTTGCTGCTTGATTCTCATCAACAGCAACGGTAACTGCACCAAGTTGGCTAGCCAATGCTCTGCGGTTGGGGTGTTTTTCTACGACGACAATCTTTGCTGCACCGCTCTGTTGTAATGCCTGCAATAGCAGTAGCCCCATTGGTCCAGCACCGAAGATTAACACCTCGTCTGCTGGATGTGTGTGCAAACGATTGAGACCATGAATCACACAGGCAAGTGGTTCAATAAATGCCGCTTGCGTATCGGAAATTGTGTCAGGAAGCTTGTAGCATGCACGCTGTGGAACCGTGACGTACTCGGCGAAACCTCCAGGGCGTGTGATACCTATACCTTGCCAATTAGTACAATGATTGGCTTGTTGATTACGACAATAAAAACAATGACCACAGTACAAATCGGGATCGACAACCACGCGATCGCCGCCTTTGAGATCGCAAACGTCTTGACCGACTTCAACAACGATGCCCACAAATTCGTGACCAGGAATCAGCGGAAAATTGGACATGTAGTCATTGCGCAAGATGTGCAGATCAGTCCCACAAATTCCAGCACGCTTTACCTGTACAATCACCTCATCAGCTTGGCACGTTGGATCATTTACGTGTTCGACAACAACGGTTTCAGGTTTGGAAAAAATAACTGCTTTCATAAAAAACACTCCAATATGTACATATCTGAGTCTTCATATGTACATTACTACATGTTTCTTTTTCGAGAAACACTCAGGACTTTTAAATAATATTACGTCGTTCCATTTACCGTTAGAGGGCGTAGTTACGAATGAATACATTAGGCAACTCGGAGAACGCAAAATCTAGCCAGCTTGTAGGTTATGTTTTTGTGTTAGCAGCAAGTTTTTCTTTAAATAACCTACAAAAACAAATTGACTTTTTTGAGTTTATATGAAACACCTACTAGGCTTGGATAGCAGCGGTTATGAAGGCAAAGCTTTTGAAGAAATAGCTTCGTACTACATGACTGGTGACACTAGATTTTGGTCTACTCTGGTGAATAGTGAGAAGCAAAATGTAGGTATTTTTTTGGGAATAGTATGTTTTTTAGCGAAAAAAAAATAACATTTCTGCTTGACTAAACTTTAACCTCATTAAATAATCAATCTAGGTAATAGACTTTAAGTACTGTTACTATTATTCCTTAAAAAAAGCCTCCAACCTTAACCTATTACTGATATTGAAGCCTGCGTTATCGAAGCCGTGCTTCAGAATGTCCAAGTGTGTCAACACCCCTGCCTAAAGGCGAGGG
>NZ_QMEA01000128.1 GCF_012912105.1 Brasilonema sp. UFV-L1
GTTGTGGCACCTGGCGTATCAATACGCCCTAAGAGGCAAACGTGTTGCAGCCCAGAAACCTGAGCAATCAGGATATTAAGACCCAAAGGTCTTAAGAATCTCTGCGGCTTTAGCCGCAGAGAGTGTCAATCGCTACATACACAAAGACTCCGTGGGGTGTCAGGAGTCTATAAACTGCCTGTGGAGGTATCGGAACGTGGATATTGCTGTATGGCTTGCCTTAGGGTATCTGGAGTAACGACCAATGAAGCAGGAAATTTCTACAGGGCGACTTGTAGAAGCCCCACCCGAGCGCCGTCAGGCAGGGTGGGGAGAACGTCACCTAATCCGACAGGAATTTCCCACTCGCCTGTGCAGTGGGAATGTCAAGCAAGCTGACAACAAGCTACACCTTTGGTCCTTGGGGTTAGCCCTAAGCCTTATGCTGAAACATACAGCTTAGGAGAGACCATAAGGATCTGCTGCTTCCTGTCATCCTGTACTTCTTAAAGAACAAATGTATATTGGCAAGAAGTATAGATGAATCAGAGGCGGTTATGGCAGTTTTTGAGGGAACTTTTACTCAGACACAACCTTTGCGGTTTGGAATTGTGATTGGTCGATTTAATGACCTTGTAACTAACAAGCTGGTGGAAGGTTGTCAAGATTGCTTGAAACGCCACGGTGTTGATGTCAATCCTCACGGCTCTCAGGTAGACTACATTTACGTACCAGGCAGTTTTGAAGTTCCAGTTGTCGCTCGTCAATTGGCACTTTCTGGCCGTTATGATGCAGTTATTTGTCTAGGTGCTGTTATCCGAGGGCAAACGCCTCATTTTGATTACGTATCTTCTGAGGTTGCCAAAGGCATTGCTGCAGCAGCTTTTCAAACTGGTGTCCCTGTGATTTTCGGCATTTTAACAGTGGACTCGATGCAGCAAGCTTTAGAACGCGCAGGCATTAAAAGCAATCATGGTTGGGACTACGCCATGAGTGCTTTAGAAATGGCTAGTCTCATGCGGCAATTACGTTCAAACCTTGCAGAGCCATTTTCTGGCAATTCTCTAGAGCCAGCATCGCTCAAAAGTGCCAGCGTAGGACAGTTGTCTGCAGAATAGTCAGTCATTAGTAGTTAGTGGAACAAGAAACCACTAACTACTAAAACAAATCACTAAAAAGATATTGACAAATCATGGATAATCTGAGATATTAAGAAGAGTCAGGTTTGCGGGTATAGCTCAGTGGTAGAGCGTCACCTTGCCAAGGTGAATGTCGCGCGTTCGAATCGCGTTACCCGCTTAGAAGTCCAAAACAAAGATAGAAATGATGATTGTATGAGCATTCACTCGCTCTGAGATAATTTTTTCTAAGTGTTCCATAACCGCCTCGATGACTAAGGAATTCCTTTGCTGACCACTGTTTGAGGCTGTTATTTGGCGACTATGTTTTCTAAAGGCAGCAAACCAACCGCCCCAACTCAAAGCCCCAACCCGAAAACGAAGCAAGCTAACGGCTAAGGTCAGCAACCGCCGCTAGTAACTCTCGAAAACCAACAACCATAATCAGTTCCCAGTTTTCTGTTCCAATGATGTTCCTACCACTTCAGCATAAGCAGTTTTCTAGCTGTTTGAGCAAAGTCTCGCGCTCCAAATTTTGACCAATCAGCATTAACTGGTTTTTCTTCTCCCCTTTCCACTCATCATCATCCAGAGTGAAGCGCTTACCACAAAGATGGAAAATATGACGTTGAGGGCTTTCGTCAAACCACATTATCCCGTTCACTCGGAACGTTGTTGCAAGTAGTTGATTATCTAGAAAATCTTGAAACTTTCTAATAGCAAAAGGCTTGTCACTTTGGAAGAACACTGAAGTGAAGCCATTATTTTCTAAATAATCGGAATGATGATGTTTATGAAAATATTTGTTAAACTCAAAGAGATTTGCACTGACAATGAAGGGAAGTGGTGCTTGACAATGCTTGGTGCGGATAATTCTTGCACCTTCCTTAACTTCCAGAATTTTTGTTTCCAGCGTCTCTAACTCTGTTTGAGAAACTAAATCTGTTTTGTTAAGCAAAATGATATCACCATAGGCAATTTGACTATAAGCTGCTTGAGAGTTGAATAAATCCAGGCTGTAATTGCTTGCGTCTGCCACAGTTATAATCGAATCCAGACGAGTTAAATCCCTGAACTCCGTGCCGATAAAAGTTAAAGCAATTGGCAGAGGATCAGCTAAACCTGTAGTCTCTACTATTAAATAATCTATTCTCTCTGGTCTTTCTAAAACTTGGTATACTGTATTAAGAAAATCGGTCTCACTCAAATTAGTAACATGATATTGATAAAGCAAATGCGAACCGATATCAATAATACGAACGTGTCTATAATCAGGAACCAAAACCGCAACTTTTACATCTTGAGCGAGACTTTTCAGTATTCTGTTGATAAATGTACTTTTTCCACTTCCTGAAAAACCAGTGACGATTGTAACAGGCAGAGACCGAAAAGTTTGGGAAACATAATTCAAAAAATTATAAATTTCTTGTTTTTTTAGAAGCTTATTTAATTCATGCTTTTGCTGCTGTTGAAATCTCTCTAATTCATTTACTAATGAACTATACTCATCACTAGCAAATTCTTGCTTTAATTCTGGCTTTAATAACTGTGCTTCATAACTAGGGTCAATAACTACATAATATAAATCCGTGAGAAATGCTGTCAGTAGTTTGTGAACTGCAATAATAAAGTCTCTAATCTTCCGAAAAGCTTCTTTATCATTTGCTCCCTGTTTTTTCAGATTTTTAAAATTTTCTTCCCAATGCCAGACGTTAGATAATCTAGTGGCATTTTCGCTGTTTATTAACCAAAATCCAACATTGAAGAAGACTTCACGGTCAGTAATAGTAGTGTAAATAACCACAGTAGGAATTGCATTTAAGACTTGGCATAATCTTGGAATATCAATATCTCCAATTGGTTTTTTGAAGTAGTCCCCATAATATTCGACAGGACACAGACCAGATGAGGGATAATATGTATCAAAAAAATTTCTTAATTTATAGGGAAGCTCCAGTGTAAGATTATTTCGTATATCTTCAGAACAGCTTTCACTAATTTCTGGGTGTGAAGTTAAAATTAACAATCTATGCTTGTGTTGTGTATTTTCAAATATTTGGGCTGTCTCTTGCTTAGTGAGTTTTTCAGACATCCAATGTTTTTCTTCCCAATTAGCTTCAATTATTTTTTGATTTTCTATAACCAGAGTAGCTTGCAGCTGTTGTATTTTCTCTCCTATCAACTGAGCCTGTTCACTGGAAGACTTTCCTATTATATTTTCCTTCTGTACAACAAAGAGATTTGAAACAAACTCTGCACCTGTTTCTCCTAATTTCTTACCAAAACCTTCTGCCAAACCTTTAACAAGCCACCCAACAACGAAATCTAATGTTATGCTTGATACTAATACCATAAAAAAACTTTAATTTTATCTATACAAATAATTAGATTAATTAGATTTAGTGATTTTCAAGCAGTTTGACTATTTACTTTTCTTTAACCATTGCTTCCTACGCCGCCACCTTCTTGTCCATTTGATGCCAGAGTCATACCGCTTCTAAAAACCTACAGGACTTACGCAAAAGTTACCCTGTTTATACCAAAAATCATCTGTTTGACAACTAAATACAAACTCACTAAACCGGGTTTCTAGCAGATGGTGCGTAAGTCCTAACTTATTTAAATCTAGCATAGGGGAAAATCGGTTGGGCACTCTCCTTGGGCAAAAATGGACAACCATACAACTCGCACGCTTTTGGTCAACTGTCTGCGAAACTCAAAGAAAGACATATCAGCAATCGCTTTAGCTAGTTTGTGATTAGCCTACTTTGACGATCCCGGACGCACTTCTGTTTCGTACAAATGACAAGCTGACCTTAACTCTCTGAGCCAGCAAGCGTTGAGAACCAACATTCGCAACACGCGCTGCAATTACACGACCACGCAAACCCCTTGAGTAAGATACTGACATTGAATTAAACAATTACTCTATGTCCACCTTACCGTAGTTTGTGGTTCAATTACCTGAAAATTGCTGTAAGTGTAACTGAAGACTTTCTGTAAGATGCGCTACACTTGAACAAATGTGACAAAATGACAAACAAGAAATGAAGAATAAAGATTGAAGTGAGACAGAAAATTCACTTCAGTGTTTGTACTTCTGATTTATCATGGGTAGCTATTATCAATGTAATTCAGTGATAAAATTGTAGTGCCACTGAATTGAAAAAATCTGTCTAGGGAAAAGAATAACTCAGACTGGGTAATGTTATAAAGAAGATTCATGGGAGGATAGCCAGCCCCGAAGGCGTAGACGAGGGGATGCTATTTTCACAACTATTAACAAACACGCTCAAGTAATAAAGTTCGCTTGTGCAACCTCAAAAAGCAGACAAAATTGACTTCAATAATGAATATCCGTGTCCCTGTCGTCGGCGGGGGCGGTTAATTCCAATTACTCTGACAGAAGCATTTGGTTGCGATCGCTGTCAGCAGATATTCGTGGTGGAAGAGAATGGTTACGTACTGGAACAACTTTCCACCACCTATCCCTACAAGCGGGCTTGGCGCTGGACAGGGAATACTTGGCAAGTTGTCCATCCTCGATTAGGAGAAAGCTATTTGCCTGTAGCGCTTGGCATTATTTTCGTGCTAGTGATCATATGGTTACCATTGGCACTAAGGTTGGCAAATGGTTACAGCATTATTGCTTGGGCAATGGTGGCGGTGCTGTTGGCGATTTTGCCAGCACTGATGGTATGGCTCACCTACAGGCGATAATTGAATGACAGTCGATGCATTTGATGTAAGCCCCGAACCAATTGCAAGCGCAAGACGCGCTCATCAAGCTGCCCTGAAGCTAGGAACGACAAAAGGAGCAGATAGAAGTCGTGCAGTGTTGGCGATGGCAAAGGCAATGACACGCTCATTTGACGACATTCTAGAAGCAAACACTTTGGATTTAGAGGCAAGTCGGGAAATGGCAGTACCGGATTTAATTCTAGATTGGTTAAAGCTGACTCCAAAACGGCTAGAGATGACAGTAGAGATTTTGCAACGGCTGGGGGAATTATCAGATCCACTGCGGCGAGTCAGACATGCTGATTATCAACTAGACGACTCTCAGACTTATACGCAGTTAATGCCTTTAGGTGTAATTGCGTTTATTTATGAAGCGTTTCCAGACTTGGGAGCGATCGCCTCCGCATTGTGTATCAAAACTGGCAACACTCTGATCCTCAGAGGTGGTACTGAAGCAAGTCATTCTAACGCGGCGATCGCCAACGCACTCCTGGCTGCTGTCACTGAAGTTGGTTTACCAGCTGGTTGTTTACAATTCATAACATCAGAAGATGGAACTTCTATTAGAGATATCGTTACCCAAGACCAATGTTTAAATTTAGTGATTCCCTACGGACGTTCTAGCTTGGTACAGCAAGTCGTGCGACACTCAACCGCCCCAGTTTTAAAATCAGCTATGGGCAACTGTTACCTTTACTGGTCGCCAAATGGTAGCTTAGAAATGGTGCGATGGATTATTATAGACAGCCATCAAAGTGAACCAGATCCGGTGAATGCAATTGAAAAAGTACTCATTCATCGGCAAGCTTTACCATCTTCTTTACTGACATTGTGGAATACCTTAAAGGAAAAAGGCTTTGAGATTAAGGGAGATAGTGAACTGGTGGAAGCGTTTCCTCAGTTACAGTTGGCGAAGGAAGGAGAGTGGGGAAGCGCTTATTTAACCAAGACAGTCGCTTTTAAATTAGTAGATAGTTTAGAAGCTGCGATCGCCTGGATTAATCAACACAGCAGTGGTCATGCCGACTGTATTGTCACTGAATCTTATCAGGAAAGTCGGCAGTTTGCTTTAGGAGTGAACAGCGCCTCCAGCTACATCAACGCTTCCCCACGTTTTTCCCGTAACCCGTCGCGAGGAGATTCGGTATTTCTGGGAATGTCTAATCAAAAAGGTCACAGACGCGGATTGATCAACTTAGAAAGTCTAACAACAGTTAAGCACATTGTTCAGGGAAATGGACGGTTTTAGTTATGACGTGGGCTTCGTGTCTGACAGGAAACAGTCGGGCGTCAAACCTGGACAACCCATAAATATTTTTACATTTTTACCCAACCAGAATACTGAGTTGGGCATAATATCGTAGGAGCATGTGCAAAGCTATGACTTCAGTCTGTAAAGCAGACCATGCTAACAAAAGCAAGATCTAATAAAGCAATAAGCTTTCGTTAAACTTTACTTAGTATTTTGAAGAAGCAGTGGGTAGCTTCTGACATACAAAAAACTTCAGAGGTACAGCTATGGCTACTGACTATATCATGTTCATTCATGGTGTCAATAACCGATACGAGAACATCAAACCTTACTACGCCGATAAACTCTTTCACTCAATTCAAAACCAGCTAGGTTCCACTCGGACAGTTAAACCTGTTGTTCTCTACTGGGGTGAAGTGGGGGAACAAAAGGATAAAATACTACTGAACTGCTTAGAGAAATCGACTGATTGGAACAAACTTTGGTTTCGGGAATTTCGTCGCCAAACTATACTACCATTTATTGGTGATGGTGCTCTCTACACGACCCGTTATGAAGGAGCTGCTGTTGTCGCAGTACTGGTAGAGCAAGCCTTGGATGGGTTAAAAGACTATAATCCACAAGTAGACCGGTTGCACCTGGTTACACATAGTTGGGGGACAATCATCCTGTTCGATGTCCTATTTGCCGAGCGTTGGGATGATGAGAACAAACCAGGTTATGATTCTGTCAAGAAGATACGAGAGAATTTCTTCGGGATAGAACCCAATCTGGGTCAAGGTCTATCATTAGCTAGTATTTACACAATGGGTTCTCCTATTCCTCTGTTTTACCGGATGAACGTAGATCAGAGTGTGGAAGAGAGGAGGAACAGTCAGGGAGTTGTCCTCAATAGCCATGATATCACCCCACGTTTGGAGAAACTGTTGGATAATTTATACCAAAAGCTAAAAACAAAGCTACCTTGGCGTAACTTTATTCATGCAGGCGATCCTCTTGCCTTCCCGTTGAATCCCCTACTTCCAGAACTAGTAGATGAGAAACGTCAGTACATTGAGATTGAAGATATCGTCACTAAGAATAAAACCTTCTACGACTTTGTGACCAACACATTCAGTCAGACAACATTTTCAATACTACATGGTCGTACGGCTCACAGTAGCTACTGGCAAAGTCAAGAAGTCGCGCAGAAAATAGCTGAGGTTATACTACAAGCAACTTCTAATTCGGAACCAGGATAATATTTATTGTATGAATATATCTGTTTTCATTAAGACTGCGATAGCTAACTAAATTAATAGAATTTCTTGTTAAGAATTGTTTTTGCTCTTGTATTAATTTAGTTGTTGAATGCAGAAGAACCACAGTTATTAAGTGAAAAGTAAGGAGTTTTTCATGAACTCCTCACTCTTCACTTTCTATGAGCCTTTCGCTAATTTTTTATTTGATGTGTAGTAAACTTTTCCTCCAGTATCTGGTACAAAATGACAGGTATTGCACGAACGACGTAATGCACTCAAAATGGGTTCATTAGATTCATGAAAATAATCACCCATAATCGGTTTAATTGCCTCAGTTGCCTTCTTCAAATTGTAGTGAGGGATGTTCAGGAATATGTGGTGAGCAACATGAGTACCGATATCATGATGGATATGATTGATAAAGCCGTAATCACGGTCAATGCTAGAAATAGCACCTTTGAGAAAAGTCCAGTCTTCTCCACGATACCAAGGAATTTCCAGCTCAGTATGGTGTAAATAGGTTACTAAATCTAGCCAAATGATAAAGACAAGATAAGGTCCAACGTAGTATTTTAACAACCACATCCAACCCCATTCATAGGTCAAGAAACCAAGCAAAGCAACCATCAAAGTCCAGAGTGTGGTGCTAGTAATGACATCCCATTTTTCTGATGGTTTGAAAAGAGGACTACTGGGGAAAAAGTGAGAACCCTCCTTGTTCGGAGAACGCATGAACAAATACACCGGATAAGCCAATAAAAACACGTAATATCGACCTACTTTTTGCACCCAATCCATCACCTTATATTGTGATTCATTCACAGGATACCAGCTTTCATCATAATCGATATTACCTGTATTTAGGTGGTGAGTTCTATGACTAATTCGCCATCCGTGATATGGAACAAGTATTGGTGTATGGCAAAGATGTCCAATCAAATCATTCAGCCATTTTTTCTTAGAAAAAGATTGATGCCCGCAGTCATGTCCGACGACAAACAAAGCCCAAAACATCGTTCCTTGCATCACCCAGAAAATTGGCCAGAAGAACCAAGAATTGAGGGAATGAGCAACTGCATAAAGTAAACTGATAATCAGGATGTCACGAAAAAAGTAGAAGAGTGATTTACCTACATTCGGCTGAAAACATTCAGGAGGAATTGCAGCTTTCAAACTTTGAAGGGTGAATGGTAGCTTGGTTGTATCCTCAAATGATTCAGAGACATGAGGATTATTTAACTTGATAGTATTTGATTGCACTTGATTTTTTTACTGGAGCTAAACCGAACGTTTTTGAAGCAAAGTAATCGAAATTATGCGATTGCTCATGAGGGCGATGCTCCAGATGAGCCGCTTTGCAGTGGGCAAAGCCCCGCCGGGCACGATAAGCCGGAGGCTTGACGCAAAGCGTATCGCACGAACTTGGTTTTGGGTATTCCTAATATCAGTTTCGGAAGTACGCGTGGCAGGGTGGTATCTGGCAATTTTCTTAGGAATGCTCTTGTTTGAAAAATTGCCAGAATATATTCCTAACACTAACAACTCTTAGCTTATTGTCCTGCGTAATAGTCTTTAAAAGACTGATAGCCACTCTCGGCTCTATACAGGTGACACTGGTCTGTAATTTGCTTCATTAAAGACCAAGAAAACTGACATTCATCATGCAGATACGTTCCCCAATTTTCTTTGATACTGCGATAAGCCATCCGCAAATTATAAGAAGGAATCGCAGTTGAAATGTGATGAGGGACGTGGACATTGATATCGTGGCAAAGAATTTCTACCCAAGAGGGGTAATCGCAGTGAACTGTGCCATATAGCTGTGCTAAGGCTTGGTTCCACTTAGATTCTGCCACAAAAGGAACGTCTGGAGCAGTATGGTGAACCAAGGTAAAGGTACTCATCCAAAAATGGTAAACCAGCCACGGAAGCAGCCAAAATTTCACAAATCCCCAGATTCCAGTTGTGGCGATGAGGATGGGGAATGCGATCGCAGCAAAAAGCACGACGACAACCACAGAAAATTTCACACTTGCTTGGTCTTTTTTACGAAATACAGACCAATCAAAATGCAAAACTCCACAATGAACGATTGAGCCTATCCACCACAATCGATAGCGCAGAAACGCCTCGAAGCCCCACTGCGAGATTTTTTTACAACTTTCATAAAGTTCCGTGGTGATTGGGTGCCAAGCGTTGTCCTCATCCAGCTTGTTGGTGTGAGTGTGGTGATAATTGTGCTGAATGCGCCAACTGTGGAACGGGTAAATCAACGGCATCATCATCAAATGCCCTACCAAATCGTTAACCCACCGGCGTTTAGCAAATGAACGATGAGCACAATCATGTCCGATGACAAAAAAACCTGTCAAAGCAGTACCCGTAAAAATCCACGCTACGGGCAAGAGAAACCAAGGAGCAATTGCCAAACTGAAGTAGCCCAGGCAAACCATCGATACACTAATCAGGACTTTTGTCCAGGCTTTGTACCGATTTTGCTCAAAACATTCCCGTGGCAGGGTTTTGAGAATATCTTTTAGCTTTAGGTTGGGATTACCAAGGTCATCAGCTGACTTGTGGCTTTGAATTGTTGATGTAGTCATGAATACCTGAAAAGACAACAAACCTCACTACCAAATCACTAAACAAGTGGCTGTGGCAAAGTTTTGTAACATTAGCGTTTCGGATTATAGCAATCTAATGTACCTCAGCGCACCTGCGATAAACCCCCGCTGATGCCTAAGCAGTGATTCAGAAGCGGGGGAGCATAAGTAGTTCAAAATTCAAAATTGAACATTAAATTAAGATAAAGATTGCTAACTACTGACCGATTACTGCTTTTCTGGTGCCAGCTTCACATTTGTCGCAAGGCCCAGTACTTGTAGCAATTGAATGGTCATCCAGGTGAGGTCGAATTCCCACCATTTCAACCCGTGACGAGCTGAGTACTGAAATGCGTGGTGATTATTGTGCCAGCCTTCACCATAGGTTAGTAAAGCTACCCACCAGCAGTTTGTGGAGCGATCGCCTGCATCATAAGTACGATAACCGAATTTATGCGTAGCACTGTTGACAAACCAAGTACAGTGCCACACGAATATCAGGCGAACAAAAACTCCCCAAACGACAAACGACCAACCACCCAGCAGCAAAAGGACTATACCCAGGGCGACCTGGATGAGAATCATATTTTTTTGCAAAAACTGATAAAATGGGTCGTCGTTAATATCTTTAGTAAAGCGAGGCACGTCCGCGAAAGCAGGTGAATGATAAAACATCCAAGCCATGTGACTCCACCAGAAACCTTTGTTGGAATCGTGGGGGTCTTGCTCTTGATCAGAGTGCAAATGGTGTATACGATGCATTCCTACCCAATCGATTGGTCCTCCTTGGCAAGTGAGTGTTCCACAAAAAGCCAAGAAATACTCCAGCCACTTGGGAGCTTCAAAACTACGGTGGGTTATGAGGCGGTGAAATCCCAGGGTAATACCCAAGCCACCAGTCACCCAGTAGAGAAACAAAAATACACCAAATGCTTTCCAGCTAAAGTTACTCGGAAACAGGGCAAACAAAACTCCGATATGCAAACCGGCAAAAAATGTGATATGGAGCCAATTAAGTTGGGATTTAGTGGATGTAGCAATTGTCATGCTGTAACCTGAATAGGAATTGTTCAGCCTAATCTGCGCGATTTTAAATCCGCAAATGTTAAATTTTTGTGAAAGAGGAACTAATGAACAGCTTGGAACAGCTGCGTGAAGCAGAACAGGCACTGTTACAGATTTTTTCTGGAATTGACGCTCAGGTCAAGCAAAATCTTCAACGAGTGTTAAATGCCTTTCGCCATTATCGCGTAGGGGCACACCACTTTGCGGGTGTTTCAGGATACGGACACGATGACTTGGGGAGAGAAACTTTAGATCGAGTTTTTGCGGGGGTGGTGGGCGCTGAGGCGGCTGCTGTACGAGTACAGTTTGTGTCAGGAACCCATGCGATTGCTTGTGCTTTATTTGGTGTTCTCCGTCCTGGTGATGAAATGCTAGCTGTGGTAGGTACACCCTACGACACCCTTGAAGAAGTCATTGGATTACGAGGTCAAGGTCAAGGTTCACTACTTGAGTTTGGCATCAGCTACCGACAATTAGATCTTACTTCAGAAGGAATCATAAATTGGCAAGCTTTAAGTCATGCGGTGAAGGACAATACTCGTTTGGTGCTCATTCAGCGTTCTTGTGGATATTCTTGGCGTCCTAGCCTATCCATAGCCGAAATTGAAAAAATTATCCACTTGGTCAAGCAGCAAAATCCTAACACCATTTGCTTTGTCGATAACTGCTATGGCGAATTTATAGAAACTCAAGAACCCACCCACGTTGGTGCTGATTTAATTGCAGGGTCATTGATTAAAAACCCTGGTGGTACCATTGTGACTGCTGGCGGTTACGTCGCTGGTCGCGCTGACTTGGTAGAAGCTGCTGCTTGTCGCCTTACAGCACCAGGAATTGGCAGTTATGGAGGTGCAAGCTTTGACCAACATCGCCTGCTGTTTCAAGGGCTGTTTCTCGCCCCACAAATGGTAGGAGAAGCAATAAAGGGAACTCACCTCACGGGTTATGTGTTTGACAAACTCGGTTACCCAGTCAATCCAGCACCGTTTGCCAAACGTCGCGATGTCATTCAAGCAATTAAACTAGGTTCTGCCGAAAAGCTTATTGCTTTTTGTCGGGCGATTCAACAGCATTCACCCATTGGATCCTATCTTGACCCGATTCCAGATGAAATGCCTGGTTATGAAAGTAAAGTTGTGATGGCTGGCGGGACATTTATCGAAGGAAGCACCTCTGAATTTTCTGCCGATGGTCCATTGCGGGAACCGTATGTAGTATACTGCCAAGGCGGAACCCACTGGACTCATGTTGCGATCGCCCTAGAAGCAGCAATAGAAGCTGTGGGAGAAGCATAAAACAGATTAGGAATTAGTAACGTTCAATTGCATCTCTTGTGGTTTTGTAAGCCTCAATAAAAGTTCGGAACAATTCTTGAGATATTTCTTCTAGAACAAGTTTTTCTGCAACTTCTTTGAGAATTAAGTCTATTTTTTGTTGAAGTAAATCTTTACTTGTCTTGGTATCGCGCAGTAGTTCAACAATTGCCTTGATGTAGCTTGCAGAAAGTTCTCTTTGCTTATGTTCTATTTGTTGCTCCACAAGTTGTTTTTCATGCTCTATTGTTTCGCGAGTTGTTTCATAAGCTTCGTTAAAAGTTCTGAATGATTCCTGGAAAATCCTTTCATCTATGAGAGCATCAGCAGCTTTTCTAAAAACTTCATCAAGTTGCTTTTGGTTATTTTCCAAATTATTTGGACTTGCTTTCATTAAATGGATAGCTGATGCGATATAGTCATCAGCCTCATTCTTTCTCCTAGTTTCCATCCATATCTTAAGTTGTCGAACCCAGGAGACAATAAGCAAAATAACTGTCAAAATTAAAGCTATATAGTCTGCATTTTCTTGCACAAAAGAGGGTTTATCTCGTTCATAAAAAGCTACTGCACCTGGATGAATTGGGGGAAGACCTGTACCACCTGTATCACTTGGACGATCAATACTAGCAATCAAGGGTTTAACTTCAGGATGCTGATGAGAAATGGCATTCGCTATTTCTTGACGATGCTCAAAGATGATACGAGTCAGTTCTCCAATCACATTTTTATCGACTGTATCTCCGCTATCGGGGAAATCAAAATTCAAAAATCAAAAGTCAAAATTAGGAATAGTTCTTTAGCTAAAACCGACATTCATCCCACATCTGACCGAAGGCAGTGTGGGATGAATGTCGGGGTGATGACGAATTGACCCACAACCAAATCAATCCGCAGGATTGACAGGGCAGGGGGTCGATGTTAGCGGAGCGGCACGAAGTGCGGAATCACCATTTTCTGGTCGGTCTTGTGATTCAATGTATTGTTTCAAAGTTGAGATAGTCACCCCTCCGCAACTAGCAATAAAGTACGACCCATTCCAGAAAACATCTTTTGTATAGAATCGCCTTAAATGCTCCGAGAATTCCTGTCTGAGTCTGCGGGAAGTTGCTGATTTAATGTTTCCTACCAGGGTACTTAATTGCAAGTCTGGGTGATATTGAAACAATAAATGCACATGGTCTGACTCCCCATTAAACTCTACAAGTTTGCAATCCCATTTAACCAATAAGTCTTCAAGTATGATGTGCAATCGCTGCAACATCTCATCAGTAATTGCTCTACGTCTATATTTCGTAGTCAGCACCAAATGCGCTTTCAGGTCACTGACTGAACGACCTTTTGAGACAAAATCATTTTTCACAAGTTTTTCAAGAACTCTGATATAATCACTGTATACAAAAAAGCCAACATTGATTGAAGGAGGTGATGTTAAGTGCTGACTGCTATTAAGGTAAGGCTGTATCCATCTCATGAACAGCAAGTAGCTTTGTCAAAATCTTTTGGCTGTGCTAGGTGGTACTGGAACTACGCCTTAAACGCTTGTATTCAGCACTACGAAAACACTGGAAAAACTTTGCCACTCAAGAGTTACAAAGGGCTACTCCCACAATTAAAGGTTGAATATCCTTGGTTAAAATCTGATTGCTACTCTGCCGTACTGCAATGTGTAGCTATCAACTTAAACAAAGCTTACGCTAACTTCTTTGAGGGTAGAGCTAGGTTCCCAAGATTTAAGTCTAAGAACCACAAACAGTCTATTCAATATCCTCAGAACGTGACTATCGTTGGGGATTGCTTGAATATACCAAAGGTTGGTGAAGTTAAAGCAGTTTTCCATAGGTCTATTGAAGGAAAAATCAAAACCGTCACTATCAGCAAGACACCTACAGATAAATATTACGCATCTATCCTTGTTGAAGGTAATAGCAAAAATAATCAGATTTCAGGTGACAAAATTATAGGCGTTGACCTTGGGATTAAAGATTTCGCAATTGTTCATGATGGAGAACAAGTTACCAAATACTCCAATCCCAAGCATCTGAAACGGCACGAAAGAAATCTAGCAAGAAAACAGAAAAAACTTGCGCGTAAAGTTAAAGGAAGTAAATCAAGGAATAAATTCAGAAAACTTGTAGCTAAGGTTCATGAGAGAGTATCAAATTCCCGCCAAGATTTTCTGCACAAATTAAGCAGAAAATTGGTCAATGAGAGCCAAGTTATCGTTGTAGAAAACCTCAACGTCAAGGGAATGGTACGGAATCGCAAGCTAGCAAAATCAATATCCGATGTTGGTTGGGGAATGTTTGTTAATTTCATTGATTACAAGTTAAAAGCCAAGGACGGTCAACTTGTAGAGATTGGCAGATTTTTTCCTAGTTCAAAAACTTGTTCTTGTTGTAATCACATTGTTGATGAAATGCCGCTTGAGGTCAGAGAGTGGGATTGCCCTGCTTGTAAAACTCATCACGATAGGGACGAAAACGCAAGCAAGAACATCAGAACAGAAGGCATACAGATATTATCTATGGGCGGAGGGAACCCCGTTCTTGTCGCGCAGAGGCGGAGTAAGACCAATAAGCCGCAAGGTGGAAGGGCATCTGTCGATGAAGCCGGAAGCCCACACTTCTGCTGACGCAGTAAGTGTGGGTAGTTCACTTTTGACTTTTGGCTTGATACTTTTGACTTCGAGCGCAGCGAAGTGGATTGGGTGAAACCATGACAAAACAGGACTTCCTTCCCTTTCATTGTCCCCCAGAAATGGAGCACGAGCGTACTACTACGCATACCCGTCTTTACGGGGTTCCTCCTTGTGAAAAAGGGTCAAGCCGCCTTACTACGCGTACTCGACGAGGATTCCAAATCAACCCTCACATTGGCTTGACCAGAAAGAAAAAGGTACAAGCCCCTAAATTTATTTATGGAAAAATAAAAAATGTATCTCGAGACGCGCAGCGCAAGAAATACTCAGTCCTTGTTACAAGCCCCTAAATTTATTTATGAGGTTCTTACTTTTGACTTCTTACCTTATGGTTTTGACTTCCCCGTTGGCGTAGCCGCCCTGAAAGGGCTAGGGGCTGACCTTCCTACCCTTCAAGCTCAACTCAACGCATGGAGTACACAACGCAATCATCTTCACACCACCATCAATTGGCACTTCACTACTACTGAGGCAAGAATCAAACTCAAACGCTTGTATCCGGTTATTGATGATTAAGGACTATTAGGGGCGTCCCTAACATTACCAAAATCAACAACTGTGAAAATCAGAGGATTTTAGACGAATCTAAAATCACTTACCATTACCATTACCTCCATTGCCATTACCAGAGGCAAGAATGCGATCGGCAATTCTATCAGGAACTTCCTGAAGATGATCGTATTCCCAATGGAAAGAACCAACGCCAAGAGTGAGCGATCGCAACTCTACAATAAAGTTTTGCATTTCCGCTTGCGGTAAATAAGCGATCACACAGTCCCATCCTTGCCAATCATGTATTCCTTCATAACCCAAAATCTGACCCCGCCTACCAGTCACAAGTTGCAGCACTTTAGCGGTAAATTCATTTGGGGTAGAGACTTGCACACGAATAATAGGTTCTAGCAGAGTCGGTTCACACTTGGGCATTCCAGTTTGCATCGCCAAACGGGCGGCTTGCTTAAATGCTTGTTCAGAACTATCCACAGTGTGGTAAGAACCATTTGTAAGAGTCACCGCTACATCCACCACCGGGAAACCCAAGGGACCATGTGACAGAAACTCCCGCACACCTATTTCCACACCAGGAATGTACTGCTTGGGAACGACACCACCAACAATAGTTTCCTTGAAGTTAAAGCCTTCGCCGCGTGATAATGGCTGAATGTCTAGGTAAACATCGCCAAACTGTCCATGACCGCCGCTTTGGTGTTTGTAGCGTCCATGAATTGATGAGGTCCCTTTGCGAATAGTTTCTTTGTAAGGCACTTGCGGTAAGTGCGTCGTCATCGGCAGATTATACTTACGCCGCAGTCGGTCTAGCGCGACTTGTAAATGAATCTCACCTTGACCCCACAAGATAACTTCGTGGGTATCGCCATGTTGCTCCCAAGCAAGAGAGGGATCTTCTTCCAACAGCTTGGCGATCGCACTGCTGAGTTTAACTTCATCGTTCCGCTTTTCAGGGGTAATCGCCAGAGCATAAACTGGTTCTAAGTGCTCAGCTTTCGGTAATGCCGTCGTCATCTGCTCACAAGAAAGGGTATCCCCAGTCTTGATACCCTCTAAACGGCTGATAGCAACGATTTCACCGACACAAGCCTCATTGATTTGCTGTTGTTGTTGTCCCATGAGATGATAAAGACCACCAGCGCGAACACCGTTAAGAACAATACCATCAGTTAACTTACCCCGCCAAACTCGTACGAGAGATAATTTGCCACCTTGCGGGGTGTAGTAAGTTTTCAGCACCTGCGCCACAGGCGAATCGCCTTTTTTAACTTTTAAGCGACGTTCTGCTGTGGTTTCTGGTTCAGGGGCTTCTCTGTGTAAAGCTTCTAAAAGTGGGCGTACACCGTAATCTTGCTCAGCAACTCCAAAGAAAACAGGGACAACCAAATCTGCCCCTAATTCCATTTTTAGGTCTTTGAGAATTTCTTCTTGGGGAGGTTCGATGTCTTCTAAAAGTTCTTCTAGTAAATGGTCGTCAAAATCTGCTAAGGCTTCAAGCATTTCTGCTCGTGCAGTGTGTTCTTCGTCTTTAAGTTCTTCAGGGAAAGGAATCGGATCAGCAGGCGCACCTGCATGGTACTTGTATGCTTGTTCGCTTACCAAGTCGATAAAGCCCGTCAGCTGTTCCCCTTGCATAATAGGATATTGATGTGCTACCAACGGACGACTGGAAACAGCTTTGAGGGCGTGTAACGTGTCTAAGACATTGATATTAGCCCGGTCTATTTTATTCACAAAGACCAGGTGAGGAATTTCCCAATTGTCAAGGAACTTAAATAAAGGAGCAAGAGTGAGAACTCGGTCTGTGATCGGTTCGCAAACCACAATCGCCGCATCTACTCCCATCAAGGCGTTGTAAGTTTCTTGGGCAAATTCTACGCTTCCAGGACAATCAATAAATGTGAAACGAATGTCATTATACTCAGTGCTAGCAGTACTGACTTCTACACTCATGTGGCGATCGCGCGATTCTGCTGCACTATCTCCTACTGTGTTACCATCCTTCACACTGCCTTTGCGAGTGATTGCCCCTGTCACGAACAACAGACTTTCCATTAAAGTGGTTTTTCCACTTAAATATGGACCCACAATTGCCACATTTCGCGAACCCGATTTTACTTTTTCGTTCATACAACCTCCTTTACAGCTAGACATATCTAGCCGCGTTATTCTAGGTTATTAAAGGTTTAAAATCTGATGATTCAAAAGATTATCGTGTCTTTAACTTGAGATTATCTCTACTTTAATATAGGGAGTTAAAAATCGTATTTTCTCGTAATATTTGACTGAACAAAATTTAACGATTATAAAAATTGCTATATAAAATTGAACTTATATGAATATAGTCAGATCTCACACCAACTTTGTAAAGTTAATGTAACTTAAAGTATTCCAACACAAAAAAATGCAAGTCTATCTCTATAAATATCGCCTTTGTACTTTAGTAAGTTTCATATTAGTGACCCAAATCCTTTTCTCCCCATCATCCTCTGCTTCTCTATCCCCCCATCCCCCCATCTCTCCATTGCCCCTAATCCCCAGGG
>NZ_QMEA01000129.1 GCF_012912105.1 Brasilonema sp. UFV-L1
ATTAAGGCAGTAATGTCTTAAGAATCCCCGTCCCTTTTAGGGCGGGGAGCGTCAAGTTAAGTGATCAAAGCAGTTTTTCCAGAGTCAATCAAAATTGCTCAACAGGTGCATTTATCAAGGTCACAGCAGGTGCAGGCTGTCAGAGAAAACCGAAGTGCAAAATTGTCTTGACAAAAAAAATAGCATAGACTTGAGATATGCAATCAAACTGAACATTCCTACGCTTATAGCTTGCTTAGTCGCACAAGACTGCTTGAAACTTCCCTCCGACTGGAGTGGAAAGTCAGTAGTGCCGCTGCCTTGGAATTCGCTCATTCAAAAATCATGCATTCAAAAAGCTCATATCACAAGCTTTTTGTGCATTTTGTAGACAAGGGAGCGGCTTCGGGCAGGGTATGGTAGTTTGATTTCTGCGCCCGACGTGCTAAAGAAATTATTGTAGGAACACAAGTTTTCAAAAAACTCGGCAATCAGAAACGTCGAGAAAAATAATGTTGTTTTTCTGATTTCAATGACGTTGACAACATGATAAAAAAAAGAATTCCCAATGCTTTTATGAAGCAGGTCATACCATCATCCCTCCTTGAGAGAATTCGCTCATTATATTTTGAATGTGTTAGTAGCGTGCCGTAGGCAGTGAATTTGAGCGTGATCGCCTCTTAGGCGGCTCCCCCTGGGAGCATCGTGGATCATTTTTCCCTGTCAAGGTTAATCCCTTGCAAAGGTGGCAATTTGGGTACTGTCTATGTTTACCCATCTTATTTTAAATAATTGCAACCATGCTGAGTTTTTTTTCTTACCATCTTTCTTAAAGTGAGAGCCAAAAAAGTGATTTCGCAAAATGACACTAATATGATCCTAGATCAAGCAGACAATGGAACGCTCATCGCCCAAGCTTCTGGGGCGGGTAGCTGGCAATTATTGTCGTACTCTTGTCCTATAAATCCTATCCATGCGGCTGTATTGCGTACTGGCAGAATACTCTTTATTGCTGGTTCGGGAAACAATCCAAACAATACGAGTACCACTAATGGTGCTGCTGTCCTAAATTTGAGTAATGGTACCTTCACCCGTCCAACAACCCCAACCGATGGTACAGGGTCTCCTTTTGATCTGTTTTGTGTCGGTCACTCATTCTTGTCAGATGGTCGCCTGATGTGTGTTGGTGGTACTGAGCAATACGATCCATTCGTTGGCTTGACGCTTGCTGTGATTTTCGACCCTAGCACTAATCAATGGGTCAAAGAGTCAAATCAGCCAGATGGTGCTCGCTGGTATCCGACTGTGATAACTATGGGGGATGGTCGAGTTGTAGCAATCGGTGGTATTGATGAGACTGGCGGGCAAGTCGATAATTACCCAGAAAGCTATTTGCCTGGAAATCCGGGAACTTGGAGCTATTTTTCTGGAGCAGAACTAGGTTGGGCATACCCAACCAGTCGCTTTCCAATGTACTCACACCTGTTCCTCATGCAGGATGGTAGACTTTTCTTTTCGGGCGCTTATTTTGAAAGCACTGGTGTAGCAACAAGCATACTCACACTGCCTACAAGTTATCAGGGACAGATTATAGAAACACCAGTGAGTGGATTGCAAAATCCAGACTACGGTGACCAAGCTGCCAGCGTGCTGCTACCACCTGCCCAAGACCAGAAAGTTATGATTATCGGCGGTGGTAATGGTTATTACGGTAACACAACAACAAGAGTCAACATTATTGATCTCAAGGCGAGTTCACCAACTTACACAGCAGCAGCGCCGTTAAATTTCAAACGTATGCACCACAACGCCGTGCTGTTACCTGATCGCACCGTGTTTGTTTGTAATGGCGGTGCAATGGGTGAAGATGCGAATCAAGGAACACGGACACCAGAAATTTACAATCCAGCCACAAATACCTGGACAACAGCAGCAACGGCGCAGAAGACTCGTTTGTATCATGCACTAGCTGTACTGTTACCAGATGGCAGAGTCCTCACGACTGGAGGAAATCCTGCACGGGGTACAGAAGAAAAGAGTATAGAAATTTATAGTCCCGCGTATATGTCGCAAACACGACCAACGATTAGCAGCGCTCCCACATCAGCGACATACGGCGCAACAATCACAGTCAATACATCCCAAGCGAACAGTGTCAAATGGGTTCATCTGATTAGACCAATGGCGACCACTCATGGTCTTGATACAGATCAACGGCTAGTAGACTTGCCAATTTCCTCTCGGACAAGCAATTCTGTTAACGTCACGGTAACGAGTAACAGAAACATCGCACCGCCTGGCTACTACATGCTGTTTATTGTTAACAACAGTAACGTTCCGTCACAGGCAAAGTGGATTCAAATAACCTAACTTTTTCTACTTAAAAGGTTATAATTTGAGTAATGTTATCAGGGTTCTCAAGTAAACAAGCAAACAATCTGATTGTTGCTTAATGATTGAAATCATGATTTTTACATACCTTGGTTAGTATTGACGACAACATAACTTGAGACTACCTTTGAACAAGAAAGAATTTAGGAGTCAGGAGCCAGGAGTCAGAATTGTACTCGTGTGACGCTCGGTAGAGTTTTGGGTCGGTGTCCCCCACCAAATCTAGATATTTTGGTGGTTTACAAGCAGGTAGTGGTCGAATCTCTACCTGATTGCATTCTTTTCTTTGTAGCGTGTCTACAGGACATATACTGAATTCTGAATACTGACTTCTTCTTTAATGATCAAATTTAGTTAACATAGACTGCAAATATGAAGCTGAAGCTCACACGACGACAGTTCGGTCAGCTGATGATTGGAAGCACAGCAATGGCTGGGCTTGGATATTTCGGCCAAAAGACCTCTGCACAAACGCCCTCTGCACAAACCTCTACGATTCTCTATGGCGCACGCCTTGACCGTAAAGCCGGAGGATATGTCATACAGTCTTTAGATTTAGCAACCAAAAAAATCCAGGATATTACAACTGTCTCCATAGAAAGTGGCCAAAGATTGAATGATTTCAGTTATGCAGGCTCTAACACATTCGTATTAAACATTGGCCCGACCAAAAGCAGCAAAACAGAAAATAGTTCTTCTCGCCTTCTGAGTCTCACTGTAGGTCAGACTCCAACAAGTACGTCTATTTCTGGACTCACAAACGAGCAGAACCTTAAGAGTATACTAGTCACCAGTGACGGCTCGCTCATGGGTCTAGTCCAGAAAAACGACAAAACGTCATCTGAACTAGTCAATATCAACCGTAATACAGCAGTGCTTGAGCGTGTAAATAACATCCTACTGTCTGTGACCGAGCGATTCAGTAATCTAGCCCAGGCGAGGCTGGATAATTTAGTCGAATCTAGAGGAATCGTTTATACGACGAATCTCGCGCTACAAGGTGATACAAGTTTGGTGGAGTTGGACTCGACAAGAGGACAGGTGGGCCAAGGAGTGCAATTGAAACTTAACGGTACAGCTTGGAATAGTGGCTTTGCCAGCCTAGCTAGTGGTCCAGGAGACCTAGTATATGCGCTTGGCAACGAAAGATATAAGACACCTTATAATCTGTACACCGTAAATGTGAGAACTGGAGAGATGACTCTACTACAAGCGTGGGATGTTGCTCTGATTACGAGTAGTCTTAGTGGCTGATAGAGAGTTTTACCGTATCAACAACAAATTGTTGATATAGCAATCCTAAATTACTCGTAAGCAAACTTAATCCCCGACAACTTTTATGAAGTCGGGGATTTGTGGGTTTCAATTTTTAGAAATTAAATGGGATTGCTGTAGGTAGTTTGCATCATGTCACGAGCGTGACATAATAATAATTCCAGCCAGAATCATAGCCAATCCAACTAAATGATTCTGGCTAAAATGTTCCTTAAAAAGCCAAGTACCAGAAATCGCAATCAAGCCAAATCCAACACCAGCAAAAACTGGGTAAGCAGTAGAAACTGGCAGCTTTTCCAAGGCTTTAGCAAAGAGTACTACGTTGATTCCGTAAAATACTAACCCACCAAGAAACCAAGGAGATAAAAGCAAAGATAACAAGCCAGAATCAGTGGATTTCAGGCGTGATTGCTTTAACAGTAAATTGCCAATGCAAGTGTTAACCGCAGCAACAAAGACGAAAGCCCAAGACCCCCAAGAAGAATTCATATTAACGATACCCAAGTTACGAAATTTGCCTCAGTATCCACAATAGTTTTTCTTTCACTGGACGACGATGGACTGAATTCGCATTTTCCACGTTAGCCAGTTTTTGTTTGTTCGCTTGGAACCAGTCGTAGCTTTCACGCAACATTTCATTATTAGAATATTTCGGCTTCCAACCCAGTTTTAGTAAGGGGTCAACATCAAAATATATCTCTTTATGATAAGTCAGATAGTGGAAGGGTGCTAAAGGACTCAAGCCAAACCAGTCTAAAAATCTTAATGTTGCAATTGACAGTCCTACGGGAAGACCTATAACTTTAGATTTACTTCCAGCATACGCAATCAGATGTTCTAGTGCTTGACGCAGCGTATTATAGCCATCTGTCCCGACATTATAAGTACCAGGCTTGCCTAAGTCGAGTGCTAACATGTAAGCATCCATGAGATCTAGGGGATGAATAAACTGAAATACGTTATTACCATCGCCAATAACGTAAACGTTTCTTCCCTCTTCAATCCACTCAAATAAAATTTGAAAAATCCCTAGTCTACCCTCTCCCAAAATCGCTCGCGGACGGAGTGTAATGATCGGTAAACCAGCTTTTTCGCAAATTTCATCTACGACTAATTCACCAGCAAGTTTAGCTTTACCGTAAATTTCTATCGGTTTTGGTGGTGTATCTTGGGTAATTGGGCTTGTTGTGACACCGCCAAAAAGAGCACTAGAACTAGTGTGTATAAAACTCTTGACCTCAGCTTTGACTGCTTCTTGGGCAACAATCCGACTACCTTCAACGTTCACTTGCCAAAATTTCTTGCCAGCTTTCGTCAGCGGATTTAAAGCAGCATTGTGATGTACGATATCTATACCTTTCATTGCTGCTGCTACACCAGCGCGATCGCAAATGTCGCAGTTCACAAATTCAATTCCTTTTGGTCTTGTTGGATCTTCCCAGATATCGAGAACTTTCACCGACTCCCCACGTTCATAAAGGCGTCTTGCAATTAAATTACCTAAATATCCAGAACCACCAGTCACTAAATGTTTCATAAGTTCAACGAGTTTTTAAAAAGATGTAGGATGGTAGTCTATTAACTGTTAACTGTTAACAGGTTTAATAGTCCATTTTTTGTTGGTTGAAGCGAGTGTTTTTCGGAGAAATTTTCCACATTAACCACCTGCCAAAATCATAGATTAAGGCTGTGAATTCGTAGAGGTGTTGAATGATTGGATAATCATAGAACCACAGACGAGGAACAATCTTGCGACAGACTTCCTTTGGACGACATTTGATAACTGACTGTACCGGAAAACCGCATAATCTAAACATAACAGCGCTACGAAGACTATGAGGAGCATTACAGTATAACTTGACCGTTTCTAAAGGCCATTGTCCCTGATTTTGCAACCAGATACGTAAGATATTAGCATTATCAAAAGTATCAAGATAAGTCCGGTGACTAATACCTGACACGACAAACACATTCAAATCTGGTCGCTTACTCTGTAGGTATTGAGCTGCATATTCTTCCTCTGAAGCTGGATAGTTGAACCGATTTCCTGGTGCTAAAAAAACTTGCCCATTCAGCGGTACAGAATGAATGACCTGAGTCAGTACCGCCTCGTAATAATCAGACAGCAGGCATTGTGCGCTTTCCTTATCTGTCGTAATAGCCAGACCTTCAGGTACAACAATGTGAGCAATCATCCAAACCTCACATTATAAAAAGATATTCTTGCTATATTCTGGTTGCTGAGATAACCATTTGAGACTTCTTCTCATTCCTTCTTCCAAACTGACTTTCGGGTCATAACCGATTTCTTGTTGTGCTTTTGTAATAGAACACGCAATAGTTTTATTCATCTCTGATAGAACATGAATTTTTTGATTGTAAGTTCCAACTTTTTGGAGTGAAGCATCAAGGAATAAAGCAATTTCACTCACCAATCCAGGTAATTGTAAATTCTTTTTAGCACATTTTTGGTTAAACTCTGAGTCTAATAAAAACTTGACAGTATCAATGACTTCATTCATTGAGTAAGGGCGCTGATCGGCAATCCAGTAAATCTCTCCTTTTGCTCTTTCGACTAAGCCAGCAAGGATAAGACCTTGACAGAGGTTATCAATATAAGCCATTGAGCGCGGATTCTTTCCTGTTCCCACAATCGGGGCTTTTCCATCTCGAATCATCTGAAAAAATAGGGTTTGTCGAGGTGGTTGATTCGGTCCATAGAACCAAGGCGCACGAATCAGAACAGTCTCAATTTTACCTGCTTGATAGTACTCTTTAACTGCCAATTCCATCAGCATTTTGGAGCGCCCATAATTCATGTAGGGATTATAAGGCGAATTTTCATCAAATAAGTGATCGGGATGAGGATTGCAACCACAGGGAGAATTTGACGAAACAATAACAGCTCGTTTCACTTTAGACTCAATGGCAGCATCTAAAAGATTTTTAGTTCCATTCAGGTTAACCTCGTAGAACTCTGTCACTTTTTTAGGGTGAATGATACCTGCTGTATGGAAAAGGATAGCTCCTTCGGCTCCCTCGCACAAGCGATCGCAATCTTTAGGATTTCGCAAATCCCCAATAACCACTTCAATACGCTCTGACATCCCCCTTAAGACAGAATCATCCTGTCCTGGTAGAATTAAACAGCGAATCCGCAAATCTTTTTGAGGTTGACTCAAAGCATCGCAATCTTCTAAGCCATTCACCAAAGCACTGACTAGGCTAACGCCCAGCCAACCAGCGGCTCCTGTGACTAATACCAAATTCGTGCCAAAATCCATACTAGATACTCCTGTCTGCTATAGCTTGCCTAAAAAATGCAAGGCATTTCGTCGTGCGATCGCCATAATTGACCCTTGTGGATTCACACCTGGTGCAGTACACAACAGGCTAGCGTCGGCAACATAAAGGTTTTTAAATCCGTGTACCTTACCGAAAGAATTCACCGCACAAACTTTCTTATTCTCACCCATTGGACAAGAAGAAAAAAGATGAATCGTCATCAAATTGGTGAGCTTTCGTGGTAAAGTGTTTGGTAATTTATCGATTTTTGTTTGTTTAGTAAGTTTTGGTCCTTGGGTAATGCTGGGATAAAGTGTAGTCGCTCCTGCCTCAAACAGTAGCATTGAAAGTTTCTGCAACCCCTCCAACAGGGTTTGCAAATCACCATCCGTCAAGCCGTAACGCACAAGTGGATCGCGAAACCCCGGTAGACAGCGGATTGTGCCACGACCAGAGGGTGTCATCATTGCGTAGTAGATAGCCATCTTTTGCCAATTTTTGTCAACTTCATGGCGATCAGCAGGATGGTCATTCATTGCTAAAGCCAGATAAGCAGGCGAACTAATCGAACAACCAAAACTGAATCTCGGTGCAAACTCCTTGACTTGATGAACGGGAACCCCCATATCTGTAGAACTCACATTTTCAGGGAAGTGAGCAGTTAACTTGATGGTGGGGTGCATCTGTAGGGAGTTACCAATGTTGTTTGTGATACCGCTGCGACGTAGTAAAGCAGGCGTTTGGACTGCGCCACCACAAATAAATAAGTAATCTGCTTCTATTTCTACGCCAGCGCGAGAGGAAGTAACAGAAGCATGGTTACTTTTGAGAAGCCATTTATTTCCCTGGAAGCGAATCAACTGCACCCTTGTATTTGGCAGGATTTTGCAACCGGCTTTCAAAGCGCGAGGAATAAAAGTTTTCGTCATTGACTGTCTGGTTCCTTTGGGGACAGCCGTTTGGTCTATTTGTTTGTCGTATTGGAACCAACGGGGTACCTCAAAAGATTTCCAGCCAAGAGCGATCGCACCTTCATGTAGCTTGAGAGAAGCATCTGGCGCTTTTCCTGGAAGATAACAAACTGTTACATCTTGCTCGCAAGTTTCAAAATGGGGTAGCAAATCAGATTCATTCAAAGCTTCTACTTGAAATTCCCGCCGCCATTTTTCTAGAATTTCTGACGGAGTCCGATAGTACAGACCGCTATTGATTTCACTACCACCGCCAACGCATCGCCCTTCAACGTACTGGACTTTGGGAGCACCCATTGCTATAGTCAGTCCACCGTTACGATACTTCTGTACCATTTCGTCTTTGGAAAAAGGAACGCAGGACTCAAGAGGGAGAAATGGTCCTTCCTCAATTAAGAGAACATCACGACCAGCTTCAGCTAGCAAGCAAGCTGTGATTGCTCCCCCAGGACCTGAACCGACGACTGCAATCTCACACCTGAGTTGCTGCGGCGGATTGGTGATAACTTTGTCGTTCAGAGATTTGGACATAGGATTTGCAGCTTGAGAACCAGTCAAAGATAACTAAACTTTCATAAAAACGAATTAAGTCGCGCAAAGGACCAATAGGAGAGTTTTTCCAGGATTCGATTTGACGCCACCGTTGTATGGGAGACTGAGAGTGAAAAAGAGAACCTGCTTGTATAATTCCTGCCAAGTCAAAGATGAGGGTAAGGCAGATGATGGGAAATCGCAAGAAGTCCGGCATACGGCTATGCTGTTCAAGCACAAAGTTGACGACCTTATTATGGGGAAAATCAACTGCTGGGTCGATTTGTGGGAAATTGTTCTGAATGATTGAGTAGCAGATTGCAGAAGCTGTGTTTCTAAACATAGTCATTAGTCACTAGTACTCTACCAAGGCAAGGCCTGAGGGGTAGATAAAAAAACCGCGTTAGCGCAGCGTGTCCGCAGGACATAGACGCTTTAGCGTAGCGTGCGCCTTAGCGCATAGAGCGCTAAGGAAGAGGAAAAGAAGATGAACTTGAAAGTTGATTAACTAAGCATTGTTGATGTGGTAAACTACTAGCTATTAATAATTACTTAATCTGCTCATCTCCCTATCTTGCTATGACTGGTTCAAGTACTCAACCTTTAGCGGTGTGTTAGGAGGAAACGCTCCTCCAAGCCGGACATTCATTTTCTCACCACGAATCTTCACGTCCATTTGCTTACCGTTCCAGTTCCAATCTAGTTTGCCATTCGCCATTGCTAATCCCTTAACGCTCATTGGCTTATTTAGCCATTCAGCAGGAATTCCTGCACCAATGACAATTGTTGGCTGTTTGACAGATAGGTCAGTGTAGGCTAACATATCCAACTGCAGCAACAACATCTCAGATGCTGCCCAGTAATTGGGCGTGACGTGCGCAGGCTTTACCCATCCGCGTATCTTTTCCCAACGGTTAAAAGTGTTTTCTTCGCCATGACCCTCCCACCAAGTGTATAACCCAGGAGAAGTTTGATTGTTCCAAAACCAGCGTAAAGTTTTCCATAAACGTTCTTGGTTGTTGAGAAACAGCCATTGATGTGCCTCAGCAATATCGAAATATGTCCACAGTGGGGTGTCACGAAAACCACCTTGGGCATCCCGTAACTGAGTCCACCGTTTTTCCAGACCTTGCTGCAAGACTTTGTGAGAATCCGTAGCAATCCATGTGGGCCAAAGGCTGCTCATGTAGGTACGTTCATTCTCCGACTCTGGTGGTTTGAAACCAGCTTCCCAAGCTTGCTTGAGCTTTGCTGCTGCTTGTCGCCAACGCTCAGCATCGGCAGGTTGGTTAACTCTGTCTGCCAGTGACGCAGCATCAAGTAGTCCGCGATAGCTCACAGCGTTAACATACAGTATAGGTCGATGCCAATCCATCCGACCGACTATTAAACCGTTTTTAGCTGGTTCTGCAACGAGAGCAAGGTCTGGCTTATCCTTATGAATTGGCACAATTGGTCCAGTGATTGACCGATAAATCGGTTGCTTTGTGGAAAGCATCTCTAGGATAAAGTCGGCTTTACGGCGAACATGGGGCCAAAGCCAACGGTCATAATCTGGTTGATTGACCTGATCTGCAACTTCTGTCACCGCCCGGATTGATAATCCAGGCGCATCAGCTTCAGGACCAAAACCACCGAAGAAGTCGTTCTCGGCAAAGTAAGTTGCTAGCTGTTTCGCTACGTCTAACTCGCCAGCACGAGCCAGACTGACGACAACATAGGAACCGTCACGCAGCCACGGTAAGGGATAGTTTGTCGGTTCTCCAGGGCGGGTTTGTTGGTTGACAAGGCTCATCATCAAATGAGCGACTTGAGCGTGAACAGAATCTGTAAATTCCTTCTCAGGAAGGTTGATTTCTGGAGTGGAAGGTGCTTTAGGTAAGTTAAGGGGAATCGCCGATGCAATGTTAGAGTCCTCAATGACGAGATTTGTCTCGGCATTATCAGCTAACTCTAACCGAGCATAGCCCCAGCCATTGGAACCTTTCCATTGAGTGATAGACGCAGTTTCCGTCTTCCAACCTGGTCGCCCTTCTTCACCCAAATATACCTTGACAGGTGCCGGGCTGAGCGTCACAGACCAACGGTCATTAATTAACAACCTTTTGCCATTCCAGTCCATTGAACGAATTGGTCCTCCTGCTGGACCGACACTACGTATAACTACCATTGTTTTGGTATTTTTGTTGTCTTTTTTGGGCTGGATATTAGCTGTCCAACGCTCTGGTCCCGCCGAAGACCACAATACCCGGTAGTTGCTTGTATCGGTAAGGATTGCTGGTATGTACTGGCGCTCAGTTCCAATGAGCTTTTGCTGAATTTCCTTGAGGGGGATTGTATCACTTGTTGCTTGGATATTTCCTGATTGGTCAGTGACCCATAATGAGACACCAAAACTACCTACAGAAGGGCTAAAGCTGCCTCCAGGCTCATGGTAAGCTTTATCAACCTCCTGAGTTCCTGGTGTTGCAAGCACTACATGAGCTTTCCCACGAGGCCACAGGTCATCCGGACGCTTTTGCATTTCACCCATCACTTGAAGTCGTTCTGGAGCAAAGCTTGCAAACAACGCTGTCGCTTTGTTAAATTGCAAAACGTTGTTGACTCCTGCAGTCAGTACTAGTGTTCCTGCTAACACTAAAGCAATCAGCCGGGCAGGTTTTAGCAGGCTACTTAATGCCGCCAACACGACCAACAATGGTCCAAAATGTAACGAGTACAAAAATGTCTCTGTGTATAACACCGAATGTATCGCTAGCTGTCCCAGAAGTGTCAGCCCCAAAACAATACGTAGTTTAAGATGTACCTTGAGAGAAAACAACGCCCATAAGCCAAGAGCTAAAAGTCCAGCCCATAAAAAAACTGCGACAACACCCCACACACTTCCCGAACCTGGAAGTGATTGTTGAGTAATCATCATTGGGTAGCCCGGCTGATCAAGATTTTTGCCTAGCCCAATGGCGGGCATAACCATCGAGTGAAATAGAAAAGACTTGATGCATTGCAGTGGTCCACCTGATTCTGGCATTAAGAAGTACTTTTTTTCCTCGCGATCGCCTAGAAAAAAGACCGCAGTCGGAAAAATAATCTTTTGCACAGCCCAAAGAACAACCACCAAGGAGAATACATTGGCCGTGATTTGCAATGCTCGCTTCCAGCGATGATTAACTAGTGTCGCTAGAATTCCTGTCATCCAGTTGGTTGTTGTGAAGCTGAGTGTCAAGGCGCTGATACCCACATACCACCATTGCGATAGCTTTCGATGTTGCGTTATCGCGACAAAACAGAGCGCTATCATAAACGAGAGTGCCCCGAAGGAATGGGTTTCTGGTATGACGAAGAAAAACACCGCTGACGCACTCGTCGCCGCCACTAAGCTAAACAGCATTGCGTCAAGGCGATAGCAGCCAATAACTCTTAATAAAACAAATAACGAAGCCATCCAAACAGCTGCAACAGCAGCTATGACAAGCCTCACCGCTGTTATCGGTTCAATGCCTAATATTTTGATGAGTAAAAAAGTTGGTACAAATGCTATCAATGAAAATAATGGATGAACCTTAACCCGATAATGATCACTACGACGGGCTGTCATATTGGCAAACACACGTGGGCTATCAACATCGAACCACACGTTGTATGTCTGCAAAATGAGAGGATTGATAAGCTTTGCACCTTGGTATGAGGCAAACGCAACCCCAATACCTAGAATACTTATGAGCAGAATATCTAGCCAATGTTTGCGGGCTAAGGGCTTGATGGCAGAAATTTTAATTGGAAAGCTAGATTGAAAATAAGATAACTGCATAAGCCTTGAATATTATGAAATTATGAATGATGAAAAATCCCTTGCCAATTTATAGCCTTTTTTTATTCATATCTAGACAATTAAACACAACCGCCTTTTTCTATGAAGAATACAACACTCAAATCTCTGCAAGCAAGAATAACACAAAAATCTGCAGCTAGGAATTATTATTTGTGATTCTGAGGGAGCGAGTTCCTAGCTGAGGAGTTCTTTATTTTTTGAGTTCTGAATTCTTCTCACACAAGAATTCATTATCCCAAAGTTCGTGCCCAGAGGGATATGGAGTTTGTACTCGTTTTCCAAAAAGTTTTTCCCACCACCGAAACGGATGAGGAAGGGTTGCAACTTGAATACTAGGACAACCCACAAGCCATGCACCTAAAATATCTGTGTGACGGCTGTCACCAATCACGACAACTTGTTTCGGTTCAAGTTGCATAGATGTTAAAGCCTGACGAAATGCAAAAGGAAAAGGTTTCCTTGCTGGATTGATAATTGGAATTTCCAAACGATTTGACCAAGCTTTGGCTCGCTCTTGACGCTTACCGTTGGAGAGGATAAAAAATTTTAAATTCTGCAATTTTGCTTGTTTTATCCAAGTTTCAGCACCCGGAGATGTATAGCGATCATCTTCAGAAACAATTGTGTTATCCAAATCGAGAATGACGCCTTCAATTCCAGCATTTTTTAGTAAATCAATCTCTAAATCAGCCAGCCTATCTAGTTGACAAGGAAAAGTATATGTGGTGGCTTTGACAAAAAAACTTTTTGCTATCTGTATTAAGGCGCGAAAAAATGAGGGAATTGAGAAGAACGGCTTTGTTGGGTTTAACATACCTAACTACCAAAAGCGACAAATATCTGTCTGAAAAAGTTATCGGATCATCCCCTGATGTTTTAGCCAGAGAATACCAAACACTGTAAAAACCCACCCGACAACTGTAAGTAGAATTGACGGATCTGTGAGTAAAACTTCTTCTGGTCGCTCACTTCGTCCCCCTATTTCAAGTTGGTTGTCCTCGCTTCTACGTGCAATTTCTTCCGGATCGCTCAAGAACTGATAGCGAAAAATACCATACAAAACAAACGGTAACGTCAGTAACATCCAGGGAGTTGAAGCACCACGGACTTGAGGTCCAGAACTCCAAAGAGCATAGGTCATTACAGCACCAGTGGTGACGACATTTTCCATTCGCGATAAAAGCGGTAGAGAGTAGCGTTTGAGAATAGAACGAGTTTTTCCACCTGTCAATTGTGATAAACGTAGTTCGGCTTTACGTTTCTCCACTGCCAAAAACAGAGCCAGCATGGCTGTACAAAGCAAGAACCAGTAAGATATTACCGCTCCTGTTGCTGCAAAACCTGCATAGGCTCGTAGGACAAAGCCAGTGGCGATCGCACCAATATCCAAAATCACCATTCGCTTCAGTCGCAAATTATAGGCAACTTGCAATATGGCGTAAATTGTAATTGTTGCACCGAGTCCAGGCGATCGCAGATAAGCAATAATCACAGCGCTACTTAACAGAACCAATGCCATCCCCAATGCTACAGGGATACTCACTAATCCAGCAGCGATTGGACGCTTACATTTGACAGGATGCTGACGGTCAGATTCCACATCTGCAATGTCATTCAACAGGTAAAAACTGCTGGAAGCACAACAAAATAGTACAAACGCCAACAAACTACCTAAGAATGATTGCAGATTAATGCTGAAGGAAAACAATGGTGCTGCAAATACGACAAGGTTTTTTGTCCATTGTCGTGGTCGCAGAGCAGCTATGTGAGCCACCTTCATTGGTATTGCTATCAGAACAAGTAAATGGCGTTTGAGAACTGAGCTTTGTGATGGTTTCATCTTCCAATCTAATGATTGTGGGGAGCATTGCAAATTCTGCAAAAGTTATGTTTGTACGCAGCAAATAGAGCATTCCTTGCGCCTGTCTTTTTCGGACGAGACTGGAGTGTAGATACCTTCCGGTCGCCTTCTTCAAGAGTAGTCATTGCAAACTTTTGGGATTGCTTTGCTACTTTCTCTTACGGGAAACTACTTTGCGTCTACACTTTGTTAAGCTTGCTACAGACAATGAATCATCTGAGTTTTATGTGATTGACATATTTGGGATGCTCCCTGATTTTGGGCACATACAATTAACGGTAGAAAATCTGTCTTGTCAAGGTTGGAAAAAAACATCGCTTGTCTAAAAATAAATTTCTAGACAACAATCATCGTAATACTTTTATGGAAAACTTTTATTTTTTGGGGTGTTTCTTTACCTAATTTTTAAGTACTTTCTTCATTTGTCTACTAAAATCTTTTGCTACAACTATAACCGTGTATAAACATAGTGTCAAGCTTTTTGCTGTTTTGCTGTGTAGCATATAGTACATTATTGTGCAAAAAATCTTCAGCCTGAACCTACGGCACGGCTTTGCCAAACATGGTTTCACTGTCTACGTACTCAGTGATTACTTTAACAAATATCAGTGACCAGCTATCAGTATCATCAATGAGTATAGTCCTCCACCAATTGGTATAAAGCGTTGATGGTGAACCAGCGCTATAGTCCTTGTTTCCCGCGCCTAGGCGACTAGTAAATCTGTAAGGACGGGTCTAATTCCTTACCATATACCTTGCTGACTGTGTACTGTTTTCATAAGGACCGGAGATTTATTTTTATCGCTCTCCCTGATAAAAAATGATTCTTCAAATTGTTTTACATAATTCGTTTTGTATAAAACGAACAATGTTTTTTTGTCCGAAGTCCAAAGTGTAGAGGAATGCACCCTAAACTATTCCCATTCCTGCAATTCCTCACTGGTGTTGCGAAGTAAGGAATGGATCTGTTCGCGACGGGTTTCAAAGTTAGCAGCAATAGACATTAGGATGATACCAACCAGCAAGCCAGCTATCCATTTGAAAAATGGATAACGCAAACTGAAAATCACCGATTGATAGAAGCTTGTCAGTAAAAAAGTGCTTACACCAACATACAGAAAAGCCCGCACTCGCAAAGCAAGTCCTGCAAAAATGGCAAGCAAACTGAAAATCCCTGGTATAATTATTGTATCTTGATAAAAAAGAATTGCCCACCCACAAATCAAACTGCAGCCTAATAACCGCAACCAGTGGCGACTTTCTCCCATTTGTGCTTGTCTGAGGATAGGATCGAATTGGGCAACATACAGTAGTGATAATCCAAATGGTGTTACAAACCATAGAGTATCAGTCAGATGTAAGTCTAAAAACCAACTCAACAACGCCCAATCAATCAGCACCACACTGATATAGGTAAAACGGAATTTTTTTGAAACCTTGGCGACAAAGGCATAGAATCCAGCGATGATAAGCAAGCCAAGTGGATAAATTTCTGCTCGACTTTCCCATAAATATATCAATGGCAAAATATATGCGGTGTTTTGCCAAGGTCTTTTAGACCAACCCCAACGCTCCCAAGGTAAAATGTAGAGAAAATAGGCAACGACAGAGGCAATAGGTGCTCTCCAAGAAAGTAACGGTCCAGCAAACAAGCGTCCTATGACTGTATCAATCCAGTAAGTTCTGATTCCTGCTATTTCCAACAAGCCAAGGTAAACCCATATTTGCGCTATCATCGACTGTGGATAGTCGCGTCCTTGAAAAATCGCATAACGAATCAAAAATATCCCTGTTCCCAAACCCACAAAGCGGTTTATGGCAATCGGGGTGAAGGTAGCAGAAAGTAATAGACAGCTACTAACAGCCCAGTGAATATGAGCAACAACTTTCAGTTCTTCACTGGTGAGGCGTAAGTAGTTTATAAGCCAAGGCGAAAGCATGCGATATGCATACATAATGCCACTGCCAAGAACAGACATCGCAATTAAGCCATCGCCATATGCCCCACCCGGTACTTGCAAAAGTTGATACAATAAAAGTTCATATGCTGAAATTGATACCCCGACAAGTCCCAAATAAACTAAAGGTTTTAATTCTTGACGACGCCGCCCAACGCCAATAGCAATGAAAGCGACAGCAAGAGTTGATAAGCCTGTCCAATTAGCAAAAGATGAAGAGCGCAACGCAACACCAAAGACACCATATATCATAGGCAAAATGTGCCAGCGATTGGGAAGTTCTTCAAGTCGGTGTTTTGATCGCCACCACTCCCCTAAAAGTTGAGTGAGTAAACCTAAGGCGATGTTCGCAATTGCAATCTTAATGATCGAAGACTCACTAAAACCTAAGACTTCAGCAATCAATAATTCTAGACACCAGCCGATACCATAAAAGCCCCAATTAGTAGGTTGATGCCAACTGCGATCAACGATTGCTCCTAGAATTAAGATTGAAGAAGTTAAATACAAAAATCCAGGTTGAGCTAGTCTTTGATAAACAAGCGTTGAGTGGACACTCAGAAGTAACAACTCAACACTACAGAGTGCGATCGCCCATTGATCAACAGCCTTTGCATAAATAGCTACTAATTCGTTTTCTCTCCTATTTAACAATTTTACAGCGAGCCATAAAATAACAGTACAAACTGCTCCCGCTACAAACCAGCCTTGTAAAGATAATCTTGGTAAACCAGGGACACCTTCCCATAACAAAGCAGCAATGAAACCTAGTCCAAAACCGACAGTAATTTCAGCACAGAATTTGTGTCGCAAATAGTGCGTATTGAAAAACATCAAAGCACCAGCAACAGCCAAACCGATTAATCTCCCTCCATCTAACGGTAAAATCAGTAACTGAGCAAGTCCCAAGGCAACGACACTCAACCAAGCGTTGAGAGTGGGACGTGCTACCGTATTAACTGGAGATTTAAAGCCCACAATCGCTATACTTGTGAGAGTCATAGGAGTGATTAACCAAATCAAACTCCAATTCTCACTACCATTACCAGAACCAAACCAAGCGGATTGTGCATTCATCCATAATAAAGCATAGCTCAGTGCCCCCAATCCCAAACCCATGTACCATGCACTCTTGTGCCAAACTCCGTTACCTAAACAACTAAAGAACCACTCTGCAACCGCCACGGCTAACACAATGCTTGCCCAGACTTGTGCCCAAATTTGTGTATTAATATTAAGATGAGGAAAAAAGCGGTCAATAATTGAGCAAAGTGTTAGTACCCCTGCAATCTGAGTCATGTACACCAGACTCATTCTGATGGGAAGCCGTCTCTGGCTGACATTCAATAAAGTGATTGTGGATAAAAGTAAATTGAAGGAACGCAATGTGGGATTTACCAAACTGACTACAGTCAGCAAACTTCCAAACACCAGCGTCAATTTTTCCCCAAAATGGGCTAATGGCACCTTTTGAACGCGGTAAAGTCCATCCGTCAACGCCACCATGAAAACAAGATAGGGAAATAACACCACACTCGGTAACGCCCAAGGTGTATCCTGAGATTGAGTTAATTGAGTACCAATGGCGATCGCCCATTGCTGCAACCCAGAAGGCACTAACAACCATAACAGCCAAATAGTCTGCAACCCAATAACAAAAATCGCCGCCACATCAATTCGTGTACCACGTAACTGCAAGCGACGACTGAAATACCACAAACCCAAACAACTAACAGCCGTTGCTTGCCAAGGAAAAACAACGCCCACCGACACTAGCCAACCAAGGAAGAGTAGGATAGCACCAAGCATTTCCCAGGGGAGAGATGAGGGTGATGGGGGAGTCGGGGAGGTAGAG
>NZ_QMEA01000012.1 GCF_012912105.1 Brasilonema sp. UFV-L1
CCCCCATCCTCCCCAACCCCCTCATCTCCTCCTGCTACTGACAATAACTTAGTAGTCAGTGCGACAGAAGTTAAGATAGTAGGAGCAAATGAAGAATTGCAGCAAGTGATTCGCGGTGTGATCAAAACTCAAGTCGGTGGAGAAACTAGTCAAAGTCAGTTACAGCAAGATGTCGCAGCAATTTTGGAGACTGGTTTATTTACAAATGCTCGTGTCAATAGCCGCTCTACACCAACTGGCTTAAGTGTAGAATACCAAGTACAACCAGTCGTTGTGCGTTCTCTACAACTTTTAGGAGCAAAGGCGCTAACTTATCAAGTCGCCTGGGAACGTTTTCAACCTCAAGTCGGAAAAGCTATCAGTCCCAATGCTCTTAAAGAAGCAGTACAACAAATTAATAAATGGTACACTGACAAAGGTTATAAAGTTGCACGAGTTGTATCAATCAGACCCAGCACTGAAGGAATCCTAACTTTGAATGTTGCTGAAGGTATAGTCAATAATATCAAGTTTCGTTTTGTTAACGACGAAGGCAAAACAGTTGATAGCAAGGGTAAACCAGTAACAGGGCGTACAAAAACTGATTTCTTGCAGCAACAAATCAAGCTTAAGCCAGGACAAATCTATCAAGAAAATTTAGTCAGACAAGACTTACAGCAACTGTATAGAACAGGATTATTTCAGAACGTCAACATTGCTTTTGAAGGGGATGCAACCAAACTGGATGTGATTTACGAAGTCAAAGAAATAGGGGCGCGTTCTGTCAATTTGGGTGGGAATTATAACGCCGACCAAGGAATAGTTGCTACTTTATCTTACCGAGATCAAAATGTCGGTGGCGTTAACAATAATTTAGGTTTGAATCTTGAAGTCGGTCGTCGTGACTTTCAATTTGATAGTAAATTTACGAGTCCCTACCGGGAAACGAATCCAAGCGGCTTTGGTTATAGTGTGAATGCATTCCGCAAGCGAGGACTTTCTGACACTTTTGATGGTGACATCAAGTTGGCAAATGGCGATCGCGTTCGTGAAGCCCGAATTGGAGGAGGTGTGAGTTTAGAACGCCCAATAGATGGTTGGGATACTTCATTAGGATTTAACTATACTCGTGTCAGTCTTCGCGATCGCGACGGGACAATTGTCCGAACTGATGAAAAGGGAAATCCTCTGTCTTTTAGTGGAACTGGTATTGATGATCTGACAACTGTATCCTTAAGCGCCAGCAAAGACGAACGGGATAATCCTTTCAACCCAACTCAAGGTACTATTCTCAAACTCAGTACCGAACAATCGATTCCTATTGGGGAAGGACAAATTTCTATGAACCGCATCAAGGCAAATTATAGCCAATTTATGCCAGTGCAATTATTTGAGTCTAAAAAACCACAAGTCTTTGCCTTGAACGTCCAAGCTGGTACAGTTCTTGGTGATTTACCACCTTATGAAAGTTTTAACTTGGGCGGTCCCAATTCAGTTAGGGGTTACGATGGTGGTGATGTCGGTAGTGGTCGTAGTTATGTGTTAGCGTCGGCAGAATACCGCTTTCCTATTATCCAAGCATTAGGAGGTGTCGTGTTTACTGATTTTGCCTCAGACTTGGGTTCTGGTGAAAGTATATTGGGCAACCCTGGAGGAGTTCGTGGTAAACCTGGTACTGGTTTTGGTTATGGTGCCGGGGTGCGCTTTGATTCACCTTTAGGCTTAATTAGGGCTGACTTTGGGCTCAATGATCAAGGAGAAAGCCGACTTCATTTTGGTATTGGTCATCGCTTTTAAAAGTGCAGAGTTCACAGTCATGAGTATATGATGAGGAAAAACAAGAATGATCTGTGAGGTGAAATCCTTGAGAAATCTTTCATACCAGACTTGATTTGATATTACTCAAAATTCAGGTTAGACTCAAAACTTAAAATGGGAGCTTTCACAGTTTCCGCTTCTGTTTAGAAGAAAGCAGTACTAATATATTTACTTGACTTTGCACCTCAATACTCAGGATTGTCTATGCTAGCTGGTAAAACTTTGCAGGGTAGTAAATACACCATTGATCAAGAAATCGGTCGAGGTGGCTTTGGCGTTACGTTCAAAGCAACTCACCACTTCCTCAATCAGGTTGTGGTGATTAAAACTCTCAATGAAAAGCTGCGACAGCATCCTGATTTTGTAAAGTTTGAGCGCCAATTCCAGGATGAAGCAAGACGATTAGCAACTTGTATCCACCCCAATATAGTTAGAGTCAGCGACTTTTTTGTTGAAGACGGACTACCCTACATGGTGATGGAATATATCAGGGGTGAAACTTTAGCAGAGGCATATGTCTTACCAGGAAGACCTTTGCCAGAAGAGACAGCAATTCACTATATCCGTCAAGTCGGAGCAGCGTTGCAAGTCGTACATCAAAATGGGTTACTGCACAGGGATGTCAAACCAGAGAATATCATCCTTCGTCAAGGAACTCAAGAGGTGGTACTCATTGATTTTGGAATTGCGCGAGAATTTAACAATGGAGTCAAGCAAACTCACACGGGTATAGTTTCTGAGGGGTATTCCCCAATAGAACAGTATTTATCGCAAGCAACCCGCACCCCTGCAACTGATATTTATGGTTTATCAGCAACACTGTATGCATTGTTGACAGCACAAGTACCTATGCCCTCACTGCTACGCGATCGCGAGCAAATGCCAACTCCGCGCGAGTTACAACCTCATTTGAGTGCTGCTATCAATCAAGCTATCATGCGTGGTATGGCAATAGAGGCTCGCTTTCGTCCGCAAACAGTTGCAGAATGGTTGCTGTTGTTACCTGAAAATAAAGAAAGTGGTACACACAAATCAGTCGTTACAAAAGTCGTACCAACTATTGATTTATCTGCTCAACCATATCCAGATTTGCCAAAAGAAGTGGCGGCTGTCAGCGCGCCAACCTCAACACCTTCAAAGAATGTCAAATTCAACAAAATTATCTCGTCACCTAAGGTACTCATTGCTATGGGTATAGCCCTGATGGCTACAACAGGTGGTTTTGCTGTCACAAGTTTGTTGACTAAAACTCAGACACGCTCATTACCACAGCCTGTTGTCGAAAAGCCTGATGCTAAACCTGATGCTAAGCCTGATGCTAACGAGGAACAACCTGTAGTAAACCTCACACCATCGCCTTCAAGTAAAGAAACAAACACTCCACAGAAAGAGAACAAGACTTCGCCACAAGTTGAATCTGCACCGACTTCCACTTCAACACGGCGTAGGCGTATCCGTCGTGTATCAACTCAAGAAACTCGCGATCGCACTAATGTGACACAAGAATCCGATAGCAGCAATGTGACAAAAGAATCGCCTCGAACCTACTCCAGAAGATCCCGCTATCGTCGATACCAACAAGACTCTTATCAACAAGACTCTCAGGAAACTCCTCAGCCTCGTACAACTTCATCGCCGTCACTCACAGAACGACTCCGGGCAATCCGCGAATCTCGCAGAACATCCTCACCAGCTTCAAGAAATAACTCACCATCTTCTGTTGGCGCTTCTGACTCGTCACAACCAGCGAACCAATCAAATAACGCTCCTGTTATTATACCAGTACAGCCACCAACTGGAGAATCAAAGCAGTCTGATTCTCCTGATCTTGTCGTTCCCACAGAAGAAAAGAAATTAGAGAAGGAATTGGGAAATTCAATTGAGAAGAATTAATTCATCGTCAATAGTCAGAACTCAATATTCCAAAGTTTTTTCAAGATTGACTAATTCTTTCTCATGAACGTCATATTCTGATTCATCTAGTAGCGATCGCCATAAGTCATAACCTGCCTGACTCAAATGTAGTCCGTCTGTAGTCAATTCTATGCGCAAGTTATCTTTAACATCTGCAAACTTATCATAAAGATTTAAATAATAAGCTCCTTCTTGTCTAGCAATAAGGGAAAGTTGATGATTCAGGTGACGAATGCGAGTATTAGGGATTGCAGATAAACGAGTTGGTAAAATCGATTGAATAAAAATTATAGTTTTTGGATGAGTCTGTCGCAGCTTGCGAACAATTTGGCGGTGATTGCGTAGAATGATTTCATCTGCCGTACCCTTTCGCAAGTCATTAATTCCAGCCATAATATAAATAAAATTCGGTCTGGTTTTACTTAAAATCCATACTCTTTTTAAAATCCCACCGGAAGTATCTCCAGATATTCCTTGATTCAGCCACAATCTATCTACAGAAAAATTTTCTTGAGGAAACCACAAACTTAAAGAATCACCCAATAGAATTCCGAGACGATTCTCATCTTGACTTTGAGCCATTGCTTCAGCTTCCATCACTAACAAGCTTTTCCAATCCTCATATGTCAGTTGAGTTTTCGTCGTCGAAATTAACGATGACTTTGTACTGTTTTCCGGTGAACTTGGATATATCTGACCAGATTTCAGCGCAGCTAACCTGTCGTAGTAAAGTTGATTTCCTGATGTAATTTGATGAGAAACGAATTGAGTATTTGGATCTTGATACGATTCAATGGAATTTGACGACGACAAAGAGGGACTCAACTCTGGTGAAACGATTTCTGCACTATAAATTTTTTGGCTACTAATATTTGACTTGAAAGCATCTTTTAAATTTGAGATGAATTTACTATTTCCTGAGTTGACATTGGACAGATGTGCAAGAGCAAATGCTGGTATTACCAATCCTGTTAACAAACTTGCTGTCAACAAACAAAGGCTCTTCGTCTTTACATTTCTTCTTGGCACACTGCTTTTTATAATTGACAGCATTAATTCTTTGAATTCAGGAAAGTTTTTAGAGAATTGTTTCATTATTGTTCTCGATACCCGCATTTTTGTAAAGTCTAGTGAGATGGTATTTATCATCTCTTTAAATTTTTGACCTATTGCTTATGGCAGTTTTCAAGAAAAATGAAAACTGCTTAAATCAATGGAGGCTGCTTATCTGGGGAAAAGACTGCTTTCTATGAAGCGCTAAGAGCAATTAAAATGTCATGCTTCTACCCAGAGTATGAATTGAATTAAGCTTTACCGCCTCGTACCATAGTTAAATCCATTTACTCAAAATTTATACTGAAGTGTTCATCGTTTTTGAGTTCAGCCATATCATATAGGTGAGAGCCTTTTGAAATTGGAAATTCCAATCATAAAATATGATCACCTGTCAAGTCAATTATAAAAATGCAAGATTAGAGAAAGCATCCCAAATGTGCAGTTTGACTATCGTGCTGAGTGAAGCGTAAGCGCGCACGCCGGATATGTTCTCCTCAGCTTGACATGAGTGGTTTTTCTAGTTTGATGTGTGCATCTTATCAACGAGCGTGCTGCTGACTAAACTCCAGTCTAAGCTGTTGCGCTTATAAAATGCATTTTTTGACTTTGAATAAAACCGTCAAATGCTTTCTTTCAGTCTGTCACTCCCCATAGTGGACTTGTAAGTGTAGGGGGGACCACAAAAATAAAATACCAGCCGTCAGACCTAGATCCCTCGACACCAACCCGTTACCGTTAAACACGGCTGGTATTTTATTTCCAGGCAAATGCCGTAACAGCTTACTGTTCTGTGTCTTTGACGGTTCATTTAAATTTCTAAATCTTCAAATCTATATCGACTACCGATAATATAATTTTCATTGATTTCAAAAGCAATCCATCGGCGTTGTAAAATTTCTGCCACAAAACCCGTTGTGTTGGAACCCGCGAATGAATCTAAAACAACATCACCTTCATCAGTCAAAAATTTGATGAAAAATTCTGCAAAACCTTGAGGAAAACGTGCAGGATGAGGTTGAATTCCTGCTGCTTTACAACGCCGTAGATAAGCACTATTAGATTCTGTATTAGCAATTTCTAGTAAATTTGGTGGAATAGCACCCTGATTATCTTTTTGAAATTTATCAGAAATATCATGACCACTGGGGCGTACTTTTGCTTTATAGCCATTTTTCAGTAATTGTTTCATACTTTGGCTATAAGGCTTTAAAACTTTTCTATTGTCAGCTTTTGGGTGAGGTGTTTTAGACAACCACCAAACCATATTCACTGAATCTTTTACACGAATTCGCCTGATTGTCACCCATTCAGCAGGAGTTGGTAGTCGTGCTGGATTATAGTGATAAAATTCTTGAGCAAGAAAGAAGCCGACTTCTTTACACAACCTCACTAAAAGCTCGTATTGATAAATACTCCGCACTGGAGAACCTGGCAGATAAGCACCACCTAAATCTAAAACAAAAGAGCCATTATCTGTTAAAACTCTTTTAAATTCATAAGCAAAAGGCAGAAACCATTCTATATATTTTTCAGCACTTTCATTGCCATATTCTTTTTTACGTGTGAGCGCAAATGGAGGTGAGGTCAGAATTAAGTTAATGCTGTTATCCTCTATAAATGTCAGTAGTTGTAGGCTATCACCTAGATATGCTTTTCCATTTTTTTGAGAATAGTAAGGAGAAAAATCTAGTATTTTTTGTGGTATTTGTTGTTCGTGTATCAAGAGTTATAACGTTTTAGCAATACGATGATAGGTTTATTTTTATTTTAGGCGATACGCACAAGCTAAAGCCTCCGGCTTATCGCCCTTTAATTTCTGAGGGAGCATCGCCCTTTGAGGCGGGCGCTCTGCATTTATTTCCCTTAGACGACTCGCTCCAAAAGCATCGCTTCTGAGCTAAAACGTAATCACACTTTTCGGAAAATTAACTCATAACAAGAATTTGACTTTTAGCATTTAGGACTTACGCAAAAACTCTTTTAAACTCTCTTAACTTCGTGCTCTATGCCCTGCGGGCACGCTACGCTAATGCGTCCTACCCTGCGGGAAGCCGCTGCGCGTCTATGCGGTTTATTTTTTCATTATTTTGCGTAAGTCCTGGCATTGATGAAACATTACCACTTTTTGTATGGTAAAAATTTGCCAGACATAATCACTTTTACGCGATCGCCTTTAGGATCTTCTTCTTTTTGAATATTCAAGGTAAAGTCTATTGCACTCATAATTCCATCGCCAAACTTCTCGTGAATAACCGTTTTTATCGGCATTCCATAGACCTGCATAATTTCGTAGAAACGATAAATTAAGGGGTCAGTAGGAACAACAGGACCCAAACCTTTTACTGGGTAATCAGTTAATTCTTCAATAGAATTCGCATCAACTCCCAATGCTTCAACCAATAATTTCGCCTCTTCCTCAGAAGCACTAGCTTGACGGTAGAAAACAGATGCAATCCACACTTCGTCACGTCCCAAAACCTTTTCCAAATCAGCAAAGGTCAGTCCTTTTTCCTTTTTAGCAGCCAAAAGCTTTTGAGTAATTTCAGGGATGGACACTTGATAACTCCTGTAGTTATTTTCTTGATTTTGTAGAAAAGGTTTGTCGCTTTTTCACAGTTTATTATTGTCTCATAAGTTTGGCTTGGAAATTTGAAAATACCACTGCTCAAGAAAACATGAAAAAATTATGAGTTAGGAACTATTCATTAATAATTCCTAACTCATAACTCTGAACTACGATATTATGCTAAAGCTGGTACAGGAATCATGATGTGAGGGTACAAAGGAAAGCGATCGCACAACGCTTTGACTCGTCGCCGACAATCTTCAGCAATGTCTGGTGAATCTGGATTTAACAGACGATCTGCAATAATATTGCCAATCTCCGTAAATTCTTCGACTCCCAAGCCCCGCGTTGTCATTGCTGGAGAACCCAACCTCAAACCACTGGTCACAAATGGTGATTCTGGATCGAACGGTACTGTATTCTTGTTGGCAGTAATATTTACACCACTTACCAACTGATCTGCTTGCTTACCTGTCATACCAATAGTTCGTAAGTCTACTAGCATCAGATGATTGTCAGTGCCATTAGAGACTAACTTTAAACCTCGGTTTTGAAGTTGGGTAGCCAAGGCGCGAGCATTGTCAATCACCTGAGCAGAGTATGTTTTAAACTCTGGCTTGAGGGCTTCAGCGAAAGCAACAGCTTTAGCAGCAATCACGTGTTCTAATGGTCCACCTTGATTACCAGGGAAAACTGATTTATCCAGCTTTTTACCGAGTTCTGGGTCACGTGTTAAGATTAAGCCAGCCCTTGGACCACGTAAAGTTTTGTGTGTGGTTGTGGTGACAACATCACAATAAGGGATAGGGTCTGGATGCAGACCGCTAGCAACCAATCCGGCAATATGCGCAATATCTGCCAATAAGTAAGCACCGACTTCATCAGCGATACTGCGGAACTTTTCAAAATCAATAAAGCGGGAATATGCAGAATAACCGCAAATCAAGAGCTTTGGACGCTCCCTAAGCGCCAGCTCCCGAATTTGGTCGTAGTCTAGCTGTTCTGTTTCTTGGCTGACACCGTAGTGGCAAGCCTGGAACCACTTTCCAGAGACATTGACAGGTGAACCGTGGGTCAGGTGTCCCCCGTGAGACAAATCCATTCCCATGAATTTATCACCTGGTTCCAGCAACGTCAAAAACACTGCAAAATTTGCTTGTGCGCCAGAATGAGGTTGTACATTAGCATGAGCAGCACCAAACAACTGTTTAGCACGGTCAATTGCCAATTGTTCAATTTTGTCTATGAACTCACAGCCACCGTAGTAACGTTTACCGGGTAATCCTTCTGCATATTTGTTTGTCAGTACGGAACCTTGAGCCGCAAGAACAGCAGCAGAAGTGAAGTTTTCACTTGCAATCAATTCCAAGTGATCACGTTGACGCTGTAGTTCTTGGTTGATTAACTCCGCGACAGCAGGGTCGCTAGAGGTGAGAAAATCTGAGTTAGTCAGAGTCACTTGAGCTATCCTTATGGAAACTTGCACAACAGTCGGTAACTGTCTGAAGGCATGAGTCTATAGTCTAAGAGTTGTTGACTAATGACTCATAACTCATGACATTTATTTATCCCGACTTACTTAATTATTGAATGTTAGCCCAAGAAATGGTTATCAAAACTTTGATATTTTTACCTATTTCAACAAGAAGGCTCACATCCTACCGGGAGGGAGTGAAGCGCGTTTGCGCAGCGCCTCCGAACGGGGCTAGCGTTAACGAAGTGGATCGTAGGTCGCCGTAGACTGGGAGTGAGTCAAGCTTTCAATCGCCTGTGTCGGGTTTTTCATGATGATTTGTTGCTCAAAGTTTTTTAAAAACCGGGCTTTCGCTAAAGCACTGCTCATCTATCCGTGATATAAGAAAAATGTCATGTGCAACTTAGCGTATGTCAATTCTTGACTCCAATCAAAGTTATACTTTCAGCCGATACTTTGAGCTTGGTTTTGAAGCGAGCGAACTCGCTCAAGAATTTGGCTATAGTTTAACTCGAAAAATGCTCAATTTACCCCAGTTTTCTGATGAACTTGACCGTTTGGGAGAATTGCGCGATCGCCTTGAGGAAGTATTACCATTTGTACCGTTGACTAACGAACTCGCAAGACGAGAAATTCTCATCTCGCGGGTGGTGACGGAGTTAATCCATTACACACAGGCGGAATTACGAATTGAATATACTTTGAAGGTTTCTAATTGGCTTCAGGGCAATTTAGATTATTTACTCAGAGCAAATTCTGTTAATCAACTCTTAGTCATTGAGGCGAAATATGAGGATTTAACGCGAGGTTTTACGCAGTTAGTCGCCGAATTGGTAGCACTCGATCAGTGGGACAGAGCCACTACAGTTGACCAACAGCCAATTTTCATTGGTGTTATTTCTACAGGCACAATATGGCAATTTGCTAGGCTCGACCGCAACACAAAGCATTTTGAACAGGGGATAAATAGCTATCGAGTTCCTGAAGATTTAGAGCAAGTCATGCGAATTTTAGTAGCAGCTTTGAAATAAAATCATCAAAGAAGCACCAAGAGTGTCACGTTATTACTTTTCACTCTCCTCTAATTTATGAGTCGCGTAAAAACGTTGCACTGCAATGTCTTTACAAATGTCAATCTTCCAAATAAATACCACTATCAGGAACTGTTTTGAGTATGGATGAGTTTATGCAAGCTGCGATCGCACAAGCAAAAAAAGGTAGACTTGAAGGTGGAATTCCCATCGGTTCTGTTCTCGTCAAAGATGGCGAGATTATCGGTAAAGGACACAACAAGCGCGTGCAAGATTCCGATCCAGTCACCCACGCCGAAATCGATTGCCTTCGCAATGCTGGTAGAATCGGCAGCTACAGGGGGACAACACTTTATTCAACTTTAATGCCGTGTTATCTATGCGCTGGGGCGGTTGTACAATTTGGGATTAAAAAAGTCATCGCTGGAGAATCAAGAACTTTCCCAGGTGCCAAAGAATTTATGGTATCCCACGGCGTGGAAGTTATTGATCTTAATCTGAATGAATGCGAACAAATGATGAGCGAGTTTATTGAAGAAAAGCCCGAACTGTGGAACGAGGATATTGGTAAATAATCAAGCAGTTGCTAAACTTTTTCCTTAAGAAACGCATCAAACGTCATCCTCTGGGGAAGTGAAGGTTGCGCCCCTAATTTGGTTGCAGCTAAAGCGCCTGCTGCTGCACCCCAAACCACCGCTTGACGCAAAGAAAGTCCCTCACAAAGCGCCGCAGCCAAACCCCCATTAAACGCATCGCCTGCAGCAGTTGTGTCAACCGTATGAACTGGAAACGCTGGTATAAAAAAGCTGGCTTCGGATGTGGCACACAGAGCACCTTTGGCTCCCAGTTTCACAATGACATTTTTCACACCTCGTTGTCGTAACACCTGGGTTGCCTTTGTTGCTGACTCTTCTCCATCTACAGGAAAACCCACCAGTTGTCCTGCTTCTACCTCATTTGGTGTGATAATATCTACCAAAGGGTAAAGTTCATCTGGCACATCCTTCTGCGCAGGCGCTGGGTCAAGAATGACTGTAACTCCAGCTTTTTGTGCAGCTTTGGCAGCCCAAACAACCGTAGCCATAGGGATTTCAAATTGTAAAAGTAGCGCCTTAGCTGTTGGTAATAAATGTGATAATCGTTCCACATCTTGTTGATTGACATGTCCATTCGCACCAGGAACGACAATAATTTGATTTTCACCCTTCACATCTACAATAATGATGGCAACACCAGAACTAACAGTTTCATCTACAAACACGTTATCTGTTTGGACACCTGAAGATTGGAGACTGTTGACAAGTTCTGCACCAAAACTGTCTGCGCCTACGCGTCCTACAATATACGTTGAAACTCCCAATCGTGCTGATGCGACTGCTTGATTAGCACCTTTACCGCCTGGTGCTTGCAAAAAACTTTGTCCTAGCAGCGTTTCTCCTGCAACTGGTAAGCGGGGTGCTGTTGCTACTAAATCTATGTTAATGCTGCCAAAGACGATTATGGTCATAAATTGCTTAAGTCAAATGACTAGTGTGCATCAACAAAGGCGATCGCCCGACTGTTATTTATTCTCCCACAAGTTGAATCGGAAGACGGCGTCATCGATTGTGATACCTTCACGCGATGTGCTAAAAAATTACAATTCCCGAATCACTCTACATGGATTACCAACAGCAACAACATTTGCAGGTATATTTTTAACAACGATACTACCAGCACCAATGGTCGTATTCTCACCAATTGTGACACCTGGACAAATAATTGCACCGCCACCAATCCAGACATTATTACCAATGCTAATTGGCGCAGCAAATTCTCTACCAGAAAGGCGAATTTCTGGATCTGTTGGGTGAGATGCCGTGTACATTTGAACGTAAGGACCACACAATACATTGTCACCAATATGAACTGTATTGCAGTCTAAAATGACACAGCCAAAATTCATATACAATCCGTCACCGGCATAAATATTTTTACCATAATCACACTGAAAAGGTGGAAAAATCTTAGGGTTTTGTCCTACTTGACCAAATAATTTCTGTAAGATTTGTGTTCGCTGCTCTAGTTGTTCTTCGGTTGTAGAGTTATACATTCTCAATAAATGAAGTGCAAACTGTTTTTCAGTAATTAATTCCATATCGGTAGAAAAATACAGTTTGCCTGCCAGCATTTTTTGTTTTTCTGTTTCTTGCATAATCAATTATTTTTCCTTGAGATAATGAGCGGATTTGATTCTCATGAATATCCAAAAATGGGAAGAAATGGTTTCATAATTATTAGATGATTAATCAGGTTAACAAATTAACGAGTTAATTTGACTAATATAGAAGAACTTACCTATGACTCAAAGAAGATATATGATTCATTCTATATTTTTCTTTTTGTCTTCACTGAAAAGAAATCAAACTCTCCTTTTTAATTATACAAAGACTAGTTTTCAATATCTGTGCTTGCCTAGAGTCGGTCACAGACTTGTACTTGCTATTTATGAACATGTCTAGTCGTATCATATGACTTTTGAGAATCAAAGACAACATAACGAGCTTTCCCCTGTTGTTTTGCATCATACATAGCGATATCAGCATCCCGTAGCAGATTTTCTGGTTTTTCATAACTACTACAATTTAAAGCAATACCAATGCTGGCTGAAATGCATATTTGATGTTCATTCACGTAAATTGGTAAATCCAAGCTTTCTTGAATACGTTTAGCAACGTTTGTCGTATCGGAAATATCTTTTATATCTTTAATGAGAATAGCAAACTCATCACCACCAAATCGTGCAACTGTATCGCCACTGCGTAAGCATAATTCTAAACGTCGAGCAATCTCTATCAACAAATTATCACCGACAGTATGTCCAAAGCTATCGTTAATTGTTTTAAAACCATCCACATCCAAAAACAAGACAGCATAGCGGTCATTTTTTCGTCTTTTTCCACGCTCAAACACTTGGCTTAGTCTCTCAAATAATAAAACTCTATTGGGCAGTCCTGTAAGTGCATCGTAAAAAGCATTCCGAAAAAGTTTTGCTTCTGTTTGTTTACGTTGCGTGATGTCTTGAAAAACTAAAACTGTCCCGATAAGATTAGCCTCATCATCATAGATAGGTGCAATACTTCCCCCAATTTGGATTTCTCCACCATCTTTAGCAATTAATGTTAAGGTTTCTGGTAAATTCAAAACGACACCCGTCTCTATAGTTTGTTGCGCCAAATCTTTGATAATTACTCCTGTATCTTTGTCAACTAATCTTAATATTTCTGTTAAACTTTTCCTAACCGCTTCATCTTGCTTCCATGCTGTGAGTGCTTCTGCTACTGGATTCATCATATAAATACAACCACAGGTATCTGTGATCATCACTGCACAGCCCATACTTTTTAGAACTGCTATCCACTTTTGCATTTCTCTTTGTAACTTCCTTTTTGTTTGGTGCTTATAAAGAGTCATTTCAATAGCAATATATAAGTCTTGCTCAGCGACTGGTTTAGTAATGTAGCTAAAAGGTTCTGTTAATTGATTTTGAGCTATATTTTTTACTTCTGAGCAATTTTCTGTTAAATATAAAACTGGAACTTGAAAATTATTCATAATAAGATCTCCAACCTCTACACCATCAATTCTTTCTGAAAAACAAATATCAACTAAGACTATATTTGGATTAATCTCTTCCATTCTTTTGATCGCATCCTCTCCAGAGTTAGTGATTTCGGGAACAGAATAACCTAGGTTGTGCAATGTCTTTTTTAGATCTAATGCTAGTTTGTTTTCTTTCTCAACTACTAATATTTTTGGATTAGACATTTGAAATATTCCTATGAATAGGGTTATATTTTTTCATGTTATGGATAATCCTCAAAACCACTGTATTTTAATCTCGAATACTTAGAGAATATTTGGAAACTATTGGACGAATAGAATTCGCTACTACACAAACAAAGCTCACCTCTGTGACCTAAACCTAAAACTAGTACAGCGCGACCCAAATAAAGCTACCATTAAGAATTACCAAAAAGCTTATGTTATAAGTCTTTTGACTTACTCGGTAGCGGTACTAGGCTTTTCAAAGCTACTGGTTAAGGTTTTATTTGTCTAGCCGCAACTTACACTCATCGAGTTGAGTATAAAATCAGACTTTTTAAACATCCTCTTAAGCACATAGCGCGTCAAATAAATCTCCACACGAGCGTAGTTTCACTGTGAGCGTAGTCGGTTATTTGTTTTAATAAACCTGGAGATTTATTTTTATGGATCTCCCTTAGGAAGGATTATTTGTTAACTGAAATCTTTTTCAAATCACATTTTTTTACTTGATGAGCAAAAGAATTTCATTTTTTGTACTTTTCATGTCAAGCTAATACCTTGATATTTAAATAACGATAAAACCAGTAGGTGCCAAAGAAATTTTATCTAGAAAATAGAGCAGTTTTTGAAAGTCGCAACATTCTAAATCTAAAAATAAATAAGTAGCAAAAATCAATTGAGACATATTGTAGTCTATCTATATATGTGTTTTTAAGCAAGCTCATAACTGAAATTTAATACTATGTATAGCAGTCCTGTTTCAAAGGAACTGCCAAAATGCCAACTTTAAAAACTACGAAAAAATAATAAATTTGCTACGCTCAATTGATTGCTACAGATACTGCGTTTTGGTATCACATTCAGTAGGTAAAGAAACAGGAAATTGCCTTATAAATCAACCGATTCAACTCAGATATTCGGGGTCAGGGAAAAAGGTGTTTGTTTCATTTGTAGCGGGTGGCGCGCCGCTAGTCGGGCTGCTCACATCTTGCATGAAGTGAAAAACCAGGTTTCTTGAGAATGCCTGCTCGTCAAAACCTTAATATATGGTTATCCAAACCCGGTTTTTGGACTCTTGTTGAGAATAGTCCAAGATATTTACTTACCGCTTTCAAAAATCAATTCTCCCATTTTAGGCGTGTAAGTGTAGGTAGTCTTGACAAAAAAAATTAATTGTGGTTAAACAGCATGAGATTTAGTTCTAGTTAATTCAATGCTGATTGTGCCATCAAAGTCTGGAATAGGTGCAGCAGGTTTCCTCAAAATAACTTGAACTTGTGTCACGCGATCGCCCGATTCTAATATAGAATCAGCAATAGTGCTTGCTAATCGTTCTATCAGAGAAAACTTTGATGTCTTTACCAAATGTTTCACCAAGCTGATAGTGCTACGGTAATCGATAGTATCTTCTATCGCGTCAGTTTTGGCAGCTTTTGAGATATCCAGCCATAATCTCAAATCTACCTCAAACCATTGTCCTAGCACCTGTTCTTCTTGCAGATAGCCAGTGTAGCCATAGCAGCGAATTCCCGTCAAATGAATGCAGTCCATAAAAAAACAGTCCTGAGTTAGTACTTTCTGTATTCAGTAGCGTATTGGCTTTCCTGATTAATCTACGATAGAAAGGTTGGTTGAAATATACCAGAAAATGAGAATGATGAGATAACTCACCAGACAATTTCAAATAACACCCTCTTCTTAGAACTGAAAACTCAGGACATTTAGACTTTCAAGGTTGATGGCAATTGATTTTAGAAACATTAACACTGTATGGGCGTCGATTGCTACCCAGACATTAAAGCGCCTAGGATTAACTTGTGTCGTGATTTGTCCGGGTTCCCGTTCCACACCTCTAGCAGTCGCCTTTGCCCAACAATCACCCGATATTGAAGCAATTTCGATTCTTGATGAACGATCCGCAGCTTTTTTTGCCTTGGGTCAAGCAAAAGTGACCGGACGCCCTACGCTACTTGTTTGCACCTCTGGGACAGCAGGAGCGAATTTTTACCCAGCGGTGATTGAAGCAAAAGAAAGTCGCGTACCTCTGTTGGTGTTTACCACAGATAGACCGCCTGAGTTACGAGATTGCCATTCTGGTCAAACCATAACCCAAGTAAAATTATACGGCAATTATCCAAATTGGCAGACAGAGTTAGCAATTCCTTCTGTGGATATAGGAATGCTGGCTTATCTACGACAAATGATGATTTATGCCTGGGAACGTTCACAAACTCCTGTACCTGGGGCGGTGCATCTCAATGTTCCGTTTCGCGATCCCCTCGCACCCATCCCTGATGTAGAAATGTTGCATACAACGTCTCTACAATTATTACAGTCTCAATTTGACACAGAAGATTTCTTCTCTCACATCACAAGCACTTCGCAATCTTCCTACATTCCCATTTCTTCACCTCTAGCTTTTCAAGAGTGGTTACAATTTCAACGAGGAATTATCATCGCTGGTGTTGCGAAACCACAAAAACCACAAGAGTATTGTCGTGCGATCGCCCAACTCTCCAAAACCTTAAAATTTCCAGTTTTGGCAGAAGGACTCTCTCCTGTGAGAAACTATGCTGACCTTAATCCTTATATCATTTCTACCTATGACCTGATTTTACGCAATCAGGAATTTGCAAAACAGCTCGCACCAGAAGTCGTGATTCAAATTGGTGAATTACCCACAAGTAAGGAATTACGTAACTGGTTAACTTCTACCCAAGCACAACGCTGGATCATTGACAACAGCGACCAAAATCTCGACCCTCTTCATGGTAAGACAATTCACTTACGAATGAGCATAGAAGAATTGGGGAGATGGGGAGAAAACAATTCAAAATGGACTGCGTCCCGCTGCGCTAACAAAATTCAAAATGGACTGCGTCCCGCTGCGCTAACAAAATTAGGAGTTGCTTCCTCATCTTCTTGTGAGTATCTTCAACTGTGGTGTACAGCAGAAGCAAAAGTTAGAGCAAGTGTTGATCAAACTTTGGCAACAATAGAGGAGTTATTTGAAGGCAAAGCTGCTTGGTTACTTTCTCAGACTTTACCACCAAGAACACCCTTTTTTATTGCCAATAGTATGCCGGTGCGGGATGTTGAATTTTTCTGGAAACCAACTCACTCACAAGTGCAACCCTTTTTTAACCGAGGTGCGAATGGCATTGATGGCACATTGTCCACTGCTTTGGGGATTGCTCATCACCAACAAAGTAGTGTCATGTTGACAGGTGATTTAGCCTTATTACATGATACCAATGGTTTTTTAATCAGAAATAAGTTTGTTGGACATTTAACTATTGTGTTGATTAACAACAATGGTGGTGGAATTTTTGAAATGTTATCTATTTCCAAATTTGAGCCACCATTTGAAGAATTTTTTGCAACTCCGCAAGATATTGATTTCGCTCAACTCTGTGCGACTTACAATGTTGAGCATGAATTGATAACTTCTTGGGAGCAGTTGCTCTCTAGATTAAACCCACTCCCAAGCAAAGGAATTCGAGTTTTAGAGTTGCGGACAAATCGTAAAGCAGATGCTAAGTGGCGCAAGGAAAATTTAGGGAAATTTTCAGTGGATTTAGGTTAGATTTTACCATCTTTTCTACTGGTTATTAATGGCTTACAAAAGGGTTCGTATATTCCTGTTCTGCTCATTCTGGAACTCCTTACAAAGAGCGAGAGAAGTAAAGCAGGGTCATACAATGAACTATCGAATCCACAAAACTGAAAGCCAACGCTAGTATAAAATACCCTTTCATGCAGCTGTTTAGACTAGTGCTTAAAAATTTTCCATCTTGTACCTGTATGGTCATTTCCTATGCGAGGAGCTAAATTAACAGAGCCGTTCTCTGTTAAACCATTTAACCATCTTGATTCTCCCTGATTATCTAAGGCAACTTCTCCATCACCAATTATATTGATTCTCCATTTTGTGCCTGTATAGCCACCTTCTGTGTTAGGAGCTAAATTAACAGAGTCGTTGTGTGTTATACCATCTAACCATTTTGAACCATTAATTACTCCCTGGTTTTCTAAGGCAACTACTTCATCATTAATAACGTGTACCTTCCATTTAGTATGAGCATCAATATTAGAAGCTAAGCTTACATTATTATTTTTTATGCGAGAATCTAAAAATTTAAAACCAGTATGCAGGTTCCCTAGACATTCTAATGAAATAATATTACCATCTTGTAGAAGTGAAGAAGTTTTGGTAATCCAATCACGAATCGAATTTAATTTTTCTCCCTTTTCTAACAAATCAACATAGTACTTACCCTCAGAATCTGTAGGTTCTCGTCCAAGCACGTCTTGATAAATACCGCTGATTTGAGGCTGGTCTTTAGATCCATTCAAAGGCTTCTTCTTTAAAGTTGGGGTTAGTTGCTCTGGAATACCTGCTAACCTAATTGCAGCACAACCAAATTTGTAGGCAAATTCAACAGGCTTTCCTGCTCCTAGAGCATCGTAAAAGCCCACAGCAAATTCAATTGCAGCTCTATCTCCGATTGCCTTGCTCATACCAATCACATAGTTAATGTGTTGAGCGATCGCGTTTGCCTGTACCTCTGAGTAACAGCCATTAAGAACAACACACTCAATTTGCTCTGCAAATAGCTCAAACAATCCCGCTAGAGCTTCTCCATCAACTAGCTTTGCCGAACCTGTTTCGTCTTCAAATACCAGACCTTCATCTCCCGTCCCATGCCCAGAAAAATGAATAATCTGCGGATTAATATCCAGCATCGCTCGCTGAATATCTCTCGGTCGCACTGCCCACTTCTGCTCTAAGAAAAACTGATCGCGATGCAACGCTCGCTTAAGTCCAGCATCGATTTCACGCACCTCCTCATCCAAACGCAACGGTGTTGTGCCTTTAGGATTTGCTGCTAAAATCAAGATTTTTTGCTGCATAAATTAATTAGCTCCAGTTATATTATATTTCTCTTGAAAAGTTTTTATGACATAATTAACTTTGTTATTTGCGAGGTTATTCAACAGGATTTAGGTGGTAACTTCTTACCTATTTCACTATCAGTTTGTAAAACTTCGTTTGCCCTAAGCCATTGCTGGATTAACGATAGGGACGACCTGATTCATCTTTTTCCCCTGCATAACGCAGGTAGTATGAAACTGCTTTTTCAAATTATCTGAAATGTTAATGTGCATTTCTTTAGTTGTTTTCACATTCATGAAATTCACTCAGACATGGATAAAGCTACAAAAGTAAAAATGGCATTTCCGAAAAAATGCCATTAACTCCTAAGATACACATCCTATCACCCTTATGTAGCAAGGCTTCCAGAAAGTGAAAAAAATGTGCTTCTTTCATTTGTTATTAGCAGCCAAAATCGCCGCTAGTCGGAGGCTCATATCTTGCATCTACACCCTATTCGTGTAAATATACACAAACAAAACCGTGATGTTAAGACTAATAATCCTTATTTTTTGTTTATTTGAAAAAAATATATGTTTATTAAAAACGTAAAATTCCAGTATTAACACGTTAGTAAAAGATATGAGCCTTTAATTAGCGGCTGACATCGCTAGCAACATATGAAAAGAACACATTTTGGAACCCTATACAAGAGCTATTGCTCTTCTCACAGCAGCATCAGCATTCACAAACCCAGAACCGTACTCTGTATCATAGCCCCGTGTACCTAAGTCGTAAGCTGTTTGTGACAAAATCGACTTGATTTGAGTCGCAGTGAGATTTGAATTCACACTCCATACTAATGAAGCAACTCCTACCACATTTGGCACTGCTGCAGAAGTGCCAAAGAAACGCTCATCATTATTAGTAAAACCGAACTCAAAACCATTAGAGGACTTAGTAGCTTTTGTTGTAATATACTCAGATGCAGCTGTCAGAGTTAAACCACTTCCTGTGTTGGAACCCCATGCTCCTTGATAAGAGATACGTGTTCCAGGTGTTGTTGAATTTCCATTCCAGTCTTTGAGTCCCCAAGAAGCACCTACCGCCACAACATTACTATACTTTGTCGCTAAGTTGGCAGGACTTTCAAGAGTATTACCATTATTATTTCCCGCAGCAATGACAAACAAGGCTGTATCTTTGTTCTTGTCAATCAATTCCTCAAATTGCGCTGAGTTACCACCAGTCAAGCTGAGGTTCACAACCAGACGCTGATTTTTACTCTTTGCTTGATTAATCAATGCTTGTGTCGCACTCACCAAATTGTAATCTCCAGTGTTACCACCCATAACATCGATATGGAAAACATCAGAATACCAGTTGATACCACTTATCCCAACGCCATTATTGCTTGTCGCAGCAATCACTCCTTGAATTGAAGTACCATGAGCTGTGGTGTAACTCATTTCATCCAAGTAGTTATTACTTAATAAATTTGGGGAACGTAAATCGGGGTGAATATTATTACCATTCGCAGCCAAACCCGTATCTTCAATTCCAATCAGTACATTGTTGGAACCTTTCGTCAAACGCCACGCACTTTGAACACCCATCATATGTAGATTCCATTGCTGTCCAAACAGAGGATCGTTAGGTGTCACTGATAAGTTGATTGTTTTGTCTTTAAATTGAATGGCTTCAATGCCCTCAAACAAAATTTCTTTGCCGTTGCTTAATCTTATGGCATCAAATCGGCGATCGCCATTACCTGAGTTATACTTGACACCCCCCGTATACACACCTCCTGTATACTCTACCAACTTAATTGTGGCGTCCGCAGAAGAAAATGTAGATAGATTCAGTAAGTCTCGCCCTCCGCTACCATAGTCAACGTTGCTATTGCCAGAGTATACCGTCCGATTATATGCAGATTGATAAGTAAAGGTATCTGCCCGGAGAGTTCCTTTAACATATTGCGTTTTGCTATCAAGGAGTTGGTATGTGATCACACAAGGAGTCAGCTGCTGTGTACCCCCAGAACTGGAGGATGATGTGCTAGTGGGAGTCGGTGTTGTTTGACTATCGGATACGCGGGTTGCTGACAAGCTTATTTTGTAGAAAGTCTCACTGTTCTCGTACGAGTTGACTTGTATATAGTATGTACCTGCGTTTAAGGTGAGATTTATTGGTTCATTTGTGCTGCCAACGTTCAGGGACGTTGTGAGTCTGTTGCCATTGCTATCTAGTAATTGCAGCGCTGCATCATCATTGTGACTGCTAAGTCCCAATTTTAAAGCACTGGTGGTTTTCAGTTTCAATCTGTAGTAATCATTTGTATCTGATAAACCTACCCAGTCATCATAATTTTTCGTTTTGGACTTAGCACTAATATATCGTGCAGCTTGCAAGGAATCTCCAGCATAGTCAATCGGCGTTGCTGAAAAAGCCAATTTGTAATCAGTTTCTAAACCTTCATCAACAGAGACTCGGATATAATACAAACCCGCATCTAAGGTTTGGTTAATTGCTTGAGCGTTTATGGTACTAAAAATAGAGCTATTTATGACTTCATCGTCATCTACCAAACTATTACTATTTTGATCTCGAATCAAATCTACTTGTGCATTTTCGTGCAAATCTTCTAAATCAAGGTTAAAACTACTACGACCTTTCAGAGTAAAGCTGTAGAAATTGCTATGACCAGGAATTAATGTATCACTAGATACTTGAAGATTGACACCTATATTTAAGTTTTGAGCAGTTTCTAAAAAGCCTTTAGAAAAAGTCGTTAACATAGGTTAATGGGTATACCAACTGTATATATTGCATCAACCTTACTATCGTATTTCTTTTCAGGTAAAAATTTTATTTATGTAGAAATTTACTGAAAAAATAGAAAAAATTTACTGATTCTTCATAGATTGAAATCGATTTAAAGAGTGTTTTTGCTGAAAAATTAATAGAATTTGTCTCTTCAAAAAAGAGTAAAATATGATACTTTGATTGTACGGTAGTTAACAAGGTGGAAAACAAAGATTGTAGTCAGTCATCAAACTTGCTCTAAATTAGTTATTCTATTGGTACTTTGACAAAATACTCATAACAAAGATTAGTTGCTACAATGTTTTTCCCTATGAATTCTTTGAGTCCTTGGCTAGTTGGAGTAGGATTGAACTCTATTTTGCTACTGTTGGCTTGGATTGTGCCCAAAAAGCTGCTGACTCCAGCCGGATTATTTCACGCTGTTGTACTTGGCGTCTTGATTTGGGGAACACTCGGATGGCAGGGATATGTAGTTGTTATGTTCTACTTTCTTGTTGGTTCTTTGATCACGCGCGTAGGTATGGCGCAAAAAGAAGCACAGGGAATAGCAGAAAAACGTTCTGGTGCTAGAGGACCAGAAAATGTCTGGGGTTCTGCTTTAACTGCGGCTTTGTGTGCGTTAGGAGTATGGGTGATCAGTTCGGGAATTCTTCCTATGTCTCAAAATCAATATTCCACATTTGTTACCCTGTTGTTGCTAGGTTACGTAGCGAGTTTTAGTACAAAGCTTTCTGATACCTGTGCCAGCGAAATAGGTAAAGCTTATGGTAAAAGCACTTTTCTGATTACCACACTACAACCAGTACCACGGGGAACAGAAGGAGCTGTTAGTTTGGAGGGAACTTTAGCTGGTGCGATCGCGTCACTTGCCCAGGCACTCCTCGGTTGGGGAGTGGGTTTGATAGATTTGTTCGGCGTCCTTTGGTGTGTTGTAGCGGCGTTTATTGCCACTAATTTGGAAAGTGTGATTGGTGCAACACTACAATCCCGCTATACCTGGCTGACGAATGAAGTGGTGAACATTTTCAACACATTAATAGGTGCAAGTACAGCAATTTTATTTGCCTGGATATGGGCAAATATCATTTAATTTGTTTTTAAAATCTTGAGTTTTTTCTCGTGCAGGACAACAGAAATCACTAGTACCACTATCGAGTCAGTCAAAATTCGCAATCCGGAGAAATTCAACAAGTTTGATAAGCAAGGGTTTTGACTTTTCTGGATAGTAGCTTTATTTGGAGGCGCTGTACTAGACTCTTCAAAAGAGCACTGGCTCTGCAAGGCGCTGCTCTGTGCTCAAAGTTCTCTCTATTTATAAGGATGTATTCTGACTTGGTGCGTTCTGATTTATGTGTTCTTCTGATTTCTGAGTTCTTGCACTAGTCATCTTACCGTCGAATAATCACCTTGACTTAAGACTACTGAGGATGACCGCACAATATTTTCTCCAAAAATGTCAACTAAAATGCAATTTCTTTTTAAGAAAAGCTGTATGTTGTTTTTTCGTTCATTAACTTTTTAAGTTCATGGAATTTTCATCGTTTTTAACCATAGATGACAAACCAATTGCTTATGGACAGGCAGTAAAATATTTGCAAGCATCAGGAAAATTAGGGCAATTTATAGGAGACATTCTTCGCCAATACATTATCGAACAAGAACTACAAACACGAGAAGATATACTCATTAGTTCTGCGTTAACCGAACAGACAATAATTGATTTCCGGCTCAAAAAGAAATTGACAAACCCTGAAAAATTTCAAGAATGGTTACTAAGTAATGGAACGAATTATGATACCTTTCACTCATCAGTTGCTTATAGTTTTAAGGTAGAAAAGCTAAAAGCTATTATCACAGAATCAAAGCTACAAGAATACTTCATTGAACGTAAAATTTATTTAGATAGAGTGGTAGTTTCGCGAATTCTTGTTGAAAGTCAGGAATTGGCTGAAGAACTACAGACTCAAATCGAAGAAGGAGCAAGCTTTGAGCAACTCGCTCGAGAATATTCACTTGCAGATGACAAAATTGTGAACGGTATGATGGGACCAGTAAGTCGGGGAACAATGCCAGATAGACTAAGAGCAGTTATTGATATCGCCAGTCCCCAACAGTTGGTAGGACCAATAGAACTGGAAGGACGTTATGGATTGTTTCGTGTGGAACAATTTCTGCCAGCATCGTTGGAAGATACTCAACTAAAGCAAGCACTACAAAATGAGTTGTTTGAGAAATGGCTAGCAGAGAAAATTCAAAAACTAACGGTAAAATTGCAGGTGAATTAAAACTTTTAGATGAGGAATCTTCAAAAAATAGCGTGCTAGCATCTTTACCTTGGAATCAACCACCACTGTGCTGGCTAACTCCTGAACACCAAAGCCAAATGCAACAGGTGTCAGAAACTCTTCGCTACAAATTGGGAGAAAAAATCTGGTCACAAGAAACGGGTGGTTTCCAGTTCTTGATTATTTCTGGTAAGATCCGTTTGCGGGAAGAAAGCGTCGGTAAGTCTTTGGTAACGCTACAGCCAGGAGATTGGTTCGGTGACTTAAACAAGTTTTCTGTAGAGTGCAAAGCTATTGCCGCTAGCAAAGAAGTCGTCGTGGTGCGCTGGACAACAGCTACATGGGCAGAACTTTCCACGCCACAAATTGAAGGATTTTGGTTAGGGAATCAAGAAGACAAGAAGGACAATGGGAGTAAAAGAGCCTCTGAGGGAGGAAGAGAAGAAAAATCTTCCCAGCCTACAGCTCGCTTGGCTAACACTCTTTCACTTTCTCACTCTCCCACTCTCTCTTCTGCTGTGTCAACATACCCATTCGTCTCTAACTGGAACACGGGTGCTGCGTGTTTAACAATGGTGGCGCAACAGTTAGACAATCCTGTACAACTGGAATGGGTACAACGTCAACTGCGAGGACAGCAACCAAAACATCTTGTGGAAGCCGCAGAAAAGTTAGGATTTGTGCTGCGACGCCTGCAAGTCAGTTGGAGTGAATTACGACAATTATCATTTCCAGCTTTACTACGCTGGGAAACATCAGAAGAGAAAGAAGGAAGTTGGGTGGTAGCGTATGCGATTAAAGGCGATCGCCTGATTGTCGCAAATCCCCTAAATCCGAACAATACCTGCGAAAGCTTACCACGCTCAGTTGTTGAGTCTAGCTGGAATGGGCAGTTATGGCAAGTAGAAGTCATTCAAAAGCAAGAAAAATTTAACCTCAACTGGTTTACCCCAGCCGTTTGGCAGTACCGAGGATTATTGACAGAAGTGTTGCTGGCGTCTTTCACATTACAGCTTTTGGGGTTAGCAACACCACTGATTACTCAAGTCGTCATTGATAAGGTGATGGTGCAGGAGAGTTTGCCAACTCTTGATGTTATGGCGATCGCACTTCTGCTTACAGCAATTTTCGAGGCAATTCTCGGCATTCTGCGACTATTTATTTTTACCCATACCGCCCGTCGCCTAGATTTAAGTTTATCAGCACAGCTGTTTCGCCATCTGATGCGGTTACCTTTAGCTTATTTTGAATCTCGCCGCGTAGGAGATACAGTTGCAAGAGTTCAGGAACTCGAACAAATCCGCCAGTTTCTCACAGGTACGGCGTTAACTGTGGTTTTGGATAGCATTTTTGCTGTGGTTTACTTGGGGTTAATGTTTTACTACAATATCCCGTTGACGTTTGTAGCCTTGGCAGTTCTACCATTATTTGCCACTTTGACGGTTGTTGCAACGCCAATCCTTCGTAACTGGTTGAACGAAACTTTTAACCGCAGTGCTGATAGTCAATCATTTCTTGTCGAAACAATTACCGGAATTCATTCAGTTAAAGCACATACAGCAGAACCAGCAGCACGCGATCGCTGGGAAGGTTTATTTGCTCGCTTCGTCCGCACAGGTTTTAAAGCCTCTACCACCTCTAACATCAGCAGCAACATCGCTGACTTCCTCACGAATTTTTCTAACTTGCTGATTCTTTGGTTTGGAGCCAAGTTTGTTATAGATCAAAAGTTAACAGTCGGTCAACTGGTAGCATTTCAAATGCTTTCAGGTAGAGTCACAGCACCACTTTTACGCCTTGTGCAGCTTTGGCAAACTTTTCAACAAGTGCTGCTTTCGGTAGACCGGATTGGTGATATTCTGAACGTAGCCCCAGAAGCTGAACCAGGCACTGGTTTAGTTTTACCATCCCTCAAAGGTCAAGTCAGCTTTGAGCAAGTTTTCTTCCGCTACCGACAAAGTACAGAACCTGTCTTAAAAGGAATTTCCTTCTCAGTTCAATCAGGACAGTTTGTTGGTATTGTTGGACGCAGTGGTTCTGGCAAAAGTACCCTTTCTAAATTGTTGCAACGCCTTTATCAAATTGAATCAGGACGCATCCTCATTGATGGTTTCGATATTAAAAGCGCTGATTTAGCTTCACTGCGCCAACAAATTGCTGTTGTTCTGCAAGAAGACTTTTTATTCAACGGTTCTATTTTAGATAACATAACTCTTGGTAATCCCGACATCACCTCAGAACAAGTCGTAGAAGCTGCAAGAAATGCCGTTGCTCACGACTTTATCAGTGAATTACCCCACGGATACGAAACCAATGTCGGGGAACGAGGTACAGCTTTATCTGGCGGACAACGTCAACGTATAGCTTTGGCAAGATTATTTCTCTGCCAAGCACCAATTCTAATTTTAGACGAAGCAACCAGTGCTTTAGATAGCGAAACAGAACAGCAAGTGCTGGCAAACTTACAAAAAGTTTCCGCTAACCGCACCGTGTTTCTCATCGCCCACCGTTTTGCCCCTCTCAAGCGGGCTGATTTAATTTTAGTCTTAGAAAAGGGAATTATTGCTGAGCGCGGAAACCATTTGGATTTATTGCGACAAAAAGGTTTGTACTGGTCATTGTATCAAAGGCAGCAGGCAAATATCTAATACCACGTTTTCGCTGATTTGTCAAATTATATAGAACCGGCGTGCGTGCAGATGTTGAGTTAGATGAAGCGCCAATCGAACTGATCGCCCTTGCGCGTCACAAGCCCGGCAGAACTCTTGGGGAAGTGGGTGCTGAAGAAGGTAGCGCCCCGTTGGGCGGCATATTCGAGTGCCCAGAGCCGCGAGGCGCGTGCTTGGTCAGCAAATTCGCAGAAAACAGAGTTCCATTCCGGGCGGTAGACTTGAATCGGGTGGTGCATCACGTCACCACTGAACAGCGCTTCTTCCCCGCGCGATGTAAGACTGATCGACATGTGCCCGATGCTGTGTCCGGGTGTGGGGAGAAACGACAGTCCATCGATAAACTCACCGCCGCCACTGCTGATCGTCTCGGTCAGCCCGGCCTCAATAACAGGCAGAACGCTGTCTTCGTAAACGCCGAGGCTCGGTATATTAACGTCGTTATGGCTGGCGGGGCTGGAGTAATAGTCTTGCTCCACTTTCGGGAACACATATTTGGCATTTGGGAACGTCGGAACCCAGCGACCATCGACGAGCCGCGTGTTCCAGCCGACATGATCCACATGCAAATGCGTCAGGAGGACATAGTCAACGGCTTCTGGCGTGACACCAGCAGCCTCAAGCCGCTCCAGATAGGGCAGCTGAAGATGGTGAAAAATCGGATTGAGCGGACGTTCCTTGTCGTTGCCGGAAGCAGTATCGATCAGGATCGTATGACGTTGGGTCTTTACCACCCAAGTGTGAATGCTCAGAATAAAATGTTCATGAGTCTCGTCCATGCAGCCCGGAACCAGCCAGTCTTGATGTTCCTGCACCACTGCTGGGTTCCAATCAGGCAAAAGAACTTCCGGTGCAAGATTGATTACCTGCTCGGTAACACGAGTAATGGTGACATCACCCACCTTGTAAGTTTTGGAATGAACGTTCATAGTGTTAACCATAACGCTGAACCTCCTGATTATTAGGTAGTGGCATTGAGAAGATTGTTTGGAAATAGTTTGTTTTTTACAAACTGCTCAAACGTCGTTGGTGTCACTGCTTCAGGTGTTCGTACTGTCGCATAAACTCCATCAGGATTGCCAAGGGCACGAAACAGATTGCTCAACTCTCGTTGTACATCAGGCGTTGCGCCCCTCAATGCAAGGCGCTGCTGGATCGATTCAATAGTCACCTGGACATATTTGATCGGGCGATTGAGCACTTGTGAAAGAACAGCAGTTGTTTCAGACAGCGTTAAATTTTCCGGTCCCATTAAATTCCGAGTCCAATGACCTGCCCAACCATCATTGAGTAGATATTTTGCTGCCTCATCGCCGATATCGTCAGTAGTAATCCAGGGAATATCGTGGTCACTGGCATAGGGAAAGTAGACGGTATCGTCTCGCCGAATGAATTCAACTTGATCTAGAAAATTCTCCATGAAATAGCCGGGACGTAAATGCACCACATTTGCTGTAGTTTGGTTGAAGATCGATTCGACGTTTCCACCAAATGAAACTGTACCCAAGTTTGATGCTGAACCCGCACCAATGCCAGAAATGTTGACGACTCGCTTGACACCGTTTTCACGCACTGCTTTAGCTGCAGCCATTGCGGTCTGAATACACCAGTCGCGTAAGCTTGGTGCATCGAGTTTTGGTGGAGTCAGCCAAAACAAAGCATCCGCATTTTGCGTTGCCTCGATTAACCCTTGAGTATCATCGCTGCTGATTGGCTTCACCGTGGCACCTTGAGCCACTAAATCAGTCAACTTCTCTGGATGTCGTGCTAGAAGAATAGTTTCAGCTCCAGCCTGGATGATTTTCTCTGCGGTGCGTCGTCCAATATTGCCGGATGCGGCTGCAATCACAATTTTCATATCTATCCTCTCCTCTGCATTACTCTGCATGAAAAGATTGACGCAAATTTTGTGTGCTACCGAACGTATCAAGAACGGGGACAGGATTCCAGTATTCACGGTAGTGGATGATCTTGCCATCCTTGGTTTCCAGTCGCATCACATAATCTTGCTGATAGTGACGACCTGTAGCGACAATTACGGCTTCCCCATGCACCTCAGCAAATAGAACATTAGGGTTTGACGTTGGGTAGGCACGAATGTTCGTGAATACCAAATTTTGCATCTGTCCTAAAGCGTCTTTCATATAGTTGTAGATGGCAAGTTTGCCTATCTTACGTTCTGGTAAACCGAGAGCAGAAGCATACGGAAATTCAACGACTGCATTTTCGGCAAATAGGTCTACCCAGGCTTGAATATCCTTTGTAATCAGTGCGAGATGGTCAGCAAAAACCTGAGCCGCCGTAGATTGTTCTGTAGATTGTTCTTTTGTTTCACCTAAAAATTGCATCGCTAAAAACCTCCTAATGAAGCGTTGAAGGAACGGGCAAGGAAGCTATAGTGGTTTATTCCTCAGATGTCTAAAAATGTCCTATCTTTTGACCGCTTCGTCGAAATATTTGCGGTCGAACTGCGATCGTTCTGCATTGGCAGGATTAAGCCAAAAATCGACATCAGACTTGCCGACATAGACCGTGGCAGCAGGAAACATCAGTTGACCGCCTTCGACCAGACTGCCGATGTGATCAGTATGGATATGGGTAATCAGAACCAGATCGATCTCGTTGAGTGCATAGCCCGGTGCCTTTAACAACACTTGTAGCTTGCCATCTAAATAAACACGAATTTCGGAAATCAGTTGGTCACTTAAGTGCTGCTGTTGCCTCAATTTCAACCAATGTTTCTGGAGAGGCAAGTGAGGAAACACCAATGCCAGTAAGAGCGGGGCGCGATTCTGCCAGAAATTGCGCGATAATTGGTGCGATAGTCCCCATAAATTCTCCAAGTTCACCACGAACATAGATGCGAAGGCTAAGCAGATTCTCTACGGAGCTTCCCGATGCATCTAGGACGACCTTTAGGTTCGTTAGCACGTTCGAGAGTTGCCCCTCGACGGTATGGCATGAGACTTGATAGTTCACGTCCCAGTCAACTTGACCAGAAATGTAAACGGTAGCCGATGCGGTATCGATAACAGCATGGGACATTCCGTGTGGTCTTCCATCATAGAGTTGTGGCGGATTAATAAGTTGCTTTCTCATTATGTCTAAGTCCTTACTGCGGTTATAACAGCTAAAATTAGTTTAAAAAACATGGCGGATGTATTCCATAACCTTGTTATGAAGAGTTGAAGGAACGGGCAAGGAAGCTACAGTGGTTTATTCCTGAAATGTCTAACAATGCCCTATCTGTCTGAAGTGTACTGAGTTCCAATGCTCGACTTCTTTCAGATTCTTACAACGCTTTATCAGATTCTTATGGTTTTAGCGAACCTGTTTCGGTGTCATTCTAGTGAGGCGTTTAAAGTGTTGAGTCAGATGGCTTTGACTGGAAAAACCCACTTGTAATGCAATGTCGGCGATCGCCAAATCCGTTGTCAACAGCAGCAGCTTTGCCTGGTCCACCCGCTGTTTAATGACATACTGATGAGGAGAAATACCTGTGGCGCGTTTGAACAAACTGGCAAAGTAAGTGGGGCTGATATTAATGACTCCTGCAATTTCAACCAGTGATAAATCTCGGTCAAGGTGAGTGTGAATATAGTCGATCGCTTGCTGCAATTGAGCGTGAGTTAAGCTTCTGTTCTGGGACGTAATTGTCTGCGTGAAGGTGGAATAATGTCGTAGAAGATGAATGACTAATACCTGAGTCAATGATTCCACATATAATTGACCCATCATCCCGCCTGACTTTAACTCAGCCAAGAGCAGCATAGCGACATGCTGAAGGTGTAAATCCTGCTTAGAGAAACAGTTCACGAGGTTGATCCCATCCCTATCAAACTCAGATGTTTCTGCAACTTGCGTGATCAACTCCGGTTTCAAGTGAATGTGCAGCGCTGGCTGGTAGGTACCACTTCCCCGACAGCGCCAGTAGCTGGGTTGTCCAGCAGGAACAAAGATGCTGTCACCCTTTTGAACGATTGATTCATGCAGGCAATCGTCACGCTTTTGGGTCAAATGGACGGGGTGTCCCAGGGGTAAGTTGAGCCAATGATCTGACAGGGCAGGAAGTTCAGTTTCACTTGGAGTCGGAGGATTCTGATACTGTTCAACCAAGATCCCTTTCCAGCCAATTTGCCGACTGGATAACACCAGAGATTTATTCAACCGTTGGTTGAGTTCGCTCGGGCTGATAAGGTTGGTTGTCACAGGTTTTGTTTTCAGCATTTAACTCATCCATTTGACCCAGCACCACTCCTAGATTAGCAAAATGGCGATCTGATATAGCAATTCTATTTGATTTGTGAAAAAGATTTTGATTTAATGAACCGCACGCCTTTGCAGAGGGCGCACAGGAGAATAAAAGAGTTTGACTTAGTTTCACGGAGCGCGTAGCGTGCCCGTAGGGCATATGATTTAGGACTGCTATAGGTGATGTTAAAACCCACACACAAGCTGTCTCTGAGTGCGAATGCCCAACGCCAGATGCTTATGGCGTCAGCCATAGGGTTTTGAGAATGATGCAAGATCTTAGATGGGCATTGCCTATATATGTAGTAGACCTTTGAGATATTGGTGACCAATGCCACCCTACAAAAAACTCAAGCAGCTAAGGGTTGCAATTGTTTCGTCAGAAAGTTGGTGATAAGCATTGCAATGGTTTCACCGTCTTCCTCAAGAGCAAAATGTCCTGTGTTAAGCAAGTGGAATTCAATATTTTTCAAATCCCGTAGGTAAGGATAAGCACCATCGGCAGGAAAAATCTGGTCATTCTTGCCCCAAACGACTAATGTTGGAGGTTGATACTTGCGGAAGTACTCTTGCCATTGGGGATACAACGGTGGATTAGAACCGTAGCTATAGAACAGCGCCAACTGAATGTCACTATTACCAAAAAGGGAGTTATCGCTGAACGCGGAAATCATTTGGATTTGTTGCGGCAAAAAGGTTTGTACTGGTCATTGTATCAAAGGCAGCAGGCAAATATCTGATATCAATAAAGTCTAGACTATTAAGAATTCTTAGACAAATAGGATGTGCCATGCCGACCTATCGATCCAAAACCTCCACCCAGGGACGCAATATGGCCGGTGCCCGCGCACTCTGGCGCGCCACCGGAATGCACACTGCGGATTTCGAGAAGCCAATCATTGCGATCGCCAACTCCTTTAGCCAATTCGTACCCGGCCACGTTCACCTGAAGGATCTGGGCCAATTGGTGTGCCGTGAGATTGAAGCCGCCGGTGGTGTCGCCAAGGAATTCAACACCATCGCAGTGGACGATGGCATCGCTATGGGCCATGACGGGATGCTCTACAGTCTGCCCTCGCGCGAGATCATCGCCGATTCAGTCGAGTACATGGTCAACGCCCATTGTGCCGACGCCCTGGTCTGCATTTCCAACTGTGATAAAATCACCCCCGGTATGTTGATGGCAGCCCTGCGTCTCAACATTCCCGCAGTATTCGTCTCCGGCGGTCCCATGGAAGCTGGCAAGACGAAGCTCTCGGAGCACAAACTGGACTTGGTGGACGCCATGGTGGTTGCCGCAAACGACACTATCAGCGACGAGGTTGTCGAAGAATATGAGCGTTCTGCGTGCCCGACCTGTGGCTCTTGCTCCGGCATGTTCACCGCCAACTCAATGAACTGTCTAACCGAAGCCATCGGTCTGGCTTTGCCAGGCAACGGCACCGTGCTTGCGACCCATTTCGACCGTAAGGATCTGTTCCTCAACGCCGCGCGAACCATTGTCAGCATTACCCGCCGCTACTACGAGCAGGACGATGAATCGATACTACCACGCTCCGTGGCCAGTTTCAAAGCGTTTGAAAATGCCATGATGCTGGACATCGCCATGGGCGGTTCCACCAACACCATTCTGCACTTGCTGGCCGCCGCCACCGAAGCTGATGTCAATTTCACCTTGACCGACATTGATCGCCTCTCGCGCAAGGTTCCACAACTGTGCAAGGTAGCACCCAACACACCCCAATATCATATCGAGGATGTCCACCGTGCCGGCGGCATCCTCAGTATTCTCGGGGAGCTGGATCGTGCCGGACTGCTCCACACGGACGTGCCGACAGTCCACAGTAAAACGCTGAAGGAAGCGCTCGCTCACTGGGATGTTATGTGTACCGATGACGAAGCCGTCCACACCTTCTTCAAAGCCGGTCCTGCGGGTATTCCAACTCAGCAAGCTTTCAGTCAATCGACCCGGTGGCCCTCACTCGATCTGGATCGGGAAAACGGCTGTATCCGCCGCCTCGAAAACGCCTACAGCACCGAGGGCGGACTTGCTGTGCTATACGGCAACCTAGCTGAGCGCGGTTGTATTGTCAAGACCGCAGGCGTAGACGAAAGCATTCATGTGTTTGAAGGTCGGGCGCGCATTTATGAAAGTCAGGATGCCGCTGTCAAAGGAATTCTTAGGGATGAAGTGGAACCAGGCGACGTGGTGATCATTCGCTATGAAGGTCCGCGTGGTGGGCCTGGTATGCAGGAAATGCTCTATCCAACCAGTTACCTTAAATCCAAGGGTCTGGGCAAGGTTTGTGCATTATTGACCGACGGCCGCTTCTCAGGCGGTACTTCGGGACTCTCGATTGGTCATGCCTCTCCGGAGGCGGCAGCGGGCGGCAACATTGCTCTGGTCAAGGACGGCGATCGCATCCGGATCGACATCCCCAATCGCAGCATCAATGTGGATCTATCGGCGGAGGAATTAGCCAACCGTCGTGTTGCAATGGAAGCGAAGGGCAAAGATGCCTGGAAGCCTGCGCTGCCCCGGCAGCGTCGGGTGAGTGCGGCGCTCAAGGCTTATGCACTGCTGGCGACTAGCGCGGATACTGGCGCGGTACGAAACCTGAAAATGCTTGAGTAGAGAAATACGTAGACACAAAAACGAGGGTTGTGTCGCTTGCAACAGATCAATGACGAGAAGGCAGAAGTACGTGCAGCAGAAGTGACAAGTGAAACCGTTAACCTAAGCATGGGAGTCACCCCCCATGCTCGGCTTCAGAAGTCTAAGGGTTACGCTGAGTCCCAAGGGGACACGCTGCGCGTACCCCTTGCGGGGTTGGGCTTTTACCTAGAAAAATCTGCCAGCCTCCGGAAAAATCGCCCCATGAAAAGTTGTGATTTTTGTATACCAGTTGACAATTTGGGCGATTTTTCCGCTTCAACGTTGACTCTAAACCCGTTACTTGTAATGAGGCACCGCAGTTTTTCCGGGTTTGATGAAACGGGCGCTTTGCGCTTACGCGAACAGCACGCATCTGTTTTTTCTACTTTCTTCTTATGCACTTATTGTCTTTCCTGTCAATACGTAAGTTGTAATACTGTTCCGGTAGAGAGTGAAAATTAAGCAGCTAAGAGTTGCAGTTGTTTCGTCAAAAAATTGGTAATCAGCAAAGCAATGGTTTCACCGTCTTCCTCTAGAGCAAAATGCCCTGTATTAAGCAAATGAAATTCAATATTTTTCAAATCCCGTAGGTAAGGATAAGCACCATCAGCAGGAAAAATCTGGTCATTCTTGCCCCAAACGACTAATGTTGGAGGTTGATAATTGCGGAAGTACTCCTGCCATTGGGGATACAACGGTGGATTAGAACCGTAACTGTAGAATAGCGCCAACTGAATGTCACGATTTCCAGGTCGGTCAAGTAACGGCTGGTCGATATTCCAGTTGTCAGGACTAATCGATTCAGGATTGCGGACTCCGTGAGTATATTGCCATTGGGTTGCATCCAAGGTGAGAAGTTGTCTCAAATTGTCAGCATTCTCAGGTGTACGTTCTTTCCAATAAGCCTTAAGCGGTTCCCAGAACTCGCGAAGTCCTTCTTCATAAGCATTTCCATTTTGCACAATGAGCGCTTCAACTTGCTCTGGATGCTTAGCTGCAATTCTATATCCAATTGGGGCACCATAATCCATTAGATAAAGGCTATACTTTTTCAATCCAAGCGCTTCAATAAATTTCTCCATCACCTCAGCCAAATGATCAAAGGTGTATTCAAACTCATCTACCGTTGGCATCGAACTGTTACCAAAGCCAGGGTAATCAGGTGCAACCAGATGGAACTTGTCGGCTAAAGCACCCATCAAATTACGAAACATATGCGATGAAGTTGGAAAGCCATGAAGCAAAACGATTGTTGGAGATAGTGGTGAACCTGCTTCACGGTAGGAAATATGGAGACTATCAATCTCAATTGTGCGATATGTGGACATAGCTCTCAAATTCTCCTGATTTCAAATTTTTAATATAACGTTCGGTACAATAACAGGACACACAACAAAATATTGCTTGGAAATAAATGTTTTCCGCAATGTGCTTGATATCTTTATCTTTTTGTACCAAACATTCAGTACAATTCTACTGTACCGATTATTCGGTATAATGTCAACAGGTTAAAGAAAAAATTCGATGGACAAAATTGAAGCGTCTCGGCGATTAGTCAACGTGTTTCGTCAGTATGGTTATGAAGGAGCAACCTTGTCTCGAATCTCTCAAGCAACTGGGTTAGGTAAAGCAAGCTTATACCATCACTTCCCCAAAGGAAAACAGGAGATGGCAGAGGCGGTGCTGGAATATGTGAGTCAGTGGTTTGGAGTAGCAATCCTCGAACCGTTACACCGTTCGGGTGAACCAAGAAAGCGCATTCAGGCTATGAATGAAAGTCTCAAGCAATTTTACAATTGTGGGCGCGATGCGTGTCTGTTAGCGATATTTAGTCTTGGCGATTCCAACGATTTATTTCATGAGCAAGTAAATCAAATGCTTAATGCTTGGATTGATGGTTTAGCGCAGGTGTTAGAAGAAGCAGGTTTGCCTAAAACACAAGCACGTCAACGAGCAGAGGATGCGGTGATCCAAGTTCAAGGTGCGCTCGTTTTAACGCGGGGACTCAATAACACCGTGCCATTTGAAAGGGTTTTGCAGCAACTTCCAGATCAGCTTTTGCACAATGAATAGAACTTGCATTTCGCACAAAGCAAATACATTGGAAAATTGGTGTTGAGGTTAAACTGAGTAAAGAGTGCCTTTTCACAAAACTATATTTGTGAGCGTAATGGTAGGAATTGGGGCAACATGGCGGAAATATCTGCAAAACTCGTCCAAGAGCTACGCCAAAAAACTGGTGCTGGTATGATGGACTGCAAAAAGGCACTGCGACAAACTGATGGTGACATGGAAGAAGCTATTGAGTGGCTGCGACAAAAGGGCATCGCCAAAGCCGATAAGGGCGCAGGACGTATTGCAGCAGAGGGTCTGGTGGATAAATACATTCAACCCGGAGGTCGGGTTGGTGTGCTCATAGAAGTCAACTGCCAAACAGATTTTGTTGCTCGTAACGAAGCATTCAAAGGTCTGGTTCAAAATCTGGCGAAGCAAGCAACGACTGCTGAGAGTGTTGAGGCCATGCTTGCTCAACCTTACATTGAAGATGAAAGTGTTAAGGTAGAAGATTTCATCAAGCAAACTAGTGGTCAACTTGGTGAAAATATCCAACTGCGTCGCTTCGCCAAATTTGCACTGGCAGAAGGTACAAAAGGGGTAGTAGACAGCTATATCCATACTGGTGGTCGAGTTGGTGTGTTAGTCGAACTGAACACTGAGAATGATTCAGTCGCAGATCGTAGCGAGTTTCAAACTCTGGCACGGAATGTAGCCATGCAAGTTGCAGCTTGCCCAAACGTTGAGTACGTGAACGTAGACGAAATTCCCGCTCAAGTTGCTCAAAAGGAAAAGGATATCGAAATGGGGCGGGATGATTTGGCAAACAAGCCACAGAACATCAAAGAAAAGATTGTTCAAGGACGAATTGAAAAACGTCTACAAGAAATGAGTTTGCTAGATCAACCTTACATTCGCGATCCTCATATCACAGTCAAAGATCTGCTACAGCAGAACACAGCCCAACTCGGTAGTTTCATTCAAGTTCATCGTTTCAGGCGTTTTATATTGGGCGAAGGTATTGATAACAAAGATGACAGTGGCGGTTCTTCCCCAAGTCCTATTCCACTCAGACCAAGTCCCAAACCATCCAGCGATGATATAGCCGAATTACCACCAGCAGCAAACCTATCATAAGGGTAGTCATGGGAGAAGCGAAACGTGGTCGTCAACAAAATCCAAACTACGGAAATAATCGAAGTGATACACCATTAGTGCTTACTTTCACTCTTGTAGAACCCTTGCCTGATGGAACATATTTAGGTATTGAGAAAATATGTGGCAATTAACAGATCCTACAACTAGAAAAGCAGAATTGGACTTTACATCTTCTGGTCAGTCTGTAGTTTCCGTTACACAACTGTGGGATGGTAGTGTTCAGCTTATCAATGCAATTGAGTTTGTAAATTGGGGAGATTTACCCCTTCAATTTGTTGTTTGTGAAGCTTGTGGGTTTGTGAGGTGTCAACCTCAGGGTTGGGTTGAGCTGAAACGAGATATCTTGAACCTGGATACATTATTAACTGATTAGGCTGCATTAGGCGATTGGTGCAACACCATTGAATTAATGAGTAAGTGATTCCACAAAATGTCCCAAAATGTAGACCAATCTTAACCCACACAAGCAATGAACCAAACGTTATTCCATCTAGCCTTTCCCGTCACAGATATTGCCCAAGCAAAAGCATATTATGTCGATGGTTTAGGCTGCACTCCTGGACGGGAAAACCGCAACGCCTTAATTCTCAATCTCTACGGTCATCAACTAGTCGCTCATGTTACAAAAGAACCACTGACACCTCAGCGTGGAATATACCCAAGACACTTTGGGATAATTTTTACTTCAGAACATGATTGGGAGGACTTACTAGCAAGGGCGCAACAGCGACAACTCCTTTTTAAAGAAGAACCCAAACACCGCTTTGTCGATTCTCCCTTAGAGCATCGCACTTTCTTTTTAGAAGATCCTTTTTACAACTTCATGGAGTTTAAGTATTATCGTCACCCTGAAGCAATTTTTGGCAGTGCCGAGTATACACAAATTGGCGATCGCCTTTAAGCTGTTAATGCATTTTCATCCCATTTTGTCAAGAGACAGAATACTTTCTAGTACTCAATTGTGTCTTTTGAATTAGATCCTTCGCTTCGCGATAGATCCTGCGCGATTTTGAATTTTGAATTGTCAACGCCTCTGCTACCGCAGCCAAACTTCTTGAATCGCTCAGCATCCAAGAGTGATTCAAAACTGGCACTATCACCTCGCGTCCTACAGGCATTTGCGAACTATTTGCAGGGACAATCATTAAGTCATAAGGTGTCCAGATAGAGGTAAAATTAATCTGTCTTAACATATCAGCATCCTGATTCAAGTCTTGTAACAAAACACTATCAGGACGCATTTGAATGCAGCCAACACCTTGACGACAGTAGGCGATCCAAGTCCCATGATGGGGAGCTGAGATGGTAACAAACCGCTGTACGCGGTTGATTCCTCCCAGTCGTTGGACGTAATAGCGGCTGACGATACCTCCCATGCTGAAGCCTACTAAATCCAGGGATTGTTCTGGTTCAAAAGTGGCATCGACATAATCAGCAACTTGCTCAGCTAACGTGTCAAGACCTAAATTGCCATTATTTGGTATTAAATCTAGGTCATACACCATCCAACCTCTTTGCTTGAGATAAGCAATCATCTGATCGAAAACTCTACCTGTATCAAAAATACCGTGTACTAACAGCACGGGATTTCGTTTTTCCTCGATATGATTCATTTACAAAATAATGTTAAGTTCTATCTTTACCTAATTTAGTCAAGTATCATGACCTTTACCAAAAGGCTATGACACTCCCCGCGCTGGTTTGAGCAACACTGCTTTCAAAACTCAATACGCATATCTGAAAGTACAAGTTAACTTTTGTGAAGCACACTCTCAAAATATTGCCTCAAGTTACGGTAAAATTTAATAATTAAGTCTGACTGTTTACAAGTGGCGAGTGTGTGAGAGTAAAGAGTTAAGAGCATTTGCACGCTGGCGTCAAAGCTACTTTGTTAAGAAATAAACCTATGAAAGCTGTCACCGTAACTGGTTTACAGGCAAATAGGAAAATCAAGAAAATCTTGATAAAAATTAAAAATATTCCGTGATTTTCTAAGAATTGCGGTCACGTTCCTAAGTATAAGAGGCAGGAGAAGTTGTAATGATCGGTTTTATCAAAAATTTAATCAATGGGATTGTGAATTTCATTACTGGGCTTTTCGGTAAGAAGAAGAACGGCGGCTACTACCTAGAATTTGATGAAGCAGCCGAAGCAACAAAACAAGCAGCTAAACAAGCAGCGTCAAAAGCTAAAGAAGCGGCTGAATCAGTAGTATCGAAAGCTCAAGAAGTGGTTGAACCAGTAGTATCGAAAGCTCAAGAAGTGGTTGAACCAGCAGCATCGAAAGCTCAACAAGCAGTTAAACCAGCAGCATCGAAAGCAAAGAAAGCGGCTAAGTCTGTGGCCACACAAGCAGCAGACAATAATGGAACAAAAGATGCTGCAACTGCTACTAAGTCAAAACCAGCTAAAGTTGAGCTAGTACAAACTGCAAGTGGTGTCAAGCCAGAACCTGCTAAACCAGAAAAAGCCAAAGCAGTGATTCAACAGCAACCAGCTGAAAGCACTTTTGCGCCAAAATATCTCGCTGTACCTAATAGTACCAATGGTCGCCGACGTCCAGGAGCAAATATGACTTCTTTCCTAGACATGGCGCGTCAAGTGAAAACCTCTAAGTAGCTTTTTGATACTCTTTTCGTAAATGTTGCTCCACGGTCTTCCAAACCCTGGAGCAATATTCTTTTAGCATCCCCCTTCCGGGAGAAATGTCAAAATTTCTTCAATCAAATTCTTGACGAATTGTGGAGTTTTCTTTCAGTAGGGTGAGATAATAGTTAACCACGTTAGCTTATCTTGTTCCAAACAACCTGTCCCCTGCATCTCCCAATCCTGGAATAATGTAACCATTTTCATCTAAATAATCGTCGATAGCAGTTGTATAAATAGGTACATCTGGATGAACTTCAGTGAAATGCTCAAGACCTTCTGGTGCAGCTAGTATGCAAATAAACTTAATCGACATTGGATTCGTTGATTTAAGCCGTTCAACTGCTGCGACAGCTGAGTTACCAGTCGCTAACATCGGATCAACCACCAGCACATCTCGCTTGTCTATATCCTGAGGAACCTTAAAATAGTACTCGACAGGAATCAGAGTTTTAGGCTCGCGGTACAATCCAATATGTCCTACTCTTGCTGATGGCATGAGTTCGAGCATTCCATCTAAAATCCCTTGTCCTGCGCGTTGGATGGAAACAATAACCAGCTTTTTTTCAGGAGCAAGCATTGGGGCTTTCATTGGCGCAAGAGGAGTTTCAATCTCTTCATATTTCACAGGCAAATCTCGCGTTATTTCATACGCCAGGAGCAGGCTAATTTCTTTGAGAAGAACTCGAAATTTTACCGTACTAGTTTCGGCTTTACGCATCAATGTCAGTTTGTGTTGAATCAATGGATGCTTGATGACGATAATTTGACTGTGCATATGTCTTAGATGTTTTATTATGTTGTGAGCTAAAAAGGACTTGACAGACAAAATCTCTGCCCCATAAGACGCAGAGAAAAGAGGTCTCATTCAAAAGAATGCAGAATTCAGTTGGGATCCTAGAGAATTAGGTTGCTTTTTCCAAAGCTGATGAACGCCACTTGCACCAACTGTTGGCAAAGCGCTTTCTTCGCAGTGGCTCCTAATAACCACCAATGACCAATGACTGCTGACACCTAGAATACTGTGCCGTCGCTTTCTATTTGTATGGGGGGTGTACCACCCTTTCTGTGTTCAGCCGCAATCTTGCGCCCAGCTGTCCAAGTTCCACCTTGCAAGATTTTTACCAGTGGTAGTTCTTTGGCACTCATACCCAACTTGTCGCGTACTGTTGCGGCGATGCGATCCAACAGTATCACGGTGAGGGCACGCCATTCAACGATGATCTCTGATGCAACTGAATGAGACTGTAGCAATATTTCCGGACGCTTAGGGCTAATAAGTCCCAAATCAAGGCATAATCCACCGTTACGATATTCTGCCAATCCAGTCAAAGCATCCAAACCAGTTATTTCTAAGCCAAGTTCTTGTAAAGGTTCAAGCAGAGAATAAGTTAACCATTGAGACAGCTTGTGAAATGGTACTAAGCCATCATCAGCAACACGTGAGTGAAACCAAACATCCCCCAAATTAATCCCAGCAATCTCAATTCGTCCAGACCAAATATCACCTATCCCTTCTAACACTGCACCCAACACAGTTGCTGCAGCTACTTGCTGATTGCTTGAGTTTTCTATAAAGTAATTTACCAAATTCCCTGGGCGAGGATTTTGTTTGCCAAATAGATGAGGTGAAGAAAGTAGAACTTGACCCAATTTTTGCAACAATTTTAATCGCCCATTAATACCCACCAAAGGATTCTCTGCATTCACACCAAAACCATCTGCCAATTCTTTTTCTGTTAAGGCTTGCAATCTTTGAGCATTGACTTGCAAAGGTGCTGTTTGCTTATCATCAGAAAAAGTTCCATTACAAAACATTTGGAAACTGGCAACTGCCAAACCTTCAGAACGCTTAAAATCTAGATGAGTATCTGATTCATGATAAGACCAATTTTCCCCCGCACCAGCATCTAGTAAAACACTGATAACCGCCAAATCAAACTTAGCAACAGCTTTTTGTTGAGGTGTGAGTTTTGCTAATTTCTTATCCAACTCAAACAGACGCTGCACATTCCCAGCCTCAAAATGTCGCCACCGGCTGTGAAATGGAATCTGTAAATTTGGGTATTCTTCCCGCATGACTTCAATAACATACTCAGCCACTTTTGGCAACAGTGTCAAATCACAACTAAAGTGATGCGACTGACCTTCAATAGCCAACTCAAATAATTGGTGACAACGCTCCCGGATAGAACCAGGCGATCGCAAATAAGCAACCAACTCTTTGCCTTCTTTCCTCTGCTTACTCTGCGCCTCTGTTGTTTCTATCTCCATTCTGACTCACTCCTGTATTGATACACCCCGTAAGAGGAGGGGGAGATGGGGAGATAGAAGAAAGTTCTTCTCCTTGTCCCCCCTATCCCCTTGGAACTCAATTTACTCTGCTAAAGAACGTCCTTTAACAGCACTCAAACTGTTGGTGTCCAACACCTCTCCTGTTGTGTAATAACCAGCTGCCTTTTTCGCCTCGATCTCCACCCGCGCATCTTCGGGAATTAACTCTTCTGGAATTGGTATTCGTTCTACAATCTCTATTCCCGACTGAGTAATGGCGTTGTACTTCATATTACTCATTGATACCATACGGTCGATACGAGTAATGCCCAACCAGTGCAACACATCGGGCATCAGTTCTTGAAACCGCATGTCTTCCACGCCAGCCACACACTCAGTGCGGGTAAAGTAGGCATCAGCGCGATCGCCACCCTCTTGACGCTTGCGGGCGTTGTAAACGAGGAATTTCGTCACTTCTCCCAAAGCACGCCCTTCTTTACGACAGTAAATAATAACACCTACACCCCCTTCTTGTGCGGTTTGTACGCAGACTTCAATACCATGTACCAGATAGGGGCGACAGGTGCAAATATCCGACCCAAACACATCAGAACCATTACATTCATCATGTACTCGCACTGCCAAAGGCTTATCCGGGTCAGTAATAGCTGCGACATCTCCAACGATATACACACTCAGACCTCCGATTGGTGGTAAAAACACCTCCAAATCAGATCGTGTCACTAATTCTGGAAACATTCCTCCAGTTTGTTCAAATAAGGCGCGGCGTAACTCTCCTTCTTTAATATTAAATCGTTTGGCAATTCCTGGTAAGTACCAAACTGGCTCAATTGCAGCTTTTGTGACTACTAAATCGCCAGTCGGTTTCATAATCTTGCCATCAACTTGCAAGCGTCCTGCAATCACTGCCTCTTGTAATTCAGGGATGTTGATGTGCGCCTTTGTGATGGCGATTGTGGGACGAATGTCATATTCCTGTGTGTAGTATGATGCAAAAACCTCACCAACAGTCGCCCCAAACGGGTCAAGCGAGACAATTTTATCTGGGTCAGCCCAGCTTGGGTGTGGTCCAATATGTTCTACTGGAGATGTGTTGGTAAGATCAGCCTTGTGATCTGACTGAAGAACTCCGCTAGCCACCGCTAAGGCACGATAAATCGCATAACCACCAGAATGGGTACCAATCACATTCCGATGTCCCTGCTTGGCCAGCGTAGCAATGACTGGACCACGTTGCATCGGATCCGCTGCTCCCCATTGGATGGGAATAGGTTTAGGACCAAAGCGAGTAGGATGCGAAGTGAGAACAATATGCCCGGAAACGCTTTTTTGCTTTGGCATAGTCGTTTCTTTTTCTCTTACTTTTTCTCAATTTTTAGTCATTAGCGATTTCTCTACAACTACTACCAGAGTTGTGACTTGTAAAAGTATGGCACATTTATGAGCTATTACTAAAGACTCTAAATATCAAGTTAGGTATTAATCGTATTACAGACTACAGAAGCTCGGAAATTAATTGCTAATTTGAATTAACAAGTTTTATTTTTTGACTAATGAATACTGATTAAGAAAAACACATAGGTCAGAACTCCGCAGCTAGAAATGCATCCCTATACTTCCTTGAGGAATTCAAAATATATCCAGAGGATTTGCCGAGTTAGCTACCTGATTACAAGTAACAGGTTTAGAACCAACTTATTGATGGAAAAATCGTTCTAATTGTCAACTGGAATACAATGTTAAGATTTTTCACAGAGGCGATTTTTCCTCTGGCTAGGCAGATTTTTCAATCGTTGTGACTTAACCCTCAAAAATAAATTCTTGAATTCCAACGAGTGGGTGATAGCGTCCCAACCGCTGTGTCCCCTTGGGACGAGCGCGTGGGCCAACGCCATAGGTGTCTGGTTTTTTCTAAGATTTCACCTCCTGAATCAAGCGCAGCCTTACATAGAATTGGTATGAGTTCTTTTTTCGGTTATTTTTGAAAAATTTACTTAATAGTCACCACTTTATAGTGACTATTAAGATAATAATGTGCGAAATTTGATCCAAAGCAACTATCAATGGCCTTGAATTCATGGATTCTTTATTTATCAGTTCCTTACTTGAAGACTTAAAAAATCCCGATGAAACCGTCCGTGACGAAGCGACTAGGAAAATCTGGCGTATTTGGTTTCAGCAAAAGGGAGCTCGTGGACTGGAAATGATTGAACGCAGTCAAAAGTTAATAGACTCTGGAAAAATAACCCAAGCTGAAGCTGTACTGACAGAACTTATCAACGATCAACCTGATTTTGCCGAAGCTTGGAATCGTCGTGCTTTTCTTTACTACACTAACAGCGAATATCGAAAGTCTCTAGCGGACTGTCAAATGGTTGTCAAGATTAATCCAGTACATTTCGGCGCACTTCATGGTATGGGTTTGTGTTTTGCCGCAATGGGAGAGTATGTTGAAGCTATCAGAGCATTCCACCGTGCTTTGGAAATTCAGCCTTATTCTCAAGTCAATCAAAAATTGATTTTGGAATGCACTCTCCGATTGAACTAAGACAACAAATAGGAGAAAGCAAAATGATGATATGAATTTATCACCACGCTCATCAACAACAATTCATACCTTAACTCGTCGCCAGTTGGTTCAGTACGGTTCGGTGTTAATCAGTAGTAGCATGATTGCTGCTTGTACTAATAGTAACCAAGCAAATAGTAACCAATCAAAGCCTAAAGACTCTGGCTTGGATAAAGTCACTTTTGGCACTAATTGGGTAGCGGAAGCAGAACATGGGGGATTTTATCAGGCGATCGCCACCGGCATCTACAAAAACTACGGTCTTGATGTCACCATTAAAATGGGCGGTCCCCAAGTTCCCAGTGGAACTCAGTTGTTGATGGGTGGTGCGGTAGATTTCTTTATGGGTACTGGGATTGATGCTATCAATGCCATTGCTCAACAAATCCCCAAAATGACAGTAGCGGCAATCTTTCAAAAAGACCCTCAATGTATAATTGTTCACCCTAACAGAAAAGTGAAGACTCTTGCCGACCTCAAAGGCAAGCCTATATATCTGAGTGCTGCTGCCAATGTCACCTTTTGGCCCTTTCTCAAAGCTAAGTACGGTTTTACCGACGAACAAAAACGCCCTTATAATTTCAATCCAGGACCTTTTCTGGTTGACAAAAACTCTGCCCAGCAGGGCTATGTGACTTCAGAACCCTTCGCCATTGAAAAGCAGGGTGGGTTCAAGCCGGTGGTGTTTTTATTAGCAGATTATGGTTATACAAACTACGCCACAACAATTGAGACAAAAAAAGAACTCGTCCAGAAAAATCCAGATTTAGTGCAGCGGTTTGTCGATGCCTCAATTAAGGGATGGTATAGCTACTTAGATAACCCAACTCCTGGTAACGAACTTATCAAAAAAGATAACCCAGAGATGACTGACGAGCAGCTTACTTATGGCATAACAAAGCTTAAAGAATACGGCGTGATCATTTCTGGTGAAGCTCAAAAGCAAGGAATTGGGGCGATGACAGAAGAAAATTGGAAGTCATTTTTTGACAAAATGGTCAGTGTAGGAATTTATCAGCCAAACGTGAATTATAAAGATGCATTTACACTGCAATTTATTAACAAAGGTGTGGCATTCTACAAGTTATGAGCAATTTTGCGCTGGCTTTAGGGCGAGTGCCACACCTTGATTGTATCGTCTGCACTGCCACTGACAAGGGTCTGTCCATCCTGACTGATAGCTAGGGAGACAACTTGCTTTGTATGTCCGGCGATTGTGTGCAGTAGTTTTCCCGTCTCCAGATTCCACAGTCGGATTTCCCCATTCAAACCACCAGTGGCGGCGATTTGACCATCCGGACTGATCGCAACAGATAAAACTGAGTATGAATGCCCTGATAAAGTCCGGAGTAATGCCCCAGTCTTGATGTCCCATGTTTTTATTGTTTTGTCAAGACTACCACTCACAACGGTTTGATTATCGGGGCTGACGGCAAGACAAGTTACCCAACCTGTATGTCCAGACAAGGTGTGTAATTGCTCACCAGTGCTGAGATTCCACAAACGAATGGTTTTGTCTGTACTACCACTGACAAGGGTCTGTCCACTGGGACTGATGGCGACCGCTAAAACCGGGAGTGAATGCCCATAAAAAGTGCGTAACCTTTGACCATTGGTGAAATTCCATAACCGAATGGTCTTATCTGCACTACCACTGGCAAGGTTCTGTCCATCTTTACTAATGGCTATGGCATTATTCCAGGCGACATAGCCATCTGCCTTGATGCTACGAACCTGCTGACCATTACCGAGATTCCACTGCTTGATTGTTTCATCAAGACTACCGCTGACAAGGTTTTGCCCATCGGGGCTGATAGCGAGAGATAAAACTGGGAGTGAATGCCCATAAATGGTGCGGATGAGTTTGCCTGTTTGCGGATTCCACAACTTGATAGTTTTATCATGACTCGCGCTGGCGAGAATTTGTTCGTTGGGAGCAATCGCCACAGACGAAACTGCTTCTGAATGACTCCTCAACGTATTGACCAAAGAAAGATTTTTAGCCCATTGTTCTGCTGAGTTGGATTTTCCGGATTTTCCGAACGGAATTAGCAACATAATCACTGCACTAGCAGCAATGACTCCGACAATGACCATCACCAGAGATTTGTTGCCAAAACTCAAGTTAAAACGACGGTGTGTCTGTATTGTTCTCGATTTTGAGAAATTTTTGCTAGATCCTGACTTTGCTTGCTTTTTCAACGCGCCTTCAATATCTGCTAAGCGTTGCAAAATCACATCGGTTTTTTGGGGACGTTGACTAGGCGATCGCCTCATCAAATCATCAATTAAATCTGCTAATAAGGGCGAAGTGCCAGGGGCATAATTGCGCCAGTGTACCTCATCAGTGTTAGGATCATAAATATCCTGGTCATTTGGTGCCTTGCCTGTCACCAAATAGACAAAGGTGCGACCCGTGGCAAAGAAATCCGATGTCAGAACGGCTTGACCATTAAGTTGCTCTGGTGGCGTGTAGCCAGGGGAATTAATGCCTGTTACCTGCCCTAAAGGCTGCTTTGCTATGTAAGTTGGGGTAACTCCCCTTGCCGTCCCAAAGTCAATTAATACCAGTTGCCCATCCGCCTTAAGCATAATATTGGATGGTTTGATATCCCGATGAAAAAAGTTCTGCTGATGCACTTGATGCAGAATAGTCATCAATTGGGTCAACCATTCAAGTGCTAAGTCTTGATTAATGGGGCGATAGCTGCGCTGTTGGAGATATTGCTCTAGATTCAGTCCCTCAATTTTCTCCATAATCAGGCAGTGTAAAGGCTCCTGACTGTTATTTGGCAAAAAGGTGAAGTATCCATTTCCCCTGGGAATTCCTGGATGATCCAGCTGACTCAAGACTTGGGCTTCTTGCTGAAACAGGGATACTGCCTTGGGCAAATCGAGATGGAGAACCTTCAAAACTTTTACTGTACCGTTGCGTTCAATCACCTCGTAAGTCTTTGCAAAGCCGCCACCCCCCAAAAGGCGAACTACTCGATAACGCCCTTCCAACAGCAATTCAGAACCACAATTCTGACAAAATAATTGAGTGTCAGCATTTGAGGGGTTTGAGCAGTGGCGATTGATACAGAGACTCATAGTATTTTAAATGTTAATTTTTAATACAAGAAAATATAAGTCAAATAACACATTATTTAAGTGATCATCTCTTCAGTAAAATATTAACCACACAGAGGAAACATAGAAAAAATATTAGCAGATATGTATAAAAATCCTAGAATATAATCAATAAAAACCTATGTATATTGAAATACTCTCAACAACCAGAGTGAGAAGGCTTAGATGAGTAAGCAACATGTATCTGAAAGCGTAAATGGCATGAATCGCCGTAAATTCATTAAATATAGCTCAATGTCAGTTGGTACTGGAATGCTGGTAGCTTGTACAAATAATAATAAACAATCAACCGTAACTTCCGCTTCTAACTCCAAAACCAACACTAATTTAGATAAAGTCACTTTTAGCATCCACTGGGTGGCAGAAGCAGAGTATGGTGGATTTTATCAAGCTGTTGCCACAGGCATTTATAGAGATCATGGCTTGGATGTGATCATCAAACCGGGTGGACCAAGGGGAAATTACACTTTATTATTGATGGGGGGATCTGTTGATTTAATCATGGGGCATAGTGGTGATGCCATTGGAGCCATCAGAGATGGTGTTCCCATGATTACAGTCGCTGCTATTTTCCAAAAAGACCCTCAAGTTTTAATCACTCACCCAGGTAAGGGCTACGACTCTATAGAAAAACTTAAAGGAAAGCCGATTCTTGTTGGTTCTGGCGGCGAAGCCACATACTGGCCATTTTTGAAGGCGAAGTACGGTTTTACAGATGACCAAAAGCGCCCTTACAACTTTAACGTTCAACCATTCCTTAAAGATAAAAACATAATTCAACAAGGTCTTTTAACAGCTGAACCCTTCGAGATAAAAAAGAAAGGAGGGTTTGACCCAGTAGTTCTGCTGTTAGCAGATTATGGTTATAATGCCTATTCTTTTACGATTGAAACGACAAAAAAACTGGTAGAAACAAACCCGGATTTGGTACAAAGATTTGTGGATGCTTCAATTAAAGGCTGGTATAGCTACCTTGAAGAACCAATTCCGGGTAATAATCTCATTAAAAAAGATAATCCAGACATGACTGATGAGCAATTAAGCTTTACGCTTAAGAAGCTCAAAGAAAATGTCATAATCACTGGAGGTGATGCACAACAGCTGGGCATCGGTGCAATGTCGCACGAACGATGGCAATTGTTGTTCGACAATTTGGTCAAAACAGGTGTTTACGATGCTAACCTTAACTATAAAGACGCCTTCACCTTGCAATTCGTCAATAAAGGGGTTGAATATTACAAGTCATAAGCACTATCAGACATAGATCCAAAATGCCACATGAATAACCCCCCTGCTATTACTTTAAGTCATGTTAGTAAGGTCTATGCCAATGGCACCCTTGCCTTGCAAGATGTAAACGTCGTTATCCACCAGTCACAGTTCGTCAGCATCGTTGGTCCCTCTGGGTGCGGTAAAAGTACCGTGTTACGGCTTATTGCAGGACTAGGGCGTGTGAGTTCTGGTCATTTTGATTGGGGTATCCCTCAGCAAGCACGAAAACTAGCCTTTGTGTTTCAAGACGCCTCACTTATGGCTTGGGCAAATGTTAGAGAAAATGTACGCCTACCGTTGAAATTAGCAGGAATACCCAAGAAAGATGCAATGTCTCTGGTGCAGAACACGCTTGCACTGGTTGGGTTAGAAGGATTTGAAAAAAGCTATCCCCGCGAGTTATCGGGTGGAATGAAAATGCGAGTTTCAATTGCGAGGGCATTAGTCACTCAGCCGAATATCCTACTACTGGATGAACCATTTGGGGCATTAGATGAAATCACCCGCAGCAAACTCAACCGCGACTTATTAGATTTGTGGTCTCTGTACAATTGGACAGTCCTTTTTGTGACTCACAATATTTATGAAGCAGTCTATCTATCAAATAGAGTACTTGTTATGGGAACCAGTCCCGGGCGAATTGTGGCAGATATTATGATTGATGCACCATACCCGCGTAGTGAAGCGTTTCGGATGTCGTTAGCATACAACGAATATTGCCGCCTAGTGGCTAAACATTTAGCAGCAGCGATGGGCAACCCCAAAAATTCAATCTTACAGTTTTGAATTTTCATTTGAATTTTCAATTGCTTATGCTATTTATCCGTCGCTTTCAGATACAAAAAAAACTCGTAAAATTAATTTCTATTGATGTTTTAGCACCAGTAGTTGTTGGCTTATTGGCACTGCTTCTGTGGGATATCTTTGTACGGCTCATAAATTTGCCTCCATATATTCTTCCTGGTCCAATATTAGTATTTCAAACCCTAATTACTGATTGGAATGAGCTTTTTTCCTCTTTACTCATTACACTGCAAATTACTGTTGTTGCCTTCATTGCTGCCGCCATTTCTGGCTTACTGATTGCAATTTTATTCGCACAAAGCAAGTGGATTGAGAGAAGTTTATTCCCTTACGCAGTGATTTTACAAACAACACCAATTGTGGCGATCGCCCCTCTCATTATCATATGGCTAAAAAATAATACTTTCGCCGCCCTAGTCGTTTGTGCTTGGATAGTTGCCTTGTTTCCCATCATTTCTAACACCACACTAGGACTCAATAGCGTTGACCGCAACTTGCTTGATGTGTTTCAACTTTACAAAGCTTCACGCTGGCAAACACTTCTGTATCTTCGCTTACCCAGTGCCATGCCCTATTTTCTAGGTGGATTAAAAATCAGCGGTGGCTTAGCATTAATTGGTGCAGTCGTGGCTGAATTTGTTGCTGGTACAGGTGGGGCAAAAGCGGGAATTGCCTATCGCATTCTCATCTCCAGTTACAATTTACAAATTCCCCGGATGTTTGCCGCACTATTTCTCACAACAGGCTTAGGTGTTCTGATTTTTGTGAGCTTGAGTGTTTTATCTGACCTTATATTAAGTAAATGGCACGAAAGTGCAGTTAGACATGACAATTAAAACTATAGATGAACAAAGATAAACACAAATGGCATTTATCTGTGTGCATCTGTGGTTTTTTTATGAAAATCTATACAACGATATTACAAGCTTATACAGGAGCATCAGATGCAGAGGCAATAGAAGCATTAATAATGGATAGACGTTGGCAATTGGTAGTTGATTGTCTTGATTGTGAACAGGCACCATTTTCTCAAGCAACATTGGTGAGATTTCGTAATGCGCTAATTATCCAAGGTCTTGACCGTAGGTTAATTGAAGCAATAGCACCTGAATTTATTTATGGGGATTCTCTTTTTATTTTTGACTTTTTACTTGTGAATGTATTTATTATCCAACACTAGCAGGGGCTTTTGCTAACTTACCGTCTTCCATGTAAACAATGCGATCGGCTATATCTAAGATCCGATTATCATGAGTCACCAACAAAATCGTACAAAATTGCTCTTTCGCCAAATTATGCATCAAGTTCACCACATCTCGACCTGACTTACTATCAAGAGCAGCAGTCGGTTCGTCTGCGAGAACAATTTTGGGGTGACCCACCAGCGCACGGGCGATCGCAACCCGTTGTTTTTGTCCCCCTGACAAATCATCTGGGTAGTAATTCAGACGCTTCCCTAATCCTACCACCTCTAGCATCTCGGCTGAACGTCTTTTCATTTCTGCTGGAGTTATACCTTTGTGGAGTTCCAAGCCCATCCTGACGTTTTGCAGTGCGCTTAAGCTACCATGCAGGTTGTGTGCTTGGAAAATATAGCCGTTACTGCGTCGCGCTAGTGTGAGTTGTTCTGCACTCGCACCACAGAGTTCTCGTCCTAAAACTCGCAAATGACCTTCCTGGGCAGAACGCAGCCCACCTACTAAGGTCAGAAGTGTGGTTTTCCCAGAACCAGAGGGACCGGTCATAATGATAATTTCACCGGCGTTAATCTCTAAGTTGATGTCATGTAGCACTTGTTTGCGGAGTTGACCTTTACCAAAGTAGTGGTTGAGATTTTGAATAGAGATAACAGGCTCATTCATCATGATCATGAGTAAAAACTTTTGAATGCGTAAATGCGTGAATGCGTGAATTTAAAACATGTCAGCAGGATCAGCAGATTGGACTTTACGAGTGGCGATCGTCCCAGAAATTATACACATGATGATGGTCAGTATCTGTACTTGAATAGCTCGTGCTATTGTCATGAACAGTGGTAAACTAGTGGCGTTCCGAGTAAGAGCATAAAGGCCTACAGATACACCTATACCAGGTAGAAAACCTAACACTGCCATAATGATTGCTTCTTCAAACACCACTCCCAGCAAGTAGGCGTTTCTATACCCCATTGCTTTGAATGTGGCGTATTCTTTCATATGTGCATTCACATCGGTGGAAAGGACTTGATAGACAATAATCACCCCCACCATAAATCCCATTGCTGCACCTAAGCTAAAGATAAAACCGATGGGAGTACTTTTTTGCCAGTGGTCTTTCTCAAATTGAATAAATTCTTCTTTTGTAAAGACTTTGACATCCTGATTGTTTCCTAAATAAGATTTTAAAAGATTTGACACTTTCTGTGGATCAGAACCTGGTTGTAACTGAATTAAACCAAGATTCACGCTATTTGCTTGTTGTCTAGGAAATAGTCGCAAAAAATTCTGGTCGCTGGTTATCAAACTACCATCAGCAATAAAGGAAGCCCCGACTTTATATAAACCACTTACAGTGATTGTTCTTCGTTCTATTTCGGTGGTAACAGATTTGCCTTCGTCAATTTGGGCTATGATCTTGGCGTAATCTCCTTGAGAACCACGATCAAATAAAACTGTATCTGGTAGCTTCACAACATTTAATTGACGGTTAACCTCTGGTAAATCAAAGGCTGGCTGATTAGGGTTAATTCCAATCACGAGTAGTCCAGTCTTCTTAGACGTTTGGGGATTCTTCCAGTCGATAATGCCAATATACATTCCCTCCGCTGACTTTACCCCTGGTATATCCATCGCCTGAAATAGTCGCCGCCGAGGAAATGTTGTCAAATATGCCAGGTTACGTGCTTGGGGACTGACTAAAAAAATGTCTGCCTGCATAGCAATATGCAGTCTAGTATTACTATTGAACAGGGCAGCTTGAAACCCCAGTTGCAAAAACATGAGAACATCGGCAAAGGCAATTCCTGCTAATGCGACTAAAAAGCGTCCCTTTTGATGACTTAGTTGTAGCCATCCGAGTGGTGTTCGCCGGCGTAGTTGTTGGGTTATGAGTCCAATCACAGTTCAATCACCGCCTTGACTTGCAAGTTAGAGAATTTAGCAGCTTTCTGGCTAGATGGTACATTAAGTCGTACATGGACTTCCACGATTCTGGAGTCTATATTGCTTGTGGGATCGCTGTTGAGGATATTCTGCCGTTGCACTTGCGAGTCAAGGCGATCCACAGTTCCGAATAATTCACCACTTATGGAATCACTCATTAGCCGCACTCGTTGTCCTAAACGTACTTTGTTGATATCACTTTGGTAAACTTCTGCGACAGCATACATCTGACTGTTTTGCCCAATCTCGACGATACCATTATCAGACACTAACTCTCCAGGACGGGTATGAATTTTGAAGATTTCGCCTTTTTGGGGCGATCGCACGAAAGCTTGTCTTAAATTTGCCTCTGCTTTTTTGACAGATGCTATAGCACGATTAACTTCTGCTTGTGCTGCTGCAACATCTACAGAGCGAACTTCTGCTATTTTATCTAAGGTTGCTCTACCTTCTTTGAGTTGTTGGTCTTTGGATGCTTGAATGCGTCTGAGGTTTGCTTTTGCTTCTGTGAGTTGTTGGTCTTTGGATGCTTGAATGCGTCTGAGGTTTGCTTTTGCTTCGGCTTGTTGTTGCTGTGCAGTCGCAAGAGTTAAGCGCTTGCTATCCAGTGATGATATGGCGATCGCCCCTTGTTGATACAGTTTGTCATAGCGTTGGTATTCCGCTTCGGCGTTGTTTACTTGTGCCTCTAAACGAGCTATAGTAGCTTGTTGTGCTTCTGCTTCCGTATTCTTTTCTACCTCTAAACGGGCAATCGTTGCTTGTTGTGCTTGAATTTCTGTGTCTTGTTCTGCTTGCAGGCGAGCGATCGCTGCTTTTTGCGCGTCTATTTCACCTTTTTTTGCACCCGCTTTTATCTTGCCAAGATTTGCTTGGGCGACTCGTACCTCTTCTTGTGCTTCTGCTAGTGCTGCTGTTAGGCGATCGCGACTATCTAAAATCGCAACCAATTGCCCTTCCTTCACCTGAGTTCCTTCCCGAACAAGCAATTGTTCCACCCGACTCCCTTCTGCTGATGATGGTGCAGAAAGTTTAACAATTTCTCCCTTGGGTTCTAATCGCCCCAAAGCTGTCACTGTTTTTACTTGTACGACTGGGGCCACCTGCTCTTTTGTCGCTGCTGCCTGACTCTGAATTTTTTTTATCGTGTATAGACCGATGCCACCTGATATGACAGTTGCCAGTATCACGATCAGAAAAGGTGGACGAAATATCGGTTTTAGGGGAGATGAACCTTCTAGATGGGAGTGTTCTAACATAGTATGCTTCCATTCTGCGTCAAACTAAACCGTTTAGTCTTATAATAAATCTAAACTAAACCGATTAGTTTAGTTTTGCTCCTAGCAGTTTTTCTTTGTATATATCAACGCACAACAAGCTTGTGCTCCTGATTTTTCAAATTGTGATCAAATGAGAAACTGCTTATTCTGAATACACAATGGAAATATAGATTATCTGAAAAATAAGTGAAAAACTTTGTCCGAAGAAAGAACTCAGCCACTCTTTACTAAGTATTTACTCGTAATAAGAAGCAACTAATGATACAAATATAAGCATTGTTCACGCCGTTGTCCCCCGTACCCAAAATTAATTTATGGAAAACAAACAGCTTAAGCGTAGAGCGCAGGAATCAGACGAACGTTTTTTCATGACTTTGCGTAAGTTGTGTATTTATTAGGATTGTTTATCGGACATTGTTTTTTAAAAAAGTGTTTAAAAAAATGGTAAATCAAAGAGTTACTGAGATTGAGCGTGACAGTTCATTAGATAAGGTTGAACAAATCCTGCAAGGAGCGATGCATGAATTTCTCCTTCATGGCTACGCTGGTACTAGCATGGATAGGATAGCAGTGTGTGCTGGGGTTTCAAAAGCCACGGTATACAGCCACTTTCAAGACAAACAAGGTCTTTTTAAAGCACTGATAGAAAAACTAGCTCAACAACGGTTTCACTCTATCTTTGGAACAGAACGGCTTGAGGGAGACCCGAAAAGAGTACTACGCCGATTGTTAACCAAAGCATTGAATCAGATGCTCAAAGATGAAGAGTTTCATGCGTTTAAGCGAGTCATCATTGGAGAGTCTGGTCGTTTTCCTGAGTTAGCCCGGCTTTGTACAATTTCCTTAGTAAAGCCGACAATTGAAACTTTAGGCCAGTACCTGGCGTTTCATCCTGAACTAAAGATACCAGATCCTGAGGCAACGGCGCGAATTATTGTTGGGTCATTGGTTCATTTTGTGATGACTCAGGAAATGATGGGCGCAAAGGAAATGATACCAATGGAGAGCGATCGCCTGATTGATGCTTTGATACATTTAATTCTAAAGTCGGCTGATTGACTTGCATCAGTTGTCAGTTATCAGTTATCAGTACACTTTCGGTGTTGTTGATCAATCCAATCTAAAATCCGATTCCACGCCCACCACTGATCGGGATCTTGTGCTTGACGCTGACAGTTTTGACCACTGATATAGCCAACATGACCGCCATCATGAGTCAGTAACAAGTCTATCGCGGGATTTTTTGCACAGGCAGCTTGTAAATCAGGTATAATAGCGGGATCAAAAAATGGGTCGTCTTCAGCGTAGATAAGCAAAGTTGGTTTAGAAAGACTAGGCAACAGCGATAAAGCGCTACTGACGTCGTAGTAAGCTTCCACTGTGGGAAAACCCAAGCGTGAAATCACGAGTTCATCATCAAAACCCCAGATACTGTTCGCTCTTTCAATCGCTTCAGGATCAATAGTTCCAGGATGAGCATCATGAATTTGCCAGGCGAGTTTTTTCAACTGCCGTGCGATCGCCTTCTCAAAATATTTTCCCACAGGATGTGTGACTAGAAACTGGAGCGATCGCCGGGAGTCCAAACTCGGACAAATGACAGCACTACCGCCGATCTCACTATCTTCTAGTCCTAAATCCGCATCCTCTGTTGTGACTTCCACTGCAGCTTTTAAAGCCCATAGCGCCAATTGTCCACCCAGAGAATACCCTGTAAACCAAAACTTCCCTGGGCATCCTATTGCTTTAGCACTTGCTGCAATGCGAACAAAATCTTCTCCCTCGTACAGTCCATCACTTGTTAACGTTGGTGAGAGCTGAGCTGTTTTACCGTGGGCACGCCAATCAAACAGAACCACAGCATAGCCTTGAGCATATGCTTTACGTCCCAGCAGCCTGAGGTACCATTGGTTGTCCAAATCGCCTGTAATGCCGTAAGTGCCGACAATTGTGCCATGAGCATCCTTAGGGATGGCTACCAAAGCAAAAATAGGAACCCCTTTGGCACCCGTAAAGATTTGCTCCTTGTAAGGCGGCTCAGGGTTTTGTGTTGTACGTTCCCAATGACGACTAGCCCACAAAGCGGTGTAGACAGTCTGGACGATGCCGTTTTGCAAAAACCACGGTGGACTGTAAGAGGGGTAACACATTCAGACCGATATTTAGTATAGTTTGGGTTTAGTCCTACAATCCTTCAATTTTAATCTTTATGTTAGATTTAAAATATTTTTTATAATCAATACAGCAATCTTTGTATCTACCAAAGGTTCTTATTTATCCTTAATAAGTAGTAATAAACTTTTAATAATGCCGAGGATTCTTGTCATAGACGATGACGCCGCAATTTCAGAACTCGTTGCCGTCAACCTAGAAATGGCTGGTTATGATGTCAGCCAAGCTGAAGATGGCATCAAAGGTCAGGCGCTTGCTCTCCAGCTACAGCCAGATTTGATTATGCTCGACTTGATGCTGCCTAGGGTAAATGGATTTACTGTTTGCCAACGGCTGCGGAGAGATGAGCGTACTGCCGAGATTCCCGTGTTGATGTTAACGGCTTTGAGTCAAACTCAGGATAAAGTCGAAGGCTTTAACGCTGGGGCGGATGATTATCTCACCAAACCCTTTGAAGTTGAAGAAATGCTGGCACGAGTGCGGGCACTCTTGCGACGTACCGACCGAATTCCTCAAGCTGCAAAGCACAGTGAGATTCTAAACTACGGACCAATGACTTTGGTTCCAGAACGGTTTGAGGCGATATGGTTCACTCAGACTGTGAAACTGACTCATCTAGAGTTTGAACTTCTGCACTGCTTACTTCAACGCCACGGTCAGACAGTTTCCCCAAGTGAAATTCTCAGGGAAGTCTGGGGTTATGATCCAGATGATGATATCGAAACCATTCGCGTACACATCCGTCACCTGAGAACCAAACTAGAACCAGACCCGCGCCATCCCCGCTACATTAAAACGGTATACGGTGCGGGTTACTGCTTGGAGTTGCCCACCTTACCTCAATCCACCGAAGGTGCTTCAACAACATCAACAGTTGAGTAACAATAGCCAAATCAGAGCCAAATCACAAAAGCGCTGATCCTGTGCAAAGTCGCAACGTGTCTCATGCAGTCTTGTATGCTACCGATAGACCGACCCGCTGCAACGTGTCTTAAAATATCGGTTTCTAAGCAAGTCAAAAGGGAGCGTGGTTTTAGTTCATAGAGCCTAAACTTATTCTTGCGCTCCCGAGATTGATTGTGGATCTTAGGCCACTTATCATTTGCGTTCATTCACACAATTGACACTCTACGCTACGGAAAATGAAAGAGTGTCAATAGTTATAGAGTGTACCCAATACGGTTTGGTTAAGGGTAGTTCGGTGCTTAGAAACCCGGTTTCTAGGAAAAACCGGGTTTCTGTTCGGGTGCTTATCACCAAGCGTATTGAGAGATGACAGCAAAAGATTTTACTCACGAACAAGTGTTTTTAACTTACGAACAAGTGTTTTTAACTTACGAACAAGCGTTTGTAACTCACGAACAAGCGTTTGTAACTCACGAACAAGTGTTTGTAACTTACGAACAAGCGTTTTTAACTCACGAACAAGTGTTTGTAACTTACGAACAAGCGTTTTTAACTTACGAACAAGTGTTTGTAACTTACGAACAAGTGTTTGTAACTCACGAACACTTGTTTGTAACTTACGAACAAGCGTTTTTAACTCGCGATACTCCTTCTCCTACTGGAGACGCTGCGCGTTGGCTGCGCCTGCGCTTTGCGCTTACGGAGTCGCCAAAAGCGATCAACAAAAAAAACGACGCTACACTCCGTTTCGCACCCTGCGTGAAGCCGCAAAGTGTCTACAGTAGACATTATCGACTTTGCGTAAGTCTTGCTGAATTTATTCAGCGTCAAAACCTCTTGCCCATATTTCAATCAACTCACTCACGCTAACACCTTGCTGTTTAGCCTTATTCTGTAATTTCTGCCATGCCGTAGGAGTGAACATTAATTCATGAACTTTTTTCAACTCATCGTAAAAAGCTGGTGAATTCCTAACTCTTTTTTGACCTTTTCCAGTAGCCATTATAAAATATCCAGGATATACTAAATAAAGACTAGCAAACAAACGGGAGGTGATGTCAAGGTGATTCGGAGTTCAACTTTATCGTTCATTACAGAAGTACCGTTAATTGTAGATAGCAAACAAGAGGCAGAATTGCTGTCTCGTTTTCAAGCTGGTAGACAGCTATACAATGCTTGTTTGAATGAAGCGATGAAGCGATTGGAATTAGTGCGTAACTCCGAACTATACCAGGCAGCTAGACAATTGCCCAAGGCAGAAAAGAAAGAACGTAGCGACGCATTCAAAAAAGCACGTGAACAGTACCGATATTCCGAGTATGACTTGCATTCATTTGCAAGTTTGACAAGTAAAAATGCCAAGTGGATAGCTGAAAAGATTGATTCTAATACTCAACAGAAATTAGCTACAAGGGCATTTAAAGCTAGTGAGCGAGTTATGCTGGGTTTCGCGAAAGACGTGCGGTACAAAGTACCAAGCCGATTTCGCTCGGTAGAAGGTAAGACCAACAAGCAAGGTCTTAGATGGAAAGACGATTGTTTGGTATGGGGCAAGCTCGTCATTCAACCAATCATCGACTCAACAAATCCAGTTATTAAGCATGGTCTTGAATCTCCAGTTAAGTATGTTCGTTTATTGTGGCGGATTCTGAATGGTAAACGCCGTTGGTACGCCCAGCTAGTTAATGAAGGCAGTCCTTATCAGAAGCCTCAAAACTACGTTGCTGATGGATTGGTCGGTCTAGACCTCAACATAAGTAATATTGCATATGTCGGTGATAACCATGCTGGTTTGTTGCCTTTTGCGGAACTTGTCCCAATCTTCCAGTCTGAGATAACCAAGCTGCAACAAAAAATGCAGCGCTCCCAACGTACCAACAATCCTGATAACTTTGAACCCAACTTTGATTCAAGAAAAGGTCGAAAGACCATCGTCAAGAAAGGTAAGGTCAAGAAAGGTAAAGCGCAATGGAAGAAATCAAGCAACTACCTCAAAGCCGCAAACAAGAAACGCGAATTAGAACGTCGCAAAGCTGCTTATGCTAAAGCTCAAAATCGGCGTGTTGTTAACGAAATTCTTCGACATGGCAAGCACATAAAAACCGAGAATGTTTCAGTGAAGGGATGGCAGAAAAGATACGGTAAAGCCATCTCTGCCAAGTCTCCAGGTTTTGTACAATCCGAACTGCTCCGTAAAGCCGAGAATGCTGGCGGGTCAGTTATCAAGTTTTCTACTCAAACAACTGCGCTAAGCCAAACTCATTTGGACGGGTCGCGCATCAAAAAAACCTTGTCTCAACGAGTTCATCGGGATGTAACGGGTCTTCCAGAACATCATCGTGATTTGTTCAGTGCATTTTTGAGTAGACATGTTAATCAGAACAAGCTGGTATTGCAAAGTGCTCAGAACGAGTACTTGGGGTTGGAACCAATCCTGTTGGAAGCGTACCAGCAAAAAATAATCCGCGAACAAGTAGGCAAGCCTGAAAGTACGCAGTCTGATTCTCCGTCAGAGCGGGTTTCCAACGAACCACTAACCGTTAGCCAGATAGTCATTAAGGACGAAAAGCTAAACGGGGATGTGGCGTGATTCCCCGTACCGCGATAGTCGGGGAGGGTTCAAAAAAGATAGATGACTGTAGACTATATATCAGCCTATTCTTTTTTTCGCAATCAAGGATTTCTTATTAGTAATAAAGTAGATGCCTAGAAGTGATAACCCAACAAAACTTGCTGGTTCAGGAACTTGTTGCGGTGGTGTTACCCGAGTGATTGTGGCATAAATACCTGCCGTAGTTCTCTGATCTTCAATAACGCTAAATTTGTTAACACTTGTATTCCCACCGTCTTGACTAAAACCAATTAAATTCAGTAAATACTCATTCCCATCAAACTTAAAACTGCGAGTGCCAAAGTTGTCCTTGATGTAGACAATATCTGCATCCTCTTCAGGAGAGTTTCCTAAGTTCGGTGTATTCACTAGCTGAAAACCAAAGTTGAAAACTTCGCTGAAAGTATTGGGATTAGTGAATGGTAGAGTGAGCTTTAAAGGTACGGAATCAACGTTTGTATCTCCCTCAACCTTGCCATTGTAATACTCTAAATCGCCTATTTTAAACAGCGAACCAACGTCATCTGCGGAAAAGGAATTTCCAGTAAAGGTTAGCTGATTTGCAGCAGTTCCATAGTTGTTCTCACGATCATCTGGACGAGAACGTCCCCAAGTAAATTTGTTCGTTTCCACCCCAGAAAAAACGGGTTCGGTATTGCTCCCTGGATCAGGTGTTCCCCAGATACCACTCGAATTGCCTAAAAAAGTTAGACCCTGAGCTTGACTGGAAAAACCCAGTGCTGTAAGAAAAGTCACAATAGAAGTTGATAAAACAGTAGCAAAAACTGAACTTAGTTTCATAGCTAGGCTTTCACTCCTATCCAGGAGTTAGTCTCAAATAAGTACCCAGTCCACATTAGTAAATCTATAAAAGATTTGCCAATAAATTCATCAAGTTTTCATGAAACCTTTGTATAAACTTTGCAAAATTTTCTTCAACCAAAGTTATTTGAAAATTTTGTATAACGACCTTATTCTAAGGGTTTCACAAGATAATTAGTATTAAAAATAAATGATATAATCTAAAAGATATTAGTTTGTTTTTAAAGAAAATAAAGATTCGTATATTATGTGCATTGCAGATGAAAGTGAACAGTTATCTGTTATCAATTTAATCAGATTTTTTTGATTTATCCACGAATTAATTCATGAACAATTTGCTGACTTTTTCGTTGATTGTCAATCCGTACAAATACTATATGTAATATATAAATTTGTGGATGACATGAGAACTACTTACAGATAACAGGTAACTGTTCATTGTTAAAGTGACGCAGAAGAGCGGAGTTTTTTGAGAACTTAAGCCCGTCTGTTTGTCACTCAGCAGGTTTGCGTGTTCCTTTTATGGAGCAAGGGCGTTACCGCGAAGTAAGCTACCAATCGTCTTGGCAGTAATTTTCATCTGAGTGATGGGATTAGCTGGTACAACTGTCTTGTAGAGATAGCTGTCAAAAGTGAGCCTTTGAACATCGCGATCGCCACACATTTCTACAAAAGCTTCACGGGTGGCATCAGAACGATAAAATACGGTTTGCAGAAGGTCTAAGACCTTGTAAGTGAGTCCGTATTTCCGATCCCAGCGCTTCAAGTACACTTTGAGATCAGCCTCTGTAGGAATGCGGCTACCACCGTTGGACATTTCTACGATTGTTTCAGCACACATCCGTCCGGACTTCGCAGCAAAATAAATGCCTTCACCAGACGATTTCGTCACATAGCCAGCAGCATCACCCACCAAAGCGATTCTTCCGACAACGCGACGGGGACGAGGATGTTCTGGGATGGGGTGTGCTTCTACTTTGATAATTTGACCACCAATGAGTTTACGAGCTGCACGGGCACGAATGCCAGCTTGCAATTGTTTAATGCTCGCTTTATTCACGTGCATTGTACCAGTGCCGACTGCGACGTGGTCGTATTTCGGGAACACCCAAGCGTAGAAGTCAGGGGACACATCGTCACCGACATACATTTCCGCGAGGTCTTCGTAGTAGACCATTTTATCTTGGGGTAGGCGAATGCGTTCTTGGAAGGCGATCGCATAATTATAATCTCCAGCATCCATTTCTTTGGCAATGCGGGAATTTGCGCCATCTGCCCCAATAATCAGATCAACTTTTAGAGTTTTCGCAATACCCTGAGCACCACCTTCTGTATGATCTAGGTAATTAATGGTGTAGGGGTCTGTATTGTTAGTGGGAAAATTGAGTTTATGAACAGTGGCATTGATTAAATTAGCCCCCAGTTTTGCCGCACGGTTCCGCAGGTAACCATCCAGCACCTCACGGCGGCACATTCCTATATATTCAGCTTCGTTTACTAGATTGATATCAACCTCACGATTAGAGGGCGAAATCATTTTCATCTTCCGCACTTGACGATCAATGATATCCGGCGGCAAGTCAAATTCACTCACCATACACAGGGGAATTGCACCGCCACATGGCTTAGCATTGTCTAGCTTGCGTTCAAAGAGGTAAGTTTCGATTCCAGCTTTGGCAAGCGTTTCTGCAGCTGATGAACCTGCTGGGCCCGACCCAACAACAGCAACCCGTAGTGTCAAAGGTTTTCTCCCAATCTTGACATTTACCGAAAGAATGGTATCACGCTCTTTTGGCTAATTTCGCGCTCTCGCTGCGAGATTTGATAGAAATGCAATGTTCCTTAATATTTCGCAAGAGTGTGACGCAGCAATTCTGGTTGCAGCTTTGGAGTCATATCATGTCCACCTAATGACAAATTAATTCAAAACTCTCCGCGTCCGGTGTGTCCGGTGTGTCATCCCTTCTTATAAGTGTTCATTCGGACATGATATAAGCAGGGGGAACACTCCTGACGGGCGTGAGTTCTTTCGTGTTAAAGTGAAATGGTATTAAATAGCACTACAAGTTTATTAACCAGCTATCCCTGATTGTGAAAGCGGCACAATGATGAGAAATGTTGTTCCTTGAACTGGGTTAGAACTCACTTCAATTTTGCCTTTATGCTTCTGAATAATTTGATAACAAATCCACAGTCCTAAACCAGTCCCTTTACCTACAGCTTTTGTCGTGAAGAAAGGGTCAAATATTTTATCTTTAAATTTTGACTGTATTCCCAAACCATTATCAATAATGTTGATGCAAACACATGGAATAGAGTTTTTCTCAGAGCTAACAAAAGTCCTAATTTCAGTTTGAATTATAATTGTAGGAGTCGGCAATCCTTCTTTTACAATTGCTGACTTCTTCTTTTCCATTTTCTCCTCTAAAGCATCTATTGCATTGCTCAGTATATTCATAAATACTTGATTGAGTTGTGCCGGATAGCACTCAACCAAGGGTAAATTCCCATATTTTTTAATAACTTGAATTCCCTCTTTAATGCGATGATTGAGGATTAATAAAGTGCTGTCAATTCCTTCATGGATATTTACAGCTTTCATTTCAGCTTCATCAAGACGTGAGAAATTTCTTAATGATAAAACAATATCTTGGATACGTTGAGCACCCATTTGCATTGAAGACATGAGTTTGGGTAAATCCTCACGGATAAAATCAATATCCATTTCACCGAGTTGGTTTTGAATAACAGCACTTGGTTGTGGATATTCGTTTTGGTAAAAAAACAGTAATTTCAAAAGTTCTTCCGTGTACTGTTTAGCATAAGTTATATTGCCAGAGACAAAATTGATAGGATTATTTATTTCATGAGCGACTCCTGCTACCATATTACCCAGCGAAGACATTTTTTCAGTCTGAATTAATTGTGCTTGAGTTTGCTGAAGTTCGTTTAGTGCTTGGCTGAGTTGTTCATAAGCTTGATTCAATTCCTGATTTTTTTGCAGAAGTTGCTGAGTCCGTTCTTGAACTCGTTTTTCTAAAGTTTGTCGTGCTAACTCTAATTGCTTGGTATATTCTGCAACTCTGCTAATGAGGCTGTTGAGAGAAGTTGCTAATATCCCCATTTCATCATAACTACTCACAGGAATTTGCAAATCAAAATTTGATTCTATTGTGACTTTTTGCGCGACTTGAGCTAAAGCTAATACAGGGTCAGAAATTTTTCGGGCTATCTTCCTACCAATAAAAATTGTCAGCAGACCTTTTAATACAAAAAAACCCCATAGTGCTAACCACAAAAACTGTAGTTTTTTGTTCAAAGCAAAAAGTGACTTCAACACTACAACAGTAAACAAAGTATTGCTCAAGCCTGGAAGAGTTACTCTTTTAGCTAAGTAATCTTCACCCGCAATGATCAGACGTTGTGGCGCTTGGAAAGCTAAGGGTAATTCCCAATGAGTTTCACAAGCTTCTGGTAAAGTAGAAGCATAAACACATATTAAATCTTGGTTATCTAATATTGCTGTTTTGTCTATGTTGAATGCAACAATATGTTCGCTGTTTGTAGTATCTAGGTGTTGAAACAATTCTTGTTTAATAACAATACCAATTTCAATTGCGCCAATCACTTCTTCTTTGAACTTAACAGGTGCTAGTCCAACAAGAACTGACTGCATTTGTCCTTTTGTCGTAGAGAAGTTAATGACATCCGAAGGATACAAACCGCTCAGTGCTTGAGAAAAGATTCTTTTATCTTCTAGAATTGAATTTTCTAATTCTGGCTGTCCTAAATCCAGCAGAACGCCGCCATTTTGATTAACAATTTTGAGTATATCAAGTTCTAAAGTTGTTTTTTGTGGTAATAGCAACTTCAGCAGTGGTAAAGTATTTGCCTGCTTGAGTGCGAGGCGCACGTCATCTCGATCTGCCATCAACTGTACCCAAGAACTTAACTGCTGTTTTTCTTTATACAATTCTTGCAAAACTATTGAAGCAGTTGTCTCCATAGATGATGTTATTTGCTGTTCCATTTGATCACTAAACCAAAAAGCAAAGCTAATCACCAATACCACCATAATGCTGAAGAACACCAGAAGAAATGGCATAATTATCCTCTGGCTTAAAGCCAATTTTGCGTAACTGGCTTGTAACTTTACACCTCGTCCCACAGTTCTTAGGTTGACCTGTTGCTCTACTGTTTCGTTGAAGAAGCGGTTAATTGACATTGTTTCTATAAGAATAAATCAGCAACAGTTACCTAAATCTACATGGTTTATACTATAAAAACTCAACTTTTGCCGCTTGTATTGAAGAGATCAGTGGTTTGAGATTGTGTATCTATTAATACTATTTTCTCATAAGTTGCGGTCTGCAAGAACAAAAAGAATCATTGAAGTCTGGGTTTGTTAAACGAACTGTGATTGGGTAGGTTAAGTTCGGACAATCGCGAAATATCCCAACGAATACAAAAGTTGATAGTAGAAAGATAAGTCAGATTTGCCCGAGCTGTGGAACCCAAACAGGCAAAAAGGATTTGTCAGAACGTGTTCATGTATTTGAAAATTACGGCGACACAACTGATAGGGATGCCGCAGCCCGCTCAAGTCGTCCTAAATCCCGTCCTAAATCCAGGGTGTGCAGCCAGCCGTCGAGCAGACAACCAAGATGCAAAGCAGGAGGGTAAGTTCACAAGAACCCCTATAATTCAAGAATCCCACGGCTGTTAAACATCCGCTTGCTATAGTTTAACAGCCGTGGGAATTAAAATTTTGCAACATTCTTTCTGCCATACATTAAACTTCATTGCGAAGTAAGAAGATAAGCAAAACAACGTGATAATTATTGGTAATGTGCAGTGACAACCGGAAAAAACTAAAGGAGAACACAGTGGTAACGGAATCAAATTCCTTAATGAGCACAAATACAGTACGTGATGATTTTAGTGAATATGTTGCTCATCTACAGCTTCACATGGCTCTGCAAGCTCGCAATCTGGTTCCACCCCTAAAGCAGTCTTTGGAAGACAGCAGGGAGCAGTTACTCCATCAAACACAAGCTCATTTTGAAAAGTTAGTTTCTCGTAGAGCAATTTAGTTCGAGTCAGATGTCATATTAAGTTCATGTTAAGATCGAGTAAAATAGAAGTAGATTTTGTGAGGAGAAAGCTCATACTGTTCTCGTAGAATCTGGCTTTTCATTTTCAAGTTACGAAAATCACCCTTTTGACTCAATAGAAAGTCGCCCAAAGCCGTTAAGATTATTGCAGCAGTTCCTTTGACCCAGTTATTACAAGCTGAATGGCGGCTCGAATGAAAATGACTTCATTACTTCAGCGAAATCTTAGCGTTATTATCCGACCAGTCCAATATCGGGACTTGGACGTCTTGGAGCGCCTAACTCAAGAGTCATTCGCAGCCCAAACCCCCAAGGGAGCCTGTGATGCAACGCGGCAGATGCAATGGCTGCGCCGGTGGTATGGATTACTCAAGTTTGTGAGTTGGTTTCCTAATCCATTACGGTATCGTTTTTGTGCATATGTAGCAGAACAAGGGCGTACCCTTTTGGGGATGATTCAAATATCACCTTTCAACCGCACTCGTAGCACCTGGAGGGTTGACCGCGTGATGCTAGAGTGTGGGATCGAGAAACAAGGAATAGGCTCACAGCTTTTACGCTATTGCTTTGAATCAATTTTAGAAGCTCGGACTTGGCTTTTAGAAGTCGATGTCAACGACAAAGATGCATTGGCGCTTTATCGCAAAAATGGGTTTCAGCGCCTAGCAGAAATGACATACTGGGAAATAGAACCAGAGTTACTTCAAGAATTGGCGAAATCACAACCAGACTTACCGAATCTGTTACCAGTGAGTAATGCTGATGCTCAGCTGCTTTATCAACTTGATACGGCATCAATGCCACCATTGGTACGGCAAGTGTTTGACCGTAACGCTGATGACTTTAAAACAAGTCTGTTTGGCACTTTGACAGAAGCAATCAAGCAGTGGGTGACGAAAGTAGAAGTCGTAAGTGGTTACGTTTTTGAACCTCAACGCAAAGCAGCGATCGGCTATTTTCAGGTGCGACTAGATCGTAAAGGTCAACAGCCCCATGTGGCAACCTTGACAGTTAACCCAGCTTATACCTGGTTGTATCCAGAGTTACTATCTCAATTAGCTCGAATAGCACAGGATTTTCCTCCACAGGCTTTACAACTCATCTCAGCAGACTATCACCCAGAGAGAGAAGAGTATTTGGAGAGAATGGGTGCAGCTCGTATAGAGCACACTTTAATGATGTCTCGCTCAGTGTGGCATAAACTGCGGGAATCAAAATTCGTATCTCTAGAAGGAATTCAATTACCAGAAATGTTGCAAGGTTTACAACCAGCACGTAAACCCATTCCTGGTGGTATGTCATGGGTACAACCAGGACAGCCAGTGTCACCAGACAGAAAAGCACAACCGAATACGACAAAAGAAACTGTTGTATTTTTGCGCAATAACTGTAGCATGGAAGCATCTAGCCAGCAAGAGTCGGCAGATGCACAACAGGAGTAGTTCGTAGTGGTTTTTAAACAAGGACAAACAGACAAACAAACAAGCGAAGAAACAGACAAGGGGATAGAAGGACAACCTTTTGCTTTGTCCTCTCTGCCATTTGTCGCTTCCTCACCACCTCCTCATCCAGAGAAAAAGCAACAGCAGAAGCTTATTTCTGCTTTAGGGTTAGACGTTGGGCGCAAACGTATTGGTGTGGCAGGGTGCGATCGCACTGGTTTGATAGCAACTGGTATCATGACCATAGAGCGCACCTCATTTGAGCGGGATGTGGAGCAAATGCGACAACTGATCAATGAGCGGCAAGTGCAAATTTTAATTATTGGGTTACCTTATTCTATGGATGGTTCTTTAGGGTTTCAGGCTCGTCAAGTGCAGAAATTTGCGACAAAACTTGCCAAGGTTCTCAAACTACCTCTAGAATACGTTGATGAGCGATTAACCTCATTTCAGGCAGAGCAGATGCTTATAGCAGAGAATCGCTCGCCCTCTCGTCATAAACCCTTAATTGACCGTAAAGCAGCATCTCTCATCTTACAACAATGGCTGGATACAAGACGCTCTCGTTTAAAAGACACATTGGTTTCGGCTGATTGATGCAAGCTTTTGACATGATATTCTAAAATGTATTAATCAGTTTTGCTTTTATTTTGATTAATAATATCTGTTAAAAGAAACAATCACTGCTATTCTGACAATTGCTAGTAGTTTTTAGTAAAAAAATCAATATCTCGGCTATGTTTTCCTCAGACTTCCCAGAAGAAAATGATCAGACTCGTACTGGTTCTATCACTTTGACTGATGACAAAGGCAGAACACTCGAATGTTACATTGAACATTCACTCACCGTAGATGGTCAAGAATATGTTTTACTGCTTCCTGTTGACTCACCAATAGAGATTTTTGCTTGGCAAGGTGAAGAAGAAGAAGAAGAAGCTATTTTGGTAGAAGATGAAACGATCATTGACCAGATTTTTACAATCGCCCAGGCTGTTCTTTCTGAGCAAAATTTGCTTTTGAAGCATACAGCTTATGCTCTGACTGTTGCAGGTGAGTTACCACCAGTCGAAGAGTCAGAACTTTTTACCCTAGAGATTGAAGACGAAGGAGCAGATTTAGAGCCAGAGCAATTACAATTGCTATCGAGCTTTTACCACGACGAACAGGAGTATGCAATTTACACTCCCCTCGATCCACTCCTGTTTTTCGCACGAATATCTAAAACTGGTAAACCAGAATTGCTCTCCCCAGAAGAGTTTCGCCAAGTCCAACCGCTGTTGGAAGAACATTTGTTTAATGAAGTCGAGTAAAAAAAATCCAAATGAAAAATTAGAAAAATAAAAGATTCTAATTTTGAATTAGGAATTTTATGATCATCTTGTACTTGGATGAATTGTTGGCAAAATTCACACAAGCACTCATTCATTTTGGCTTTTCTACCATTTACCATTTGATTTTGCACATGGCGCTCGTTGGGTGTAGTGAAGTAGAATAAGCACACCCAGCCCTCGCGCTCAAAGCAGGTGCAATAGCAGATAACAAAGGAAAAATGGGTGCAAATTCAAATCTCTCCAGGAACGGGTTTACAGAAAATCAGTCTTTGTTTAGAAAAGACTGGTTTGATTCGTTCGCCCATTTCTGAGAAAATCGCACAGCTTTGCGCCCTCGCCCAAAAAAACATTTGGCTGGGAGTGTTCTTTGTTTGAAGCCAATGAGTAATGACTAATGACTAATGACTATGCGCTGCAACAATCTCCTAGAGCCTAACTTAATTTTAGAAGGTTCAGTGTTGAACCTCACACCAGACATGATCCAAAAATACGGGCTAGAGGGGCTAGTGTTGGATGTAGATGAAACATTAGTACCCATTAGAGTCGCATCAGCCTCTGTAGAATTGCAGCAGTGGGTAGAACAAATGCGCCCTTTTGTCAAGTTGTGGTTAGTGAGTAATAACCTGAGTGAAACCCGGATTGGTGGAATTGCGCGATCGCTCAATCTACCTTACTTCCTGGGTGCTGCCAAGCCTTCAGGACGTAAAATTCGAGAAGCACTCAAAGCAATGAATTTACCCGTACACCAGGTAGGGATGGTGGGGGATCGGTTATTTACTGATGTTTTAGCAGGTAATCGTTTAGGAATGTTTACGATTTTGGTAGAACCGATCATTCATCCAGATGTTGCTCTGCGTTCCCATCCGATACGCAACTTTGAAGTTTGGATCTCTGAAATTCTCGGTGCTTCGATTACTCCTAAAACAAAGAGAGTTACAAAAGTTGATAAATAGTCAGGAAAGTAAATCTAAAGAAAAAATAAAAAAAACTTTGTTTCAAATAAAAACCTGCAATCATAATAAGTATAAATAACAAAGGGGTCAGCCAAAATAAAGACTCCAAACAATAACAAGTCAGTATAAAAAAGTGAAGCGTCAGCCTCAACATTATAGAGGGTCTGGCGCTTCACATTTTAGCAACGACGAAACCATCTCTGACTGATATAAAGAAGAATTCACCAAGAAAAAACGAAGGTGTCAGCAGCCAGAATATGTCCTGCGTGTACGCACAAGGGACATAATTGAATTTGTAGCTCGTAGGCGGATGAGTAAAAGGGTTTAACAAAAGAACTCATGACTAAAACAATTGTCGTCAAAATTGGTACGTCCAGCCTGACTCAACCAGAAACCGGACAACTGGCACTTTCCACAATTGCGACTTTAGCAGAAACTCTTTCACATCTGAGACGACAGGGGTACAAAATCATTTTAGTATCCTCTGGCGCTGTAGGAGTTGGTTGTGGACGGCTAGGTTTAACAGAACGCCCCAAGGCGATCGCCCTCAAACAAGCAGTTGCAGCAGTCGGGCAAGGCAGGTTAATACGGGTATACGATGATTTATTTACGACACTGCAACAACCAATTGCCCAAGTTTTGCTCACCCGTAGTGACTTGGTTCAGCGCAGTCGTTACCTTAACGTTTACAACACATTTAGGGAATTACTCGAACTAGGAGTCATTCCAGTGGTCAACGAAAATGATACAGTCGCAGTTGAGGAACTGAAATTTGGGGACAATGACACCCTGTCTGCCCTCGTTGCTAGCTTAGTAGAAGCAGATTGGTTATTTTTGCTCACCGATGTTGATAGACTTTACTCAGCCGATCCCCGTTCTGTACCTGATGCGCAACCTATAGCTTTAGTGAGCAACATCAAAGAGTTAGCACAATTACAGGTACAAACAGGTACACAAGGTTCCCAATGGGGTACTGGTGGTATGGTGACCAAAATTTCTGCAGCACGAATTGCGATTGCTGCTGGTGTTCGCACCGTCATTACTGAAGGACGATATCCCCATAATATAGAAAAAATTTTACAAGGCGAAGCCATTGGCACTCACTTTGAGGCGCAACCAGAACCAACTTCTGCTCGTAAACGTTGGATAGCATACGGTTTGGTTCCTGCAGGCAAACTTTATTTGGATGAGGGAGCAGTGCGAGCAATTTCTGGTTCTGGCAAATCGTTGTTAGCTGCTGGTATTACCGCAGTGGAAGGAGAATTTGACACTCAAGAAGCAGTACAGCTGTGCGATCAAAACGGTCATGAAATTGCCAGAGGATTGGTAAACTACAACAGCACTGAACTACAAAAGATTCGCGGACGCCGTTCCAGTGAAATTCCCGCTATCTTAGGTTATGTTAACGCGGAAACCGTGGTTCATCGGGATAATTTGGTTTTGACGTAGGAATTGTATTCCTTAAGCAACAAGTCTTGCTCTCCCAAAAGTGCATAAGTTGTTTTTGCTAACACTTATATAGGAATACAGAAGGAAAGTTCTCCAAGCTTAACTTCTGTTACGGAAATATGTAGGAAAAACACATTTTCGCACTTTTGTCAATGCTTAAGTCTTAGCAATCAAAAACTAGAGTTTGATAGTCCTTTGAGAACAAGGCTATTAAGCAATTGTTAGTATCCCAAGGGATGAATACAATGACGCGTTTATCAAGCCCGATTGAAAATTTAAAAAATCACTATACAGTTGTTGTGATTGGCTCCGGATATGGTGGTGCGATCGCCGCTTCACGCTTAGCACGCGCCGGACAGCAGGTATGTGTGCTAGAGCGAGGTAAAGAATTTCAACCCGGAGAGTACCCAGACACCGAGGTAGAAGCAGTTTCCGAAATGCAGGTAGACTTACCTCAGCAGCATATTGGTTCACGTACAGGCTTGTATGATTTTCACGTTAATAAAGATATTAATGTATTTGTTGGGTGTGGGTTAGGTGGCACATCGCTTGTCAACGCCAATGTGTCGTTACAAGCCGAACCTCGCGTCTTTGCTGATCCGCACTGGCCTCAAGGGTTACGCGATGATGTAGATACCTTATTGGCACAAGGGTACCGTCGTGCTGAGGAGATGCTCAAACCCACGCCGTATCCCCAAGATTTTTCGCCCTTGCCAAAGTTACAAGCATTGGAAAAGAGCGCGAAATACTTAAATGAAAATTTTTATCGACCACCCATTAATGTCACTTTCCAAGATGGAGTCAATCATGTGGGTGTAGAACAAAAGAAATGTAATCTCTGTGGTGATTGCGTGTCTGGCTGCAATCACAAAGCAAAAAACACTGTTTTGATGAATTACCTGCCGGATGCCAAAAACCACGGCGCAGAAATTTATACACAAGTTTCCGTGCGGCGAATTGAACGGCAGGACGTGAGCGCATCTCCTTCGCAGAAGGCTCGCTGGCTGGTTCACTACCAATTGCTCGACTCAGGACGCGAGAAATTTAATGCTCCAACTTTGTTCGTCAGCGCTGATATTGTTATTTTGGCTGCAGGTACCCTTGGCTCTACAGAAATTCTCCTGCGGTCTGCCGCTCATGGTTTACCTGTGTCAGAGCAGTTAGGAAATCACCTTACCGGTAACGGTGATGTGCTGGCATTTGGTTACAACACTGATCAAACCATTAATGGTATCGGTTTTGGTAGCCGTCCCGCAAAGGACATGAAACCCGTAGGACCTTGCATCACCGGAATTATTGATATGCGGGAACAGCCGCAGTTAGATAACGGCATGGTTATTGAGGAGGGTTCTATTCCTGGTGGAATCTCGTCCTTACTCTCTGTAGCCTTTGCTAAAGCAGCCAAGCTGTTAGGTAAGGATACAGACACCGGCTTTGCGGACCTTGTCAAAGAACAAAAGCGCGAATTAGAAAGTTTACTGTTTGGACCATACAAAGGAGCAGTCAAGAACACTCAAACCTACTTGGTTATGACCCATGACGATGCGAATGGTCGGATGTACTTGGAGAATGATCGCCTGCGTATCGACTGGGACTATGTAGGCAAGCAACCCATTTTTGAGCGCGTGAATAACCGTCTAGTGGAAGCTACGATACCTTTGGGTGGTACCCAAATTCCCAACCCCATTTGGAGCAAACTGTTCCAAAAAGACTTGATTACCGTACATCCTTTAGGTGGATGCACCATGGCAGAAGACGCTGAACGGGGTGTTGTCAACCATAAAGGACAAGTGTTTTCTGGCAGTCATGGTACAGCAGTTCATGACAGTTTTTATGTTTGCGATGGCTCAATCATTCCTCGTTCTCTTGGCGTTAATCCCCTGCTGACCATTTCAGCAATAGCAGAACGATGCTGCGCTTTGATTGCCAAAGACCACGGATGGCACATTAACTACGATTTACCCTCGACTCCCGTAACACCGCAGCTACCACTGCGACCGGGGATTGAGTTTACTGAAACAATGCGCGGTTACTTTTCCACTCAAGTGAAAGAGGACTATCAACGTGCAGCACACCAAGGGAAGCAGGATAGCTCAGAGTTCGAATTCACGCTTACCGTCATCTCCCACGATTTGGAGAAAATGCTCACCGATGAGAACCACAAAGCCAGAATAGTTGGTACTGTCGCTGCATCAGCTATTTCGCCTGAAGCATTAACAGTTTCCGATGGAGAATTCAACCTGTTTATCATCGACCCAGAGCAGGTCAATACTCGGCGAATGGTCTATCGGATGAAAATGACTGCGGAGAACGGTAAAGTTTATTACCTTGAAGGCTTTAAAGTCGTACGAGATGACCCTGGTATTGACTTGTGGGCAGATACTACCACACTGTACATCACTGTGTATGACGGCGACAGTATTGACAGTCCCGTCTTGGGTCGGGGAATTTTGAAGATTCAACCAGCAGATTTCATGCGTCAAATGTCTACATTGCGGATAACCAATACTGATAGTGTTGAGCAACGGCTCAAAGAAACTGCTCGCTTTGGACGTTTCTTTGCCGGAATCTTGTTTAACACTTACGGTGGAATATTTGCCCCCTCGAAGGTATTCAATGCAGACGCTCCACCCCGCCGAAAGCGACCCCTGCGGATGGCAGCTCCCCAGGTTCATTTCTTCAAGACCAGTGACGGAGTGCAACTACGACTAACCCGGTATCAAGGCGGAACAAAAGGACCAGTTATCCTAGCTCCGGGCTTTGGCACTTCTACCTTGGCATTTTCCATCGATACCGTGGAGACAAACCTCCCGGAACTTTTGTATGCTAACAACTATGATGTTTGGCTATTTGATTATCGTGCCAGTGCCGACCTAGCATCTGCCACTACCCAGTTTTCGGCTGATGAAATAGCGCTTTACGATTGGCCGGCAGCAATTGACCAAGTGCGTGCCCTAACTGGAGCTCAAACAGTTCAGGTTGTAGGTCACTGCGTCGGTTCCATGTCCTTCCTAATGGCTGGACTGGCGGGTCTAAAAGGAGTGCGTTCGGCTGTTTGCTCCCAACTAACCACCCATCCTAGAGGTCCAGCTTTAAGCGAGATCAAAGCGGGTTTGCGTCTAGCTTCATTTCTGACGGTGCTAGGGGTAGAGACCCTGACCCCAGATTTTGATAAGGGTGCCGATTGGCAGGATCGGCTTTATGACAAGGTTTTAAAGCTGTATCCTACCAACGAGCGCTGCAATAGTCCTGTTTGCCGACGCATTCTCTTCATGTATGGAGAAGTGTACAAGCACGAGCAACTGAACGAAGCGACCCACAATGCCATCCACGAGATGTTTGGGCCAGGTAATATGACCTTCTTCAGACATATCTCTCTCATCCTGAATCGAGGGCACATTGTTAACAAGCATGGTCAAGATGTCTACCTACCTCACCTGGAACGCCTAGCCATTCCCATTGCTTTTATTCACGGTGCGGAAAACGACTTTTTCCTGCCTGAGGGTTCGGAAATCACTTACAAGTTGTTGCGCGAGAAAAATGGCAGCGATTTGTATGTGCGCCACGTCATTCCTCATTACGCGCACATGGACTGTTTCATGGGCAAAAACGCGGCAATGGACGTTTTTCCCACCATCGTGACAGAACTAGACAAGTTCAATCAGTCTTGAAAAATTAACTGATGCAGAAACCGGATTTGTTTGAGAAAAACGCTTGTTACAGTTTGGAGTCTGTTTCGGTGAAACCCGGTTTCTTTGCCTGTTGTGCATTAGTCCTACCCAATTCTCAGTCCAATCTTGAGGCAACTTCAAATGAGTGAGATTAATCAGCTAGTCAGTGAACCACTATCATCGAGTGCGAAGCAACACCCTGGTCTAAAAGAGCTATTTCGCTACCCGTTGATGGAAGCAATTGTTGAGCGACGGACCCGCAGATTAGCCCGTGGTACCTCGATTTCGGCAGGCGAACTCAGCTATAGCAGCGAAAATGAGCCAGACCCCCTCAGTCCCCTGGAACAGGCGATTTTGATTGTCGCCACGGGGATGACTGGAATCACAACCCACGATGGACCTCTGTATAAACCTGAAGGCGGTAAGGAACTGGGAACTCCCTTTCTCAACATACCTGCCCGATCAGGCAGTAGCGCTGACAATTCTCAAGCGACCTCCTTTTTCATGATCGACGACGAAGGCATCTGGCTGATTAAGCGGCTCAAGGGTCGCGAGGCGCTAGAAGCCCTCGGCAATTTACCTCCCAAATGGGAGGATTGGTCAGAAGAACACTGGCTGAAAGCTGCTGCTGCACTCAAGCATCAAATCAGCGATCGCCGCTTGGATTTCCCGCGCATTTATCCCTACTACCTTGGCTGGAATAAGCAAATTTCTAACCTTCCGGGTACAACCATCTTTTTCCCAGTGGTCGATTGTACCCGTCAATACATTAATGTTCTGCTGATTCTGCTTTCTGAACCTGACGGTCAACGACCACTGTTTATGGATGACTGGCAGAAGTTTCGCCCCAGAAGTTGGGCAGATTGGTTAGCTTGGGTAGGAATGCACCTGGGACTAACTCCCAAGATTCCCTATCAACCTATCGGCGGAATTGAGAGAATTCAAGGTGGTTTTGTCAATCCTAACAACACCGTCCCCTTGGGGCTTGCCCACACGATGCGTACCGAACACGAGTGCTTCTTTATCTTGCAGAATTTGATGCTCATCGGTCAGGCAATGGGCTTGGGTGGCTGGGTGCATGGGTCAGTCTTCCAGCCCTACATTCTAGAACGCAATTCCGCCAAAGAGTGGTATGGTCTAGGCTTCCGTATGGAAAAACCTACTCCTAAGAACAGTCGTTGGTCACCGCCACCCGCTTCTCAACCTAACCCCGTGGGTATTGATGGCTTGCTAGAAGGGCTATGTCCGCCCTATGTTCAGTCTATGGATGAGGCTGTTGATCGGGTCATTGAGGACAAGTACGGTAGCCAAGGAGCCTATGGAGACAAGGAAGTGTTTGCTCGCTCTTACAGAGCGATGGGAAGTGCAGAAGGTTTCCTACGGCACGCCGAACCCCACTCCAAGGAAACGATTCAGTACACCAAAGATATCTGCAACTATATCTACGAAACCTATGGTCGCTTTCCAGCACACATTGATGCCTTCCATGTTCCTGGCATCTGGCTCCAGTTTTCCCACTTAGAGTTGGAGTACTACCAGAAATTCTACGATCCGGCTCTGTTCGATCGTCAAGCTCAACATTCGGAGCTTTGGGGTAAGCACTAACCGTCGGATTTGGGACTTTGCACCGCAGTTCCTCCTTGGGGAAACCACCAAGACCTCGGCGACTACCACCGGACTGGCTCACCGCAAAGCGTCTACAGTATGACAAGTTGGCTGTTTGACTGCAACTTGGTATCAAATACCACATTAAGTGACTGTCCTCACGCTTTTATTAGGGTCAACTATGCTAAAAATCATCCGTATTTCTGCTATATCCCTCATTTCTCTGTTACTGGTGCTGACCTTTGGATTTTTGTTCTTTGAATTAACTTGGGTCAAACCAGAATTTAGATCCCCAAAAGAGGCATTTTTACACGGGAGTATCGGCACTGAGTTAATGCCCTTGCCAGTTTTTCAAGTTCTTCCCGATCTGTTTCGCGATCAATTTCAACCAGCAGGCAAAGACGCAGGAGATTGGATTCAGCAGTTCGGATTTGTCAGGGGCAAGCCGGACGAGAACGAAGGACTACCAGTGGGTTTTAGCCTTTCTAACTATCGTCCTCAATCTGGAGGGTCCTCCCCTGTGAAATTCGTAGGCTTTAGCTGTGCGTTGTGTCACACATCCAAGATCAGAAGGTTTGAGGGAGATGAGGGCGTCGTAGTCACTGGAATGGGAAGTACCTCTCTAGACTTGTTTGCATGGCTCGACGCTGTTAAAACGTCCCTTCTTGATGAAAAGCGTCTCACCCTAGACAACATTGTGCAGGCTTATGAAACTAAGTACCAAAAACCTTTAGGAGTTATTGAGAAGACTATGATTGGTTTTTGGTTGTTGAATGCTAGGCCGTTAATACAGGCTTCACTGCCTAAATGGGATGCTCCTTATAGTGGCAAAGACCTGAGAAACTCTGAGTTTGAACCCAATGGTCCTGCCCGCACCCAACCTTTCAAAGAATTGGTACATTTTGTTATGGATCGCCCCGCCGCGTCGGACAGGTCTTTTTCCAAACTCCCGTCCTTGTACGAGCAGAAAAATCGTCAGTGGGCGCAGTATGACGGTAGCATCAGAGATAGTCTCAGTCGCAGCGTGCTTGCTGCCGTGGCAGCAGGAGCCACCCCTAATAACTTAGTAGTGCCAGAAATTTCTCACAATGTTGTCCAAGCCAATGAATATACGGTGAACTTACAGGGACCCAAATATACAGAGGTATTCAAAAACCAAGGCATCCAGCTTGATGCACAGAAGGTAGAACGCGGTCGTGCTGTCTTTATGCAGCATTGCAGCACTTGTCACGGGTATCGCAATCTTGAAGATGGCAATTGGGTGAAAGGAGAACTTCAAGGTCTGATTACGCCGATCGAGGAAATTAAAACCGATTCACAACGACTTAACTATCGTTATTATAAGGAGCTGCCCGATGCTGTTGAGGTTTACTTTTCTGATACTAACCCCTTAAAGCCTAAGCGAGAAAACATCAGACCGGGACCTCTAGGAGACACCAAAGGTTACATAAATGCTCCCCTGGAATCAGTTTTTGCCCGCACTCCATACTTGCACAATGGTAGTGTCCTGACATTGGCAGAGTTAATTAATCTCAAACCTCGTCGAGAGATTTTTTATCGGGGAGAAAACCTTTACGACTCGGTTGATGTCGGTTTGGCTTCACCCACTGAACCAGATGAGAAACACTACTTTACATTCGATACCGATGCTAAGGGCAACTCTAACAAAGGGCATGACTATCCTTGGCCTTATCGGGGAACTGGTTGGGACAAGGCCGCTCTAGAAGATTTATTGGAGTATCTAAAGACACTTTAAGATTTTTGGGTAGCTCAGGCTAATAGCTAATGGCAGAAAGACAATGAACAACAGGACTTACGTACAGGCATGAAAGAAGCGGGGTTTATGCCTAGAAACTCACAGAGAAAACCAATGTTTTTCGTAAAAAAAGTGGTCGATTTGTCAGTTCTAACAAATAAAAATTAGCCAGTGGCTATTAGCAATCAACATCATTCACCTATTTACTTCCAACAGACTTCAAAAACTTCAGGGATGAACAAATGGCAATTACTAAAGCAAGAAAAAATATTTCCATTGATGAATTTGCCAATACTTACGTTGTTTTTGGAATTCTAATTATTGCAGTTTTATTAGCACCCGAACTTTCCCAAAACTTGAACTTCTACCGTTCTCTTTACTCATTTTGGGCTAGTATTGTGCTATTGATTCCAGCAATTTGTTTGTATATATTGCCTGGAGAGTCAGAAAAAACGTACAAGTATTGGCTACTATTATGGACGTTTAGCTTTTTGGCTTATTTAGTTCATTCATTCTACGATCTGTTTGTCATAGATGGCAGTCTCAAAGAGACTTTTGCAGCTTTTGAAGCTATGATTGCTACGAGCAATTTAATTCTAATATTATGGTGGGGATTGGATGTAGGTTTAGGATGGTTTAGTGCTTCTCAAGCAACCTGGATTAAAATCCAAAGAATCGGAGCGCATATTTACATTGAGTTGAGCTTCCTGGTAGCCACTCTGATTCTGCAACAGGGATTTACCCGCGCTTTGGGAATCATATTGGCGGTCGCTGTTGTGATCAGCTTACTCGTTCGAGTTAAAAAGACCCTTAATGGTAAAGATAGAGAAGAAAACACCGACAATAAGCCCCTGCCGCCCGGTTCCTTGGGTCTACCCCTGATTGGGGAGACTATTGCTCTGGCCTGGGATATCCATAGCTTTTACCGGCAGCGCTTTCAAAAGTACGGTCCAGTCTTTAAAACCCACCTGTTCGGCAAACCCGTCATCGCCTTTATCGGTCCGCAAGCTTTTACCTTCTTTCTTAATCAGGAATATTTCACTCGTAAGGATGCCAATCCTCACCCGATACAGGAACTGTTCGACTGGGATTCCCTGCCCTTGTTGGACGGTGACGAACATCGCCGCCGGAAACGCCTGATTCTCCAGGCTTTTACTCCGCAGGCTTTCGACAAATACATACCCCTCATAGAGCAGACTGCCACTTACTACCTTGAGCGCTGGGAACAGCTCGGCAGCTTTGCCTGGTTACCTGAATACCGGAAGCTGGGGGCTTCTCTGAGTAATGCTCTGTTTGCCGGTGCATCCCCTGATACGCCAAGTGAAGCCGTGGGAGAAATCATGGACACTTTTATCAAAGGTTTCTCCACAGTACCAATTAACCTGCGTTGGAATGCCTACGGACGGGCGCTGCAAAGCCGTGACTGGTTGCTCGATTACGTCGCCCAGGCGATCCGTCACCACCGTCAGCAACCTCAGCAAGATATACTGGGAGTACTGTTAACAGCGCATGGTGAGGATGGTACCACCCTCACCGACGAACAGCTAGGCGGCGAGGTCATGCACCTCTTATTTGCGGCTTATTCAGGTTTTTATGTCGTGCTCACCTTGCTCTCCCTAACCCTGGCTCAACATCCGGAGATTATGGCACGCGCCAGGGAAGAAGTCCGCCAACACGTTCCCGATGGCTCTCTGAATATGGCGCGGTTGCAGCAGCTGGTATATCTGGAGCAAATCACTTATGAACTCCGCCGCTTTTATCCCATCAACGCTGCCACTTTTTTCGCCACAGTCAAGAAAGACTGCGAGTTTCAAAACTTCCGCATTCCGAAAGGTTGGGGCGCAGTCGCCGGAATCCATACCACCATGCATATTTCCCAAATCTTTCCCGAACCGGAACGTTTCAAGCCTTGTCGCTTTGCTCCGCAAAACTTGACAGCGCTACCGGAAAACAGCTATGTACCGCAAGGCGCAGGACCAAAAGACGGTCATCGCTGCGCTGGCGAAGACATGATTACTGTGCTGCTCAAGGTAATGGCGGTGCATTTGCTGCGTCGCTATACCTGGGAACTGCTGCCGCAGAATCTGGAATTGAACCGGGACTTGTTTCCAACCCCGCGTGATGGGTTGAAGGTACGGTTTGATATTTATTCAACCTGAACATTCCAAGCGGGCGATTATTTAAAGGAGTAGTGCTGTGAATATCGTGAATATGTTTATCTGGCTGAGCGCCATCGTCTTGCTGCTATACCTTTTAGTAGTAGCGAATTCGGTGCGGCTAGTAATTGCGCCGAAGCGGCCAGGGCTGTGGACTAACCTCAAGCAAGAGCTGGGGTTGAGCTATAAAATTTCTTGCCCAGGATGGGATACGCCTGAACGGCTGGTTCATCTCTACAACGCAAAGTATCTAGGTCAGTAGGATAAATGCAACAGATGTATCCGCCGACCGTCTGATCTGTGCTTGTGTTGCAAAAGCTTACGCTAGCAGAGTGAAAAATACTGAAATAGGCGCGATAGATCAGAGACTGTTGCTAAAGAAAATCTGATCCCGCCAGAAAACCTAATGACTTTAACCACCAAAGTGTAAAGTAACAATGCGTATTCATGCTGTTCAAAGCGGACTTGTAACAATCAAAAACTGTCAGTGCCACGGCAAAGGTCGTGGAACAATGCGTCTGGTCAATACGATTCTTGACCGGACTTGGACTGAGCCTTTACCTATTTATAGCTGGGCGATTGAGCATCCAGAAGGGATTATCTTAGTCGATACGGGGGAAACTGCACGCGCCATGGAACCAGGCTACTTTCCTTGGTGGAACCCCTATTTTCAAATGAGCATAAAACCATGTGTACAACCTGAAGATGAGGTTGGTTTTCGGTTGCGAGCCTTGGGGATCGAACCCAACGATGTACGCAAGGTCATCCTGACCCATCTGCACACAGATCATATTGGTGGTCTGCACCATTTTCCCAACGCAGAAATTATTCTCTCTCGTAGAGAGATCGAGCTGACTGATGGTTGGCGCGGACAGCTAAGAGGTTATTTGACCCACCGTTTGCCAGAGTGGCTATCCCCTCGCTTGATTGATTATGAACCAAAGCCAATAGGACCTTTCCCAGAGAGTTTCACGCTGACAAAGGCTGGAGATGTCTTCTTAATTCCTACAGAAGGTCATACTGGAGGGCATTTATCAGTGTTGGTGCAAACTGATGGGCTATCTTTCTTTTTTGCCGGTGATGCCTCTTACACTCTGCAACTGTTGTTGGATCAGATTGTTGACGGCGTTGCTCAAGATGAGGAAACATCTCGAGAAACCCTAAAGCGTATTTTGCAGTACGTGCAAGAATTTCCCACAGTCTATCTTCCTAGTCACGACCACGGTGCAGCTCAGCGCTTAGCGGAGCGCACTATTGTATCAGTTTAACTATATTTGCACTTTAAGTATCATCTCAAAAGGAGTTACCTCATGTCGAACTTCTCACCCTTAAGCAAATCATTTCTGTTCGGTGTTGCCACCGCCGACCACCAAGTTGAAGCCTACGACCCACGCTATCGAGACATTCGAGATGAATGGGAGGAACGCCGTGGTCTCACAGCACGCGGTCGTGCAACTGATTTTTGGAACCGCTACGCCGAAGATATTGCCCTTGCAAAGTCTCTTGGTTGTAAAGCATTCCGTTTTTCTCTGGCTTGGTCGCGGATAGAACCGCAACCTGGAGAGTTCAATGAAGAAGCCTTTGACCACTACCGGGAACTCATTTCAACTATCCGGTCACATGGCATGGAACCAATTTTGACGCTGCACCACTTCACTCATCCTCTGCATGTGGAAGGACGAGGCGGTCTGATTGCTGAGAATTTTCCGACAATGTACGCTAGTTACGCAACTGAAGTTGCTAAGCGTTTTGGCAATTTAGTGCGCTACTGGATTACTTTTAATGAACCAAGTCAGCTGATCTACGGCTACGTGAAACCTTGGTGGGAAAGAGCATACTTTATGCCCCCCGGTTTGCCAAGAGGTGCATCGATGGGACAGCAGATGAATGCTGTAGGTGATTTGATGCGAAATTTGTTTGTGGCACACACCAAAGCCAGAACTATCATCAAGCAGTTCAATCCAAATGCACAGGTAGGAGCAAACCCCATGCTTCTAGGTTTACCCCTGTGGTTGCAAAGAATTGTAGATTTCAATGTGACGCGTCTGCGCAGTAAAGAAGACTTAGTTGCTCAAGGCAAACGCTTTACAGAGCGTGCAATGCTTGACAAAGGGCAGGTAGACATGCTTATTGCTACCTTGACTGTAACCGAGGAACGACAAGAGGAAGTGGCGTTCTCGGAGGCTTATTACATAGCAGAACAAACCCTGCTTGTGAAGTCTGAAAGTTCAATTCAACACCCTCAAGATTTGACTGGTCAAACGGTGGCAGTGGTTAAAAGTACGACTGCTGAAATGATGGTGGAGCAACTGCTTCCCTCGGTCAGTGGTGTTAAAGTCTTGCCGAATTATCCAGAAGCACTCAGAGCCCTGGACAACGAACAGGTGAGCGCGATCCTGTCTGATGACACGATTCTGTTAGGACTAATACAGCAATATCCAGGACAGTATCGCTTGCTGAATGATAAGCTTTCTCAAGAGCCTTATGCTGTAGCTGTTGTTAAGGGCGATCGCGAATTGCTCAACCAAGTAGACATAGCAGTCAGACAATTCAAGGAATCTGGAGCTTGGGCAGACAGCTTCTCTCGCTACTTCCCCAGTCAACCCGTGCCACCAGAACCCCCACGCTTAGGTAGGCGCTCCACCTTAGGTGACATTACTGGTCGAGACGTTGGACGCCCAATTATACCTGACCAACCCTTGCCCAAACGCCTACTCAGTCGCATTCAAAAGCGGGGTTACTTGATTGTTGCTGTCAAAGATAATGTTCCTGGCTTTGGTTACCGCGATCCTGAGGCTGGGAAATACAGCGGCTTAGAAATTGATCTGGCTCGTGCTGTAGCACAACAAATTTTTGGCGATCCAAACAAAGTCATGTTTCGTCCCGTTAAAAGTGAAGAACGTCTGCCCTTGCTGCACTCTATGCTGAGAATCTTTGACCCCATCCAGAAGATTTTTAGCATTCTCTCAACGTCGCTGACGAGTAACTGGTGGCATCTTGGCATGGCTGGGAAATTGCCAACATTTCTCTGTCCTCAAGAGTGCGTCGGTCAACAGGATTTTGTCGGATTTGACTACTACTGGGGCATCAGCAATTTGCGCATCAACCGCATCAAGCAATTAATGGATGCAGCCGTTGGGCGCTATGCTAATGCGCCAGTCTGGTCTGGTGTCTTATACGACATGCTTAAGTTTCACGCCAAGCTGTTCCCTGGCAAAGAGATTTTGATTGTCGAGAATGGCTGCGTTGATGTGGCAGATAGTACAGTCAAGCGAGAAGACTACATCCGCCAGCATATGCGTGAAGTGCAACGCGCTTGTCACGAAGGTGTGAATGTGAAAGGTTACATGTGTTGGAGCATGACCTCTAACCGTGAGTGGGGTCTGAAGTTTGACCACCACAGTGATTTTGGATTGTATCACATTGACCTAGATACTGACCCAGACCTGCAGCGCCAACCTACTCATTCAGCACAGATTTACCAAGAGATTATTGAGAAACGTGGTGTTTAGCTTGTTCGCCGTAAGCCCCGCACCATAGCTGTACTCAGCTTGGTGTCGGGATATAAGGCGGGGAATCAAGTCGCATCTCCCGACCTATGTTGACTGTCAGTTAACGCGGGAGTGGAGACAGCGACTTGATTCCCTATCTCTGGAGTTGGTAACGAATCAATGAAGTCTTCAAGTATTTGAGTCATAGTCTTATCTTTCCAAGCTGAATACCAGCGCAACTTGTTTAATCTGCGTTCGGAGATTCTTAAATTCAATGCTTTATTTTTCATGGCTGCCTACACAACGTATTTGCGTTTATGCTATCATGTTTATAACAAAGGAGGTGAGAAACAAGTGAGAACTTCATACCAGTACAAACTACGTCCAACAAAACAACAAGCTGTTGAAATAGATAGATGGCTATCAATGCTTGCAGCGCAATATAACTATTTGTTGGCGGATAGGTTCCATTGGTATGAGCAAAATCGTTGTCCAATCAACGCTTGCCCACTTGTTTGTCACTTCGGTGAATTACGAGAGAACCCAGATTATTACTCTCAAAAGAAAACGTTACCCAGCCTTAAAAAGACTCATCCTCATTACGGTGAAATTCATTCACAAGTATTACAAGATGTGGTCAAGCGAGTAAAAATAACATTTGACCGTTTTCTAAGTGGAGATAGTAATGGAAAGAGAAGTGGTAGACCTCGGTTTAAGTCTCGTGACCGTTACCGGACTTTTACCTATCCACAGATAAAGGATGATTGTATTCAAGGTAATTTGATAAATCTCCCAAAACTAGGGAAAATCAAAGTTATCTTTCATCGCCCAATACCAGATGGATTCAAGGTAAAAACTGCTTCTATCACGAAAAAAGCTGATGGTTACTATGTAACTCTGAGTCTAGAAGACCTAACTGTTCCAACAGTAAAACCAGACATTAATCCTGATTTGATAACAGGTATTGACCTTGGTTTAAAGGAATTTCTAACAACTTCCGAGGGTGAAACAGTTGCTATTCCTCAACACTACCGCAAATCTCAGAAGCGATTACGTGTTATTCAAAAACGTGTTTCTCGAAGAAAGAAAGGGAGTAAACGTAGGCAGAAAGCCATTAAACAACTGGGTAAGCAGCACAAAAAAGTTGCGGATAAACGTAAGAATTTTCACTTCAAAACAGCAAAACAATTGCTGTCAAAACATGATGTTGTAGTTCATGAAGACCTCAACGTTAAAGGGCTTTCAAAGTCCAAACTAGCTAAATCTGTACATGACGCTGGATGGTCAAGCTTCTTATCAATACTATCAAACAAAGCCGCAAAGCTCGCCGGAGAGAGTACTCTCCCCGGCAGACTTTGCGAAAATGCTGGTTTGCTAATTGTAGCTGTAAATCCTAAAAACACATCGCAAGATTGCTCTAGTTGTGGTATTAAAGTTCCAAAAAAACTGCATGAAAGATGGCATTCTTGCCAATGTGGTTGTTCGCTAGACCGTGACCATAATGCAGCGATAAACATCAAAAATAGCGCAAAGTTGGAGCGGAGGCTTCCTCCGATCCAAGCTTTGTAAGAGAGAGCGGTAGGGCATTCCGTTCTTTCTAAAGCCAAGAGCCTCCTAAGCGATAGCCGGATTGTCTTGGAAGCCTACACTGTACTCGAAGAGTCAGTGTAGGAGTATGTCACCGACTTGGATTCACTCCCATTGGACCACGAGTCACACCAAGCTGATTTTGTAGCTTCAACTCCCGCCACAGTTGAGAGCCAGTCATTTCCCCCTGTAGCAGTCGCTGATAATAATGTATCGTTTGTGTCACTTTTTCTGGTATTTCATTAACAAACTCAATACGAAAATGCTGTACACCAAACTCTATCAGGTGCTGTACGTATTCGGCTCCCGTTTGAGCAGTGCCATTAAACACTGTATTTCGACAACCGGCATCAGCTTGCAAAATGTGTTCTGTCCCCACCCTGTCCCGCAATTTCACTTCATGCTTCTCACAAGGGCGTCCGCAGTTGGTGTAGTCAGTTCCCTGAGAGAGAAAGGCACAAAAAACACAATGCTCCATGTGGAACATGGGCATATGTTGATGAATCGTCACCTCAAACCATTGGGGTGGACAACTTGTCAGCAAGTCTTCCAACTGAGTGACGTTCAAATCGTAAGACGCTGTTACTCGTTCTAAACCAAATTGATGCTGAAAGTAATCCGCTGTTAAGGGATTAGCAACGTTGAGAGAGAAATCTCCTACACAACGGTCATTGGCAAAAAACTGGAGTTGGTCATAGTTCCGTATCAAATAGCCATCCGCCTCAGAAGAACGCACCTGTTGCAAAATCCAGTTTTCTCCAGGTTTGGTGATTCTTGGAGGTGCAACCCAGATGGAGTGCTGAGTATTTCCTCTGCTTGCCTGGCGTACCATCTGCACTGCTTGCTGATAAGCGCGGGGATCTTCAAATTCACAGTAGAGTGTTTTGATTCCCGCTTCCAGTGAAGCTTGTAGTTGCTTTAAGTTTCGCACTAACACAATTAGGGAGGGAGCGAGCGAGCGAGAGAGGGAGGGAGCGAGCGAGAGAGGGAGGGAGGGAGGAGGAAGTAAATCTGAGAGGGAGGCTTGAGGATGGAGTTGCCAGCGTTTGGGTTGAGAACGCAACTCTTCCAACTGCACTACAATCTCCCGTCGTAGACGGTTCAATTCGCTGACGGGTAGCATGAATGCACCATTGAGGTGATTTGTCAAGGTTCCCAAACAAAAGGGTGTGTTGCCAAGACGACCGAACTGTTCTTGTAAACGTTCTTTGGTGAGGGGTTTAGTGTGCGCCTCTTGAAGGGGGATTGTAGACTCTACCTGGACAATGTGACCTAGTTCGTCGCGGGCGATCGCCCTTAAATATTGACCAACTTCTCCATACACCTCTATGTGAATTGGACGCTGAAATTGTGGGTTCTCTCCAGCAAAACTCTGACGTAGTTGTTTCTCAAGTTCTGGGTCGCTGGTTTTCCAAATCTTATCTCCCGCGTGTATGCGTCGCAAGTTGAGGTCACGGCGACCAAACGTCAGCACAGCTTCCTTTCCTTTGTGTTCCACCGCATAAACTCGACCGCCTTCTTCTTGCGCTTGTGGGTGACGGCAGTCAAAAACAACACCATCACCTGCTTTCACCGGGGCTTGTAACCGTACTGTTACTTTTTCATTGCTGATGCGGGTGACTTCGCCCAAATACACTCCGCGTTTTTTACCAAAGTGAGCATGAACCAGTTCCTGATTGTTAACACCGCGAAACCAACCTGTATACAGTCCGCGAGAAAACGCCATTTCCAAGTTGTAGTGTTCTTGAAAAGATGTGGAGAATTTCTCCTTGTCTTCTTGTTTTGTTGTCTTCTTGTCCCCTCCATCCAAATCTGCCATGACTCGATCCAAGGCTTCTCGGTAAACGCGGGTCACATTCGCGACATACTCTGGCGTTTTCAAGCGACCTTCAATCTTGAGACAACTCACCCCTGCTTTCACCAATTCTGGCAACACCTCTAACCCAGCCAAGTCTTGAGGGCTGAGTAAATATTTACGATTTTCCAAGTCTACTATTTTACCATCAGAAACCAACTCATAGGGCATTCGGCAAGCTTGGGCACATTCGCCACGGTTTGCAGAACGTCCTCCTAAGGCCTCACTCGTCAAACACTGACCGGAATATGCGACACACAGGGCACCATGAACAAAGACTTCCAGAGGAAGTGAGGTTTCTTGTTGTGCTATTTGACGCTGGATTTTCTCAATTTCTTTTAAGGAGCATTCACGAGCAAGTACTACTAACTGACATCCCAAGAGTTTCGCAAATTCCACCCCTGCTGCACTAGTGATAGTCATTTGCGTGGAAGCATGGATGGGAAAATCTGGAGAGAAGTGACGAATAAGACGACAAATTCCGATATCTTGGACAATAACTGCATCCACGCCTGCAGTAATAATCGTACGAAGATATTGCTCTGCTTCTCTTAGTTCTTGCGGAAAGATTAGTGTATTTAGAGTGACATATCCTTTTACCCCTCGACGATGCAGAAATTCTATCAACTTGGGTAAATCTGCCTCTGTAAAGTTTTGCGCCCGCATTCGTGCATTAAACCGATCCAACCCAAAATAGATAGCATCTGCCCCATTTTCGACAGCAGCTTTTGCACAGTCCCAGTGACCTGCAGGGGCGAGTAGTTCAGGGCGAGCAAACTTAGGTAAAGTCATTTTAGGGGTTGGTTTGCGATCAGCTTTCATCAAGTTGGGGATAGATTAGAGAGCACCATTGCGATTTTATCTTAAGCTGCTGGAAGTACCCCAACTCTACAATCAAGCTAAGCTATCACGCCGAAAGAAGTGCGTACAGGTATTAGGTACAGTGCTTACCAGCACGCTTGTTTCTTATTTTTGAATTTCTCCGGATTGCGAATGCGTGAATTACTCAAGACGCAACTAGGGACAACTTCCCCGCGATTTCCCTTTCTACAAGAGTCATCCCAGGGACGCCGCCCCTAGCAATTGATGAAAAGATTATTCTAATTGTATTTACTCAGCAGTTGCGAGTTCGGTACTACCACGTGTACGACGACGTGTGATGCTGTTGTAAAGCATTAGCCCAATCGCTTTAATGAGATTGCCTTCCAACTCTTGGAACATCTTCATGTTCATGCCAAAGGCGGCGTTTGCTTCATCGACAATGCAATCGCCTGTCGCATCATCTATTGGTAGTTCATCCAAAACTTGACGGTATTTTGCTTTGAAACCCTTCTCATCAGGAATGTCATCAAACTCATAGAAGGCAGTTCCTTGCCCATCAGAAAGGTTCATCGCAGTTTGAGCAATGCCTTTGAGAATTTGTCCACCAGACAAGTCTCCAAGATATCGCGTGTAGGAGTGGGCAACTAACAGTTCTGGTTCTTTTTCAGAGATTTCCCGGATGCGCTGCACATAAGCTTTACCCGCTGCAGATAGTTGGATTTGCTCGCGCCAGTTTACCCCATAGTAGTAGGTAAGGTCTTGCTCTAAAGTATGCTTACGGTGAAGTTGAGGAAAATTAATTTTTGAAACAATCGGATGATTGGCGTGCTTCTCCATCTCCTCTTCCATTGCTGAGTAGATGAAGTAGAAGTTAGCGACTAGCTTCCGATAGGAGTTTTTTTCTACGACTCCTTTTAAAAAACATTTGACAAAACCAACGTTTTCTGCCATGGTGTGGGCTTTTTTCGTCCCGACACGTAATTTTGTTGCTAAATTGCTGCTCATGCTAAATTTGCTCAACTTTAAAATGTCAACTGCTGAAGTCTAATTGACGAACGGCTACAAAAGCCACTAAAACGTTACAGTAGAACTATTTGATGAGAATTTATATTAAAATTTTTTAAGTTTAGATGGATCAAACATATTTCTGAGTTCCCACAGAGCCGGTACATGAGTCACGCATTCGGGTAAAAAGCCTGGTTTGTTTGAGTTTCGCTCACGAAAACTCGTTCTTTCCAGCAAAAACCAGGTTTTTGAAATGCTCCCGTGCTCTTGTGATAAATCTTGAGAGTAAGTTTTTATTTCATCACAGTAAAAATCTTTAGTTTACAAAATCTTTATAAGTACAAGAAAATACTTAAAAATACTGACAAGGATTTTGACAAAAAATGAAACAATGTAAAAACAAGAAATAATAAAGTATCCCGATTAAAAGGTATCCAGCAGGAATTGTTGAATAGAATTTATAGTGTTATTCTCCAGTGTGACTGTGTGGAGTTTTTTTATTTATGGTTTCATACATAACTCAAACTCAAAACGGTATATTAGGAAGCTCAACTTCCAAAATTGATGAATTGAAAAAGGAAGTGAATGAGAGCAGTTTAGGGCTTAATTTAACATCAGTTCTGGCAACACCCTTATTTGGTACAGACGGTATCCGGGGACGAGTGGGAGAATTGCTCACTGCACCCTTGGCATTGCAAATTGGCTTTTGGGCAGGTACTGTTTTGCGTAGTCACGCATTAAACCCAGGACCAGTGATCCTAGGACAGGACTCTAGAAACTCTAGCGATATGCTGGCGATGTCCTTGAGTGCAGGGTTAACAGCAGCAGGATTAGAAGTTTGGCATTTGGGGCTATGTCCAACTCCTTGCGTTGCGTATCTCACCAACGTCACCGATGCAATAGGTGGAGTCATGATTTCTGCAAGCCACAACCCACCAGAAGACAATGGCATTAAAATTTTTGGTGCAGATGGGATGAAGCTATCCCAAAGGTTGCAAACGGAAATAGAAGCAGGGTTGAGAGGTGTTGCTTCTGCGAATTGTAACCAGTGCGGACGGTATTACTCGCGCTTGGATTTAGTGGGGAACTATGTTGAGGCGTTGAAAAAACCTCTGCATGGTGCTGTCAATTTTCAGGGCATGAAAATTGTTTTAGATTTGGCATGGGGAGCCGTTGTTGGTTTAGCGCCATCCGTATTCAAGGAGATGGGAGCTCAACTCATCTGCTTGCATAATAAACCAGATGGCGATCGCATCAACGTCAACTGCGGTTCCACTCACCTAGGAATTCTCCAAGCAGCAGTCCAAGAACACAATGCTGATTTGGGTTTTGCCTTTGATGGCGATGCAGATCGCGTTTTGGCTGTAGATAACACCGGAAGACAAGTTAATGGTGATTACATCCTCTATCTGTGGGGACAACAGCTAAAGCAAAAACAAGAACTCCCGAGTGATCTGATTGTTTCCACTGTTATGGCAAACTTAGGTTTTGAGAGAGCATGGAAGCAAATTGGGGGGCAATTTACTCGTACAGCAGTCGGTGATCAGCACGTCCAGGCGGAAATGATGCGGACTGGAGGAATGCTTGGAGGCGAACAATCTGGTCATATCCTCTGCCGTCATTATGGCATGACTGGAGATGGTTTACTGACAGCCTTACACATAACAGCCTTGGTCAAACAAGCTGGCGTTTCCCTATCTGAAATGGTGACTCAAAGCTTTCAAACCTACCCGCAACTGTTGCAAAATGTCCGAGTTGAGGACAAGTCCAAGCGTTTGGGATGGAAAGAATGTGAGGCTTTGCAGGTGGCGATCGCCCGCGCCGAAGCAGCAATGGGAGATTCTGGCAGAGTTTTAGTCCGCGCTTCTGGTACAGAGCCACTCATTCGAGTTATGGTGGAAGCTGAAGCCGCTGAACTTGTCAATTACTGGACAAATGAATTGGTGACGCAAGTTCGACAACACTTATTAGCTTAAAAATAATTTTTGTTCGATATAGCATCAAAAGCTAGTTTCTCACTCACCTTGAAAAAATGCTGCACGACAGGAGAGAAATTTTCACGACGGCGTGCAGCGCTAAATTGTACATTTTTGTTCACGTTTCTTCAATAGCAAGTGGTGAAAGCAATGCTGGAAAAAACTAGCATTTTGACCGAAATTAATGGTACAAGCCCCGTCCGCGCATGAGCGGCTTTTTTGTGTTAACATGATTGACGTAGGGCTTGTCCACGTCAAATGATAGTTTTAGAGTTCAAGGCTAAGGGAAGGACAACTCAATATAGTGCTATAGATGAGGCGATTAAAACGGCTCAATTTGTTCGCAACAAGTGTATTCGTTTTTGGATGGATAACCGAGGTGTAGGACAGAAAGATCTGTATCGTCACAATACAGCATTAAGAGCAGAATATCCTTTTGTTAAAGACTTGAACTCTCATGCTTGCCAATCTGCAGTGGAAAGAGCTTATAGTTCTATTGCTCGATTTTACGATAACTGTAGAAAGTCTATCCCGGGTAAAAAAGGCTATCCTCAATTCAAAAAGAATTGCCGTTCAGTAGAGTACAAAACTTCAGGTTGGTCACTTTCTGAAACTAGGAAGCAAATCACATTCACCGATAAAAAGGGGATTGGCAAGCTTAAGCTCAAAGGAACGTGGGATTTAAACTTCTATCAATTAGATCAGATAAAACGGGTTAGGTTAGTCAAGAAATCTGATGGGTACTACGTTCAGTTTTTAGTCAGATCTGAAAATAAGGTAGATACACAACCTACTGGCAGAACCATTGGATTGGATGTAGGACTTAAGGAGTTCTACACTGATAGCAACGGACATAGCGAACCTAACCCTAAGTTTTATCGAACTGGCGAGAAACGATTGAAATTTCGTCAACGTCGTGTTTCTCGTAAAAAGAAAGGCTCTGCTAACCGCTTGAGCGCCATTAATAAGCTAGGGCGAGTACACCTTAAAATAAGTAGGCAACGTGAAGAACATGCCAAGAGAGTGGCGCGTTGCGTAATCCAATCTAACGATTTGGTTGCCTACGAAGACTTGAGGATTAAGAACTTGGTCAAAAATCACTGTCTCGCCAAGTCTATTAATGATGCAGGTTGGTATCAGTTTAGGAAATGGTTAGAGTATCTTGGAGTTAAGTTTGGCAGAGTTACGGTTGCTGTCAACCCTGCTTATACATCACAAGAATGCTCTAAATGTGGCACTCATGTTAAAAAGTCTCTGTCCATGAGAACCCACGTTTGTCAGTGTGGATTTGTGTTGGATCGGGATTATAATGCTGCTCTAAATATTCTGAATCGAGCCTTAAGTACCACAGGGCATGTGGGAACTTGGATCTTAGATCCGAACGCTTCGGGAGACTTAGCCTCTACTGTCTTAGGTGCAAACCTATCTCAGCAAGTTGAATCTGTGAACGAAGAATCTCCGCACTTATAGGGCGGAGAGTGTCAAATGGGTACTGCTTTGCAACAGCAGTGTGATTGAAGACAGGCAGAGAACTATTGACCAAAGAACAAAAACGATGTTTGCATCAATCCCACAATAAAGCCTAAAATACCGCCTAAATTTACAATTGCCTGCAACTCATTTTTAACAATTCCTTCTATTGCTGCTTCTAAATCAGCAGGTGAAGTTGATTTCACGCGGTCAACAATCACTTGGTCAATTGCCAAAATGGGAATTGCCTGAGTTACTATTGCTTCTAAATCTTTCTCCAAATACCGCTCTAAAACAAGAGCTAATTCTTTACTGACAACTTCCAGTGACGCACTCACAACAGGAGAAGAACTGAGGCGACTCACTAGCAACATCGCAATATTTTCCCAATCAACGGAACCACTTAATCCTTGGAGTAAATCACTCCCGCGTGTTTGTAGATAATTACGGACGCTTTCGCGTGTCGTCTTTCGCAATTGTCGTACCGTACCTATTGGTAAACTTTGTAAAGATAAACTTTGCAGAAATTTCTGAATGCGATCGCGCACCTGCAATTCTTGAGTCAGTTCTTGCAAGCGAGCATTAGTCGCATCTTTTTCATCCAAGCAGTAAGTCCGTAAGCGGGTTAAAGTATTGCGTAAACCAAATAAATTTGCCACAACCCAATAGGTACCGCTGGTTTTTTCTCGAAAACTTTCGTCAATCGTTTGAATCGTGCGATCTGTCAAAAAGTCAATAACTGCTAGTCGCAATATATCAGGTGGTATGACAACTTGCAACAGCCAATCAGCCAGGCGAATAGCTTGTTCTTCAGTTAATTGAAAGTCCAGTAATATCTGGTCAAAAATTTGATTGACTTGCGCCTCTAAAAAGTCTTCCCGCCGCGCTAAAACCCTTAAAAGACGTGGTAAAGATTCTCCTAACAAATCCCGCAATATTCCTGACAAAATCTTCGCAGTTTTCTGCTCTTTATCAGATTTTAGTTGGTCAATTGCCAGTCGCAATATCCAAAGAATTGCTCCTTGCACGCGTTCTGTCTGTAACAATCGCCGTGCTAGTTTTTGCAACTCTTCTGGTGTCAATAGCGACCCCATGATTGTATCTGAAATATTTTTAGCAAGCCGTTCCTGGTTGCGGGGAATCAATCCAGGCGTAAAAGGTAACTGTCGTCCACCGATATAAATAGCACGGTAAGGACGAAATAACATCTTAATGGCTATATCATTCGTGAAATAGCCAATAATTCCGCCCGCGATTGGGGGAGAGACATAAAGCCAAAGATGAGACCAATCCAAAGTCATTTGTCATGAGTCATTAGTTATTAATCACTAGTGATTAGCAAATTACTAATCACCAATCATTAACCACTAAGCTTTCGTTATTACTAGCACTCCCATCATACCGTTCGCAATGGGGTAGTGTGTTGCTGCTGCAAAACCAACTTGATAAGCTATCTCTACAAGCTTCTTTCCTGTAGGAAAGCGATCTAAGCTGGGACTGATGTAAGCGTATTCTTCTTTTAAACCCAAGGAGTTCGCCACTGGAACCACAAGATTGTCCAGATACCACTGCTGAATTGCTCGTGCTTGAGGATGACTGGGACGATGAAAGTCTAAAATTGCAGCCTTAGCACCCGTTTTCAGAACACGGTGTAACTCTTTCAAACTAAGGGGAATATCTGTTACATTTCTTAAACCATAACCCATTGTTGCAGCACCAAATCGGTTATCCTCAAAAGGTAAGTCCAGAACGTCGGCTTCCACCCAATCAATATTATGTTGGGGATACTGACTTTGAGAACGTTCTCTGGCAACTGCTAACAACTGTGGAGAAAAATCCACTCCATATACCTGTCCTGTTTTTCCTACACGCCGCGCCAGGCGGAAAGATAAGTCTCCACTACCACAACACAAATCAACAACTGTATCTTCTGGTTTGGCTGCACTCCATTTCACCGTCATTTCTTTCCATATGCGGTGTTGTCCTAAACTAAACCAATCATTCAACTGGTCATATACAGGAGCAATGCGGTTAAAAATAGCACGAATTTCACTAGACATGAGTCACCCCTTTGCTTAATTCAAAATGGACCGGAGGCTGCGCGGCGCAGGCGCAGCTGCGTCCCGCTGCGCTAACAAAATGCAAAATTAGTCTAGTCAGGAGACACTGATTACGATAAAGGAAAACTCTCTAGATTCTCAAAAGCTACTTCAAAAATTTGCTATTACCCGATGGCGTATCTTCGACCTGTCCAACCCAAATAAAGCCAGGACACCCATTTTTTCTGCAAGTTGGTTGGTTGTTTCAGCCGAGGTTACAAAGAGCGTATGATCCGTGCATATAATGACCAGGGGAAGTGGAGTCACTTAACCTTGGTGACCGAACGTCGAGTAAGTTAGTCATTAAAATCATCGGATGTGTACCATGAAGCCTGAACTCCGTCAAGCAGTCAAAGAACTTATTCAAAAAGCAAGAATTGTCAGTTTTGCAGGTTGGGAGGCGACTCACTCAGCAGCCGTTATTCCCCTGTTCCAAGCAGCTGACGATCAAGGACGATATCTCAGCGATGAAGATTTACAGCAGATTCAAACCATTTCCCCTCAAACTTCAGAATTGATTCCAGTCGTACAACTGTTGCGCGATCGCTCTAGCGAAATTGTCAACGAAGCCAGAGAACAAGTGCTGACAACCTTTCCTGATATTACTCAGCCTGGTGGCGGTCTTTACCCACCAGAACGTGCCGAAGCTTGTTGGCGTGACTTTTGGCACTTCTTGCGCTGCATCACTTATGGTATTGCCGGTCACAGCACTGATTACACAAGCCGCACCGGACTTGAATCCATGAAAGAGTTATATAAAGAATTACAAGTACCTTTAGATGCAATGGTAGTCGGTTTGGAAAATATAAAAATTGCTAGTTTGAAGCGTATAGACTCTGATCAGCAAGCAGCCTGCGCTCCCTATTTTGACCACCTCATCACTCAACTCAAATCTTTTACAAAAGAATCGAAGGATGGTTAGTTGCAAAACTTCTGTTACGAATTTGGATTCACGCCCAGCGAGCGCAATTGTTCGCGCAAGCGGGCATTTTCCTGTTCAGCTTGCTCAGCGCGCTGGCGTTCAGTTTCTGCTCGCTGGTGTTCAGTTTCTGCTCGCTGGTGTTCAGTTTTTGCTCGCTCATCTCCAGTGAGTAACAAATGACCTTCGTTATCCCACCAACGTAACCAAGGTAACTCCGCATTCAAATAATAGCCTTGCCAAATTCCAAGCTCTACACCTAGGGGAGCGATCGCATATCGTCCATTAAGATTAGGCTCCATACGTTCATAATATCCAGCAACCAGTCGATAAACTTCCACGGAAGCTTTTTTGACCTCATAAATTCCGTAATAAGCCGGATGAATCACCTGTTCATAAATCCAAAATTTCCCTTTGTAAGGTGTTTTATCCCGTTCCTCACTACCATCGCCTGAAACAAACTCCAACACAATCAACGGCGCAATTAATTCCTGCCAAAGAACATATGAACGTCGGAGTTCGCCGTTAAGAGTTGGCGGTACATTCGGCACATAAAACCAATCAGGAGCCTGGGCACCACGTTCTGGTGGATCAGTCATTCGCCAATAAATACCGCAATCCTGACCAATACAATATTGACTATCAGAATGAATTTTTTGTAGACGCGGTTGAATCGCATCTGTGAGTAAAATACTTTGAGGATGTTCCTGAAAATTCTTCACAAAAGTACCATCAGACTCTGGTAGCTGAGTGTGGTCGGGTAAAGCTAGGCTTTTGGCTTCAGTGACCATCGTCTTTATCTCGCCTAAAGGTGGGGTTGTCAAATTCGTTCTAAATCAATTGTAGTGCCACATTTAAATAACACTATGGACACATCTAATACGATTAGTTCAGCAGTTGCCAAACTTTATAACACCTATCCCTTCCCACCAGATCCCCTTTTAGACGAACCCCCACCCGGATACAACTGGCGCTGGAATTGGCAGACAGCTTATAACTTTTGTACGGGGCGCAAACCTGAGCAAGAAAATATTCGCTTACTTGATGCGGGATGTGGAACGGGCGCGGGGACAGAGTATTTAGTACACCTGAATCCTCATGCTCAAGTAGTGGGAATTGATTTGAGTGCAGGAGCGATCGCAGTCGCCCGCGAACGTTGTCAGCGTTCAGGAGCGAATGGTGTAGAATTCCACAACATTAGTCTTTATGATGTCGAGCAAATTCCTGGTCAGTTCGACTATATTAATTGTGTTGGCGTTCTTCACCATCTGCCCGACCCGATCAAAGGCATACAAGCTCTAGCATCAAAGCTAGCACCAGGAGGACTAATACACATCTTTGTCTATGCCGAATTAGGACGATGGGAAATTACCCTGATGCAAAAAGCGATCGCACTCCTGCAAGGCGATCGCCGTGGAGACTACCAAGATGGTGTTAAAGTCGGTCGGCAAATCTTTGCCAATCTACCGGAAAACAATCGGTTGTTGAAGCGAGAAAAAGAGCGTTGGTCGCTGGAAAACCAGCGAGATGGCTACTTTGCCGACATGTACGTCCATCCCCAGGAAATTGACTACAACATCGATACTTTATTTGAGCTGATTGACGCTTCTGGATTAGAATTCATCGGCTTCTCAAATCCTCAGTACTGGGAATTAGAACGGTTGATAGGTCAACAACCTGATTTAATGGAACGAGCAGCAAACTTGAGCGATCGCCAACGCTATCGTCTGACTGAACTGCTTGATCCAGATTTGAGTCATTACGAGTTCTTCCTCGGTCGTCCTCCTTTAATCTACATGGACTGGTCAAACGACGCCATTCTCCTCAAATCTATTCCTGAACGCAGTCCATGCATGCAAGGGTGGCCCAGTCAAGTCATTTTGGACTTTAACTATCAAGTCGCCAAACTCTCTGAAGTAGAGTATGCCTTTTTAAACGCGTGTGACAATGTTGCGGGACAGCAAACGGTTGAGACATTAATGCAAGATACGGGGATAGATTTAGAAGGAGTGCGATCGCTCCAAAAACGCCAGTTGATTCTGCTGACACCAAAACCGTATTGACAATTATCCCATCTCCAGAAGAGATGGGCTTTCCCGCTGTCTTTTTTTAACAGTTACCAGTTATCAGTTTGAAGAAGAATTCAGCAATTCTGAATTCAGTATTCAGAAGGAAGAAATAAAGAATTGCGACTTCTGACCGGAGGCGGAGCGGCTCCGGCTCCGCTCCTGACTCCTGACTCCTGACTCCTGACTCCTTCACTGGTCACTGTTCACTGTTTTAAATTGCCTCAACTGTGCTAAGACTTCACAAAACCGTGCCAATTTCCTTCAAATAAACCCGTGTAAATGGTTCATCTACGCCAAGAGTATACTCTTCAATCAAACCCTTGCGTCTAATAGAAATATTGTCTCCATTCTTAATAACAACAGTTGAACTATCGAAAACATCGCGTGCTAAAGTCATCTCGATTTCGGTAGGATTGTTTAAAACTACCATGTTACTTCCGTAGTAAAACATTCCTTCGTTTTCCAAAATATCTTCTTTATATTCAGCAATCAACAAGTCAAGTTTGGGATTACGCAACAAAGAAAGAATATTGGTGTTATAGTCTTTGCTCAAGATTTTTTCTGAACGATTTATGAAAGTACCATCACGACAGACAGCGCCTATTGTCCAGTCGGGGTGTAGTAAAAGAATATGGTCAATCGTTTCTTGAATTTCATGAACCGAGATGTGGTTGAATGTAATTATCGGTATTCTGGCATCTGTACCAAATTTATAAAAGGTTTCCAAAATGTGTGAAGGTACATCAACGCTTTCACCTATTGCAGGGTTAAGATGCATCAAAATTCCTGGTGCAGCATTGATTTCCAGAATCGAAAAATCGCCAGACTTCCAAGATTCGTTAAGATTTCTAGCAATGACATCAATCCCCAAGCAAACAAGGCTCAAGTGTTGGGCAATGTCTTGTGCCAAAATAATATTGTCAGGATGAACAGTGCGAGTTGCATCAATGCTCACACCTCCAGCTGAAAGATTGGCGACTTTGCGAAGATAAATCTTTTGGTTTTTATCAAGCACGCTGTTTAATGACAAGCCTTGTTGTTCAAGATATTGTTCCATCGCCTCGTCGCACTGAATCTTAGCCATAGGCGAGGTAGGTGTATCCAGACGCGCAGGTTTTCGGTTTTCGTCTCGGATTAACTCTTCAATGGTTGAGTCACCATCACCCACAACCCATGCAGGGCGACGTTCAACAGCAGCAACAAATCTGCCATTAACGCACAATAAGCGGAAATCTGAACCAGCAATGCTCTTCTCAACAATCACTCGGATTGGCTCGTTTTCTGGAATTGCCTGAAGTGCTCTTTTATAAGCAGATTCTAATTCGTACTCATCTCGAACTTCTGCCGTTACTCCAATTCCTTTATGACCAGCTACAGGTTTGACGGCGACTGGGTAGCCAATATCTGCTGCGACTGCAACAGCTTGTTTCTGGGAAGCTACTATATCACCTTTCGGCACTGGAAAACCTAAAGTTTTTAGAAATGCTTTGCAGTCATCTTTGCGCGTGGTGAAGTCTGAATCTAAATGGCTATCACAGTCAAATGTTGTTGCGACACCGCGAACCTGTTTTTTTCCGTATCCGTACTGAGTGAGTCCTTCATCCCATAAGTAAAAAGTGGGAATACCTTTTGTGTTAGCTGCACGCAACAAAGCGTAGACTGTAGGACCACCGTAAACAGATAGTCGGAATTTACTTTGAAAGGTTGAAACTCGCTCTTCAAAGGCAATATCTTCGTCTTGGGTGATCGCTTCAAACCAATCCCAAACAAAGTAAAGTACACCCCGCGTGGTACGCTCATGAAGTGATTGTATACTAATGGTCGTATAACTTTCATATGGCTTGACATTCCAACGGTCAAGATGCAAGCCCATATCCAACTTTCCTGCTTCTGACACTGTGCGGGCAAACAGATGAGCGTAGGAATCGTATGTTTCGTCGCCCAGGTGTGGGTAGCGATCGCTAATAATTGAAACGTAATCCTCAATAGGCAGAGGTCTTGTAAACCCAGTTAGAGCAAAATCAAATACTAGTGCCCCTGTTTCTAAGTAGGGATTTGGTCCCATGTAATGCTTGAATTTGAAGATATCAAATGCATCAGTTTTTCTTGCATTAACGCGAGCCGTATCGACGATTTTGTCTTGAACCATTGATTATAACCTCTGGCTAAACACCCACCGAATCTGGACAAATACTAGCGTTTTCCCAGACGAATTTGTTGTCTTGCGAATTTAGTACTGTTTGGTAAGCGATGGCTAAAGCCCATGCTACACCTGTACATTACGCGCTTAATACCAAAGCATTAATCGCAACGCCTATACTAGCTAGTTACACTCATATTGCCAATATTTGCAGCTATCTAAAGGTATAGTTAAGTAACTTTACAAAAAAAATTAAAATAATGTTAAAGTTGTGGATTAATTGAATTTGAACCTTTATTATTTACAAACTGCTGAATATATAACTATTGAAGGGTGCAATTAGATACTAATTAACTTATAAATAGTAAATACTAGAAAGCGTTAAGGAGACGGCAAGTATGAGTAACGCAGAAGCTGTTCTCAAAAAAGAAGTGCAGCATCTTGCTGAGGAAGCTTTCCACCGCAAGCTTATTTCTGGATATGGAGAGGGTCCAGACAATCACGAGTATCAAATCGTATTTCAAGGTAAACCTAGGCATTTCTCTCTAGAACACGCACGTTCTTTCTTATGCGACTTACTGTTCGAGAAACAGGCGAGTCAATGTTCAGAAGAATTGAGTGTTTAGCGTTGGATACAGAACGTCACAATTACGATAGATAGTGAGTGGCATTCTGTGAGATAAAGCAGTTTATGATTTTTTAAAATCAGGAGATTTTTGTATTTCTAGATAAAACATTTTTGATCAAAATTAAGTAGTCGTTGTGAGCTAAGTGCTGGTGTATGCGGTTCATAATGGCTACTTAACCAGTTATTAGGGGTGTACACGTGTAAGAGAAAACAATGATAAACCAGCATCTATAGGAATCCTGTTTGATTCTTGAAAAGATTTTGACCTTATAACCTTTGTAAAACAAGCTTTTGAGTCTCAATATGCTTTCAAGATTCAAATCGGAGTCCTATATTAGCGTTGCTTTAGCTTTAAATATCCCGAATCAAATCGATGAATATTGGGATTTAGTGGAAATTGTTGGTAGCAGCATGGCATGTAAAGCCTATTTTGAGGAATATGTACTACGAACAATTGATAATTCGCTAACGCTTGGTTTAGATGAGGTTGATAAAGTTTTTGAATATCCAGAAATTTACCGAGATTTTTTTGGGCTGCTACGCGCTTTACATGAAGAAGGCAAACGGCGAGAGATTTGGAAAAAACTGCGATTGGTAATTGTACATTCTACAGAAGTTTACGTGCCTCTTGATATTAATCAATCACCATTTAATGTAGGTTTGTCTGTAGAATTGCCGGAATTTAATCATAAACAGATTTTAGATCTAGCTCAAAGGTATCAACTCGACTGGGATGAAACCGAAGTTGAAAAATTAATGATGCTAGTGGGTGGACATCCATTTTTAGTGCGTCTTACTCTTTATCATATAGCCAATAGAAATGTGACTTTAACACAGATACTACAAAATCCCACGAGTTCATCAAGTATTTACGCAGATCATTTACGTCGTCAAAGTTTAATTCTTACGCAGCAGCCGGAATTAGCAATTGCGATGAAAGATGTAGTTATTAATAACTCTGCCAAACTACCGACAGTAACTAAATTTAAATTACACTGTATTGGACTGGTAAAACTCCAAGGAGATAGTGTATTACCACGCTGTAATTTATATCGCCAGTATTTACAAATTCATTTGTAAACAAATATTTTTTGACCTAGCAGAAAGTTTCATCTACCTTTAGATAGAATCAGTTTGTTAATTTTTCTTGACACACATCCTTCAAAAGGATGATGTGACTAATTTAACACTCAGAGAACAATACGAAAAATACATTAAACTTAACAAAAAGGCAGTAATTATGCTTACTGTTGGCGATTGTGCAATTCATCAAAAAACACGCGAGTCTGGCGTCGTGATAGGTTACGGTCATGAGCTAGTGAATAATGCTTACCAAACCACCCTCAAAGTACTCGTCTCTAGCCAAAACGATACTCATCAAACAACTTCAATCAAGGAAGATTTATATTCGGAATGGGTCAAGACTGATGACAAAGAATAGGTAATGCTTAACTAGTCAACGCACTCAAGCCTCTAGAAAATGTCTCGGAGGCTTTTAAATTGCAAACGTTGCATTCAAGACTTATACAAAAGTCAATACAAACCTTAGTTTGGTCAAAAGGTGACATCCTCCCACCACTGACTTGGAGTACCAAGTACAGTGGGGGCGTATCCTCGAATTACTTCTTGGTTCTTCCTGTTTCACGGGTCGTGCCTAGACTTGCGTCCCCGGACAACGATACCCTTCGGGTTCGCAGTCCCCTCTGTCGGGAAACCCTCCTGCAGGGCTGTCTCACCTCCACAGGCAGCTTGACCGTGAGTCCCACGGCTGCAAGACCTCTTTGTTCCACCACCATAGCGGCAGCAACATCGCGGTCTGTTGTATACCCACATTCATGACACACATGAACACGTTCAGACAGTTTCTTTTTCCCGGTATGAGTTCCACATTGAGGGCAAGTTTGACTAGTCCCGTTAGGGTTTACTTTCGCAAAATAGACCCCACGCTTCCAACAAACCCAAGAAAGAATCTCAAGGAAGCTACCCCAACTAGCATCAAGACAATGTTTTGCCAACATTCCGCGACTAGTCGCTTTCAGGTTCAGATCTTCTGCAAAGACCATGCCAACATCGTTACAAAGTGCGTGTGCCGTATTGATGTGGAACTGTTTGCGTGTGTCATAAATGCGTTCATGCAGTCTACGTATCTTGTGCTGCGCTTTCCGGTAGTTGGCAGAGCCTTTGGTCTTGTTTTTCAACTTGCGTTGCAGCGATTTGAGCTTGCCTTGCAAAGAATTGAAAAACCGGGGTCTTTCTACCAGCCGTCCGTCAGATACAGCCAAGAACTTTTCCAAACCTACGTCAATACCAATGGAATTTCCATTTGGCATGACATCTGGTACGGAAACATCAGATTGCAAAACCAATTGAGCGTACCATCCCGACGCAATGCTTCCAACTCTAACCTGCTTGACTACAAAACTCTCTGGAATTGGGCGATGCAAATTGATTGGCATCGCCCCAATCTTGGGCAACTTGATTTGAAAACCTGTTACTGGGTTGGATTTGAACTGCGGAAACACAAAAGAGCGATACTGACCAACTTTTTTGAATCTGGGGAACCCAAAACCGCGTTCCATCATAAATTTGAACGCTTTATTTGTTCTGACTTGATGTCACGGGGATTTTACACGTGGGGGACAATACGTCAACAAAGAGTCGTTGTTCTTAGTCTTTATTACACGCAAACGTTCTTTACTATAAAAAGCATCATATTTTTGTATTAAAATCTACCAAATGGATGTTTTTTCTTTTATAATCATCATGTTTTATAAAAAAAATAACTCTTATCAGGAGGCTCTATGGTAGCCAGTGAAATTCGGCGACAATTAGTCATTATTGGAGGAGCAGAAGATAAAGAGGCAGATTGCCAGATTCTTCGGGAATTTGTTCGCCGCGCTGGGAGTACAAAAGCTAGGCTCGTGATCATGACGGCTGCAACGGAACTGCCAAGAGAAGTCGGAGAAAATTATATTAAAGTGTTTGAACGGCTAGGTGCCGAGGATGTTCGTATAGTTGATACTGAAACCCGTGAAGATGCATCTTCATCTACAGCGTTAGAAGCGGTTAATAAAGCTACTGGTATATTTTTTACTGGAGGAGACCAAGCCCGGATTACTCATGTTCTTAAGGATACTGAACTGAATGCCGCAATACACAAACGATTTTCTGAAGGTATAGTTATAGGAGGTACAAGCGCGGGAGCCGCTGTCATGCCAGACGTGATGATTGTAGAAGGCGACTCCGAGACAAATCCTCGAATGGAAATTGTGCAGCTAGGTCCTGGTTTAGCTTTCTTACCAGGAGTGGTGATAGACCAACATTTCTCTCAACGCGGGCGGTTGGGACGCCTAGTCGCAGCTTTAGCACAGCAGCCTGTTGTCTTAGGGTTTGGTATTGATGAGAACACCGCGATGGTAGTCACAGATAGCGAGTTTGAAGTGATTGGGGAAGGTTGTGTGACAGTTGTTGATGATTCAGAGGTCATGCACAGCAACGTTGACGACATTTTGAAGGATGAACCTTTGGCAGTTTGCGGAGCAAAGCTTCATATCCTGCCACATGGATACAAATTTGACCTGAAAACCCGCAAGCCGATCTTAGACAATCGCACTGTAACAACTGTCTCTGCACCAGCTGCTTAAAAAATACTAGGACTTACGCAAAAGTTACCCGGTTTCTACCAAAAATCGTTTGTTTCGCAACCAAATACGAACTCACCAAACCGGTTTGGTGGCAGATGGTAAGTCCTAAGGTCTCAAAAACTTCCTGAATTTTCCGGGTAGTGATGCATATAGGTGTAGGTAGTTCACTAATTCTCTTTATCTTCCTTATCCCCACACTCTAAACAGGATGGCTGTGATATTATGGGAAACTGCTGCATACACTAAAAATTCATTCACCAGATCATGGCTTTAACGCAACACCGCAAACAAGAGATCATCACACAGTACCAAGTTCACGAAACTGACACTGGCTCTGCTGATGTTCAAGTCGCAATGCTAACAGCGCGCATTAACCGTCTTAGCGAACATCTCCAGGCAAACAAGAAAGACCATTCCTCGCGTCGAGGATTGTTGAAGCTCATTGGCCAACGTAAGCGTCTTTTATCTTATATTCAAGAGGACAGCCGAGAACATTATCAAGCTTTGATTGGTCGTCTCGGCATTCGTGGATAGAGACTATCGCTTATGTCTGCTGAATCTGAACGCAGTGGCTTGCCTTTTGAACCAAACAACAAGCGTCAAAAACCAGCCAAAGCAAAAGGCAAACAACCAGAAACCAAGCCCGAATCTGGAAAAAAGGACGATAAAAAGCCACCTTTTACCAAACAAGAGATGGCAATGCCTCAAGTCGTTAGCCAACGGATGATTCGCCGAGTAGCTGGTTTTTGTGGCATACCAACAGCTTTGGGAATCAGCACTCTCATTATCAGTTACTTGCTATTAATCTATGCTGACGTTAAACTGCCTCCCATCGCTGTGTTACTGGTGAACATGGCTTTTTTCGGTTTGGGAGTGCTAGGGATAACTTATGGTGTTCTCTCAGCCTCTTGGGATGAACACAGAGTTGGGGGTCTGTTGGGCTGGAATGAGTTTACTACCAATTGGGAACGAATGGTGACAGCTTGGCGAGAAACTCGGCAAAAAAACGTATGATGACCAGTTCTCAGTGAGCCAATCACTGTGGTGTTAAGTAAATTTGAAACAAAATAATGTTGAAGTTTAAATTTTGTAACTTCAACATTACAAATTTAAAATTTATGATTTTTTTTCGATTCAAGATTTTATTTACGAGACTACTAAGCGCTATATTCAAAAATTGATTTTGTGACTTTAGCGAACTTGATATTTGAAACGACAAAAACATTGTCACTTAGCAAATATTCTAAGCAAGAACTCAACTAAGCAGGAACGAAGAGATGATTATAGTCATGAAAATTGGTTCCCCTGAGGTGGAAATAGACCGTCTAAGCAAGGAACTAGGCACTTGGGGGCTGACACCAGAAAAAATTGTTGGTAAACACAAGGTAGTCGTTGGTCTTGTTGGTGACACCGCTGACTTAGATCCCCTACAAATTCAAGAAATTAGCCCTTGGATTGAGCAAGTGCTGCGAGTAGAACAACCTTTTAAACGGGCTAGCCGCCAGTTTCGACATGGGGAATCTTCTGAAGTTATGGTTAACACTCCCGATGGAGTAGTTCCTTTTGGTGAACATCACCCTGTGGTCGTTGTTGCTGGTCCCTGCTCAGTAGAAAATGAAGAAATGATCGTAGAGACAGCGCGGCGAGTCAAAGCAGCTGGGGCACAGTTTTTGCGTGGTGGCGCATATAAACCCCGAACCTCGCCTTACGCCTTCCAAGGACACGGCGAGAGTGCTTTGGAATTATTGGTAAAGGCACGCGAAGTCACCGGACTGGGTATTATTACAGAAGTCATGGACAGTGCAGACCTGGAGAAAGTTGCAGATGTTGCAGATGTTGTCCAAGTAGGCGCAAGGAATATGCAGAACTTCTCCTTGTTGAAGAAAGTAGGAGCACAGCCAAAACCAGTTCTCCTTAAGCGAGGAATGTCTGCAACTATTGAAGATTGGTTGATGGCGGCGGAGTATATTTTAGCCGCAGGAAATCCAAATGTGATTTTGTGTGAGCGGGGTATTCGCACCTTTGACCGTCAGTACACCCGGAATACTTTGGATTTGTCAGCTATACCAGTGCTGCGCAAGTTAACTCACCTACCAATTATGGTTGACCCCAGCCACGGTACAGGCTGGGCTGCTTATGTCCCTTCAATGTGTTTAGGGGCGATCGCCTCTGGATGTGACTCTTTGATGATTGAAGTTCATCCCAACCCAGCAAAAGCCTTGTCTGATGGACCACAATCTCTCACACCAGAACATTTCGATCGCTTGATGCAAGAACTTGCAGTGGTTGGGAAAGCAGTTGGGCGTTGGCAGCAGCCAGTTGTGTCCATAGCATAAGTTGCTAGCATAAAAAGTACAAAAAGTCAATCACAATTATCCATGCTCCAAAAAACCCTCCCCATTTATCCATTTATGGGGAGGGATTCTACTCAAAGTATAGGTAATGAGAAAACCTTTCTTATCGCCTTCTACCACCAAAACCAGTTGAGCGGGGGACTCGAGAACGACCACCACTACCAAAACCACGACTAGAATCACGTCTAGTCGTACTAGATCTACCAGAAGGCGTTAGGGTACTACCACCATAACCGGAACCAGTAGCACGACTGCCTGTATTTGGAGTAGTGCGTCGTACAGTTGAAGAATCACCAGGATATGACCTTCTAATTGTTCCTGTACTGCGGAAAGCTGTGCGGTTTCTCTCTACTGCTGGGGCTGCATTATAGCGAGTGCGATAACTTTGAACCGCATCACCATAACTTCTACCATAGCCACCGTAGCCAGTCAAGACTCCACCAGGCTGGTATGCAGGCGGTACATAATATTGAGGTCTAAACAACAGACTACCAAGAGCCTGTCCTGCTAAAGAACCAGCAACAGATCCAGCAAAAGGTGCCCAAAAGCTATTTTCTTGACGGACGACGACTGTTTCTGGTTGTCCAGTTTGAGGATTCGTTTTCGTCTCGGTAACGTTGTGGACGTACTCAATTTTGAAATCTTCTGTGATGTACAAGGCTGGCTGTCCATTCTCTACCTTTAGGTAACTTTTCTTGCCTTCCTTGATTTCATCATCAGTTAGCCGCGCCATTTGTAAATTTTGGGTTCTAAAATTGGGAGGCGTGGCGTTGAGTAAAAATAGCGTGTACTCGCCGTCAGCATCATTGTAGGTCGCTTGTTGTACCGGATACTGACCATCATTCAGTTTGGTGGTTGCTGTCGTTTGACTTTGATTAGTGTTTCTAACTTGAGATGTAGCTTGGTTTGCGCCCCCGCCACCGCAGGCGACAGTTGTCACACACAAACTCAAGGCTAAAAAAACGGCTGTGAATTTACGCACGATTGTCATCAACATTTGACTATCATCCTATCTCCGAGCTTAACAATTTCTCAGTTGAGTGGTAGGTACGGACTACCCAACCAATTACAGGGGAATTAATTCCGGGTAAAATTGTAAGAGCTGATCGTTGGTGAGTTCGTCGCCCAACCTAGCTGGTGAAAAATGCACTTGAATTGCCCGTAATTTATGTTTGTAGTGTAAGTTTATTAAAGCTTTAAAGCCTTCTTTGAGTGCATTCATGTTAGTTAAGTCAGTTTCTAAATCTGGAACTTCTCCTTCATAAGCAACTGTAATCATGACAACGACGTTGCGCGTGACAGGAATCGATAAAGGTTGATCGTATGCCGAATCAGAACCAAAATCTGGTTCACTGAGGTAACGTTGAGCGGAATCTGTAAATAATTCATTCACATAATCTCCCGCCTCCCCTTCACTCCAAAAAACGTCGCCTTCATTCGCTGCAGAAAGCCAATATTCATCGTATTGCAGTAGGGTTTGGCAGATTTCTACCAATCCTTCCCCCAAAGTTTCTATGTCACCTTCGGTATCTATGGCTTCTCTGGCAGCACGATTCAAAACTCCTAAAATTGGTGCTACCTCAGAACCACCTAAATGTAGCATGATACGACAGACCACATAGCGGGTCTTGCCCATCATTTTATTAAAGGTATCACGCATCTTTAATTCCTCCTTTTGAAGATTGTTAGTTATTGATGAATAAGCATTCACTAATGACTTATATAATGTAATCCTTCTGGTCAAAAGCACGAACAAAGGCGAAATTCACTTCATAGCTCCAAATTTTCAGTCTTTGAGCAGCGCTTTGCAAGATATACATGATATAGAATCACAAAATCACACACAGATGAATATTGGTATTTTAGGACTAGGACTGATAGGCGGCTCTTTAGGTTTAGACTTGCGATCGCAAGGACATTATGTTTTAGGCGTTAGCCGTCGAGAATCAACCTGTCAGCGAGCAATCGCCCTAGGCTGCACAGATGAGTCCTCTGTTGACATGAGTTTGCTAGCAAAAGCAGAGGTCGTTTTTATCTGTACACCCATAGGGCTGATTGTTCCTACATTAGAACAGCTTATCGCTCATTTGCCTTCCGATACAGTCGTTACTGATGTCGGTTCAGTTAAAACACCGATAGTCAAAGCAATAGCTCCTCTTTGGGATAATTTTATCGGCGGACACCCAATGGCGGGTACAGCCGATAGTGGTATAGAAGCAGCAATCCCCAATTTATTTGAAAAAAACCCTTATGTCCTCACACCACTGCCAACAACACCACCAGATGCAATCACAATTGTAGAGAAAATAGTGTATGAACTTGGGGCAACTCTCTACCATTGTTCTCCAGAAGATCATGACAAAGCAGTGAGTTGGATTTCTCATTTACCTGGAATAATTAGTGCCTCATTAATTGCTGCTTGTATGAGTGAAACGGACACAAATGTCTTGCAATTAGCTCAAAAGTTTGCTAGCTCTGGCTTTAGAGATACAAGTCGTGTTGGTGGTGGCAATCCAGAGTTAAAAGTGATGATGGCGCGGTACAATCGGCAAGCATTGCTCAATTCACTCCAGCAGTATCGCCACAATCTAGATGAATTGATTCATTTGATTGAGCACGAAGATTGGGCAGCTTTAGAACAACAGTTACAGTTTACTCAAAAAGCAAGACCCAAGTTTGTTGATTCATAAACTTAGCTAAAGCTAAAGCTAATTCTATGCTAAAATGAAGTCATTTCGACTACGTTAAAAGATGGCAGCTTAGCTGGCTAGGGAAGGCTATGAGTTATGGTGGTAAACGAGGCTATTCAGGTTAATCTGGCTGCAGGTGATGATCTTTCAATGCTTTACCCAAACAAAGCACTCCTGTCCAGCAATTCAACCGATTGGGACGGACTCTACCTGCAATATCACCGTCAGCCACCCCCTGAAATGGTTGAACATTCCTGTCCGCAGCATCGCATCATCATTAGCGATCGCACCTTGCGATCGCCCATTGTTGAAACCTTTGAAGGACTCAACCTGTTAAATCCGGTGAGCCGTGGGACGGTTAGAGTGTTACCCGCCAATACTCGAACCTGGGCGTATTGGGAGACAGAGCATCAGTTTATGGTGCTGGCATTTGAACCAGATTTATTGGCACGGCACATGGTTGAGACAACCGATGCCAACGATGTAGAACTGCTTCCCATCTTGAACCCGTCAGATCCTCTCATTCACAGCATTGGGCTAACCCTCAAAACAGAATTGGAATCGGGTGGAATTGGGGGTCGTTTGTATGTCGATGCAATGACGACAGCATTAATGGCTCATCTGTTGCGGCGTTATTCTGTCCACCAATATTCGCCACCCCCAATCACCAACTGCTTGGCAAGGCGTACGTTACAGCAAGTGGTGGACTATATTCATCAGCATCTTGACCAAGACTTGACGCTAGCGAAGTTAGCGGCGATCGCTCAAATGAGTCCGAGTTATTTTTCAAGTTTATTCAAACAGTCAACAGGGTTTGCCCCGCATCAGTATGTGATCCAGCGCAGAATTAATCGGGCTAAACAGTTGTTGCTGCAAGGTGAACTGACTGTTGCAGAAATTGCTTACAGTCTTGGCTTCACTCATCAAAGCCATCTCAGTCGTCACTTCAAACGGTTAATTGGAGTCACACCCAAAGCATTTCTCAAAAGTCAGTAAGAATATGTTTAAAAAAGTAGGAACGTGCAAGACTCCGTGAAAACAGCCCCATACAATTAGTTTCTAAAGAATTTTCTTTAGAAAGTCGAAACAAAGAACCGTCACTTTTTCCATAAATAAATCTAGGGGCTTGAAACTTTTTAGCAGGGGAATTATTACCCCATGCAAGAAAGCTCCCCTTTCCGTTGCCTCTTTGTTGAAGATAACAACAAACCTGACATTTTCGGAGGAATTTACTATGTACCATAGACAGTGGGTTTGCACCGTTTGTGGCTATAACATGATTGGTGAGATGCCTGATATCTGTCCGTTCTGCGGAGTACACCATGATAAGTTTGTTACTTGGGATGAGGCAGAGCAGACGTATCGAGTCACACCGCATCACGTAAATGACTACGTGACGCAGTTGCTATCTGTGCCTCGTCTTGGTTTGGAACATGCTGCTTATCGCATTGAAACAGATGATGGTGCGGTCTGGATTGATTGTCCATCAGCATTCAATCGAGACTTGCAGCCAGTAGAAGCTATCTACTTCACTCACAAGGATTTTCTGGGTGCATCCAACCAGTATCGTGAGCTCTTTGATGCGAAAGTTTATCTGCACGTTCTGGATGCCGAACATCCGCTTGCTAGAACGTTTCCAGTCGATCAACAATTTAAGAGTGACTTCAGCGAGCATGGCATCGAAGCTTTCCATATTGGTGGGCACTCACCAGGCTTTACCATGTATATTTATGGCAAGGTGTTGTTTATTTGTGACTATGCATTCCCTCCAGGGTCTAGGATGCGACTCAACCCTTTTGGACCGCAAGACGAAACGCGTGACCGTGCAGCACGGATACTAGAGGTTATTTCCAAGCGATCGCTTGAGACTGTATGCGGCTACAACTTTATCACAGAATTTGATGGCTGGCGTCAAGATTTCAAGCACCTACTCGAAAAAAGCTAGATCAACCAAATAAGCTGCCTCAGCTAGGCAGGGCAAACGCTGGAATGTCAATAAAACCCTTGTAAATTGACCAACAACATCATTACTATGCTGTGGGGAGTGTCAATCAATCGTGATGGCGATCGCTTGTCTATCTTCCGGAGATAACTGCGATCGCAAGATTTTCCATTTGTACTGAACATCACGCTTACCGCTAGCTACAAATCTGTGCAATTCGGCTTCTGACCAACCTGATTGCATCAGATGAAGGCACAAGGGTTGCAATCTCTTGGACTCTCGTTTTTGAGCATATTCATTGTTGGCTGCACACAGAGCTTGGTCAATCGCAGGGATAAGTATCTGCTGTAACCACTCCCTAGAAGCCGGAGTGACAAGCTTAATATAAACAGATTACAACAAATTCATATTCAAATGACTGTAGCTATTTTCACTTGAGATACTTAATATGGTATTACAAACACAAAAGCGCCATTACACCCCAGAAGAATATCTGGAATTAGAAGAGCAAGCCGAGTACACAAGTGAATATAGAGATGGAGAAATTATCCCAATCCCAGGGGGAACAACCAACCATAATAAAATTGCTGGAAACTTTTGTAGAAAATTTCCTTTAACAGTACAAGGACAAGCTTATGAAATATATTTTACAGATGTAAAGGTATGGATACCTCGTTACCGTCTCTACACTTATCCTAATGTGATGGTCGTCAAAGGTGAACCGATATACGAAGGAACGAATACGACAACTATTACTAATCCCTTGTTAATTGTTGAAGTTTTATCAAATTCCACTAAAAATTATGACAAAACAGACAAGTTTAAATATTACCGTTCCATTGCTGAATTTCAAGAATATATTATGATTGACCAGTACAGTTTCTCTGTGGAACAATATGTGAAAAAAGCAGAAGGAGAATGGACTTTTAAAGAGCATGAAGGGAAAAATGCCATTTTAGCCCTAAATTCTCTAGATTTTCAAATTAGCTTTAGTGATATTTATGAGCGGGTGAATTTTGAGTTGAGCGAGGAATAGTGGTATGGTTCTTGGTATTCGCCTTTTAAACGTTCAAGAATATCATCGCATGGCGGAAATTGGAATTTTTCATCCAGAGGAACGAGTTGAGTTAATTGCAGGACAACTCATCCGAATGTCAGCGAAAGGAACTGCTCACGAATCAGCAATTACCAGAACAGAGAGATTATTTCGCCAACGTTTGGGTGAACAAGTTTTGCTAAGGCTTCAGTCACCTGTTCAACTTGATGATTACTCAGAACCAGAGCCAGATATTGCGGTGGTTATGCCCAATCCGCTAGATTACGATGACCATCATCCAACTGCGTCTGAAGTCTTTCTGATGATTGAGATAGCCGATAGCAGTCTCAAATATGACCGAGAGGTCAAAGCTCCAGCTTATGCTCAATCTGGTATCGTAGATTATTGGGTTTTAGATGTGAATGCACGCAAGCTGCACATATATCGCTTACCGAGTCATATCAAGTTCGCTTAATTGCTTATAAATCCCGAAGAACCCCACCCCGGT
>NZ_QMEA01000130.1 GCF_012912105.1 Brasilonema sp. UFV-L1
TTGGGTAAAACAAGTTGACTGTCGCAGTCAAAAATACAAGGGTTGTCCATTTTTGTCGTTAGCGTAGCGAGCCGTAGGCTGGGTTTGCCCAACCCCAGATGCAACAGGTCGAAAAACACATAATTAAATCAACTCACGAATGGTTTGCGTATTGTGCTGAAATTACTTTGGCATCTCGCAAACTTTACAACACGGTTCAATTTACACAACGTCAAGGCTTTTTCTATGGCTGGGGTACGCAGACCCAGGCAAAGTTAGATGTCATGTTTCAATCAGATAGTAATTATCGTGCGATGCCCGCAAAAGTTGCTCAACTGGTTTTAAAACAGAATGCCGATGCTTGGGGGGCTTATTTTAAAGCAATAGATGCCTACAAACTAGAACCATAGAAATTTACAGGAAAACCTCAACAACCATGTTACATTCAAGAAAAACGCAACTTAGTTAAATTCAATTATCAAGCTGTTGTCAAACGGCAATTTCAGAAAGGTTACATCGTTCCTTCAATGTCTCCGATTAAAATTCCAGTCAAACCGGGCTTGAAATACGATGACTTGTCTGAGGTTAGAATAGTTCCAAAAACCGGATATTTCGTAATTGAAATAGTTTCTCAAGTAGCTGAGAATCAAGAATTTTTCTGTAGTCTCAATCCGAAGTTAGCCGCCTCTATTGACATTGGGTTAGATAATCTAGCAACAATTGTCTTTAATGACCCGACAATTCAGCCATTAGCTATAAATGGGAAACCTTTAAAATCGGTTAACCAGTTCTACAACAAACAACTAGCAAAGTTTCAAGGCTTTTTACCTAATGGTCGAGGAACATTTAAACGGATTCAAAATCTTGTCCGTAAACGCAATAATTTTGTAGACAGTTACTTACATCAATCAACTAAAATGATAGTTGATGAAATGCTTGAGAAAGGTGTGACACAAGTTGCTATAGGTAAAAACTTACAGTGGAAAACTTCACTTCATATTGGCAAAAGAAATAACCAGCATTTTACTCAGATACCACACGCAAAGTTTATCGAGGTCCTGACTTACAAGTTAGAAAAAGTTGGCATCACCGTTAAGGTTGGTGAAGAATCTTACACGAGCAAGGCTTCACTTTCTTGTTGGGATACTATCCCAACATTTGACCCTAACAATAAGGTAAAACACCAGTTCTCAGGAAAGCGTGTACAACATGCCTGGTACGTAAGTAAAGATGGTTTAAAAATTCATGCCGACGTCAACGGAGCGTTTAACATCGCAAGAAAAGGTGCGACGTATCAGGTCGCGTAGGCACATCCGTGCTATGACCGAGGCATAAGCCTCTTGGGAATCCCTTCTCCCAATCCCCATGTAAAAGAGTCACTGACTCCGGTCACACCCTCAGTAAGTAATGAACAGGATGGAATGCAGACCACAGAAGCCTAACTTAGGAAGCCCAATCCAAAAGACGGGCAAGGGGAAGACTGAAATGGGTTAGCGCAAGCGAACCACTACAAGTCCCGTGAACGATGTGGAGCGAAAGTGACACCTTGTCACATATGGGCTGACAACGCTCCGACCAAAAGGTAGTAAGCCGACGGTGTGTTCATATTGCACCTCGATTCAAAGAAGTTTAGGGATATTGTGTTCTCACTGATATTGTCCACTCAAAGTGCCGCAATAGGGTACAGATTTTCCGACGAGCGAGCCTCCCAAAGGGAGGAGCTTCGCTTACGTTAAACACAAAGCACTCGGTTTCTGAATGTAAAAGTAGTACTTAAGTGAGCTTTAAGTGAGTCACTCATGTGAGATGCTAGAGCGCGGCGATGAGGTAGAGATTTTCCAACAAGCGCTCGTTAAAAATAAAGCACTCAGAAACTTCGCTTTGAAAGCAGCGCTTCGGACAGTGAGCTACAAGTGAGTCACTAATACTGTAGGCTAGAGAAGTATCAAGTTTGGACGCCGACAAACTATGGCAACAGAAAATCCCCGTGTGGCAGCCTACCCACCACGACTCGTCTATGAACGTCTAGTTGAATTTAAGCGTTCTCAAGGGTTAAAGTCTGATTCTGCCGCCATTGTGGCAATTCTTGAGGCTTACTTCTTTGGTGGTACACCTAGTGTGCCACAAAGTGAGCTATCAGGCAATCCAAAGCGGATTGAGGATTTAGAGGTGAAGGTGAGCAGTCTGCTTGAGGATGTAGCAGTACTCAAGCAGGCAATGAGTCAGTATACTTGTCAAGCATCTGGTGAGCACCTTACGCACAACGAATATCTGCATCAGCCTGACAACTACGAGGACTCAAGTGAGCCACCAAACAAATCACCCAACACAACCCTTGACTTGACAAACGAGTCTGTAAGTACTTACGTAAGTACATCTAGAAGTGAGCTACAAATAACTGGGGCAGATGGCGACACTCAATTAGTGAAGTCATCTGTTCGTGAAACCGTATCCGCCAACAGTGAGCTATCAAATGAGTCACTATTGGTGACACCAACTGCCGAATCTATCTTAAACAACCTACCAGTTCAGGAAAACACGCCTCCCCAGAGTGAGTTAGTAAGTGAGCCACTCGATGCTGGCTCATTGGAGAAAGTCATCAGTGAGCCACTATATGACTCACTAGATGGTCTACCACTGGTCGAAGAAAATAATCATCCCAAAGTATCATGGCTCAATAGTGAGCCACTTAACGACTTACTAAATAGCTCACTAGAGAAAGACGAAAGTAAAAATTCCCTGGAAGTCCCATCTCACCTTACTGGTGCAGCTTTAGCAAGAAGACTAAATGTTTCTCCAAGCACCCTTCGTCATAAGAAAAATGCTCGTAATTTTGAACAATGGACTTCTCTTCATGACCCAGATGGAATTGCTTGGCATTTTGATGGTGAAAAATTTATCGAAAAAACCTCACCAGGTATACAGTAAAACCCCTTGAGTAAAAAATTACTCAAAGGGGTTAACGGTATTCAAACTATTATTTTCGGCTCACTATCAAACTGGAATTATTCAGATTTAACTGGCACACGGCGGATTTTTTCACGTAAAGTCTCTAAAACTTCTGGTCGTAGTTCCGACCAGGGACTTCTTGGAGTTTCTTGGAATGCCGAAATAATTCCTTTGTCTCGCCAGTAATAAATGGTATGAATTCCTACACCCAATTTGTCAGCAAGGGCACTGGTGGAATAATAACCTTCCGGGCTAACCCCCGATTTCGCGTTCTTTGGGTCGCTTAAAGGCTTGTAAATACCAAATTTCCAGCGAATCCAGGCGATACCTTTTTTCGTAAAAGCACGCCCTGTACCACCCACCAAACCTCGGCGATTCAGTTCATCAGCAATTTCAGTATCAGTTCGACCCACAGCTAATTCTTCAATGAGTTGAATGACTTCGTTGGGTGTTCGGAATTTTTCTGCATTTGTTGGGACAACAAGTCCGTTTGGTTGGTTTAAAGTTTCCCGTTACCGTATCTTGGTATTACTTAAAGCGCGATCAGGGCAAGCTTGAAAAACGTTTTGTCTTGTCTACCCGTCCCATTAAAGCTTCTACTCTCAAGTGGTGGGGTAAGCGTCGTTGGCAGATTGAGGGATGGTTTCAAACCGCAAAGCAATGACCCAAAGGGTCACGCTTCGCGAACGTTTTGGTTTGCACCGTTTTGGTGAGTCAGCGCTGCAGGAGGAGCGAGTACTTGATGAGGGGAGCCAGTGCGTTGCGGGGGTTCCCCCCGTTGTAGCACAAGCGCGTTCTCCCGACAGAGGTATCTGGCGTTGGTTTCAAGGGCAGAGGGGACTGCTGCGCGCGCAGCGTGACCGCCCTTCGCAGCGTGCCCGCAGGGCATAGGTCATACCCGAAGGGACAGGGTTCTCTCCTTGGCATGTTACGCTTGCTGATTCTTTCTCTGACTGCCTACCTCATAGCTCATTGGACTTATCTCCATATTCAGTCTGCATCACCACCTGATTGGGGTCAGGCTGCACGAACTGCCTTAGAATCTATTTTTCCCAAAATAGTCGTGTCTCTTCTTTTACTTGATATTGAACGCCTAGCTCCCCTTGCACGTAGTTGTGGTTTTGACATTCATATTTCCAGGTGCAAGATGTGAGTTAGAAGAGTTGGTCAAAGAAACTGGGAAACTTCCTCAAACAATAGACCTCTTGCAAAAGTCCCATGAGCGTGGGACAAGTAGGTTAGAGCTTTCTTGACATCTATGACCTACGAAAAGGTAAAGAACCTTAAGCCTGAAGAATTTAAACGCTTATCTGGCGTGCATCCGGAGACTTTTAGCCAGATGAGAGAGATAGTGCGATAAGCCGGAGGCTTGACGCTACGCGTATCGCATTCACAAACAAAGCTTAAAACAGGACGACCCGGTAAACTGAGCATGGAAGACCAATTATTAATGGCATTAGAATATTGGAGGGAGTATCGCACCTATTTTCATATTGGTCAATCTTGGGGAGTGAACGAGTCAACAGCATATCGTATTATCCGTAAAATTGAAGATATTCTCGTGAGTTCAAGAGCTTTTTCTCTTCCAGGGAAGAAGAAACTCTCTAGCTCTGATTATCAAGTAGAGGTAGTGGTAGTTGACGTTACAGAAAGCCCAATAGAACGCCCTAAAAAAAACAAAAACAGTTCTACAGTGGGAAAAAGAAAAGGCATACATTAAAATCTCAAGTAGTGGTGGTTCAAAATACAGGTGAAATCCTTTGTACCGCTCATGGCAAAGGGAAAGAGCATGATTTTCGCATCTTTAAAAACAGTAAAGTTCGGTTAAGAGAAGATATTGAATGCTTGGGTGATAAAGGATATCAAGGAATTCATAAAGTTCATGCCAAAAGTCGGATACCAAAAAAGAAGCCGAGGGGCGGTGAGTTGAGTCGTGAAGATAAAAAGAGTAATCAAGAGCTAGCCAAAATCCGAGTTGTGGGTGAGCATATCAATCGTAAACTCAAGGTGTTTAAAATTTTATCCGACCGTTATCGCAATCGTAGAAAAAGATTTGGCTTGAGGTTTAATTTAATAGCTGGTTTGTACAACTATGAGCTTCGTCTGTCCAAAACCGAATCTCTTTAACTGACTTTTGCAAGAGGTCTAATCATTTCTGAAGCGCTTTTGCAGATGGTGACCGAGCCTAACACGAAAAAAACGGGCAGGCTTAATACGATATTTCGTCTTGTCCCCACGATTAATCGAGGGCTTCAAAGCCTGCCCGTTTTTTAGGGGGCAAATTGGTGAACGCAGAGTCTCCCGCCACAGGATTGACGCTTCCACGACTTGAAGATGTGGAATTGTTGGGTCATCCAGTCAGCTTGCAGTAACAATAAAACAGATATATTGGACAGGCGAGCCTCCCTTTGGGAGGATCTGAATCGCTTTGCGACACGCTACACGTAAGCGTAAGGGCGCGTGCGCGTAGCGTGTCGCCAGTACACAAGCTGATGAGGAACGAACGTGATTGCGCAAAGCAACAGACGCATGAAGGCGTATCGCAAGGGCGCACAATTGGGAATTGATGACACGTCTAGCCAAGTCATAGTTATTTATGCTTCGATTGGGTCTGGTCTACCTATTCCCAATTCTTGAAGTTTGGTTTTCACATCTTCCCAACAAGTGCCACAGTAGTAGTACTTTTTGTCTTTGATATCAGCTATATAAAAGCCCTGTTTCCCGCCGTTGATTCGTCTGAGTTCATTAGCGGCTTCTTTCATGGTTATGCCAAAGCAAGCAAATAAATCTTTCTGCTCAAGGACTGGAATATTAAATAAGTTGACAAATACATCGCCTTTGGTGAAATGCCAAGTGTCACCTCGACGTACAACTAGACGATAATGAACTGGATAAACGATTGTGTTTGACGCTGACATGAACCTATCCCACTAATAAAATTCTTTGAACCCAAATATGGATAGTAGCAAGGTCAATAAATGCATCAAAATATACTTTTTGACGCTCCCAACAACGGCACTGTTGTTTGCTGTTCAGTTGCAGGGGTTTCTGTTGCATCCACTACTGGCTGCGATTCACGCTGTTTAGTTTTGATAAACTGTAAGAAATCAAGTGTTTGTTCTAAAAGCGATTCCGGAGCCGATTCAATTTTTTGAAAAAGTTGTTCTTTGATAGTCATTGTTTTTATTGATTACACACTTATTTAATAAATATATCTTGTTTGAGAATTCCAGCGAGTTTACGACCATTAGGGACAGCAGATTATAGCGGTAGAATGCCATTTTTATAGTGGATAATGCCTATAAGAATGGTGGCGATTTACGTTGAAATTCATACAATGTAAATGCTTGCATTCCTTAATCCTTATTTGACTTTTCATAGTTGCTGATTGACTCTTTAACGGCTTGCTCTAACTCTTCAAAAGTGCATTGATAAAGTCTTAGTAAATCGCCTACTTGGTCAATTCTGAGCTTTGGTATAGTTCTACCTTGTTCCCAATTTCTAACACTTGAGTGAGCAACGCCAATATGAGCAGCTACTTGCTCAGCTTTTAAATCTGCTCTTTGACGCAGCTGTTTCATATCCATGACTTAAATAGTTACTGCTCCATAAAATCTACTTACTCAAAACAAACAAAGCGCGGTTTTAAGCGCAATATGCCGGATGATTGGTTTACCAAGAAATGCGCGGTTTACACAGATTTTTGGCTATCTAGTCATTCCTCCTATCTACTAACCACTTGGACTATCTGGTTGACAATAGTCTAACGGGTTAGTAGTATGAAGTCAGAACAATAGCGGTCTTCCCCAACGCCAATCAGAGAACAACCACTATTGTGTTAACCCGTTAGTCTAGGTTTAATAAATTATGACTCAAGCTGTTTTAAACAATCAAGCTCTAGCTCAACTTGAACTACCCACATACCTTACACAGCAATCGTCGGATACTGCACACTACGAAATTGATTCTACTGATGACGTATTTGGCAAACTCTATCGCGTATGGGGTGATCAACGAAAAATCAACTTTCTTGGCACCTTCTATCAAGACCGTCAGGAGTTGTGGGTGTCGCAAAGAAGTTGCACTTGTGAACGTTATCAATAGCTCACCAGTTATAAAGCCATAGCAGCCATCGTTAAGGCATAGAAACAAATAAGTCATCAGTCAGTTGCTCAAAGAGCGCGAACAGTAAACAGTGATAACTGTTAAAGAGTAACTGGCTATTCTTGCTGTATGGAGCCAGAGCAATGATTTTTACACGAATCGAACTTGAAACCAAAAGCCTTCTAGAATTGACAGCCTTATGTAATCAATACGGGTTAAAGGCACATCATGACCCATTACTGAGGGCTTCTTGGTCTGCTGTTTTGTTGTCCTTTCCCCACATCGCTATTTCACAAATGCAGCGTGGGGTGGGACTTAAATACCTTGGGCGGGATGGTATTGAGTCTTTAATAGTTGCTTATGACGCTCTTGGGTTACCCACTCACGAGCAAGCAGCCTTAATCAAAGCTTCTGATCAAGGGCGGATAATGCCAATGCCATATAGATTGGAGCAACAAAAATTACTAGCATTGTATGAAGCTAAAGTGAATCTTGACAAAGCGATATCTTTGCTGAGTTTTTAGGCTTCTCTAATTCTAGTCAGCAGTTGTCTTTCTTTCAGTCTCCCCTTTTCCCTCTGCTGGTTCTGGGGGATTTTGTTTGAGAATCGAAAAGCGCAGAGGTTAGGCGATCGCCATGTCCTATACTGAAAATTGAAGAGTTCATTTGATATCTTTGGTAAAGCAGTAGAATTTTGGCAATTATTTGTTTTGTTTTTCCCCTTGTAGCAAAGTTTGCTGACTCCCAGGCGATACTACTGTCTGGCTACTACCGGCTCGTATAAATTTAAATATACGTCCAGTAATAGCACTTCGATTCTGAATCAAATAACTTAGTCCTCCACCAATTATGACTCCCACAACTCCACAAAACAGGCTGAATAGCAGTGATTGAGTCAAGGGGTGCAGTTGGTTAGAGGTAAAAGGCAGCGAAATTGGTTTTGTTGGCTGTTGGGGAATGATGTAGACAGCGGTACTTGCACCAATTCCCGCCGCACCTAAGCCAACACCAACCATTGCAATGGTGGTTTGCAAATCGCGATCGCGCACTTTATCGCTTTCTTCTTTTTGGTGCAGAAGGTCTTGGGTAGTGCGATCGCTCTCGGCTTGTTCGATTTCCACCCGTCCCTGGATGGCTGTCATCGCCTTTTCGAGTAAAGCAGCACCATGTTGAAAATAGCCTAAGTCAGATTGAATTTGTTCGATGAAAAGGCGACAATCTTCATCAAAAAAACTGGATAGAAAGCTAACATCTTCGGTTGGGAGTTGGCTTTGAATATCTCTAATTTCTCGCTTGTAGTTTTGAGCGTTAATTTCTATTGTGAGGCGATATTGGTCTAGGTCGCGGATTAATTGCGAGTATGATAAATATTTTTGCGGTATGTCTTTTAAGTATTGTTTGAACTGTTGTAATTCGGCTTCATTAAGGGTTTTATCAACAGGTATTTTTTGGAAAACATCATCAAGATATGTTTCGATTTCTTGATAATCATGTCGAATTACCTGATAAACTTTACGACTGCGATGATAGGCGGCAACTGTTTTATTTAAAAAATGAAATAAATTAACAAAGTTATTATAGTTATTTACAAATTTTTCACTGGTTTCTGATTCGCAATATACCCAAACCAGTACATGACAGTAATCTTCTTCGTGGGTAGGAACACCATATTCAAATATGGGACTGCCGAATAGTTGACCTTCTTGATTAAAGTTTGGACAAGAGTAATTATTGGGGATAAATTCTCTTAAACAATTATCTGCTAACCTCCTTAATTGTTGGCGATTTTGTGGAGATTTCGACGGCAACCACTGTTTATCTGGTGTGTACCAAACACTCAAAAGTATAGTTTGACTGAGGGAACTCCCCATTTCACTGGGCATTAAACACCCAGAAGGGTTGAGAAGTTCTAAAAAGTTTAACTCTACAGGGTTTGTCTTCTTCTGGTTTTCGTCAAATTCGGGGCGACGCAGGTTTAAAGTCAGGACATAGGTATCATGAATGCGGAGGGGAGTGGCAAATCCAGCAATGGGTAGTGGTGTTCCATTTTGGTAAACTGTACTCTCAAAATGGAGAGATACATCATCGTCTGTTTGATTTTTCAGTAGGTCAACTCGATATCCTTCATGTTCTTCTATTTCCAGTGGTTTGGTAACACCAAATTTTTGAGAGAGAAGGTAATTGCACTTGTCCCAAAGCAAGTTTGGTTGATTGCTGTCTTTCAGATGAAAGGCAAACAAATGGACATTGGGAGCATAAATTTTGACGAACATTTTGTTAGCAGGATTTGGTAGCTATTGTTTATTTTGACTCTGGTTTTGTTTTTCGAGTTTATCTTTTACCTGCTGGCTCAATTCTTGGAAGAAGTTAGTAGTGCGTTTTGAATCGTTGGGTTCGGAGGGTTTGACCTTTTTTACTTCTGCGCGATCGCTCTTCATTACTATATCTCTCAATGCGTCGCGGATAGCTTTTCGTGCTTTACACCATTCTCTGAGAATTTGCTCGGCGTTTTCTGGGGGGTTGTTTTCTAAGGGTGTTAAGGTTTGCAGCAAGTCTTGGAGGTCAGCAGGAGAAAATAGTTCGGATCTAGTTTCGAGAAGAATAGGAAAAGCTTGTAGTAAGGGGTCTGTGGTCATCATTTTTTATCCTATGGTTGTAAGTTAGCTGGTATGTACCTGTTCAAATAGATTTTGAAAATTTGAGATGGGCTTCATCCCGCCTCTGACAATGCAAGATTTACAGCCCAATAGCACAGAAAGCAGCCCAATGGTATGGATTTTGAAATTGTTTTTCTTCTGGTTTGCAGTAGTGTTCGCAATAGTATAAGAATTGCTCAAGTTGCTTATTGACTTGTGGTGATAATTTTAACTGACTTGCCCATACCTGTAATTCGGCTGTAGTCACATCTCGCAGCCAAAGTTGTGCTTTTTGAAGTTCGACTGCGACTGAAAAATATCCACTATCAGCCATAGCAGTTTGCAAATTTTGTGAGAATTTAATCATCAAAAATGCTGTGGACAAATCGTTTATAGCCCACAAACTACTCACCACACTGGTGCTGCCAGCATAGAGAAAAGTGCTAGGTAAACTGATATATTCATCACTAGTATTCCTGAAGTCAACTAAGCCTGTTTCGCAAGCAGAGAGGACGACAAGACGACAATTATCTAGCTGAAATTCTCGTTCAAATAAATTACCCAAGGTAAGGCATTTACTTAAATCTAAGTGTTTTTTTTCATCCACACTTTCTGCTAGCAGTAAGCAAGAATCTTGGGGTGAGTTAAAGCTAAATGAAGCGTGACAAGAAAAATGTAGATAATTCGCCTCTTTTAGCTGTGGCATTTGTTGAAATAGTGCGTCTTTGGTAGCTTGTTTGTAGGGTAATACCTGATGGGAGGAGAAGAGATTTAAAATACTGTCTACTTCCAAATCGGTGTAAATAAGGTCTTCTGTGGGGTTTTGAATTGCGAACAGGGATTGAAAATCAGGGCGTTCGCGCTGTTGCACCTGTTGCAGTATTTGACAACTGGGTGCATAGCTAACACCACCAGCAAATAAATCCAGAAGACGAGGCGAATCTTGATGATTTTCGTCTACTGAAAGTGCATGAAGCGGGAACAGATGCAAGTCGCGATGGGGAATGAGGATTAATCTATCGCAATGTTTGGGTATTTGGGTTAATATTTCTTCAATATGCAGGATTTGTGCTAACTTTTTCAGGCGTGACTCTAGTTGATTTTGCCATTCGCCTTTTTGTTGGTAGTAGTCCTGTAGATATTTTTTCCGCCAATCAATCAAGGCTGTTAAATCTTCTGCTTGAGACTGCCAAACTGTAATCTCTGCTTCTTCGTTGCTAGAGAAAGGTGTTTGGGGTTTAGGTATGATGATGAAAGCCAGAATTTTATTATTTGTGATGTACCACTCGATAACAGCAGTGTGCTTATCTAAAGTTGATAGGAATTGGTTAAACTTGAAACCGGAACCAACAGGTAAATATTTGTCTTGTAATTCTTGACGTTGTTGGCGCAAATTTTGAAGATGTTGCGCTATGGCTGTTGGATTTTCGGCTGTACCACTTTGGAGTTGATACTGCCCTATAGCTATTTCGTCTCGCAGTTGTTCGAGTTGAGTGACAATATCTGGAGGGAAAATAGTTTTGCGATCTCGTTCTAGGATAAGTTCAACCAAGCTACGAGTTTTGCTGCGTTCGACGTATTCAATAGCTTCAGTAATTTTGCCTAGCTCTAAACAACTATCCACCATCCGTTGATAAAGCTGATACCATCGTTCGGCGATTTTTTGTTTTACCTCCTGCCCGGAGTGTACGTCATTCTGAAGGTTATCAACGCTTTCAATCGCTTTGTTAAACGCATGGTAAGCTGTGGAAAAATCATTGGCATTCAAATGGGCATTACCTAAATAAAAATGCATAGCTGCCCTTTCTTGGATAAATGCATCACGATTGTAGATTTCCAAGGCATTATGACACGCAGTTATGGATTTCTTCAAATTGTCGGAGCGTTCACCTTCAATACGGTAATAATAAGCAAGTGCAAGGTTATGTTGAGTAGTTGCCCAATCTTGAGGAAATTCATCACGTGTGTAAATTTTTAATACTTGTTGGTAAGCACTAATCGCCTTTTCCAAATTATCTGCTTCATCTCCTTCAATACGACGGGTGTATGCAAGTGCTAAGTTAGTTAGTGTTGCTGCCCAAGAATGAGGAAATGCATCAAGGGTGTAAACTTCTTGTAGAACTTGTTCATAAATTTTAATTGCCAACTCCAAATTTTCTGTTCTATCTCCCTGAATACGCTTTTCGTAGATGACTCCCAAGTCATTTTGAACATCTGCCCACTCAGTTGGAAATGCATCGCGGGTATAAACCTCTAATGCTTGTTGGCAAGCAAAAATAGCTAATTCTAAGTTTTCCGTTCGATTTCCTCGAACACGATACAGGTAAGCAAGTGCTAGATAACGTTGGGTGGCTGCCCATGTTTGAGGATTTGCTTCACGACTCCTTACTTGTAGCGCTTGTTGGCAGGCAATTAATGATTGTTCCAAGTTTTCTGCTCGTTCGCCTAATATACGTAACCGATAAGCATTTGCCAAATTACTTTGAATTGTTGCCCAAGTTCTGGCATCGTTTTCTGGGGTATAAAGTTGTAAAGCCTGATGATAATTAAAAATTGCCCGTTCAATGTTTTCTGATCTACTTCCATAAATACGAGCAAGATAAATTTCAGCCAGCGTATGTAGCGTTTCAGCCCAAGTTAATGCGTCTGCCTCGCGGTTCCTAATTTCTAAAGCCTGTTCGCAAGCAGCAATCGCTTTTTCCTGGTTTTCTGCTCGATTTCCAAGAATTCGTCGTTTATAAGCACCAGCTAAATCTGTTTTTAGTTTTGCCCAAGCAAGTGGAAATGCATCGCGGGTATACACTTGAAGCGCTTCTTCATACATTTCTATTGCTAATTCTAAATTATCTCCTGAGCCTCCCTTGATACGACGAGAATAAGCATTCGCCAAGTTATTCTTTACCATTGCCCAAGTTTGGGGGTCTGTCTCAATGGTAAATACTTGCAGCGCGTTTTGATAAGCTGCGATCGCTAACTCTACATTTTCTTCTCTATTACCTTCAACACGGGCAAGATATGCTTGCCCCAAATTATTTTGTGCTTGTGCCCAACCATAAGGTTTTAATTCGTAGTTTCTGACTTTTAGCGCTTGCTGATATGCGTTGATTGCAAATTCTACATTTTCTGATTGATTTCCTTTAATGCGGTCTAAATAAGCAGTTCCTAAACTATTTTGTATGCTTGCCCATCTCTTAGGATCTGTATTATAGCTTATGACTTCTAATACTTGATTGAAGGTATTTATTGCATTTTCTAAATTACGCCCTTTATCCCCTTTAATACGGTAAATATAAACATTACCTAAAGATAGCTGTATATTTGCCCATAGTTCGGGTGATAATTCACGAGGAATTGATTTTAACGTGTTCAAACAAATATCAATTGCCTTTTCTAAATTATCTGCTCTTTGTCCTTTAATTCTTTCAAAATAAGCATCTGCCAAGCGCCACTGCACTGCACCCCAGGCATTCATATACTTTTCTTCAGCGTAGATAGTGGATGCTACTTCATAACCTGCAATAGCAATCTCAATATTAATAACTTTATTTCCAAGCGCAAAAAATTGAATTAAGTTACTAAAACCGCTAATTCTATCAGCAGCAGCCGCGTTTAGCTGGTTATGCTCTGCCATATAATGCAGTATCGCAATTAGACGCTCGTCTATTTTACCTAAATTTTCTTGGAGTACCGGGTAAACTACCTCATCATTAGCATCGCTGTCCAAACTAAGCTGTAGCACGTATATAAAGAAAGCTATTTGAGAATCGTTTTGCTGAGGTTGTTCATTCATGGGCGTGAGCTAGTCTGAAAACACATTTATAAAGATATTCAACAGCACTAGATATCATTACGGAAAATACTTATAACTATTGTATTTAAAATTTTCTTCTATTCACGAAAAATACTTAGTATTATTCGACTCTAGCACCCCACCGCACAAAAAGCCGCCCAATACACAGGTTTTCTGAAAGATCTTTCCTCTGCATCAAACCAACTTAGCTGCTTGCGGATTTCCTCTTGAAAACTTTCAGCTAAATTTAACTGCTGCGTCCACTCCCATATCTCACCCTGCGTACTATCTCGCAACCAAACCTGCGCTTGGTTTAAAGCAACCGCAACCGTTAAGCCAGCCTTGAGATTTTGGTGAAATCGAATCATCAACAAGGCTGTAGATAAGTCGTTGACAGTCCACAGCGAACTAACCACACTTTTAGCTCCAGCATAGAGAAATCCACTAAGTAAGCCGATGTATTCATCACTCGTATTGGTGAAATCAATCAAGCCTGTTTCGCAAGCCGAGAGGGTGACAAGACGGCATTGGTTCAGGTCTAAATTGCGGTCAAATAAATTACCCAAAGTTAGGCATTTATTGAAATCTAGGGCTTCTCCTTCATTAGCACCCGCCAGCACCAAGCAAGAATCTAGAGGTGAATTCGGGTTAAACAAACCGTGACAGCAGAAGTGGAGATAATTCGCCTGCATTAGTTGTGGTGCAGCTTGGGATAAAGCAGTTTTCGTGGCTTGGGTTTTGGGCAATACTTGATGGGACGAGAACAGAGGCAAAATACTGTTTACTTCCAAGTCGGTAAACAATAAGTCGGACGTTGGGTTTTGGATGGCGAATATCGACTCAAAATCTTCGCGTTGTCGCTGTTGTGCCAATAGCAACAGTTGACAGCTGGGGGCATAACTTACCCCGTTGGAAAATAATTCCAGCAGACACGATTCCTGTATGGGTAAAGCGTGAATCGGAAACAGGTGCAAGTAGCGATGGGGAATGAGGATTAATTTGTTACAATGTTTGGGTATTTGGGTCAATATTTCTTCAATATGCAGGATTTGTGCTAGCTTTTTCAGGCGTGACTCTAGCCGATTCTGCCATTGGTCTTTTTGTTGGTAGTAGTCCTGTAAATATTCATTTACCCAATCAATCAGGGCTTTTAAATCTTCTGGTTGAGATTGCCAAAGTGCAACTTCCTCTTCCCTCGTAGGAAACGGGTTAGGGGGTTTTGGTTTGATGATGAAAGCGAGAATTTTATCCCCTGTGATGTACCACTCGATAACAGCAGTGTAGTTATCTAAAGTTAACTGAAATTGATCAAACTTAAAACCAGAACCAACAGGTAAATAGCTGTCTTGCAATTCTTTGTGCTGCTGTCGCAACTTCTGGAGACGTTGCGCTATGGCTGTTGGATTTTCCTGTTGATCATTCTGGAGTTGACGCTGTCCTATGGCGATTTCATCTTGCAGTTGTTCTAATTGAGTAACAACCTCTGGGGGGAAAATGGTTTTTAGCTCGCGATTAAAGATAAGTTCAACTAAGTTACGGGTTTTGCTGAGTTCCGCAGTCTCAATTGCCTTTACTAAGTCACCTACTTTGACACAAGCTTGTATCATTTTGGCATAAACATCAATAGCCTTCTCCTGTGTCTCTCTACGGGTTATCTCAGTGGTTGTCCATTCCCGACTATTTTCCACTGCTGCAATGGCTTGTTCATACCCTTGAATGGCTACTGTCCATTGTTTGTTCGCAAAAGCACAGTCACCTAAATTACGTCCTACAGATAAACAATTTACGGGAAATGATTTGGGCGTGTAAATTTCGAGAGCTAACTTTGAATGTTGGAGCGCAGCTTCAATTTGTCCTAGCTCCTCATAAAGATTTGCCAGATTAGCTTGAACCATTGCCCATAAGTGGGGAAAAGCCTTACGAGTGCAGAGTTGTAAGGCGTTTTGGTAACAGATAATCGCCACTTCCAAGTTTTCTGTCTTATCCCCCCAGATTCTTTTACTGTAAGCAAGTCCGAGATTATTTTGCGTACGTGCCCAACTTTCGGAAGAAGCTGCACGAGTATGGACTTGTAAAGATGTTTGATAGTAATTAATTGCCAGTTCTATATTCTCTGCTTTTTCTCCACGGATTCTCTTTTTGTGTACCAATCCCAGTTCATACTGAATATCTGCCCATTCTTCTGGAAAAGCTTCACGGGTGTGGACTTGCAACGCATCTTGAAAACATGCGATCGCTGCTTCCAAATTCTCTGCTTGATTTCCCCGGATTCTTTCTATATAAGCAATCCCCAGCATAAATAGCGTTTTTGCCCATTTTTCAGGCATTACCTCATGGCTGTATACTTGTAAAGCAGCACGATAGTAATTAATTGCCATTTCCAAGCTCTCTAAACCTTCCCACTGTCTTTTCCGGTTGTAAAGGTCGCCTAGATTATCTTGAATCATTGCCCATAAGTGGGGAAAAGCCTCAAAGGTAAAGAATTGCAAAGCGGCGTGATAAGAGGCAATTGCCGCCTCCAGATTTTCTGCCACGTCACCATAAACTCTGTCGCGGTAAGCATTTCCCAAATCATTGTGTGTGTTTGCCCATCTTTGAGGAAAATTCTTACGGGTCAAAGCTTGTAAAGCGGTTTTAAAATAAGCGATTGCCACTTCTATATTTTGTGCCCTTTCTCCCACTATTCTTTGATTGTGGACAACTCCAAGATTATGCTGAGTCAATGCCCATGCTTCCGGAAAAGACTCACAGGTATAGACTTGCAACGCATTTTGATAACATATGATGGCTTTCTCTAAGTTCTCAGCTTTGTGTCCCCAAATTCTGTCATAGTAAGTAACGCCAAGATTCAATTGAGCATTTGCCCATTGTTCAGGAAAAGCCTCACGGGTAAAAACTCCCAATGCTGCTTCAAAAGATGCAATAGCCTTCTCAAGATTCTCAGCCTTATCTCCTTGAAGTCTGTTACGATACATATGTGCTAAAGAATTTTGTACAAATGCCCAAACTTCCGAAGTTGTATCACGCGTAAAAACTGTTAAGGCAATCTCGTATCCAGCAATAGCAATTTCGAGGTTATTGGATTTACTGCCCAATGGAAATGATTCAATAAGCTCGCAGAAACGGATAATCATTTCAGCAAGCGCTTGTGCTTCTTGCTGTAGCTCCACCTTGAAAAGCCTAGCTTTTGCCCAGCTTTGTAAAACTTGTACAAATTTATCATCGAGTTTGTCCTGGTTGGCTGCAAGTATTGGGTAAACTACCTGTGCCTCACCTTCACTGTCTGCGGTTGCTTGCAACACTGCGCTTAACAATTGCACATAAATTTGTACATCTTTTTGATTGACAAACTGCAAGTTTTGTTCAACATTAGCTTGTGGAGACAAATCCGGCGCATCTGGCAGTTGAATTGCCAAATATCTCAACCAATTCGCTATGTTTTCATTCCCCTGCTGTGATGCAATTTCTGCTTGAGTTTCCACCGTCTGCAAGAAGCCAGCATCAAGTAAATCTCGGTTCGCTGCTAAAATTTCAGATTCTTTCCCAATAGGACAATTTAGCAAATCTTGAATGAGGTTGATGTAGGCTTGCTGGCGCATTTCGTTCATGAGTGCAGGCTAGTATCTGATAACACATTTACTATGAATCAGATTCAAAAGCACTACTCGTCATTCCGGAAAAATACTTACAAACCCATTTTTTAAAGTCAAACCGAGCTTCTCAAGACGAAGCTCTTCTTTATCCGATACTGTACTCAACACCTGCTAAAACCTTAAAGTCATTAATAAGAGCTTGTTTAGGGTTAACTTAGTACCTTCTCCCTATATACCTCTATTTTCCAATAACTCCTAATTGGTGAGCTATACTCGCTACAATTGGGAGAGTTGGCTAGCTGTGCAAATTTCCGTGCGCGATTCTGATGCTACCACAAGAGTGAATGTTGCTCAAATTGCCTTTACTTAGTCAAAAAAACATTTTATCGGTAAATTACCTTTGCAATCAAGTAGCAGTTAGGCGTGAGCTATTAAGAAGGCAGATAAAAAAAATGTAGTTTGGTTTGACGTACTACAATAAAAACACACTATCACGCATTGCGTCGCGCTTAGTATGACGACTGTAATCGCCAGACCTTCATCCTTACTTGGCAAAATCAGAGTGGAAAAGCTGGATAATTTTCACTTGTTCAAATTTAATGATGAATTGCAAGCACGGATGGAAGAACTTTTGGAACGCAAAAAGACTGATTTACTCACTCCAGAAGAAGTTATCTCACTTGAGGAAATTGGAGAACTAGACAGGATTTTCACGCATATAAACGCTATGTTGGTAGCTCAAAGATGAGCATTGATAATGCTACTAAAGAATTTGTGCCAAGACGAGCACGCTTATCTATAAGCAAAAGCTATACACCGATATTTTCTTCCCAATAACTCCTAATTGGTGGGCTATACTCGCTACAATCGGGAGAGCTAGCAGGCTGTGCAAATCCCCGTGCGCGATTTTCAATTGCCAAGATTCGGTCTGTATCCCTTACATACAAAGGAACTATTGCTTCTCGCTGTTGCAACAATATCGGTAAATCTATTACCATCGGTTTACCTGAATGGAAAAGCGATAAGCCAGAGGCTTGACGCTGCGCGATACGCGCTGCTTTCTCCACCATCCGCGCCAATTCTGCACCAGTGCAATTCACCGTCTTATTGAGAAGAATCTTCCACTCTTGTTGGGTAAGGCGATAAGCCGGAGGCTTGACGCTACGCGTATCGCCACCATCCCTGTAACGCTCATCAAATCGTGCAGCATGAAGCGAAATAATCTGCTTGCGCTCAAAAGCATTGGGAAAACCCACATAAAAAATCTCATCAAATCTTCCCACCCTCGTCAGTTCTGGTGGTAGCACATCCAACCTGTTGAGGGTGGCGACGACAAACACAGCACTGCGCTTATCTTGTAACCAAGTCAGCAGAATTCCCAGAATGTGCCTGCTACCACTATCTTCGCCTGAAACGGTTGTTGCAGTAAAAAGTTTATCCAATTCGTCAAAGTAAAGCACCACAGGAGCGCAAGCTTCTACCCTATTCAACAGGCGTTTGAGGTACATTACTCCTCCCGCGACAACAGCACCTGTATCAATGCTAACAAGGGGGAAACCCAATTCTCGCGCCAAGACGTTAGCTGCTAGGGTTTTACCCGTCCCTGGTGGTCCCACAAGCAAACACCCTTTTGGGAGGGGAATATTTGCAGTGCGTGCATCTGTTTGAAAATCAAGTTTTGCATCTTGAATAAAACACCTGAGATTATCCAGTCCCCCAAAGTCATACACATCCGGTTCTGGAACAAAGTTGAGATTAAAGGAACGAAACCGATTGATTTTGTAATCAAGAAGGGAACGCACCAAGGAGACATCACTCCCAAAAACACCATCATTGTTCAACACCGCTTGCCGCAACCCTGCTTTGATATCCTCAGTATGTAGTCCAGTTGTCGCAGTTGCAAGACTTTGTATCAAATCAACACTTACTGTAGCACCAATTAAGGTAGGCAGGTATGTTGAGATTAAATTCTCTATCTCACTGACATCGGGGTAAGGCAATTCTAAACTTTCAATTAACCCACTCAGGCTTACAGGTAATTCTACTTCATCAGTCACAAGCAGAATCAAAAATTTAGAAGTTTTTCGTGCCGTAATATCTGAAGAAATATTAATTAATAATTGTCTCAGAATTACCCCCTCTCGTTCCTGCATACAAGAGGGTATATTCTCTAAAATAAAGACACCATTAGTGTTAGAGTTTTGAAAAAATTTTAAAGCAGCAATTGCACCACTACCAGAAGTCACTTCTGCTGCTTCTACTTCAAAACCATCGACTAAAACAACCTGTTCTCTACTACTCGCTTCACACTCAATTCTTCTAAAATGTTCAGGCTCCCCCAAATTCCACAGATATAGTGACAATCTGAAATGATCAGTCAATGTATTGTATAAAAACTTAAGAACATTTTGGCGTTCTCGCACAGGAGCAACAATAGAAATCACTGCTTCTCCAGCGTCAAGCAGCTTGTTCAATTTTGAGAAATGATTCATATTTCCAATTCATATGAGTTTTGATTTTTAACAACGCTCAACTGGGATTTAGCACTAGCTTTTTTGGTTTCTGCAGATGATTGTATTGATGATTGAACTGCTTCTAATTTGGGTAATATCTGCTCGAAATAAGCAAAATCCCGCTCGCTCATTCGGCATTGTTGCAAGCCATTACCTACCGCCAGCAAAGCCCCACGTCCATCTTTCGCTGCTATCAAGACTCGACCATCAGGAGCAGCTTTCCATTTATAAGAAAATTGACCATCAATACTAACAGTTTTACCTTGTCTTTTGGCATAATCACTTAATGCTAGTGTGATTTTTTGAATTCTCGCAAATTCCTCACTTTCTTTAACACCAACAGGGCTAAAGGCTCCTCTTAAACGTTCTCCTGAACGTACTTGCTCACATAATACAGTTAACTCTTTTTTGTGATGCTCTTCAAGAGATGAGCTATCTTTTGACAGCCGTACACCAAAAGGTGTATTCTGAAACTGCAAGATAGATTTTCCACTATCATCTTGCAACTGATAAGACTTACCAGAACAGGTAATGGTATATCCTACTGCATGATAAACATTTGAGCCTGGAACAGCATGGCTGGTGAATACTTGTTTAATTGCTGCTGCTGTTTCACGGATACGCGATCGCTCTCTAAATTCATTCCAAAGCTGACCAACAGTATCCCTACATGATTGCCACCAATTAGGGTTATTCTGCTCCTGCAATCTTTGTTGAATCAGCTCTTCAAATTGCCGCTGTTGCAATGCTAACTGTTGTTGATGCAACTGTCGCATCTCAGAAATTTGTGTCATTAAATATGTTTTTAATTCACTTTCAGGCAACACACCAACTGCTTCATTCACACTTTTTATACCTGAATTTACGTTCTCATAAGACGTTGGAGTCGTTGAAGAATCACTTTCTGCAGATATAGAAGTCAAATTCGGTTCTTGTTCTTGTTGCAGTTGCTGTGGAGGTTGATTAGAGAGCGCAACTTTAATCGGTAATTCAGCTAGTTCTTCTTGCTCAAAGACCTTTTCCGATTGGGAATTATTAGAATTTGTTTGGTTGGGTAAAGATTGCTCTCTTGTTAATTCCAAATCTTTCTTAAAATATTCATTAACTATTACCTTGCCATCACGGTCAGCTTGCAGGACAACTTTATCATCTACTTTTAATGTTAAACTGTTGTTCATTCCACTAACAGTTTCACCAACTGGTGTATTTTGAAGTTGTCCTAATTGTTCGATAATCTCTGGAGTTAAAGCAGCAACAAACTTGTTACCAACCATCCCATAAACAACCTTGTCACCTACTTTAATTTCAACCTGCTGTAACTTCTTATCTTTAAGAATTTCCTCTGACTTCTTTTGTTGCTCCAAAAATCCACTCAGCCAAGCTTCGACAACTTGGAGATATTGCTGAGTAAACGAAGATGCATCTCCAGGTGAAACACTAGAAATAGACATTTGAAATTTCCTCTATTTTTGAGACTTTATTTTGTAGAAATTTCTGGTATAATTCGATTGACAATGACTTCCTTGTCGATAGTAAACACGACCAATTCACCATCATATAACCAAGCGAGAAACTCACTCTTCACCCCAAGAGTACTAGCGCCTGAATATACCGTTTCACCTAACAAAACACCGAGTAATAATCCTGATTGGTCAAAAATTTCTATTGATAAAGGTAGATTTTCTAAACGCACTGGAGATTTTTCTAATGCTGACTGCACGCGAACTAACCACTGGGGATACTGTTGTAATAAAGCTTGACAACGTTCACTCATCGATTTTTGAAATTCAGACATAAACTCTCCTTAAAAAACTTACAGGTTCAAGCGTCTGTGGTCTGACCGAACAAGGCAAAAGTTAAAAGTTAAAAGGCAAAAGAAAGAACAATAAAAAATGGTTACAAGCCCTCAACTTATGGTATGGAACGAAATAAAAACATTTATTTCGTTAGCGTTTGCGCGCTTCGCCCCGTAGGGGCTAGCGGCACGTAGCGTAGCGGTTCCTCTTAGGAACTAGTGCGCGGAGAGTGCCACGAGAAATAATATGTCCTTATTAAATCCACTGAATTTATTTATGGGGATTATCTTTTTACTTTTTACTTCTTAATTTGTTAAGTTTTTGAAATTCAGACATCAATTGTTCTAAAGGCGTTGTATAAAAAGGGGATGAAGTACGAACCGCCAAGCGCGTTTGCGCAGCGCCCCTCTTAGGGGCTAGCGTGTCCGTTAGCGCAGCGTGCCC
>NZ_QMEA01000131.1 GCF_012912105.1 Brasilonema sp. UFV-L1
ACGAGTACTCGTTCTAATAAGGCTGACTCCGTTTTTTATGGATTCATGCGTCCCCCCGTTGTGGCGACTGCGGAGGGTTCCCCCCCGCCCTCGGAGCCACTGCGTTGCCAAGAGAAGTTTGAGCGGAGGTTTCCTCCGATCAAAGCTTCGGGGGGTTCCTCCGAGGGTGCATGTGGCGTGCGACTGGTTCTCCCGTTGGGCCCAACCCAAGAACTTCGGTAAAACGAGTTGACTGTCGCAGTCAAAAATACAAGGGTTGTCCATTTTTGTCGCTCTTCGTAGCGAGCCGTAGGCTGGGGAAAGCCCAACCCCAGGAAGTTGGGGGCTATTTGTTTGGGTTACTGCTTTTATCCCTTAGAACTGCTCCAACAGAAACTGTCTTCCCCGATTTGGGACCCTTTTTTATGGTGACGTGTACTTAGTTTAATAGTACCCGTCTACACCCACGAATCAACAAACAAAGGAGCCACTGCTCGACTAGGGTCCCCCGGCAGTCCCGCATGTGGCGTGCTGACCATTTTCTAGGGGACGCCAGATAAGAGCGGCGGGAAACCCGTCCGCAGTAATGGCGCTGACTTTGCGTCGGATGAAAGCCACAAGGCAGGATAAATCCTGCTTTCGGTATAGCGCTATCTTGCACAGGTGTGTAAGATAGCGCTATCATACTTTTATGGCAGAACTAACATTAACTCTAAAACTACCTTTTTATCGACTTAACCAAGTTAAAGCACTTGAATTTGAACGATTGACAAATGTTAATACTCAAGTGGCTAACGAATTATTGTGTCTTGACAAAAAGGAACGTAGAAAGTTAACTAGTTCTGCCTTTGCACATGTGGAAATTGGCTCTGCTTGGATAAATCAAACGATTCGGAATACAAATGCTAAAACAAAAGTTAAGCATATAGCACGGATGTGGTTAGAAACAAATAACCAAAACTTTGAGATATCCAAGCAGGGCGATTTGTATATGATTGCGTTCAATCTGCTGCGTGGTAGAAAAGGACGCCTTCCTTTATCTATTCACAGTGCTTCGCATTCTCAAGTTCTGGACAAAATCATTGCACGGGTAGCCAAATTAGGCTCTCTTAAGCTTTGCAAATCGAAAAAAGGAATTTGGTATGCACTTGTTTGTGTATCGATGGAAGTTCCCGATGCAATATCAGTTAAGCATTGGATTGGAGTAGATAGAGGACAAAACAATATTGCTGTCGCTGCACTTCCCAAGGGATTTGGCAAGTTTTGGAAAGGCGGACAAGTCAAAGGGTTGAGACGACAGTTTCAGCGTACTCGTCGCAAACTCCAAAGCGCCAAACAACTTAAAGAAGTAAAGCGACTAGAGCAACGTGAAAGACGCATCATGACCCATATCAATCATGTTATTTCCAAACAGCTTGTGCAGTTTGCGCAGGATTTTGGAATGGGATTGCGGTTTGAGGATTTGTCCGGTTGTCGTCAAACGATGAGACAAAACAAGAAGGCAAAATCTGATGCTGCCAACAACCGTGATCGTTGGGCATTTTATCAGCTAGAAATGTTCACTCGCTACAAAGCAATTCGCTCTGGCGTACCCGTTCAATCAGTTCCCGCTCCATATACGAGTAAATCAGACCACCGCAATGGTGTGATTGGTAAACGTAATGGAGATTGGTTCAAAGGATTTGATGGATACCGTTGCAATGCTGACTGGAATGCTTCTCAAAATATTGGTCAATGGTTCGGTTTTTCATGCCCTCTAAATCTTCAGACCGCAGTAACTGCAATGGTTGCTGCCGATGTAGAGGGTGGGGTCGATGACAGTCCCCCGTGAGCTAGTAAAACGCCCTAGCGAGTGGATTTATCCCTCGCTAGGGCAACGACTAGAATCCCCGCGCATTTATGCCGGGGAGTGTCAAGAGAATAAAACCACAGATACATACAGAAAAGCAAATATGTATCTATAGTTCATCAGTGGCTGTCAAATACTTAATAGCCTTCTTAAAGGAGCGAGAACATGGAGAACACAAGCACTGCTATTTCAGAACGGGTTTCAATACTAGATCAAATACCATTGTTAGATTCGCCATCTCCCTCTTCTGTACCTTCTGTTAACACCATCCCAGTCACATTACATATCAATGGTACAGAATACAATTTGCAAATTGACCCGTGTGTAACTCTACTAGATGTCCTACGAGAATACACTGGGTTAACAGGTACGAAAAAGGGCTGTGACCACGGGCAGTGCGGTGCGTGTACTATACTTGTTGACGGATATCGTATCAACTCATGCCTGACGCTTGCTGTCTCATATGACGGTGAGCAAATCACAACTATCGAAGGTTTAGCTGAGGGTGAAGATTTGCACCCAGTACAAGAAGCATTTCTTGACCACGATGCTTTTCAATGCGGTTATTGCACTCCAGGACAGATTATGTCTGCTGTGGGACTGCTTTTAGAAGGACACGCAAAAACTGACGCTGACATTCGCGAACAAATGAGCGGTAATATTTGCCGATGTGGCGCTTACGCAAATATTTTTGCAGCAGTTCGCCAGGTGTGCGACAACGAGCAGAATTCTAACGGGAACGCCTCAGTACAACAGTGAACAGTGAACAACAGTGAACACAAACTGGTAACTGTTTTAAGTAAAATAACGGAGGCAAAACGGATGAATCCATTTACTTATGTACGCGCTGCTAATTCGGATGAGGCGATCGCAACACTCACTCAAGCGCCACAAGCAATGTTGATTGCAGGTGGTACCAACATACTTGACTTGATGAAAGAAGGTGTACATACACCAAGTCAACTTGTGGATATTCGCAAACTACCGTCAACAGAAATTGTCACTAAAAATGACGGTGGTATCAGAATTGGAGCGACAGCTCGTAACAGTGATGTTGCTTATAATTCGTTAATTCAAGAACGCTATCCTGTGCTGTCAGAAGCCATTCTTGCAGGAGCCAGCGCTCAACTACGAAACATGGCAACAGTCGGCGGGAACTTGATGCAGCGAACACGCTGCTCCTACTTCCATGATACAGCCTTTCCCTGCAACAAACGTCAACCGGGTTCAGGCTGCGCTGCATTAGAAGGTTTCAACCGGATGCATGCAGTCTTGGGTACAAGCGAACACTGTATCGCAGCGCATCCGAGTGACATGTGTGTTGCTCTCGTTGCGCTGGATGCAGTTGTCCAGACACAAGGACCAAGAGGTGAGCGGAGTATTCCCATCACCGACTTTCACCTGTTACCTGGTGAGACACCGCATTTAGAAACAGTGCTGGAACATGGTGAGATAATTACAGCAGTTGATTTGCCAGAAATACCATTTGCTTGGCGTTCCCATTACCTCAAAGTACGAGACAGGGCATCTTACGCCTTTGCGCTCGTCTCTGCAGCCGTAGTACTCGAAATAGATGAGCAAGTGATTCGCAATGCGCGTATTGCTCTTGGTGGTGTAGGAACAAAGCCGTGGCGTTCACCAGAAGCAGAGGAAGTATTAGTCGGTGCACCAGCTACACAAGAGACTTTCACCGCAGCAGCGAATGCAGCGATGCAGGAAGCAAGAGCATATCGACACAATCAATTCAAAATTGAGTTAGCAAAGCGAACCTTGGAAGAAGCACTCAAGACAGGAGCAGCAACCTCAGGAGATTAGGTATGAGTTCAGGTATCATTTCCCCCCCAAAAGAAACAGAGCAAGTTGTTGGTAAGCCAATTAACCGTGTTGACGGACGACTCAAAATCATGGGTGCGGCTTGCTATGCAGCAGAGTTTGAGCAAGAAAATATTGCTCATGCGGTGCTCGTCCAAAGTACTATTGCCAAAGGTCGGATAAAAGACATTGAGACTTCTGAGGCAGAGAAAGCACCAGGCGTACTTAGTATTCTCACCCATCTCAACGCGCCAAAACTTAACCAAATGAAACAAGGAGATATGGTTAAAGGTGCGCTTGGCGAAAAGTTTGTGCCACTGCAATCAGACGAAGTCTTCTACGACGGGCAACATATCGGCGTAGTTGTTGCCGAAACATTAGAGCAAGCTAAATATGCTGCATCCCTCGTCCGTGTCACTTATGAAAAACATAAACCATGTATTGAAATAGTACCAGAATCACCGAAAGCATATCAACCAAAACAGTTTTTTGGCGAAGAACTGCAAGTGCAACGGGGCGATGTGACCAAAGCATTTGCCACAGCCGACGTCAAGATTGAACAGACTTACACAACGCCAATTGAACACCACAACCCAATGGAGTCATTGGCTTCTATTGCCGTGTGGAACGACAATCAACTCACAATCTACGATGCCACACAGTGGGTGATTGGTACACGCAATGTTGTCGCCTACACGCTTGGTATACCAGAGGAAAGTATCCGTATCATCTCGCACTTCGTCGGAGGTGGATTTGGTTGCAAAGGTTTTACATGGTGGCACACTATTTTGGCAGCAGTCGCCGCGCGTGTCGTTCGTCGTCCGGTCAAACTTATGATCACGCGTCAGCAGATGTTTACCTCTTGCGGTCATCGTTCACTCACCATTCAACAGCTGGCACTAAGTGCAACAAAAGACGGAAAGCTCACAGCCATTAAGCACGTGACGACATCGCAAACTTCCGAAGTAGATGAATTTGTTGAACCGTGCGGGTTGACAACAAGGATGCTTTATGCATGTCCAAACTTAAAAGTGGCGCATTATTTAGTTCAAGTCAACACTGGCAATCCAACACCCATGCGGGCACCTGGAGAAGCACCAGGTATGTTTGCTTTAGAATCAGGACTTGATGAATTAGCGTATGAGTTAGGAATCGACCCTGTAGAACTCCGCATGATCAACCATGCTGATGTCAATCCGCACACAGGCAAACCCTGGTCGAGCAAATACCTTAAGGAGTGTTACCAACTGGGTGCAGAAAGATTTGGTTGGTCACGCCGTAATCCTACACCAGGTTCAATGCGCGATGGTGACTATCTCATCGGCTGGGGAATGGCAACTGCAACCTATCCAGGCTACCGTTCTCCAGCGTCAGCAAAAGCGCAACTTTTTGCTGATGGACGTGCTGTCATATCAAGTGCAACACATGACCTCGGTACAGGCACTTACACTGTGATGACACAAATTGCTGCTGATGCCCTTGGGCTAAGTGTTGAACGAATTGAGTTTAAACTCGGTGAATCGTCCATGCCGCCAGCACCTGTTGCCGGTGGTTCACAATCAGCCGCAAGTGTTGCACCTGCTGTACAAGGAGCAGCACAGGAGTTACGTAGTCGGGTGATTCGCCTTGCCATAGATGACGAATCGTCACCGTTGTATGGAGTCGCCCAAGAGGCAATCTTAACTGAAAATGGACGTGTTTTCCTCAACAACGAGCCATCAAGAGGTGAAACTTACGCAGAACTTTTACAGCGCAACAATTTGCCGATAGTAGAAGTTGAAGCGATCGCAAACACTGCTGCCTCCGAGTCACAACAAAACTCAGACAACAAAGTCGTGAGAATCTGTGTTGGTAAAGATGAAAACTCCGACTGGCAACAGTATGCATTTCAATCTTTTGGCGCACAATTCGCTGAAGTTCGTGTCCACCCACGTTTGGGACAGGTACGCGTAACACGCTTTGTGAGTGCTATTGATGTTGGACGTATCCTTAACCACAAGACTGCACGCAGTCAAATTCTGGGTGGTATCACTTTTGGGCTAGGCATGGCATTAATGGAAGAGACAGTACTCGACCAACAAAGCGGTCGTCTCGTCGTGCGTAATTTGGCAGATTATCACGTTCCTGTCCAAGCAGATGTCGGAGATATCGACGTGCTATTCATCGATAAACCCGACCCGCACATTAGTATAATGGGCGTGCGCGGTGTTGGCGAAATCGGGATTACTGGCGTTGCTGCAGCAGTTGCCAATGCTATCTATCATGCAACAGGAAAGCGCATTCGCGAGTTGCCAATAACTCCTGAAAAGTTGCTGTAAACCTACATCTTGCAGCATTGTCAATCGTTTCTCGTTCCCAGCCGTACTGCTGGAAACGAGAGATACAACTTCTTGCAATCCCTAGTCAATCCTCCCGAAAACATGAAAGAATTACAAGATATCCTTACCGACTTTCTGGCAATCAAAAGTCGTGGTCAAACTGCAGTTCTTGCCACAGTTGTCAAGGTCAAAGGTTCTACTTATCGACGACCTGGTGCTCGAATGCTAATGACCCAAGATGGTTGTATGACAGGTTCTATTAGTGGTGGATGTCTGGAAAATGACGTATTTGAACATGCCAAACAAGTCATGGCTTCAGGTGAACCAACTTTAGTAAAATATGATCCAGAAGTCGCAGAGGAAATTATTTGGGCACTTGGGCTAGGTTGTAATGGAGCAGTTCATGTCCTCATTGAGCATTTGGATAAGCAATTAACATTCATTGCCGAATGTCTCAATAACAGACGCTCAGGAGTTTTAGCAACTGTGTTTTCTGTGGACGGTCAAGTTCAGGCAAAGGTGGGAAATCACTTGATGCTTGACCCAGATAAAAATATGACTACTGAAATTGCAGATTCTACTCTTAACCAAGCTATTATTACGGATGCTCAAGCAGTTTTGCAAGAACAAAAGTCAAAAGTTCAGACTTACCAGTTACCAGCAGGTCGTGTAGAAGTTTTCATTGAATTTATCAAGCCGCCAACACCACTACTCATTTTTGGAGCAGGTCTTGATGCCATCCCAGTTGTACGCTTTGCTAAAGAGCTAGGCTGGCACGTCACTGTTGTAGACCATCGACCAACCTATCTCACTCCAGAAAAATTTCCCAATGCTGACAACTTGATTCTTACCAGTGCAGAAGCTGCTCATAAAAGTCTGTTGTTAGAGGATAACACGGTAGCAATTGTGATGACACATAACTACTTCCACGACAGAGAACTTCTCAAAATGTTGCTGCCATCTGCGGTAAACTATATAGGTGTACTTGGTCCAAAACGGAGAACCGCAGAATTACTTCAAGATTTGCACTTCATAGGAATGTTCTACACTCAAGAACAACTTAACCGAGTTTATGCTCCAGTTGGTCTTGACATTGGGGCTGATACACCAGTGGAAATTGCACTTTCCATAATTGCTGAGATTCAAGCTGTCCTTGCCAAACGTACTGCTGGGTTGTTGAGAGATAGAATTGGAGCGATTCATCATCCCATTGATGAACCAGATGTTCAAGCAATCCAATCTCGTCAGCAACATCTCAACGTATGATAAACCCGCCTCCTGCAAAAAATGCAGCCTCAGCTATTGGCGCAATCATTCTGGCGGCTGGTGCATCAACTCGCATGGGTCAGCCCAAACAACTCCTACAATTTCAAGGCCGCAGCTTCCTGCGTTATAGTGTAGAGGTTGTTGTTGCCTCAGTTTGCAACCCTATTATCGTTGTCCTGGGAGCGTATGCAGAAAAAATGTACCAAGAAGTTAGTCAGCTTCCCGTTTTGGTAGTAGAAAATCCGCAGTGGCGCGACGGGATGGGTAGTTCTATTAAAGTTGGTATGACAGCACTTAACGCTGCTGCTCAAAAAATTGAGGGAGTCGTGCTGACACTGTGCGACCAGCCATTTATTTCCTGCGATGTTATCAATCAACTTGTCGCTGCTTACCATTCTACAGGTCAAGGGATTATCGCTTCTGAATATGCCGAAACCTTGGGAGTTCCCGCCCTTTTTAGCCACAAGTTTTTTTCAGACCTCACAAGTTTAGCCGCCGCATCAGGCGCAAAACAAGTTATTAAGAAATATTCTCATAAAGTTTTTAGTTTCCCTTTTGCTGCAGGTGCTATTGATATTGATACACCACAGGACTACGAGCGATTATTGAATTAAGTGATTAATACGCACGTTGCACTTATACGTATTAATTTGAGTTGCTAAGTTAGCTTGGTACTGGTGCAGCTATTTAGTTGTGGAACAGGCGATCGCCATACTATCATCTAAGCTTTTTGAATTTTGATCGCTCCGCGTGGCAGCACGTATGCGTAAAGCGCAGGCACTCTCGGCGCGCAGCGTGTTCTCTGGACATAGTACCATATTTTGAACTTTGAATTCAGTAAGAGCGGTACTATTTAATTGGCTAATTCAAACACAATTCTTGTGTTTTTTAAGTAAAATCACTACATTTCAAATCAAAGATTATTCAAGAACATACGTAAGTTTAAAAAGTTTTATTTTATAGATATTCAAGATAGTTGGTACTTTGTTTGAAAGGTTTATACAAGCTCAGTTTCGATGGAAATTTCATTTGAGTTAAATGTAATTCTTGTATGAACAGTGGTACGCAAGTGTGGCACAGTCAAAAAAACGACACTAAGCTTGGAAATACAAGAGCGGGAAAAACACAAATGAAAACCTCGCCAATTTTCTAAAAGACGAACGCGAACTCAAAAGCTTCAGTCATCTCTAGCAATATTTTTACGTGCGATTTACTGCCACAGACTAACTCATCTGCTATGACATCACTGGCATTACATGTCATACTGCCAACCGATGTTTACCTATGCATTTGGGAGTGACTCCATAGTTAACATTCATTTTTTTTGGAATAGCAAGTCTTATGACTCTTTCTACTGCAATCAAAAAGTTATCAATGGCTACTGCTGGAGCTGCATTTATCGCTCTAGGAACAATTGGTATCAAACAAGCACAGGCTAGTACTATTGGAGCAGACAGTTTCGGATATACAGCGACAAACGATGTTCCTTTCGTGTTTGAAGATATTTCGGGTACAGGTACGCGCATGCTTGCTGGAATTGACGACGCTTCAGTCTCGGCTTTACTAGGTTTCGATTTTAACTTCTACGGCACAAACTACAATCGCGTACACTTCAGCACGAATGGGCTAATATCTTTCCAAGGTGGCAATTTTCAGTATGATAACCAGAACTTGACCACAACAAGTGTAAACGGTAACTTTCCAAGTATCGCCGTTTTGTGGGACGATTTGCAGTTTACCTCTGCTGGTACAGATGCAGTGTACTTCCAGACAGTGGGTAAACCTGGTCAGCAACGTTTTATCACACAATGGAACAATGTTAAGGGGTTCTCAGACTCACCAAGCCCCATCACTTTTCAAGCGGTTCTGTTTGAAGGTAGCAACGATATTCTATTGTCCTACCTAGACGTTAACTCTGGAGATAGCAGATCCTTTGGTGCTACTTCAACGGTGGGGATTCGTGACATCAACGGACAGACGAACGGTCAAAATCTACAGTGGTCTTACAATGAACCGATAATCAGGAATGAACAGTCAATCCGCTTTTCGTCCATCCGCGTTTCCTCTGTCCCCGAACCCAGTTCTATGGTGGGTTTGCTAACAGCAGCAATCTTCAGCACTAGTTTACTCCTCAAGCGCAAACAGTCACACAAAGCTACAGCAAAGATTTGACGCTATTTTGCATTGCTCCACATCATAAATCATTGGAATAAAATACGGTTTTTATATCAAATAACTGTATTTTTAATCAAAAGTAGTTTATACTTGTTAACAAATGACATAAAACTAGGTGAAACACATGGCTGACATTGTTGACACTGCCGTTAATGCTGGTTCTTTCGGTACCCTAGTTGCAGCAATCAAGGCTGCCAATCTGGTAGATACTCTCAAAGGTTCTGGTCCATTCACCGTCTTTGCACCCACTGATGACGCGTTTGCTAAACTTCCAGAAGGCACAGTAGACGCATTGCTTCAGGACATTCCAAAGCTCAAGAAAATCCTGACCTATCATGTAGTTTCAGGGAAAGTGACATCCGCTGATGTGGTTCAGCTGAACTCAGCCCCTACAGTTGAAGGAACGGAAGTAAAAATCGATGCTTCTAATGGTGTCAAAGTGAATGATGCCACGGTCACAACACCAGATGTGACTGCTGATAATGGTGTCATTCACATTATTGATAAAGTGTTGATTCCTGCGTAAACAAACACTTCATCCAGGAAATACAACACTTTGGGGCAGCAACTACCGATAATTGCTGCTTCTAACTGACCTGTTTTTGCTGAATCTCATCTAGCTGCTGTGTCTGCCATCGTAGACACGGCAGTTTTTTATTTTGACTTTTTCGCTAATGAAATAGAGTATAAGCTAATTATCGCTCCACAGCCTCAATCTTAAGGAGAAATTTAAGCGTAATAGAGGGGATCGTTCAGTGCTACTCTTGAAGAGACAAGAGCAAGATCTTATGTCTTTAGACGACCTTATCTGAAAAATAGCTTCAATCATTAAGGCTCAGCATGGTCACCACTGCAGAAAAAACAAACGTTGGTTACATTACCCAAATTATTGGTCCGGTTGTTGATGTCAAGTTCCCCAACGGGAAAATGCCGCAAATCTACAACGCTTTGACCATCAAAGGCACTAACGAAGCCGGACAAGAACTCTCAGTTACTATCGAAGTGCAGCAGCTGCTAGGTGACAACCAAGTACGAACTGTTGCCATGAGTTCTACTGATGGCTTAGTGCGTGGTCTGGAAGTTGTCGATACTGGCGCTCCCATCAGTGTACCTGTTGGTAAAGCCACGCTGGGTCGAATTTTCAACGTCCTTGGCGAACCCGTCGATAATAAGGGACCAGTAGATTCTGAAGAAAAATTCCCCATCCACCGCGATCCTCCCAAACTGACTGAACTCGAAACCAAGCCCTCTGTGTTTGAGACAGGGATTAAAGTTGTTGATCTACTCACTCCCTATCGGCGCGGTGGTAAAATTGGTCTGTTCGGCGGTGCTGGTGTCGGCAAGACCGTCATTATGATGGAATTGATTAACAACATCGCCACACAACACGGCGGAGTGTCGGTGTTTGCAGGAGTGGGTGAACGTACTCGTGAGGGCAATGACCTCTATAACGAAATGATCGAATCTGGGGTTATCAACAAAGATAACCTCAACGAATCGAAGATTGCTCTGGTGTACGGTCAGATGAACGAACCACCTGGAGCAAGAATGCGAGTTGGTCTGTCAGGATTGACAATGGCAGAGTACTTCCGCGATGTCAACAAACAAGACGTACTGCTGTTTGTTGACAACATCTTCCGATTTGTGCAAGCAGGTTCGGAAGTGTCCGCTCTATTGGGACGGATGCCTTCTGCGGTAGGATATCAGCCAACACTAGGAACCGACGTCGGTGCATTGCAAGAGCGCATCACTTCCACCAACGAAGGGTCAATTACCTCGATTCAAGCAGTATACGTACCCGCCGACGACTTGACCGACCCCGCACCCGCTACCACCTTCGCTCACTTGGACGGAACAACAGTGCTATCGCGGGGTTTGGCATCTAAGGGAATTTATCCAGCTGTAGATCCGTTAGGCTCTACTTCCACCATGTTGCAACCCAACATTGTTGGCGAAGAACACTACAACACTGCTCGTGCCGTACAATCAACACTACAGCGTTACAAAGAACTTCAAGACATCATCGCCATCCTTGGTTTAGATGAATTGTCTGAAGACGACCGTTTGATTGTGGCACGTGCGCGCAAAGTTGAGCGTTTCTTGTCCCAGCCATTCTTTGTGGCGGAAGTGTTCACCGGCTCTCCTGGTAAGTATGTGAAACTGGAAGATACCATCAAAGGATTCCAGAAAATTCTTGCTGGTGAGTTGGATGACCTGCCAGAGCAGGCTTTCTACTTGGTTGGCGATATCAATGAGGCGATCGCCAAAGCCGAAAAACTCAAAGGCTAATATTCAGTGAACAGTTATCAGTGAACAGTGAAGGAGTCAGGAGTCAGGAGTCAGGAGTCAGGAGCGGAGCCGGAGACGCTCCGCCTCCGGTCAGAAAACTAAATTCTTTATTTCCTCTTTCTGAATCAAGAATTGCTGTATTCTGACTTCTTCTTCAAACTGGTAACTGTTTACTGACACTTGATCATCGATAACTGATAATTGACAACTGATAACTGAAATATGACATTGACTGTTCGTGTAATTTCCCCAGATAAAACAGTGTGGGATGCCCCAGCTGAAGAAGTTATTTTGCCCAGCACGACTGGTCAACTTGGTATTCTCAGCGGACACGCACCACTATTAACCGCCCTAGATACGGGTGTCATGCGAGTACGTGCCAATAAAAATCAGCCTTGGACAGCTATTGCACTGTTAGGTGGCTTTGCCGAAGTTGAACAAGATGAAGTCACTATTTTGGTAAACAGTGCTGAACGTGGTGACGCAATTAATATAGATGAAGCTCGTGCTGCTTTCAATGAAGCAGAAACCCGTTTGACTCAAGTACAAGCAGGAGAGCGTCAAGCTCAAATCCAAGCAAATCAAGCATACAAACGCGCCCGCGCTCGTTTTCAAGCCGCTGGTGGTATGGTGTAGCTGCTTACAGGTAGGACAATCTTACCAAGAATGGGGTGGGAGTGTGAAAGCCCCTTGTCTTTAGACAGGGGATGAAACACGACACAGCAAGTTTTAACTTGCTGTGTCTATCTTACACAAAAATGTAAGATACGGTTATCATATTTTCATGGCAGAACTAACGTTCACACTTAAACTCCCCTTTTATCGATTAAATCAAACCAAAGCACTTGAGTTTGAACGACTGACAGTTGTTAATACTCAAGTCGCGAATGACTTGTTGTGCATTGATAAAAAGGAGCGCAAAAGGTTAACAAGTTCTGCCTTTCAACATGTAGAGATTGGTTCAGCTTGGATTAATCAAACCATTCGTAACACGAATGCTAAAACAAACGTCAAGCATATAGCGCGAATGTGGTTAGAAACAAATAACCAAAACTTTGAGATATCCAAGCAAGGTGATTTGTACACTGTAGCGTTCAACCTGCTACGTGGTAGGAAAGGACGTATTCCTTTATCCGTCCACTGTGCATCACATTCTCAAGTTCTAGACAAAATCATGCAAGAGACTGCCAAGTTAGGTTCTCTAAAGCTTTGTAAGTCGAAGGCTGGGATTTGGTATGCACTGATATCTGTGTCGATGGAAGTTCCCGATGCAATGTCAGTAGAACACTGGATTGGAGTAGACCGAGGACAAAACAATATTGCTGTCGCTGCGCTTGCTAAAAGTTTTGGGAAGTTCTGGAAGGGCGGACGAGTCAAAGGATTTCGACGACAGTTTCAACGTACTCGTCGCAAACTCCAAAGCGCCAAACAACTCAAAGAAGTAAAGCGACTAGAGCAACGTGAAAGACGGATCATGACCCATATTAATCACGTCATCTCCAAGCAGCTTGTGCAGTTTGCGCAGGACTTTGGAATGGGATTGCGGTTTGAGGATTTGTCTGGTTGTCGTCAAACGATGAGACAAAACAAAAAGACAAAATCTGATGCTGGCAATAATCGTGATGCTTGGGCATTCTATCAGCTAGAAATGTTTACTCGCTACAAAGCGATTCGTTTAGGCATACCCGTTCAATCAGTTCCCGCTCCATACACTAGTAAGTCAGACCATCGTAATGGTGTGATTGGTAAACGGAATCGAGATTGGTTCAAAGGGTTTGATGGGTATCGTTGCAACGCTGATTGGAATGCTTCTCAAAACATTGGTCAGTGGTTAGGTTTTTCATGCCCTCTAGATCTATGGCGCTACCGCGCCACGCTACGCTATCAGAACGCTGTAGCTGCAATGGCTACGGTCGATACAGAGGGTGGGGTCGATGACAGTCCCTTAACTAGTAAAACGTCTAATGCGGTGGCAAGAGCCCCGCATTAGACAACCACTAGAATCCCCGTGCATTTATACCGGGGAGTGTCAACTAGAAGTTGTTCTCTAACAAAAATTTGCGGTACACCTTAAGGAACACAAGGTTAAAGCAGGCTACGCCTGCTCTAACTATATCTATTGCCTTATGTACCTCAAAATCCTTCACCTCAGACAATTTCGTAACTATAAAGAGCAAAAAGTTGAGTTTACTGCTCCCAAAACAATTTTGCTGGGCAATAATGCTCAGGGTAAATCTAATTTATTGGAGGCAGTGGAATTGCTGGCGACATTGCGATCGCACAGAATGGCACGCGATCGCGATTTAATTCAAGATGAAGAAACCACAGCCTTGCTTGCTGCTACTGTAGAACGACAAACTGGCGTCAGTGACCTCACTCTCACTTTACGTCGAAATGGTCGCCGTAGCGTTGCGCTTAATAGTGAGACTCTGCGGCGTCAAATGGATTTTCTGGGTGTTCTCAATGCAGTACAATTTTCTAGTTTGGATTTAGATCTTGTGCGCAGCGGTCCTGAAAGTCGCCGAAACTGGCTTGACACTCTGTTAATCCAACTCGAACCTGTCTATGCTCATATTTTGCAGCAATATAACCAGGTTTTGCGCCAACGCAATGCTTTCTTGAAAAGTATTTTGCAACGTCAATCGCCACTTTCACAACAAGTCAGTACACGTCTACAAGAAAAATCCCCGCACTCCCAAATATCAAGAACTCAAACTCCACAGCATTCTGAGTTAGATATTTGGAATGTACAATTAGCTAGTATGGGGACACGAGTCATTCGACGACGCGATCGCGCTCTAAAGCGACTAGCCCCGATTGCCAGCGCTTGGCATGCTAGTATCAGTGGTCGTACAGAAATTCTAGAACTTAAGTACTTACCTAATATCCCATTAGAACACAGTCATCCAGAACAACTACAGCAAGCTTTTTTAGAAAAAATAGAGCAGCGTGCTGTTGCAGAGTTACACCAAGGTACAACCCTTGTTGGTCCCCATCGCGACGAAATAGAATTGACAATTAATCAAACACCATGCCGTCAATACGGTTCTCAAGGTCAGCAACGAACTTTAGTATTAGCCTTAAAACTAGCAGAATTGCAACTTATCGAAGAAGTTATTGGCGAACCACCCCTACTATTACTCGATGATGTCTTAGCTGAACTTGATCCATCCCGACAAAATCAGCTGCTTGATGCCATTCAAGACCGGTTTCAAACCCTGATTACGACTACTCATCTGGGTTCTTTTGATTCACAGTGGCTAAATTCCTCGCAAATTCTTTGCGTTCAATCTGGTAAAATATCAGAAGCAATTATTGACTATTAATCATTCAAAAAGAATTCAGTAGTCAGAAAGAATGAGTAGGAGATTCAGAGTCACTACTGTTTGGTTGACCACATAAATCTCTGATTTGGTGCGGTTAGCTCCTCCAGATACCTTTGTTCTTTGTCATTCATCTTAACTTTCAAATCGTTTAAAAATATTTAGAACTAACAAAGACAATAAAGCAGCAATTAATCCTAGCTGCCACAAACCACACCCAGCAGCAATTCCCAAAGCTGCTGAAACCCAAATGGCTGCCGCCGAGGTTAATCCCCGAACTTCAGTTCGCGTTGATTCTTGAGAAGATTGACGTACAATCTCCCCTGCACCAAGAAATCCCACACCAGCTGCAATACCTTGAATCACTCGCGACAAAGCATCAGCATCTGGTCGCTCTGAACCTGTTGCCAAGGATACGAGGGTAAACACAGCTGCACCAAAACTCACTAGCATATGAGTTCGTAAACCAGCTGGTTTGTGTCTTAGTTCACGCTCAATGCCAATCATTGCCCCAACGAGTAAAGCAAGACACAGCCTAAAGGTAATGTTTAACCAATCATTAGCTGCAAGATAGTAGATGCTAGGCAATGCTCAATCCTTGTCAATTCTTTATGGACATTATATAGACAATCACTGCTGTGCTTAATTGTACAGAACTTACGCAAAGAAACCCGTTTTCTACCAAAAATCTCTATTTCGCAACCAAATACGAACGAAGAAACCGAGTTTAGTGTCAGATAGCGCGTAAGTTCTATTGTAGTACTCTGATAAGTATTTCTTACATCGAAAACTCATTTATTTCCATCATTAATCTTTTAAGTAGATAGACAGAATTACACGTAAAATACGAAAAGTAGCTCAAAAACTTTCTTCCCATTTGTCATCACCCCTTGTGACAAAAGATATTACATTTTATAAGATTGACTTACTTATCTAAATTTTTAACTGCCATGACCACAAGGTAAGTAAGCACAATAAAACATAGATGTAGATAAATGGTAGAACTTCGTTATAGTCGTTTTTCTGTGGTTGACAACTAACTATTTATCATTTATGGGAGCCGTAGCTACTTATACAATTACGGTTACAATTAAGGTCATTCTGTTGCCTTAGCAACAGACAATAGATAACTAAAGTAATTGAGTGGAACAACTCTACTGGCTTGATCAAATTAAACAACAAGACCGCGCCAAAGTTGGTGACAAAGCATTTTATTTAAGTAGAATCATGCAACGTGGTTATCCCGTGGTGCCTGGTTTTGTCGTTTCAGCAGAAGTGTTGCGAGAATTTTTAGAAACTCTCAACAGTTATGAGGCGTTAGTTGCTGACTTACCCCACTCTTCACTACACCTGGATGTCAATAATTGGCGTCAACTCCAGCAGGTTGCTGGACGCTTGCGTCAAGAAATAAGTACGGCTCATTTACCAACACACTTACTCAGTCAAATTGTCAATGCAGCCCAAAAATTGGAATCTTCATATCTCATTTTTCGACCAACTTTTGTAGTGCCTACTACAAAGCATGGGATAAATCAGACGTCTGGATTGCTAGAGTCCCAGGTTTGTCAATGTGATGAAGAAGCGATCGCGCAAGCACTGAAGCACACCTGGAGCCAAATATTTCGTGCTAAAAGTTTATTGTACTGGCAATGGGCAGGAATTAAGCTGCAACAAATTAATTTAGGCGTTTTAGTACAACCTTTTAGGAATGCGATCGCCAGCGGTTTACTCAATGCCAACTCCTCTGAATGGGAAATTTTAGCGACATGGGGCTTAGGAGTAGCAATGACTCAAGGTGAAGTCTTACCTGATGTCTACTACATCCATCCAGAAACTGAAACTGTCAGAGAGCAGCAACTGGGTAATAAGATGCTCGCTTATCGTTTGAATGATCAAGCGTCTGTTGCTGCTTTACAAACCGCGCCGACTTCAGTGGTTTTTTCAAATGACTCAAGCCTTGTTGCTTATGTCTTGGAAGAAGAGCAACAAAAACAGTACGCTTTGCCAGAGGAATATCTGCAAGAACTTATTCAACTAGCAAGTCAAATTGTTAAAGAAACTGATGTTAATTTAACCCTAGAGTGGACTATTTCTTGTGACGTCACAAGCACGCTTTTTCTAACGCAAATTAGTACACCCCTGACAATTTCTCATTTCCACCTCATTAGAGGATTGGGAGCATCAACGGGACGTGTGACAGCAACGGCCTATGTTATCAATTCGCAACAAAAACCAGAACAATTACCTAAGGGAGTCATTTTAGTTGCAACAACAATAGCACCTGATTGGTTACCACTACTGCAACAAGCTAGTGGTATTATTACGGTACAAGGAGGTATTACTAGCCACGCTGCTATTCTTGCAAGAGAATTGGGAATACCGGCAGTTGTGAGTGTAACAGATGCCACAATCATCTTTCAAACAGGCGAAAAATTATTGATTGATGGCGACAAAGGAGAAGTGTATCGTCTCACAAGAGAAGCAGGAGAAGCCAGAGAAATAGGACAAGCAAACAAATCAATTCAAAATCACCGAAGATTGGATCGGAGGTTTCCTCCGCTCCAACTTCTCTCA
>NZ_QMEA01000132.1:0-15609 GCF_012912105.1 Brasilonema sp. UFV-L1
TGAGCTTCACCTAGCTAAAACTGGCTTTGTTTGACCGACTTTTGCAAGAGGTCTATTGACTGAAAAACCTGTCAAAGGGATGTTGACAGGTCCTGTAACTATCTTAAATTGGTCTTACACCCGGACGGATATTTCTCGTCAAGAACAAGCTTTTCAAATTGCTTTGGCGTTGCGGGATGAGGTAGCGGATTTGGAAGCGGCTGGTGCAAAAGTCATTCAAGTAGATGAACCAGCGCTACGTGAGGGTTTACCTTTAAAGCCTCAACGGTGGAGTGAATATCTTTCTTGGGCTGTGGATGCATTTCGTTTGGCGACAGCAGTAGCCCAACCTCAAACTCAAATTCATACCCATATGTGCTACTGCGAATTTGGTGACATTATCAAGGATATTGAACGGTTAGATGCTGATGTTATTTCGATTGAAAATAGTCGCAGCAATAATCAAACTTTGCGAGAAATAACAGAAGGTGGCTACTCACATCAAGTTGGTAATGGAGTTTATGACATCCATAGTCCCGTAGTCCCGACAACTGAACAGATTTTACAGCAATTGCGGACTGGAGTTGCTAATTTACCCGTAAAACAAATTTGGGTAAATCCTGATTGTGGGTTAAAAACTCGTCGTTGGGAAGAGGTGATTCCATCAATTAAAAATATGGTTGATGCAGCCAAAATTTTACGAGAGGAAGTAAATATTACCAAGGGAGACTAAATTCATATTCTTAATCTGCAACGCCGTCTACTCTGTTTGACCCTTTAAGGAGGCATCAATGAGTCATACTTCCGATGCTTTGGACTGGCAGCAAGGCTTGATTGCCACAAATTTATTGGTGATTGGTTACAACGCCTGGGTGGGGTATTTGGGAGGCAATCGCGGTGTCATCGTTTGTAGCACCAATTCCCCTGCAATTGGAGTGGCAGGGGAAACATTTCAAGTTCATTTTATACCACGAAATTGTCTAGCTGCCTTCTTAAATGCCTGGTTAGCTGCTCCCGACACCGTAATTCTGCGCCATCATTTTATGAATGCTCACATCTTGTCAGCCGTGGATACTTACAATCCTACTACCGAAGTCTTGTTATTGCTGGAATCTTTTAACCAAGCCACGTTCTTTTACCTGAAAAACTTACCCATCACCCCACCCCAATGCTATGAACAGGTCTGCAAAAGATGGACAGAATTTCAGCCCCAGTCCAATTTTTTAGGAGATACAAATCCCAACCGTCTCACTTATTGATACATAGGGTTCTTCAATGTTCAAATCACATCTTTACTAGATTTTTACTCGGTTAATCATCATGCCGCAATCCTATCTTCACCGAACTGGGAAGATTCCCACTGCTGTTCATCCTTTTGTCAAACAGACGGCTCTCCCCGAAGCCAAACAGAAGCCCCGGCTACTTCAAGGGAAAATTATTCGAGGTGTTCAAAACATTGCAATGTCGATGTCTAGGACGATTTCCATTGCGAGCGCTCGTCTGATTCGGTTCATCCGCAGACGACCCATGAGCAAACCGTTAGTGAGACTTCACAAATGAGTTAAACTGCACAGGCAGTTGGAATTTAGTAGATCAAGGGTTCGGTGCTACAAAATTCATGGGTACGAGATTCGTGCAAAAAATCTATCTACGGTAGGCGTACAGGAGCGTTCAAAACAATGTCAAATTTATTATATTTTGTAATTGGTTTTCTTCTGCTTTTGGTGATTGGAATTGCGGCTTATTTCCTGAGTGCCCGCAAGTATCAATCCTCAGCCACAGTCGCCAATTCCTACGATCAATGGACGAGTGACGGCATCCTAGAGTTTTATTGGGGGGAACACATTCACCTCGGTCACTACGGTTCGCCGCCACGACGGAAAAATTTTCTGGCTGCTAAATCTGACTTTGTACATGAAATGGTTAAATGGGGTGATTTAGATAAATTACCCTCTGGTGCCACCGTCTTAGATGTTGGCTGTGGTATTGGGGGCAGCAGCCGGATTTTAGCGCGAGATTATGGGTTTGCCGTCACAGGGATTACGATCAGCCCACAACAGGTGAAGCGTGCCCAGGAGTTAACACCCCAAGAGCTAAACGCCCAGTTTGCGGTCGATGATGCGATGGCGTTGTCGTTTCCAGATGCCAGTTTTGATGTGGTCTGGTCGATTGAAGCAGGTCCCCACATGCCCGATAAAGCCGTTTTTGCTAGAGAATTAATGCGGGTGCTAAAGCCAGGTGGAGTGTTGGTTGTAGCTGACTGGAATCAGAGGGATGACCGCCAAAAACCTCTAAATTTCTGGGAAAAACCAGTCATGCGACAACTCCTCGATCAGTGGTCTCATCCAGCTTTTTCCAGCATTGAAGGCTTTTCCGAGCTTTTGGCAGCGACGGAATTAGTCGAGGGGGAGGTCATTACGGCAGATTGGACGAAACAAACGCTTCCTTCTTGGTTAGATTCGATCTGGCAAGGTGTAGCTCGACCGGGCGGATTGCTGCGTTTTGGACTGTCTGGTTTGATCAAGTCTGTGCGCGAGGTGCCGACGTTTTTGCTGATGCGTTTGGCGTTTGGTGGAGGGCTGTGCCGATTTGGAATGTTCCGCGCTGTGCGGGCGAACTCACGCACAGAATTGATGGACAGAAACTTTGCCAACCAAACTCCCTCAAGCTTGGTTAGGTAACGATCAACATGATGACCAATATGACCGTCCTTGGCAACCCCACGAACCCCGTCAAACACGATTAGTGTTGATTGGTCGGGAACTTGATCAGGTTCGCATTGAGTCACTGGTGCTACAGGAGGAAGTGAATGTGGCAGGAAAATAGCGTCTGGCAAAGCAATTTTGGCTACTGGCAGAATGGCTTCATTCACGCCAATTTGTTAGTGATTGGCTACTACAGCTGGAAAGGTTTCTTGAAAATAGGTCGAGGAGTTGTCGTTTGCGATGTGGATGCCAAAGCTGCTGATCCTAGGACAACAAGCCTGGATCTGATACCGTTTACGACTCAGTTTATCCCTAAACAACAAGTTTTAACTTACATCCAGAAGTACGGGTTTGAAGGAGGAAAGCTATCAGTATTCCTACAAGTTGTCAACACTTACGACCCCCACAAAGAGTTGGTTATCTTGCTGACAATAAATGGGCACATGGAAGTCAATCTCTTACAAAATCTTGTTATTACACCCCCCGAATGTTACCAACAGGTCTACAATCGCTGGGAAGAATTTCAACCTAGTCTAATGTCCTAGAAGGTATATAGGCTATCAACATAATAGTCGCAACCATGAAAGTAGAAGTATAATCGATTGCTATCTCTCTACCAAGTAACTATTGAGTATGTAGAAACAGGAAAAATCTCCTGTTTGGGAAATAAATAAATGTAAGAGATACAAGGTAAAAAAATAAAAAATTTTACTTTGATTTTTTGCCACTAGTTTTTCAAGAATCTGTGAGTCTAAGATAGTAATTTATTTCATGGCGTATATGATGGGTAAATTCCTTTGAGTATCCAGGTTCTTTGAAAACATTATTTCCCTGCCAAAGTGAGAGAGAATATCAACCTTAATTGTCAACCTACTTCTGGGAGAATTGTATGAAAAAACTATTCGTAGCTTTGACTACCAAATCCACAGCTTTGATTTCTCTAGCGTCATTGGTAATGACTAGTAAAGTTACCACAGCAGGTCAACCTGTAAATCCGCAACCTGTAAACCGTACAGACGCTACTACTACACCAGTATCAGCAGAAGGCCAAAAAGCTTGTGTAAAACATCCAAAACTCGGTAAATATTTTTGCGCTAATGCTAAACAATTGTCTCATTTGAAGAAGGGTGCACCAGAGATTGATATTACCGATGCAAATAGCGAAAAGGCTCTGCTTGGGGTGACAGATGCAGAAAGCGATGCTGCTGTAGCTATGTTTGGCTGTGATTGTGTTGCATCGGTAAATTGTTTGCGTCGCCTGCGGAATAGCCTTCCATAGAATTGATTTCCCTTAATTTTTCATATTTGGAAAAGCAAGGAAGTAGGGAAAGAAATTGTTTCTTTCCCCTAATTTTTTTACAGTTTTTATCAAAAATTGTATGGTTTTGAGAAATTGTCTAAATATTGTTCTATAGAATTTAAATAAAATGAAACGTCGTGATTTTATGACTTGCATTGGTGTAGGTTCTTTGGTAAGTAGCCTACCTGTAAAAGTTGCCGCTTCTGAGCAAAATACTACAGCGATATCATCAGTATCTGGAGATTGGCAAACGGTGGGGACGACAGCCGAGTTGGATAAAACTGGTCAGCTGTTAAATGAAAAGTCACCTGTTGGTTCAGTCTTAGTCGTTGGTACTTCTACAAGTAAAAACCTGATAGCTGTTAATCCCACCTGCACTCATATGGGTTGTACAGTAGAATGGCTGAGTAATGAAAAAATATTCTTATGTCCTTGTCACGCTTCTGAATATAAACTTGATGGCAAGGTGCAAAATGGTCCAGCCACAAAACCGCTCTCAACTTACACGACAAAGATAGAGGGTAATTTAGTTATGGTCAGACGCACTTAGTTTGGTATTTCTCAAGTGTAATAGAGCAGAAACATGAGAAAGCCAAATTTGGTGCTCGCTCGGAATATGACGAATAAATCAATTGTCGAGGGGTTAGCAGCACGGACAATTTTTGAACGCCATCTGTGTTGTGAAATCCAACTCTGGCAGATGTCAAAAGGAGTTTAATCAAGATGAACTCATAAACAAACGTCCAAGATTGGCAACAAACTTTTATCGCCACTAATTTATTGGCAATTAGTTACAACTGTGCTTTTACCACGCCCTAAACTCCAGTTAAACTGTCACGGATGGATTCAGTAAATCGAAAAGTTTTCCTCCAAGGGCGATTGCAAGGGAAAGCAAATGCCTCTGACGTATCGCTTTTACGGGAGATTTGCGATAGGCGTTAATCAAAGCAGAGAAGCGCCCTAAAAAAATATCAGAATCGTTAAAGAAAGATTTCCCTAAGCAGCAGCATCAATAACTGTGGGTCTAGGTAAATCGACAACATCATTAGTTACATCCTCATTAATTGTAGTCAACTGTTGACTTTCCTGTTTGATGTTCTCAACTTCTGCAGCTGGATTGTCAACATAACCGTTGAGAGAGATTGCTGTTTGTTGACTCAGTAATCCTGCTTTATAGTCCTCTCTGACAGCAGCGCGTTCTTCGGCGGAGGGTTCGCCTAGTTCTAGAAGCAAGTCAACGATAATATCATATTTCTTGATGGTTGCTATCTGTCCTTGCAGCAGCATAAACAAGGCGGTCGCCCAGCAATCAGCTAGAATTGCCTCTAGCGCTACTTTGTCAGTACCTAGAGATGTCTTGAAATCGGCTCGTAGCTGCTGACGACTGATACCGCTTATGGTCATATCAGATGACAGTATATGAGCTTGATGAGTTGTTTCGTAGATGACCGCACAATGAGTTTTATAAGCATTGATAAGTGGAGCAACATCGGCTATGCCTTCTGTGCTAACAGAAGGGGTCGTATAGTTTAAAATGTTCCCTGCGTTGTCAAAAGTGGGGATTCCTGCAACAAAATTAGTTACTCCTGGTGAGAAAAGCAACTCTCCTGTAGGGGTAAAAGTTTCTCGACCATTTATGACTTCCCACGTCCCAGGTGGTAGTCCGTTTGCAACAACTCTTGTCAGGAAACCTGAGTATTCGATGTTCGTTGGCATCATCGTTAGAGCGTGATTAATTGCATCTTGAGCACGTCTAACTGTGTCCGTGATGAGGGGCGATCGCTTAATTTCATAAACAGTGAAGTGTCCGCCCAAGTCTAGCTTAATCTCATCTAGACCATTATCCATCGTCACGCGATCGCCGTTTGCATTCTCCCAATGAAAGACTGTTCTACCCTGCTCATCTAACTGTTGAACTTCCTTGAGCGCTTCATTTTTATATATAAATGTATACTCTATCTTGTCTACGAATTCATCATTATCTCTGATAATGTTAACGGATTCAATGTCAGGTGAGTGTAGCCCAATGCGTTGATAGATATTAGCAGACTTTGCAAATCTTGCAGGACTCCATAAACGCAAATATCCGTAGCCTGTTGTGAGCGCATCGTCAACCGCCTTTGCAATCGGGTCAGAGTGCAAAGGATAACGACCTATGGACATACGCAACCATTGAGCTTGTAATCGCCTTAAATGCTCTGCTATTGCGCTTGCGGTGCCACTTTCTTCGCGCTCGCCTTGCTGATTGACAATGTACCAAGTAGGCGTATTTCCTATTAGCGCGTTTCTATGGCGTACAACTATCTCTTGACATTTGTTTGCTACTTGAAAAAGCCTTTTGACACGCTCCATAATCCGGCGAGCGTTATCTGATTCTTCCTTCATCTTGGGCAATATTGCAGTATCCCAAAATGTCAATCCTGTGTAATATCCAAGATTTTTTCTGATAAGTTCAATATCTTTTTCCATAGCGATCGCCGGATGAAAAGTCAGGGATAATGGGTGATCGTCCCTTCTAACATAAACTCATTATTGATTGCAACATCTAACAAATATTATCATGTTCATCATACGCTGATTCACGCTGGAGCATGATAGCCCCGAAGTGAATCTATCAAGAAATTAAATGAATTCGACGTTACGGTTATTTATATCGGGGTGGAAATGCGACTAGATAAATTCATTGACCGTCACGCCAAGTTGTCCGGAAACGGCATAATTTGACGTGAATTCATAGTAAAATATTAATAGATATCACCAAGAAGATAGGAGGTAATTTGATTGGCTCGCAATCAAACTTCATCATTCATAACAGAAGTGCCGTTAATCGTGGACAGTAAGCAGGAAGCAGAATTACTGTCTCGTTTTCAAGCAGGAAGGCAGCTATATAATGCCTGTTTAAATGAAGCGATGAAACGACTAGAATTAGTACGCAACTCCGAGCTATATAAGACAGCTAAGAAAATTCCTAGAATTAAGAATAAAGAGCGGTGTGAAGCTTTCAAGAAAGCAAGAGAGCAGTACAGATACTCCGAGTATGACTTGCATAGTTTTGCAACGATAACCAGTAAAAATTCCAAGTGGATAGCCGAAAAAGTTGATTCTACTGCCCAACAGAAACTAGCTACACGGGCATTCAAGGCAAGTGAACGAGTTATGTTGGGTTTGTCTTCGGACGTACGCTATAAAGTACCAAGTCGGTTCCGTTCAATAGAAGGCAAGTCCAACAAGCAAGGTATCCGGTGGAAAGATGATTACCTGGTATGGGGCAAGCTCATAGTAAAACCAATCCTTGATCCAGCCAATCCAGTAATTCGACATGGACTTGAATCTCCGATTAAGTATGTTCGCTTGTTGTGGCGCATCTTGAATGGTAAACGTCGTTGGTACTGCCAGCTAGTTAATGAGGGACTACCTTACCAGAAACCTCAAAACTACGTTTCTGATGGTTTGGTTGGCTTAGATTTAAATATTTCCAATATCGCTCTTGTTGGTGATAACCACGCTGACTTGTTGCCGTTTGCTGAAAATGTGCCAAGTTTTACCAAAGAGATAGCGGCACTGCAAAGAAAGATGCAGCGCTCTCAACGTGTTAACAACCCAGATAACTTTGAACCAAGCTTCAAGGCAAGGAAGGGACGCAAGACCGTTGTAAAAAAAGGTAAAGTCAAGAAGAACAGCCGCCAGTGGAACAAATCTAAGAATTACCTCAAAGCATCTGCCAAGAAACGCGAATTAGAGCGTAAAAAGACCGCGTACGCCAAGACCCAGAATCGTCGTGTCATCAACGAAATTTTAAGGCATGGCAAGCATATAAAAACCGAGAACGTATCGGTAAAGGGATGGCAAAAACGCTACGGAAAAGCGATATCTGCCAAGTCCCCAGGTTTTGTACAATCCGAACTGAAACGTAAAGCTGAAAATGCTGGCGGTTCGTTCACAAAGTTCTCTACTCAAAAGACAGCGCTATCTCAGGCTCATTTGGATGGTAGTCGCATCAAAAAGTCCCTATCAGAACGAGTTCACCGCGATGTAACGGGTATTCCTGAACATCACCGCGATTTGTTTAGCGCGTTTTTGAGTAGGTCAGTCAATCAGGATATGTTGGTGTTGCAAGATGCTCAAAACGAGTATCTAAGGTTGGAACCAGCTTTGTTGGAGGCGCATCAACGACATTTAACCCGCAAACAAGTAAGCAAGTCTGAAAGTAGGCAGTCTGATTCTCCCTCAGAGCGGGTTTCCAACGAGTCACTAACCTCTGACCAGATAGCTATAGCGAGCGAAAAGTCAGATGGGGATGTGGCGTGATTCTGCGTACCGCGATAGTCGCAGAGGGTTCAATCTAATTGTTTCATCATGTTTTGATATGGAAGACAAACAAGTATTACATCCTAGCAGTACAGTAAGCCAGAATATTAAAGAAGAAATAAATTTAGAGGTGAGAGCTTACTATCAGAAACTACAGAATTACTACAATCAAAAGCCTAAGTTTATTTCTGGCTATAAGTCTCCTGAGTCTGGACAAATGCGTTAAGAAAATCTTTCTCTAGCGAGGCGTTATGACCGCGATATTACACTTAACTGATTGTGACCGCAGAGGCAGACTTTTAGCTATAGAACAGGGCGCTAACTACAGAAAAGTTACGATACTTGCAGAGCGCGATTTAACAACATGGACACTGAGAGGACACATCAGAGACAAGTACGCCTCACGAGGAGGTACATTACTTGCTGAGTTTAGCTTTGAGCCTGTTGAGTACAAAAACGTGACTGTCTGTAACAAAACTGTAGCGCGGTCAATCATTAAGCCATTCTTAACGGTCGCAGATACTCAAGTTTTGTCAACAGTTTGGATAACTAAAAATATGTACAAACGTACAAGCTATAGTGAGCCATTGCTAGGACAAAATGTATTTTGCTACGACATTGAAGCAGAAGCCGCAGATGGTGAGACATTACGGCTTGCACAGGGATTTGTGGAGATAAGTTTAGAGGTGACTGCTGATGTCTAGACGATTGTGTAATGACGATAAATTAATCATTAATAATGAGTGTGTAGAAGTATCCGTTCAGGGGGTAAGTGACGCAACTGGAGACCGCTACGCTAGATTACTTGGTACCGGGAACGGGCTACAAAAATTTTTAGTGAGCAATCAAGACAGTTTTAGCCCGCACCCGGTACTCCGCTACGCCAAGTAATCTTCTCCAGTTGCTGAGTGACTCGTTAAGGCTTTAAAGACATGAGCTTAACAATATTTTAAGACGTTTCAAAGTAGTGAGAAAACAGAGTCATGCCAGTCTGTGACTGACCATTAAGCTAATATCCTAGTAAACCTGATGATTAGCAATGCAGTAATCATCTTTACGCTACATTTAAGAAATCTTCTGACTCGTCACTTGAAATGACTTCTGGAAGTAAAGAAGGAGCTAATTTACCATCACGAGCAGCAATAACAGCCTGAGTCATAAACTCCAAAACATTACGCCTTTGGGACTTGAGGGTTGTCACCACCGTGAGCATCCGAGCCACAAAATTACTACCAGCAAGAGTTTGAGAACCAAAACTAGTCCGTCGCCAGATGACAGCAGGACGAATAGCCCTTTCTGCGGCATTATTAGTTGGTTCTACACCAGCAGTTGTGACAAACAACCACATCGCCGACTCAACTTTGAGTAATTGCCGACAAGTGCGAACTGTTTTTGCTAGGGGTGTTTTTTCCCTGGTTGTAATCTGGTATTCGTCAGCTTCAACTAAAGTGGTCTTGATTGATGAGCGAATCTCTTGAACCAACTCCACAAAATCACAACGAGACAAAGTACCATCTCGTACTCGATGCCATAGTTCAAACAACTTCTCCTGTTGTTTAACCAGTGCAGTTCCCAATTGTGCCGAGACTCCGGGACGTTCTGACATTTTGATAAATTCCCGTCGTAGATGCGCCCAACATAATTGCCGACGTTCTAAATCTATCCAGTTGTACGCACCATGACGGTCAGAGTTTAAAATCCCGCAAAAGTTTTCACCCAATAAGTTCTGAGCAGCAGCGGTACAACGAGTCAGGGCAATTTCAAAAAATGTAACTAGGGGTGTAACTGCAACCCAGAGCCAAGCCTTTCTCTGTTGAGGGTTACTACCGTCAATATTTCCTTGATTAAAGCTAGTTTCATCCGCTCCCACTACATGCGAGCATTGGATATAAAGTTTTGCTTCATCCACACAACCTGCAACTGCATCGCTTGCTTCAAGCCGAAGTTTGTTTATCGTTCCCAATGATATTGAAATCCCAAATACTTCAAGCATGGCACTTTGTACCATTCTTTGACTATTGCGATACACTCCACTCAGCAATGCAACTAACGCCACTACTCTTACCCCGTAACCACTTGGGTTCACCTCATCAGGTAATGTTCCACGAGTCGTTCCACCACAGAGATTGCAAGTTAACTGATGCAAACGATGCTCGATCACAATGGGACTGATTGGTGGAATTTCTACTATTTGATGGCGATAGGGGTTTGTATCTGACCCATTAAGGATTTCTCCACAATTAGCACATTCTTCTGGACGATGGTCTATGACACAGCTACATTCTTCTATGGGGTATAAGTCTCGACTTGTGCCCGAATGACCTGGTTGCCCTCCCCGTTTTTTGGTACTTTTCTTTTTCTCCTGCTTGTTCCCAAAGCCTGGTGGGTCGGCACTTGGAGGTGATGATGAATTCTTCGATGTCCGATTGACTCTTTCTTCTAGCTGCTGCTGGACTATGAGAACTTCCGCCAATTGTTTTTTTAAGCTTTCGATTTCCTGCCCCATCCCCTCTACCAGTTCCTGGACACTGGCTGGAGTCTTTTCCCAATCAACACGGGGGATCTGCTCAATGTAGGATGGGCGCTTTTGTTCCATAAATTTCACATTACCATATTTTGGTCTCCCTCATTGACCTAGACCTAGCCCGTCGTAGACATCACCTGACAACCCCAACTATTGTTACTAAATTTGAGGAGCCGACGTAGCTAAATCAACCAATTAAATCGCCTGTAACCCTTATTCTCTCGTTACCCCCCTGAACGGTTACGTGTAGAAGTTGATGAAACAACAGAGAGCGCGGTCACATTCATCGAGGAACGAGTTTATATAGAGGTCCCTAATCAAATCTGTTATGGACAAAAGCCTTACATAATGAGATTTACTCAAGCTGATTTAATAGGTTCATTGCTTCCAGTTGTACATGGTTTATTTGCAGCAGATGGCGTGGTAAACATCACTTTAGTTAATGATAATCGTGACCAAGTAGAGCCAACTAATGTCACTTTTATTAATGAAAATCTAGCGCACGTGTATCTAGATGGCTATACACCAATTTCTAATACTTGGATAGTGAGGGCGTCATGAAACAGGCAATTTTACAACTTTTGGTAAGCTCATCAATTTGGACATCACTTAGACCATCATCAGCACAAACATCTAACATTGATTACATAGCACCAGCGGTCGCGCCTACAGAACTACAAGTACTCAGAGCGTCATCAGGAACCCCGAATCAGCTTGAATGGGCAACAATAGCAACAGGGGGCGGAACAGTCATGAGCGTTGCTCTTGCTGCGCCAAGTGGTGAGTTTAACGTGTCTGGCTCTCCAATAAACACTAACGGTACACTAACGCTTGCTTGGAAGAATCAAGCTCAAAATACTGTGTTTGCAGCACCAGTAGGCGGCGCGGGCGCTCCTAGTTTCCGAAGTCTGATTCCTGCTGATATTCCTGCACTTGATACTGCAAAGATATCTACGGGCATTTTTGATATTGCAAGAATTCCTGTAGGCACAACAAGCTCTACCGTAGCCGCTGGTAATGACAGCAGATTTCATCAGCAAAACACTGACACGGGCACAAGTAATTCTTCTTTTGTAATTAACAATACTAGCTCAGGTGTCCGCCTTCTAGATATGTCTGGAGCGTTGGCGCTACGAACCTATGCAAACGATGGTTACGCTGATATCATTGTGCGTAATCTAACCGTACAGGGTACACAGACCATCATCAACACGGAGCAGGTAGAAGTAGCTGACAACATCATCAGACTTAACTCAAACTACTCCGGCTCCACTCCTACGGAAGACGCGGGTTTTGAAGTGAACAGAGGAACCTTAGCGCTCGCTCGCTTCTACTGGAGTGAAACAAATCAGAAATTTATGTCTGGGCTAGCTGGCTCAGAAAAAGCTGTAGCCAACATTGTTACTCAAGATATCACCAGTGGTAGTCTTTCCGGAGGAGTTTATACATGGTCCCACGGACTTGGACGTAAACCCTTGCTCTGGGCTGTTTGGGATAATACAGGTGACGGTGTTTTAATTCAACCCAATGCAGTAAATGCTAATACGATGACATTTAATTTCAGTGGGATGACCTTAACAGGTACTTGGACACTTGTAGCGGCTGGTTAAGGAAAACAAGATGAAGTTAGACTTACTTAATCAATCAAGCAAGAACACAATCATAGGTGGTCAAACTGTTAGCTACGGCGATAATCCACACGCCAGTCCTGCTGATTTTGATTTATGGTGGGAGCCTTTTGCGACTGCCCCACAGCCCTGGATGTACTTTAGTGGTAAGTGGTACTCGAATGTACTGCTGGTACAGAGCAATCTTTCGGGCGTTATCTCTTCTTCTTTTGGGACTGCCCAGCTTCAAGATATCATCCCTATAAATCACGAATATCAGGGCTTTGATATTTTTCTTAGAAACGTAACATTTGATGCAAACTTAACCAATGGTGGGCATTCTGGAAGTGCTAATTATAGTTTTCCAGTTAGATGGTATGGGACATCCACTACAGGTGATTTTAGCTCTCCAGCGACCGCCGCTTTGACCACTTTTAGCACATCAACTATGACAGCTAACGGCATTTATCGCAAGACTTATAATCATAATGCTCTGTTGGTCAATTGTCGCGGATTTTACATTACTAGCACAAAGACAGGCTCGCCAGCAGGCTTTAACTGTGCGTTGTCATTTTCAATGAGGATAACCAGGAAGTAATGTGAGTTACAGTGTACCATATGGGACTATTGGTGGCTTAACTGTCCTAGTCATCTTAGGGGCATTGATGTTTGTTTTTGCTATGACGTAGGCAGCACAAAAAAGAGATAATAACTAGTCGTCAAAGAAATCTTTCCTTAACGACTTTTTAGTTATTTTCTTGGGTTGGGTCCATATCCGCATTTGCTCTTGTTCTAACCTGCGGGTTGACCTGTAAGAGTTTTCATGACTGTACAATAGAAGAAACAGGCGATCGCCGTTTTCTCATTTTGAGTTGATAGTAAATCATTGCTTGTGAGGTCATGTCAACGATATCGTCAGTATCGTAAACCCCAAATTTGACAAACTCTATTTTGACACTTTCTAGCCAGCCTACACCGTGTTTAATGTGGAAGTTGCCGGACTCAAAAGCAGGAGCTATAAGCTGCGCTCGCTGTTCCTTGCTGCCAAATTCATCAGGGTTAAATGCTAATACACCTGGGAATTCTTCTTGCAACTTCTCAATCATCGCTGCACCAGAAGCTTTTTTCTCTATCAATTTGGTTGCAATGATGCCGTAAACAGGTTCGTTTCTGTTAATCAGTTCTCTGATACCTTTTTGAGCATCGTTAAAGCCACAGCGTTTGTGGAACAGGTCAATCAAGTAGAAGTTGGGATAGGCGATCGCAAACAAGCCTACAGACACAAATGACGCTGTGCTTGATGTAGAGCCAAAAGACAAGTCAGCGCTGATGATGAGTTCATATCTAGCAGGCAATTCTGTAAAAGTTTGCCAGACTGCTTTACTGAAAACGCCACCTTCTAATGGTGCTGGTTCCTGGTCATGACGAGCGCTGTAAGCATACGCGCCCAAGTCTCTCTTAGCTTCTGCGTCTTCTTCCTCTCCAAAACGATGAGGATGTAACAACTCGCCTGCTTTGCGCTCTACAACAGTCTTAGAACGCGGGAAAACGACTGTTTCATTTTTGCGAGCGCGCGTAGGTAATTTGACAATCTTGAAGCGTCTAACGGGGTCTTTTTCCTCTGCGGCTGTCTTGATGATGTAGCCGCTTACGTCGCTCTCGTGCGTTCGCTGTTGTACAACTATGGTTTTAGTCCGCTTCGGGTCGTTGGCTCTTGTTGTCAAGTAGTTCTTAAACTTAGTTAACGCTCCCTCTCTGACTACATCTGACTCTTTCTCTGGATTATTTGGATCATCACAATTGTGAATCAAAATACCTCCAGCAAAGTAGTTTCTATTGGCGGTCGCTATATTGTAGGTTTGTTCTGGTGCAGGCTTTCGCTTAATAGCCTTAACAATTTTTCTTTGCATTGCTCCCTCTGTTCAATTGACCCATGCAACCCACCGTGGCAAGTATGACAAACTGTTACAAGGTTAAGTGGGCTGTTGTTGGCGTTGAGCCGAAATCCCTACAAAAACGGAAATAGAGGCTGAAAAAGCTCATATATATAGGTTTCAGCTTTTTACTTCTCTATTTTAACCAAATACAAGAAGGCTACAAGCAGATACACATTAGTACATAGTTACTAATTCATCCAGTTTGAACTTAAATACCAACATTTGACCCATTGTTGGTAAAATACTTTTGGTGACGCCGATCGCAGCTACGAGAAATGAATACTTTTTATCGAGTGCCAAATAGTTTGTCCACTTACCAAATTAATGACAGCGAGAATATAAAAATCAAAAATCTGTAACCTTTGTAATTTACCAATACAATTATTGTGAAAGAACTCTGATTCTAAAAGTTACTTAATTTATAAATGGGTTGTCATGAGTGTCCCAGCAACTGGGATACCGTGAACGTATGACTCATAATTATTTTGGATACTCCCGGACAATAATTTGTCAAGTGGACAAACAATTTGGCACTAAACAGTTCGTTCCTTAAGCGTGACTGCCTCGGGTCGCGACCATTACGCAAAGTGTTTCTTCAGAGTTAACCTGCAACGCTTTTAATACCATCACAAAGATCACGATCGCCTTCACTTAGATTAGCATTCTCGTTTTTCAGATAATCATGCAGCCAATCACAACCCTTCACTAGTAAATCATCTAGATTGAGATTCCACAAAATTACAGTGTTGTCTTCACTAGCAGAGGCAAGCGTTTTACCGTCCGGGCTAAAACGGACACTATAAACAGCAGCATTATGCCCAGTCAAAGTTTTGAGTTGTTGACCATTCCGGCTCCAAAGTTTGATAGTGCCACCAAGATCGCCAGAGGCAAGTAATTCGCCATCTGGGCTGAAACTTACGCTATTGACAACTGTGCCATGTCCAGTGAGATTTTTTTCTGTGAACTCTTGACTATTTAAACTCCAGAGTTTCACTATGCCGGTTTGATCACCAGAGGCAAGTGTCTGACCGTCCGCGCTAAAACTGACACTAGAAACATCAGACCAAACCTGAGTAAGATTTTTTAGTAGTTGACCATTTCGGCTCCAAAGTTTGAGAGTATAGTTCTTCATACTATTATTGATAATAAAGGTATGACTACCAGAAGCAATCATTTCACCGTCCGGACTAAAACTGACGCTAGAAACAGCAGAGTTATGTCCAGAAAGGGTTTGAAGTAACTTGCCTTC
>NZ_QMEA01000132.1:15709-17577 GCF_012912105.1 Brasilonema sp. UFV-L1
TTCATGACCCAAAAGGGTTTGAAGTAACTTACCTTCCCGGCTCCAGAGTTTGATGGTTTTGTCATCACTACCAGAAGCAATCATCTCACCATCTGGACTGAAAGTAACGTTTTTGACAAACTTGTCATGCCCAGTAAGGGTATTAAGTAAATGACCATCTCGACTCCAGAGTTTGATGGTTTCACCATCACCAGAGGCAATCATCTGACCGTCAGGACTTAAACTGATACTATAGGTTTTGTCATCATTAGCAGGCTCCTGGGGAAACTCTCTAATCAAATCACCCTCCTGACTCCAGATCTGAATAGTACCGCGATAATTTCCAGAGACAATCGTCTTGCTGTCTCGGCTGAAACTAATGCTACAGGCATCTTTAGGCAGGGTTTTCAGCAACTTACCTTCCCGGCTCCAGAGTTTGATGGCGTCGTTACTACCAGAGGCAATCATCTGCCCGTCTGGACTGAAACTAACGACGTTGATATAGTTTGTATGTCCTATCAAACGGTTGTGCTCTTTTACTCCGTAAACTGCCTGCTGTAGCACCAAACTCACAGTTTGCAGCAAAACGGTATCTGATTCTAAGTGTGCATCTTTAAGGTTTTTGCCTGCTTGCATGGCAGCAACCAAAGCCTCGATCTGTTTATTCAAAAATAAGTAAGATCCAGAGGTTTGGCTTAGAGCTGATATTGCCTGCTTTTGCTCTCGCTGTCTGCGTTCTTCCTCTTCTTGGCGGAGGCGATCGCGCAAGTTTTGGCTCTCTTTAATAAATTCTCGCGCAGTTTTATTGAGAAAGCCAAGATGGAGGTATTGGTTTTTAAAATCTTCAGCCCTAGCTAATCCACCTTCTCGTAGCAAGAAATTTTCAGGTCTTCCCTGACTATCCCATTCATTAGCATTATCTTCTATCCTGCGCTCCCTTTGTATTGCCAATCGGAAATCTTTTACCCAATCTTCTAGCTTTTTCCAATGGCGAATTAGGGCTTCATGGGCGATATCTAAGATTACATCCCCTGGTTCCGACAGTTCTGACTCGTGAGATGTTAATTTATCTGTGGTGATTAACCGTGCATCAGCTAACTTTTGGATCACTCTATCCACAACAGCCTCAGAATACTGTTCATTAACTAAATCTTGTTTGCGTACCCGTCTGCGAGTGTTTGCTACATCACCTACTTGCGTTAGTTTCAAAAAAATCAGCTGGGCGCAATTTTTATCTTTGGGCCTAAGGGATTCATAAACTTCATCGGCTCGTTTTTGCAGTACCTCTTTGACTCCACCGATGGCATCATAGTCCCGGCTCATCCACCGCTTTGTGCGCGTTTGCCAAAGTTCCATCAGTGCATACTGTAATAGCGGCAAGTATCCTGGTGCATCTTTCAAATCGTCAATCATGCGATTAACAAGTTTAGGATCAATATCTATCCCTACTTGTTTAGCTGGTTCGGTAATCGCTTGTGTTAACTCCTGCTGGCTCATTGTTGGCGTGACTCTCACCAGATTCTGGTCAATCTTGGTGACTAGTCCGGCATATTCTTGTTCAGCACAATTGCCTTGAAAATCTGCCCGCATTACCAGCACCAGGCAGAGTTTATTCCCTAACTTATTGACTTTGTTGGCGAATTCTTTTAGGTCGAATTTGATACAGTTAAAGCCGCAAATCGAGAAATACACTTCCCAAAATTATTAGCTTCTGTCCACCATTGCCAAATCCGAACCAAGTTCATCGCAGCTGCGGTAATAATGTGCTGTAACTTGGTTTTGGCAAATCCTCGGTAACGACATCGACGCAAGCCGAAAACTCTGGTTGCTTGAGAGATATAGCGGTTCTCAGTTGGGTGCAATACAATAACCACAATGTTGGAACCAAC
>NZ_QMEA01000133.1 GCF_012912105.1 Brasilonema sp. UFV-L1
CTCCCCAAGTTGTCCCCCCCTCCTCATCCCTTCAACAAGGACGTTCTGCAAAAGAAGTGTTTGAAATGCGGTTGCGACAAATGCAGATAGTGTTACACAACCAAGATAATCGCGAACACGATTTGCTTGATTCTGATGATTACTATCAATTTCAAGGTGGTTTAACAGCTGCGATCCGGGCTGTTAGTGGAGAAAATCCTCAAACTTATTTTGGTGATCATTCTATTCCTGCTCAACCACGAGTCCTTACACTCAAAGAGGAAATCGCACGAGTGTATCGTTCTCGCGTTGTGAATCCGAAATGGATAGCAGGAGTCATGCGCCACGGTTATAAGGGTGCTTTTGAAATGGCGGCGACTGTTGATTATTTATTTGCTTACGATGCAACTGCAAAATGTGTGGAAGACTATATGTATCAAGGAATTGTTGAGGCGTATTTGTTCGATCCAGTTGTTTCGGAATTCATATATCAAAAGAACCCATATGCTTTACGTGATATGGCTGAAAGATTATTAGAAGCACATAAGCGCACTTTATGGCACGATGTAAATACACAAACAATAGAATATTTACGAAATATAGTACATCAAGCCGAAGCAGCTATTGAAGAAAAATAAGTGGTGTTAAAAAGATGGAAACTCTTGCGTATTTGCACGTAGCATCTGTCTACGAGGACTTACCCCCCAGTGAATTAATCTCCCTCAGCCGTTTGTTTAAGCAAACAACAGCGCCGGATTGGAAACGTCTGTCTGGTAGGGCTTGGAAATATATGCTACCTTTAGCCCTTGCTTTATCTGTTCTGAGTTGTGTTAGTAGCGCCTTAGCACTGGAGAAAGGCGATCGCGGTCCTTCTGTGAAGAATCTTCAACAACAGTTGAAAAGAGCAGGCTTCTATCAAGCTCCCATCACTCAAGTGTATGACCCTGCAACGGAAACTGCTGTACGCCGCTTTCAAAGAACTGCTGGCTTAGCTGTGAACGGTGTTGCTGGATCTGTGACTGTACAAAAATTAGAGAATTGGCCCACCTCTGGTGAGAACTCACAAGTTACAAAAGTTAGCACTGAGAGTTATCAAGCCAAAACAACTACTACAGAAAATTCTCAAGCCAGAAAAACCAGTATTGAAGATTCATCAGTAACGAGCAAACGTCGCACTTCCAACGTTCTCAAAAAAGGAGATGAAGGTGAAGAGGTTAAAGTTCTACAAGAACGCTTGCGAATTGCTGGTTTTTACACAGGTAATGCGACAGCAGTATTCGGTCCAATTACAGAAGATGCTGTCAAGCGGTTCCAACAAGCTTACAATTTGACTCCTGATGGGGTTGTCGGACCAGCAACACAAGCAAAACTCCCAGCATCCTCTATTGGTTATGGAGATGATGCACTCACTGGGCCAACCACTACTGGAGATAAACTGAGCTTGGGAGATCGTGGTGAGGCTGTGAGAGTTCTTCAAGAACAACTCATAAAGGCAAGATATTTACAAGGAGAACCAAACGGTTACTTTGGTCCTTATACAGCAGATGCTGTACGGCGGTTTCAGAAAGATAATTACCTCGCTGTCAGCGGTATAGCTGGTCCTACGACTCGGGCAAAATTGTACAGCATGGTAAATGATGCTCCCACAAGTGCGGGCGATTTTAATGTTTTGGAGATTCAAAGACGGTTACGTGAGCGCGGTTTTTACAAAGGCGCTCTCAACGGTGTTATGGGAAGCGAGACAAAGCAAGCTATAAAACAAGCACAACAATTCTACGGTATCAATTTGAGTGATGTGAGAAGCGGACGCTTCTAACATCCGCTTAGGTGTTGCTGGTGTTGATAGTTAACAGTTTGCCAACCTCCGATCAAAACAAGTTGTAAGCTGCTAGTGCAAGGAGTCAGAATTCAGAGATCACCAACTCAGGAAGGAAAAATACCCGTATAACCAGGGTTGTCAAGCTGTTCCTCACTGTCTAATGATTTCTGTGCTGCCTGCACTAGTACACTTTCCCAAAATCACTGATCATAGCCAGCGGTTTCCAAAGATTGCAAAACCCAGGTGCTACAGTGGCATGAGTGCCCTTTGGCACTTGGGACAAACAGCATGGATTGTTAACTGACAATCCAGCAGGTGAAAACCTTCTTTTTGTGCTGTTTTCGCTCCAATTTTTAAAATTGAGTCGTTTTTGAACTCGATGGTCGTGTTGCATCTAACACAAATCAGGTGATGGTGGTGGTGAGGATAAGGCTGATTAAGTTCGTAGTGTTTATGCCCTTCTCCTAGTTCCAACTCCCGTAAGATTCCCATCCGCGCCATCAACTTGAGAGTGCGATAAATCGTCGATAGGCTAATTCCCTCGTTTTCAGATTCTAATCTCTCATAAAGGTCTTCAGCACTGAGGTGTTCTCCTTGCGGAAGTTCTTGAAAAATGTGTAGAATGATTTCCCGCTGAGGTGTTAAACGCCAACCACGCTCATTCAGTTCCGCCTTTAGTGAGGCTGCTGTATAGGCTGTCATACTAATGTTTCTCAACAAAGTTCATTAGTTGCGAATATAGCAAAAATTTGGACTGATTTGCAATAATGGAGCGTTCTTGAGAAGAGTTATTAAATATTGAAGGTAAATTTTGAAACCTTGAGCAATACCTATAAAAGCCAGCGATCCCCTTCCTATCCTGTATAAATGTTTTGAAAAAAGGATAGAAAAATTCTCAAGCTATTAAATGAAAATCACTTGCCATAAGTTACGCAAAAGTATTGCAAACGGGAATGAAGTTAGTCAACAGCCTAAAGTTAAAAGTCTTTGAGCACAGGCATCTTGCCTTGTGTGTAGAATGTATAAGTTTTGTGACTGGTAACCGTTGACTATTGACTATCGACTAACTAACTCAAAGACTCCAAATAGTCACGAATAAGATTGCGCCGCTTGGGTTGGCGCAGCTTTTGCAACGCTTTAGACTCAATTTGCCGTACCCGTTCCCGTGATAAATCAAGAGCGCGTCCAATTTCTGCTAATGAGTAAGGATGACCATCAGCCAAACCAAACCGCATCAGAATCACATCGCGTTCCCGGCTCGTTAAATCTGACAGAAGATTGTGCAAGTCTTTTTGTAAAGATTCTCGCATTAATGTTTCTTCTGGAGTGACATTATCAGTTTCAAGTAGTTCTCCTAACTCTGTGTCTTTATCTTTACCAACTTTTGTTTCTAGAGAAACAGAACGAGGAACCCGTAGGAGAACTTCCCGCACTTGCGCAGGTGTCATTTCTAACTCTTGAGCAAGGTCTTCCAAAGTTGGGGTACGACCTTTTTCTTGTGCTATTTTACGCTGAGCTTTTTTAATTTTGTTCAGCTTTTCTGTAATATGAACAGGCAGGCGGATAGTGCGACTAGAAGTGGCGATCGCCCGTGTGATTCCTTGGCGAATCCACCAATAGGCGTAGGTGCTAAAACGATAACCCTTGGTTGGATCAAATTTCTCAACGGCTCGTTCTAAGCCAAGAGTCCCTTCTTGGACTAAATCCAACAATTCCAAACCGCGATTTTGATATTTCTTCGCAACCGAGACAACAAGGCGAAGATTTGCCTTAATCATGTGTTCTTTCGCTTGGAGTCCATTGCTTTGAATCTTCTCCAATTCTTCCACAGTCATTTTGGCAATTTCAGCCCAACGCCGTTTTCCTTGTGTGACTATCTGCTTGAGATCGAACACATCTACACCCGCAGTGCGCGCCCAACGTTCCATCGAAGGACGATGTCCTAGTGTCGATGCTAAACGTTCCTGAATTTCAATCAGTCGAAGATACGGTGCAATGACTTCATCTCCTTGTGTCGCAGTCTCGGACAGAAGTATTCGCATCCGCAAGTAGCGCTGGACTTTTTGAGCCTCTGAAACTTCTTCATCTCGTCCTAATAAACGAACTCTACCAATTTCTTGAAGGTATAGACGTACAAGATCTGTGCTGCGGCGGTTGAAATTTGTAGCAAAGCTAGTAGAGTCAACAGAAGCCAATTCCAGATCTTCCAGTTCTTCTATCGGTAATTCATTTTCGTCAACCGTAAGATCTGGGTCAAAGACTTGTTGGGATTGTTTGCTATTGTAAGCGGCATCTGCGTAAAAAGATGTTGCTGGCATAAAGATTTGTCTCAATGGCTCCAGGTAACAATAGATTACGGTCAGCTAATTAACTGTTGCTATTGTTCCCGTGATTCTTGAAGAACTAACACGGTTGAGGGTTCCATTTAGGGTTTTTTTTCAAAAACTCTCTACTGGTTTTTATTGACACAGTGCCTCTAAAGCCTCGGTCGCAGTAGCTTTCCCATGAACCAATAGCTATTTAAATTCCCTACAGGGCGTTAAATTACGAATGACCTGATGAAAATTTGAACTTTCACATAATTTTGAATGTTACGTCGATTTTTCAGTATCAATACATATCAGTGAAAAGTCCTATTTTTTATATGCATAGTCATATCTACATGAGTATCCAGATGCTTTCCTGAAGATTTACGAATTTTCCTTCAAAAATGATTAGTCATGTGGTTTGGGTATCGAGATGAGTCTGGGAGTGTTGGAAAATATCCTTCTGTTCTCATCGTGTTTTCCTACTCCGGCTTCATATCTCGCAGCATCAGTTCTAGGAGTGCTTGTCGGGGTGTGACTTCACCTTGGAGTAAGCGATAAACTTGCTCAGTAATTGGCATAGGAATATTTTGCTGCTTAGCTCGCTGTACCAAAACTTGAGTGGTGTTGATTCCCTCAGCTGTTCCTTCTAAATGAAGGAGAATTTCAGCTAGTGCTTTACCGACAGCCAACTGATAACCAACCTGATAATTACGACTCAAGGGACTGTTACAGGTTGCTAACAAATCGCCTAAGCCGGACAAACCGTAAAATGTATCTAGTTTTGCACCCCAATGGACACCAATACGAACCATTTCTGTTAATCCACGGGTGAGTAGAGCAGCTTTGGCATTGGTTCCTAACTCCAAGCCATCACAGACACCAGCGGCGATCGCCATGACATTCTTGAGTGTACCACCCAGTTCCACTCCCAAGATATCAGAATTAGTATAAACCCGAAAACGATCAGAAGAAAATACCACTTGCACAAATTCTGCTGCGGTGGCGATCTTGCTAGCAACAACCGTTGCTGCTGGTAATTCTTTCTGTATTTCTTTTGATAGATTAGGGCCTGACAGAACAACCACTGCATGATCCCGGAGAGCTTCTTGCCAAATTTGTGATGGTGTACAGGTTGTTTCTGGATCTAAGCCCTTTGTCGCCGTCACAAAAATTGTCTCTGGGGAAACAGCTAAAGACTGCAATTGAGAGGTTATGGCTCTGACGCCCTTTATCGACACAGCCGAAAGGACAATATCCGCACCTTGTACAACCTCCGCCAGTGTTTGAGAACCCTGACGCGACCACACGCGTACTTGATGACCATTCGTCTTTGCCAGAACAGCAAGAGCTGTTCCCCAAGCACCCGCACCTAGAATTGCTACTGATTTTGGATCACTCATAACTCAAGAGTCCAGAGCTATTTCTCTCCTTGTCCCTTTGTCCCTTCATCTCTTCTTCGGGCGTAACGCTCCATTAACCCCCTCACTTCCTCTGCATGATATGAACTTCTTGTCAAGGGTGAGGAAACAACTTGTAAAAAACCGAGTTCTTCACCAAAAGCTTTCCAAGCGGCAAATTGCTCTGGGGTGATAAATTCATCGACTTTCAAATGCTTTTGGCTGGGTTGGAGATATTGCCCAATCGTCAAAATATCACAATCCACAGCTCGCAAATCCCGCATAACTTGGCGGACTTCCTCATCAGTTTCGCCAAGTCCTGCCATAATACCGGATTTGGTGTAAATCCAAGGAGCCATTTGGCGAGAACGCTGCAATAATTCCATTGTCCGCTGATAGTTTCCTTGCGGACGTACTCGCCGATATAAACTCCGAACCGTTTCTGTATTGTGATTGAGAACTTCTGGTTGTGCTTGGAGAATTAACTCAAGCGCCTCCCAATGGCCACACAAGTCAGGAATGAGTACCTCAATTGTTGTGTGAGGGGAAATAGTGCGAACAGCTTCAATACATCTGACAAACTGCAAAGCCCCACCATCTGGCAAGTCATCTCGGTTCACAGAGGTGATCACCACATGATTGAGTTTCATGCGGCGTACTGCTTCTGCCACTCGTGCTGGTTCGGTGGGGTCTAGGGGTAATGGTTTTTTCTCAAAATCAATATCACAGTAAGGACAAGCACGTGTGCAAGCTGGTCCCATAATAAGGAATGTGGCTGTTCCAGCCTTGAAGCACTCACCAATATTTGGACAGGACGCTTCCTCACAAACCGTGTTGAGGGCTAAATCCCGCAAAATTTCTTTAACGTTACCAACGCGCTCCCATTGAGGCGCTTTTACCCGCAACCAGTCTGGTTTAACAGTCACAATCCGCTTCTACCATTTAAGTTGTACACTGTAAATCGTAGCAAGCTTCATCGATTGGTGGATAAATTTGCATACGACTTTCTCATTCATCAATATTTGTGATATTATATATATAATTTTGGACATCAGCTGTACATGTCATTTGCACATAGCTAAACAACTTGCAATAACCCGTTTTCTTCATTTTGAACTTTGAATTTTGAATTTTGAATTGCTGTATGTCGGGATGTAGCGCAGCTTGGTAGCGCACTTCGTTCGGGACGAAGGGGCCGCTGGTTCGAATCCAGTCATCCCGATTTTTAGTGAAAAACAACTCCAGAATATCACTGCGATCGCCTGGTTGTATCGCGGTCAACAAGAACGTTATTTAGGGTTGGTGCAGGAATATTTAAACAAGACGCACAAAGAAGCAGGAACTATTGAAGGTGCGTTGACACAGTTGGAGGAACCTTTAGCTAAGTTGACGCAATTATTACAAGCTTTTAGCGATCGCCTTGGTGCTTCGCTTCCTTTATTGAAGGAGTTACCCCAAGCTGCAAACAGGAAACTTGGGACGCGAAAGATATTAAAAAACAAAGAGATGCAGTGGATACAGCGCGGGATACGGCTATTTCCGCTATCAAGTCCACGCTGTATGTGAAAGCGCAAGTTACCTGGTTACAAACTCGGTTTCCGGAAGCGGTGTTTGTGGATGTACCAGGGTTGTGTAAGGTGGTGACGCGGGATGAAATTGTTCAGCACGAAGTAATCCACTAATCAGGTAAGAAATCTTCATCTAAACATTCATCCGCATTAAACGGAGAGTCTACTGGAAAAGCATCAAGCGATAAACCAGTTTCATCACTGGCTTGCTTTCTTGCGTCTTGATAACACTCAGTAAAAACTTCCTGGAAATATGGTTTTAAACTAGGACTATCCTTAAAAGTTCTTGTCAATCTGCGGCGATGTTCTCTAATAGTTTCTTTCCAACTTAAGGAGCGTTTTTCATGCTGGTATTTCTATTTTAATAGATGCATTAATAGAACAACTAAATTACTCTCAAGCGCGTGTTTTTCACTTCTGCCTATACTTTCAATTTCTTCGATAATATTTTCTAAATCGACTTCAGAAAATCTGCCTTCTTTTAATTGTTTAGCAGTTGTCTCTATCCACAGATAAAAATCTTGGTCGTCAAGATGAGAGTTTGTAAAAACTGTTGGTTGAGGCGCTGTCATCTGATTTTTCAACCTCATCAATATAAGGATAGAAGTAGAGAAAATAGCAAAATTAAATTAATCAGGTAAAAACTCCTGATTCAAGCATTCATCCGCAGTCAAAAAAGACTCTACAGGAAAAGTATCAAGGGTTAACCCAGTCTCTAAAGCCGCTAGCTGACGTGCATTCTGATAACATTCCATAAAATTTTCAGCGAAGTACTTTTTCAAACTTGGGCTATCTTGCAAATTTTTATTTAGTCTGCGTCGATGTTCAAAGATAGTATAAAGCCAACTATTAGTGCGTTTTTCTGACTGATATTTGTATTTTAGTAGGTGCATTAATAAAACTACTAAATTGCTTTCTAAAGCTCTTTTTTCACTTCTCCCCATGCTTTCGATTTCTTCAATGAGATTTGCTAAATCAACTTCAGCAAATCTGCCTTCTTTTAATTGTTTAGCAGTTGTCTCTATCCACAGATAAAAATCTTGGTCGTAAAGATGAGAGTTTGTAAAGACTGTTGGTTGAGGCGCTGTCATCTGATTTTTCAACCTCCCAAAATCCAACCAGTAAATTTGCCACTAAATTTGCCACTAAATTTGATTGTATCCCGCTCTTGCTATGCCTGTGATATATCTAAATAGATTGCTTTTGGGCGTATCCCAAGTGGAACTTGAGACTTCGCAAGTAGCAAGGTAACTATATAATAACAAGGAGCCAGGGCGAATTTACGACTTTAACATATTTGACATGAGGCACTACTCCAAGGTAAGAATTGCTGCACTCAGGAGTCAGAAGTCAGAATTTGTAAAGAGTCCAGTATGATTGGTATGTTCATTCATCAAATGTTCTCCTGATTCTTTAACTATTCTGACTCCTGGATTCTGACCGGAGGCGGAGCGGCTCCGGCTCCGCTCCTGAATTCTTACACTCCAAGTTTCAAAATGGACGTAGACAATCTTGCTAACGTAGTATTTCTTCATGTTTATCAGCAGTATCAGAGTGTAGAGCAACACCTTTATGCTGCTTAAACCTAAAAAAATAATTCACAAGAATTATCTGTCAAGAAAGCCTTCACAAGGAATTTCAACAACCCTGTTGAGTAAAAAAGTTGTCAAAAAAATTTTTGAGAAATACAAGCTGTAACAAGCAGTACTAATTTATGCCTGAAAGTACGATAAGTTAATGAATGCCATAGCGTGTACTTCAGGCTACATCAACATGCGACTAGAGCAGTTGCAAGCCTTTCTGGCGATCGCAGAAACTGGTAGTTTCCAAAGTGCATCACGAAAATGTGGTGTCACTCAATCAACTATTAGCCGTCAAATTCAAGCTTTAGAAGAAGATTTGGGGTTGGAACTCTTTCACAGAACAAGTCAAGCAAAGCTGACACTGGCGGGTGAACGCTTGCTACCTCGTGCTCAAAAAATATGCCAAGAATGGCAAAGTGCGACACAGGAAATCGCGGATTTATTAGCAGGAAAGCAGCCAGAACTTTGTGTCGCAGCAATTCACTCACTCTGTGCTTATTACCTACCACCAGTTTTGCAAAAATTTTGCCATGATTATCCACAAGTCCAATTGCGGGTAACATCACTAGGGAGCGATCGCGCATTAAAAGTCCTCAAAGACGGACTCGTGGATTTAGCAATAGTCATGAATAATCGCTTCTTATGCACTGGCAAAGAAATGCTAGTCCAAGTGCTGTATGATGAACCAATAGAAGTTTTAGTCGCAAAAAATCACCCGTTAGCGCAATATGAACGCATCCCTTGGTCGGAACTCACCCGTTATTCGCAAGTCGTGTTTAAGGATGGTTATGGGATGCAACGCCTCATACAAGATAGATTTGAACGCTTAGAAGCCAAACTGCAAGCGGCTTTAGAAGTCAATACTCTAGATGCTTTCCGGGGAGTCGTGCGCCAAGGAGAACTCGTAGCGATGCTACCACAGTCAGCATTGGTCGAAGCACGTATTGACCCTAGCCTTGCAGTTCGTCCCCTAGCCTGCAACAGTAATAGTAATGGTTCTTCACCTGAGTGTTCTAGTTTAACTCGGCAGGTCGTTATGGTCACAACTCAAGACCGGCTTCAGATTCCTCCGATCAAGCATTTTTGGCAGTTAGTTAAGGATAATGTACCACCAGAATTTCACTCTCTTGCAAAATCGGCTTGTTAGCACTTAAGGTTAAGGGTCAAAGTTAATGACTCTGGATTATAGCATAGCGGTGGACAAAGGACAAAAATATGAGCAAAGTATTCAGGGATTTGTTAAAAAAGATAGCTAGTGGAGAACATACTACACAAAACTTAACTCGTGCTGAAGCAGCCACCGCAACGAAGATGATGCTGCTAAAAGAAGCGACACCAGCACAAATTGGGGCATTTTTAATTGCTCATCGCATCAAACGTCCTACGGCTGAAGAAATGGCCGGAATGTTAGATGCTCATGATGAATTAGGACCAAAACTGCAACCACTCACCTGTGAACAACCAGTGATAGTTTTAGGCATACCTTATGATGGCAGAACTCGCACCGCACCTATCACTCCAGTCACGGCTTTGCTGCTAGCAGCAAGCGGACAACCTGTGATTATGCACGGTGGAGATTGTTTGCCGACAAAGTACGGAGTACCATTGGTAGAGATTTGGAACAAATTAGGAGTTGATTGGACGCAACTATCTCTAGAGGAAACCCAGGAAGTATTTGAGAAAACTGGGCTTGGCTTTGTTTACAGTTCTAAGCATTTTCCCTTAACAAATAGTATTTGGGAGTACTGCGACCAGCTTGGCAAGCGTCCACCTTTGGCGACAATGGAACTGATTTGGTGTCCTTATGCAGGAAATGCTCATATTATTGCTGGGTTTGTTCATCCTCCTACAGAAACTTTGTTTCAAAGCACTCTCGCATTGCGAGGAGTCACTCAATTGACAACGATCAAAGGGTTGGAGGGTAGCTGCGAGTTACCACGCGATCGCACTGCGATCATCGGCATAACAACAACTCCAAAATCCAATGAGACGGAAAATATATCAATAGAACGGTTACACCTGTCTGCTCGTGATTACGGCTTTAGGACAAAGAATGAACCTCTCGATACCACTGAAGAATTGATTGCCAGTATACAAGACATCTTGAAGGGTAAACCCTCAAACTTCATGGAAACAGCTTTGTGGAATGGAGGGTTTTACCTTTGGCGTTGTGGAATTTGTTCAGAGATGCGTGCGGGTATAGCTAAGGCTGAGGAATTGTTTATGAGTGGTGTCGTGACTCAAAAGCTACAAGAACTGTCTGAAGTCGTCAATTTGGTTTCCAAAACAGCATTTCACCCTGCTTGATAATTTGCTTTGGCTTTAGCCACGTAAGTTTTACCGCAAAAACACGGTTATTCTTAAATTAAGAGTTCAGGATGAAAACTCAGTAATAACCCAGAGGTTTATTGCTGACTTGACGAGTGATTATGTTCCCAAAAGCAGCATCGCCAGATCGTCTTCAAACAAATTAAGAACGATTATCAATATTTTTTATGATCTTTTTTTAAAGAAACGATAAAGTTTGTATGAAAACTGCTGTAGCACAACAGTATTTTTATTTTTGAAATTATAAAATTACATATATTAGACATCTCCATAAATTAAAGATTAACCTAGTAAAGATTAACCTAGACAGTACAAGGCTTTGAAATTACTTTTCACCAGATGTCTATTAAGTAGAACCGTACAAAAATATATATCTTTGTGTAAGACAACAACACCACTAAAAATGGTTATTCAGAATTCAGCACTAGTAAAGTCAGCAATCGGAATTCATCTGTCGCATGAGTCTTATCGGCAGATTTATGAGTTAAAGTGACTTCTTGATGCTTCAACTCTCCTGGCTTTTGTTAGCGGACTGAGGCGCAGCCTATTCTGATTCCTGAATTTATACAAAGGTTATTGTTGATTGCTCAAAAATGTATTTGTTTATCAAACTACTAATGACCACTCCTATTCACCCTAAAATTACCTATGATTAAACCACGTTGTCAGAGCGTGTTTGCAAAACTTATGCGTAGCGTGCCCGTATTAGCCAGTCTGTCCGCAGACATAAGTCTATTGATATAGACGCTCAAAAGATAAAGGAAGAAAAGGGTAATTTTACACGTCTGATAGAAGTCATAACTAAATAAGCAGCTTTTTTATAACTTATGTTAACCTAAGACAAGGCTGCATCAACTCCAAAAAAGTCAATTTTTTTCAAAAAATACTGACCTTTTACGAATCCTTTGAACAAGTCAAAAAGTCTCCTCACGAAATCGGTGTTAAACGGGAGACGCTCAAAACTCAGCTGTGCTTAGTCATACAGAAAAAACAATTTTCTGGTAATGTCCGTCTCTTGACAACAGGGAGAAGGATAGCAAATGATGACAGCAAAACTGGTACAAGGCACAAATTTTCTGACTGTTTTTTTAGGAATTGAAAACTAAAAAAATCGAAATACGGTCAGTTAGGGTTGTGTCTATAACTTAAGGTAATAGCAATGAGGGATTACGAAATATGGATGATATCAGCAAAAGTATTGCCACTCTCTCAACAGCCAACAATGAGCTAGGAAGTCATCTCACAAATAAGCAAATCGTAGAAGCTGCTCTGCTAAACTATCCGTTAATTGACGACTGTGTGGTACTAGTTCGAGAAAGAGAAACTTCCAAAAAAGAGGTCGTTGCTTATCTGGTTTCATCAGGTTCATTCTCATTGGAACAGCTACAATCCTACTTGCGAGGTATGCTAAGTGCGGCTCAAATACCGGATGCTTATATTAGAGTGTCTACTGTGCCACTCACTGATCAAGGATTAGTAGATGAGCAAGCTTTACTGAAACTGGAAGTGATCGACTCTGACTTAGTACAGCGATGCGAAGAGGAAATACAATCCGTCTTTGAAGTTGACCTGGCGGCTGTAGTCGTTCAAGAATCTACAAAAAAAATCCCGCCGCTGCATTTATTGGATGTGCTTCCTAACTGGAAAATTGCAAATGACGACACAAATGACGACAGTTTAATTCATCTCGACAAAATTCTTCCTCAAGCTAGCAATTATAAGTCAGATTCTATTGCTATTAGTCATGGTAAACCGCTGCAATTACCAATAGATGCTCCAAAAAATCTTGCGCAAGTGCTACTAAGAGCCGCTAAAGAAGCATCAAAGCAAGGAATTGTCTATATTGAGACTGACGGTTCTGAAACTGTTCAGTCTTATGAGGCTTTGCTTGAAGAAGCACAACGACTGCTAGCAGGTTTAAGAAAGTTAGGGTTGAAAGCTCAAGACAAAGTTATCTTCCAATTTGAGCGATATCAAGATTTTATTCCGGCATTCTGGGGCTGTATTTTAGGAGGCTTTGTCCCAGTACCGATAACAATAGCATCTAACTATGAGGATGTCTCCGATAGTAATGTCAAAAAGCTACAACATGCTTGGCAGATTTTGGGTAATCCAATAGTTCTGACTAGCAATAGCATAGCTGCTCAAATTCGCACCCTGTCTAGGCAGTTGAAGTTTGAGAACTTGCAAGTTGAGACAGTTGAAAACTTGCGATTCCACGATCTGGATCAAAATTGGCACAACAGCCAACCAGATGATTTAGCTTTGTTATTGCTCACTTCTGGTAGCACGGGTATGCCTAAGGGAGTGACGCTGACGCATTGCAATATAATAAGTAGTGTGGTTGGTACCTCCCAGATGAATCATCTGACCAGCCTTGATATCTCGTTAAACTGGCTACCTCTAGATCATCCTGGTCCTTTAGTTCGATGTGTGATTAGATGTGTCTTTTTAGGGTGTCAGCAAATCCACACTCCGACTGCTCTAGTTTTACAAGATATCCTCAAATGGCTCGATTTGATTGAGCGCTATCAAGTGACGACAACTTGGGCACCAAATTTTGCTTTTGCAATGCTTTTTGATCGCGCTGTTGATATAGAAAAAAGACGCTGGAATTTATCCTCACTCAAGTCTTTTCTAACTACGGCTGAACCTATTGTTCCTCAGACAGCACGAAGAGTGCTAGAACTACTTTCACCTCACGGACTCGCAGCGAATGCGATGCATTCTTCTTGGGGAATGGCTGAAACTTGCTCAGGTGTGACTTATTCAGACAAATATTTGCTAGACTCCTCAATTCCCGAATATGCTTCTTTTGCTGAATTAGGCTTCCCAATTCCTGGGATTTCGCTTCGCATCGTCAACGACAAAAATGAAGTTGTCAACGAGCAAACAATTGGCTATCTGCAAGTCAAAGGTTCTACACTCACCCCAGGTTATTATCAAAATCCTGAACTGAATCAAGACGTGTTCACAGACGATGGTTGGTTTAACACCGGAGATTTGGGATTTCTGCATCAAGGGTGTCTCACCATCACAGGGCGGACGAAAAATATTATCATCATTAACGGTGTTAACTACTATTCTCATGAAATTGAAGAGGTGGTAGAAGCGGTTCCAGGAGTGGAGGTCACTTACACAGCAGCTTGTGCGACTCGGCAACCTGGTAGTAATACTGATGAATTAATAGTCTTTTTCCACACTTCAGTCTCTGAGGATAATCGCTTAGGAGAATTGCTGAGAGAAATTCGCAAAAATCTTGTCAGCCGAATAGGAGTACGACCAGCCTATTTGATACCTGTTGAAAAAGAGACAATACCTAAGACCTCAATAGGCAAAATTCAGCACGCACAACTCAAGCAAAGATTTGAAGCTGGTGAGTTTGATTCTATACTCAAGCGAGTTGATGTTTTACTTGACAATCACAATACTCTTCCAGACTGGTTTTATCGCCCTATATGGCGACGCAAACAAACAGAAGCTTTAGACATTAAACCTGTAACGGGTTTGGTTTTGGTATTCTTGGACTCGTTGGGATTAGGAGAGTTTTTATGCGCCCAGCTAAGCAAACTCAACCAGCGTTATGTGGGAGTAGAAGTCGGGACAGACTTTGTTAAACTTGCAGAGAACCGCTATCGCATCGCTCCTGAGAACCCTGAGCACTATCGACAGTTATTGGAATCTGTTTCAATAAGCAAGCTTCCAATTGAACAAATTTTGCATTTGTGGACGTATGACGAGTATGGTAGAGAAATTTCGAGTCTGGAAGCGCTAGAACAGAGACAACAGCGAGGAGTTTATAGTCTGTTGTTCTTGGTTCAAGCATTAGAGAAAGTTCAAGGTTCAGATACGCCTGTACGGCTGCAGGTGATTGCTAGCTACAGCCAAGCACCTGAAGGAGAAGAAAAGATAGCAGCTGAGCGATCGCCACTTATAGGAGTTATCAAAACAATTCCTCAAGAATTAGCCTGGCTAGATTGTCGTCATCTCGACTTACCCGTGCAAGACAACGAAGTCAATGCAGCATACATTCTGCACGAACTCCAAGTTTTTCAGAAAGAGCAAGAAGTCGCTTATCGCAACGGAGAACGCTTGGTTTCTCGCATCGAAAAAGTGGAATTTACCAAAGAAGAAAAGCGAGATTTGCCGTTCAAAGAAGGTGGAGTGTACCTCGTGACTGGCGGGCTTGGAGGTATAGGATCAGAAATCGCCAAGTATTTGCTACAGCACTACAAAGCTAGGTTACTCTTGGTAGGTAGAACACCTTTACCTGAAAGAAGTACCTGGGAAACTCATCTGGAACGAGGAGATAAAATCTCAGAACGTATTAAAACTTATCTGTCCTTAGAGCAACTGGAGGGAGAGGTTGTTTATGAAGCCGTTGATATTTGCGATTTAACTCAGTTGCAACAGGTGGTTAAGCAGCATTGTACCAGCTGGCAATGCGAGTTAAATGGTATCATTCATTTAGCAGGGACAATCGAGACGCGCCTACTCCTTGAGGAAACGGCAGCTAGCTTTGCCGCAACACTTCGTCCAAAAGTGGCGGGTACGTGGGTTTTGCATAAACTGATCGAAAACCAGATCAATAGTGTTTTCATCAGCTTTTCTTCAGTGAACGGTTTCTTCGGACGCATGAAAGCCGGTGCATATGCGGCTGCTAACCGATTCTTAGATTCTTTTTCCCATTACCAGCAACATCAAAGTGTGTTGCAAAGCTATTGCTTTGCTTGGAGTATGTGGGATGAGACAGGATTGAGTCGCAATTACCAGATGAAAGACTTGAACCGCGCCCGAGGTTACTCGATTATCTCGCACGAACAAGGACTACATTCCTTCTTGGTAGGTTTGCACCACAAGCCAGGATACCTGCTGGTAGGTTTAGATGGAAGCAAACAATACATCCAACAGTACCAGGAGATGGAAGCGCATCAGACTCAGAAGTTATCCGCTTATTTTACAGCAAAAAGTGCAGTACCTGTTGAGCAGTTGCAGGAATTAAAAGTGTGCGATCGCTTTGGAACTCAAACGACCTGCAATTTCACACAGATTGAAGAGATACCACTGTTAGCAACAGGCGAAATTGATCGAGAACAACTCGTCACTAGAAAGCACCGCGCAAATACTGAGCGTATCGCACCGAGAAATGATTTGGAACGCCAAATTGCTAGCATCTGGCAGGAATTGTTGAACATTCCAGAAGTAGGTATCCACGATAACTTCTTTGAATTAGGTGGGCATTCACTGCTAGCTGTCAAATTATTCGCGCAAATAGAGAAGGAACTTGGCACAAAACTACCGCTAGCCACTCTTTTCCAATCAAGTACAGTCGAAGCCCTTGCCAAGATGCTTACTCCTCAACAAGCAACTGCTTATCACAGCTTACCAGAAGCGCTTGAGGAAAACACATCATATACTACTTGGTCACCTCTGGTAGCAATTCAACCCAACGGTTCTAAGCCACCTTTGTTCTGCATCCATCCTCTTGGTGGAGAAGTTTTGTGTTATCGTCCTTTGGCATTACATCTGGGAACAGATCAGCCAGTTTATGGACTACAACCACAAGGGTTAGATGGAAGACAGCCGCCTTTAACTCGGATTGAAGATATGGCAGATCTCTACATTCGAGAAATCAAAACCGTTCAACCCCAGGGACCTTATTTTCTTGGTGGATACTCTTTAGGTGGTATTATTGCTTACGAGATGGCACAGCAACTCAGTTCTCAAGGTGAGAAAGTGAGTCTTCTAGCTGTACTTGATACCTCTGTTCCGGGTACAGAGAAACGATTATCCTTTGTGCTCAGAGTTTTTGAGCATATAAACAATATCATACAAAAAGGACCATACTATCTTCAACAAAAGCTTGTGGGTTGGAGTGAATGGGGCGCGTACCATATCCGAGATAAATACAAGCGTTTTTTAGAAAAATCGGAGCATTTATCTGAGGACGACCAGCACATAAATATTATGGGTGCTAATATCCAAGCTCTCAATGAGTATACCTTCCAAAGGTATCCTGGTCGAATAACCCTGTTTCGCACTGACGATAAAAATCGAGATGATGCTGTCGGTGTACAGTATGATCCGCTATTTGGTTGGGGTGAACTAGTCGATGAAGTGGATGTCTATCATCTTCCTGGTTCTCACCTTTCGTTGTTGGAAGAACCTGAGGTTGTGATGCTGGCAGAGGAATTGAGGCTTTGTCTGGAGAAAGCGGATACTGCTATTCTCTTGCCGGTGTAATATCAAGTTCGCTTAATTGCTTATAAATCCCGAAGAACCCCACCCCGGTTTTGTCTGACGCCAAAACCTCCCT
>NZ_QMEA01000134.1 GCF_012912105.1 Brasilonema sp. UFV-L1
TAGTTTTGTATAGGTTTTTCGGAGCGGTTAGATTTAATTAACGTTTGTGCTATACAATCTAACCTAGATACAACTTTTCAAGGGTACTTCCGCTCAGGATTTAATCATCCGGAGGAGCTATTGGCTAGTTATGGCTGGGAGGCAAAGGTAGTTCAATAGGGAGATGATCAAGCAAATTTTGGTCGTTATACCTATAAATATCCACCGCGTGATGTCGAAAATATAGAGCGAGGATTTCTTGTCAAAGCCAAAAAGAAGCCAGATAGCTACTTTTAGCGAACTGGTAGGGAAATCCGAATCCCTGATATCGGGTAATCAATGCTGCAAAAGACGAGCGATCGCCCTCACACAAACCATACAATCCAATTGGTAGAATCCCATATCCTTCCTTCAAAATGAGGTAAGCCTTCTATCACCCAGATTAGGCTTTGGGTGTACATAAGAGTGCTGAGGGGTTTTACCTCAGTTATCATTCAGATATTTGCATTGAAGATTACCAGTTATGCTAGAACAAGGTACCATCAGTATTCATACTGAGAATATTTTCCCGATTATCAAGAAGTCCCTCTACTCGGCTCATGAAATCTTTTTGCGGGAACTCGTTTCCAACGCTGTAGATGCTATTCAGAAGTTAAAAATGGTATCTCGCGCTGGAGAGTATTCTGGTGAAATCGCTGAACCAGAAATTCAAATCGCTATAGATAAAGACAAAAAAACCCTCTCTATCACCGATAATGGTATCGGAATGACTGCTGAGGAGGTCAAGAAATACATTAACCAAGTCGCCTTTTCTAGCGCTGAGGAATTTATACATAAGTACCAAGGCAATTCAGACCAACCAATTATTGGTCATTTTGGTCTTGGCTTCTACTCCTCCTTTATGGTCGCACAAAAGGTAGAAATCGATACTTTATCTTACAAAGAAGGAGCACAAGCAGTTCACTGGAGTTGCGATGGTTCTCCATCCTTTATTCTAGATGAGTCATCTCGTACAACGATTGGTACGACGATTATCTTGACTCTGCAAGAAGAAGAACAGGAGTATTTAGAATCAGCACGCATCAAGCAGCTTATTAAGACATATTGCGATTTCATGCCAGTGCCAATTAAGCTGGATGGCGAGGTGTTAAATAAGCAAAGAGCTGTCTGGCGGGAGACTCCTAGTAGCTTGAGTCAAGAAGATTATTTAGAATTTTACCGCTACCTGTATCCTTTCCAAGAAGAGCCGTTGCTTTGGGTGCATCTGAATACTGATTATCCGTTCATCATTAATGGGATTTTGTATTTCCCCAAAATGAAGCCGGATGTTGATGTTACAAAAGGGCAAATCAAACTTTTCTGCAACCAAGTTTTTGTCAGCGATCATTGTGAAGAAATTATCCCACAATTTCTTCTACCCATGCGAGGTGTGATTGATAGCGCCGATATTCCCCTAAACGTATCGCGAAGTGCTTTGCAAACAGATCGCACTGTGCGCAAAATCGGTGATTATATAGCCAAGAAAGTAGGCGATCGCCTCAAAGAACTTTACCGCGACAACCGCGAACAATACATTAACACTTGGAAAGACTTAGGTACCTTCGTAAAATTTGGCGTTCTCAACGACGAGAAATTCAAAAAACAAGTTGAAGATATCATCGTCTTTCGCAGCACTTATCAACCAAGCAGTGCTCAGGAGTCAACAGCGACCCCAGCAGTTGAGGTACAATCTCAAGAGGGAGATGTTTGGCAAGATGTCACTTCAGCAGACACTCCAAAATTACCATACACAACTCTCAAAGAATACCTAGAACGCAACAAAGAACGTCACGAAAACCGCGTCTTCTACGCCACCGATGAAGCAGCACAATCTCCATACATAGAACTGCACAAAAATCAAGGTTTAGAAGTCCTGTTTATGGACTCCTTTATCGACACCCACTTCATCAACTTCTTGGAACGAGAATATCAGGATGTTAAATTTACACGAGTAGACTCCGATTTAGATAGCACCCTGCTGGATAAAGACAAAGCTGGGGAAATCGTTGATCCCAAGACAAATAAAACCAAAAGTGAGATTATCAAAGAGCTGTTCGAGAAAGCTTTGAATAAACCCAAGGTGAATATTCGCACCGAAGCTTTAAAAGCAGACGATCCACAAGGAACACCACCAGCAGTCGTACTTTTACCAGAGATTTTGCGCCGCCTGCGAGAAATGAACGCGCTAATGCAGCAGCAAACAGCAGAATTTCCCGAAGATCACGTTTTCTTAGTTAATACTGCTCACCCACTGATTCAAAATTTGGCGAATCTTAGTCAAGGTAGTATCATTCAAGGTGATGTTCAATCACCTACCGGACAGCTAGTGAATTTAGTTTGCCAACATATCTATGATTTGGCATTGATGTCTCAAAAAGGTTTTGACGCTGAAGGAATGAAAGCTTTCGTCGAGCGTTCCAATGAGGTACTCACCAAGCTAACCCAAGAAGCTGCAAAATAGAAGAAAATACTTCTATCTCGTTCTCTCGTTCCCTGGCTCTGCCGGGGAATGCATGTAATGAGGCTCCGCCTCATTATAACAGAAAGCAGATCCTTCTACAATGCGTTACCAAGCTGCAGCCCAGGAACGAGAAGAAATCATATAATGAGAGATTGTGCTAAACAAAAATCGGAGTTTCTAACAATGTCTCGTCGCTGTGAATTAACAGGTAAAAAAGCAAATAACGCCTTTTCCATCTCTCACTCTCACCGCCGTACCAAGCGTCTTCAGGAAGCCAACCTCCACAGCAAGCGTATTTGGTGGGAAGGCGGAAAGCGTTGGGTAAAAATGCGCTTATCTACCAAAGCAATTAAAACCCTGGAAATTAAAGGGTTAGAAGCAATGGCGAAAGAAGCTGGAATAAATCTGAATCATTACTAAAATTGTGATATTGCTTTAACCCCTTTCCGATTAGGAAAAGGGCTTTGTTATTGTGCGAAAACCTCCCGGAAATAGGGAGGTTTTTATATAGCAATTCTTCCGAGATGAGTTGTGTTGGCATAGCCTGCGCGCAGCACATAAATTATTGGAGTCTAGAAACCCGGTTTCTGGCAGCAAACCCAGTTTCTAATTTTTTAAAAATGATTTATGACTGCTATATGTTTCAATAATCATTTATGCCAGATTTATATTTCTGATCTAAAAGTGGGTAATATAAGCTTACTTTCAAGAGAAAGCACTTATGTCTCACTATCGTCGAAAATTAAAAACAATTAAGAGATTTTATCGAAAAATAAGTCAAATATTTTTATCTTTCATTCAAAAGCAAATTATTCGACTCTTAAAAAATTTGTTCGTTAATAGAAGAAGACGACGAGCAAATATGAATGCTGGTTTTGTGTTACCGACAGTAGCAATGGTAGCATTGGTAGTTGTGCTGATGACAACTGCTATCTTATTTCGATCTTTTGAAAGGTCAAAACATGCGAGTAATGTCCGAGTGAATGAAGCTGTGATGAGCGCAACATTACCATCTCTTGAAAGAGCAAAAGCAAAAATAGAACAGTTATTTGGAGACTCTAGATTATCAAGCTCAACTCCTTCATATTTTTTACTGGAGCAAGTTATCAACGACAACATTGACGAATTCACTTTTGGTGATGAGACACAATTAAAACTTGTTCAACAATTTAATGATCAAAATAATATTCAAGACGAAGAAACTCTAAGAACAGCTTGGAAATATCCTGTAGATCTAGATAAAAATGGTAAATTTGATAGTTATACTCTCTATGGAATTTACTTTCGGACTTCAACGACTAATAGAGACAAAAGTGTTTTAAAAGCAAGAACAAAACCGATGGACGAGAGTACTACTGTTGGTAAGCAATGTCAGAGGCTGTTTACTTCTAGCGTGAACTTGGACAGTATTCAAGGTTGGTATAAAGTCGGCGACAAATTCAAAAAAAGTATTTTTGTCTATACCACGACTGTACCTATCACAAATTTAATGGAATTGGACACTAATAAATATGAAACATTTACAGGTAATCAAGGCTTTGTCGCTCTAGAATATCAGCAAAACCGAGCAAGAATACCTTTGAGTAACAATGCTGTTTTTTCTGAAGATGATTTAGAAATTGGTTCTGAAGAAGGGATTAGTCTGAATGGTCGTATCTTCACTAATGGTAATTTGCTAACAAGAGCCACCACTCAGCCTGTTAGATTGTATTTAGTCAGTAGTCCAAATTCTTGCTATTTCAAAGAAGAAAATAGCAAAATTATTGTTGCTGGAAATGTGATAAATAGTAGTGTAACAGAGAATTCTAGCAGTGGTGATGTGCAGGTAGATTTGTTTGACCAATCTTATGAATTTAACAGTGCAATTAAAAATGACTTGATAAACAACACAAATAAAACTGTACCGACATCTGTTTTTGAAAACACAGCAGCTTATAACGATGAAGCATATATAAAACGAATTGAGCGCTTAGTGCAAGCAACAAATCGTGCATATCCAAATAATGCAGAACTTCCAGATGAAGTTGAACAGGAAATAAAACGAGATTTAGATGCTGACTCCAGCTTAGATCCTGTTAAAGTTCGTGATCAAAAACTAAGAATTTATTTTAGAAAACGGACACGTCGTGTTCCATACGCTGAAATTACACAGGGCGTTGACTCACTGAAAGATGGAAGTTACGATGATGAAACAAACAATCCTCTTCAAGGAAGTGGTAACTCTTTAAGACCAGTTGATGAATGGATATTTCCCTTTGATCCTACTGATGGGAAAACGGCTACGAATTATGCCGAAATAGGAATTCAAGAAAACGGTAGTCAGAAACTTTCTCTATCTGCGACAGATCCAGCAGAACAAGCAAAAGCAGATAAAGAGCAAAAAATAGGCGATCGCCTTTTAGTTGGTAACAACCTTCCTCAATTATGGTTTGACACAACCAAAGACAAATTTCTCAGTTCACCAGACGAAGGACAGACTATTACTGGTAAAGAATGGGATGTTGATAAGACTGGAAATAATACTACTGTAACTCGTCAGCGCTTCTCCCAAGCATATCAATTCGAGGATTTAGCAGCTACAGATCGAGACGAATTTTGGGAAAAGTCAGCAGCACAAAAACCCCAAAGTTCTCTGGATGTGGTTGGAGGTTTGCGAATCGTCACAGGTGCAGGAATTTATTTACCAAACGGTTACACTCCCAGTTCAACAGCAACTCAATTTGAGAGTGCGATCAGCCGGAGGCTTGACGCTACGCGTATCGCAGCTACAAATGAAGTCTGGGCAGATTCTATGCCGATGCGTCAGAATCCTGCTGATACAAGTGTGATTGATATTCTGCCTGATAAACAACAATACACACCCTTTCTACAAATGCGGGCTACAGCAGTTTATCACTACCAAGATGACTCCTACAATCCTAAGACTCCAACCGACTACCAACAACCAATTGCTTGTGTCAGCAGTTATTACAACCCCACAAATAGTACGACAGCCAGAAACCAGACAAGTTTACCAGACGTTAGCTTAAGAGAGACAAACAGAGAGTTAACAGGGTTACCGAATATTAGTAATAATCCTGGTGACTCCAACAACGGTGTTGTCTACTCAGCAGAGTCTCTCTCAACAACAAGTTACGAGAACGTGCTGAATTACCAAGCACAGCTGAAATACCCAAATGGACGTTGGGTGAATGAACCACTTCAAAATGCTTGGAAAAAAATCACAGCGAGTCAGTCTCTTACCCTTGCAGAACAATCAGCAGTTGATTCTGCTATGTGCGCCTTGAAAATTTTGGACGGTACTATTGGTAATCCCACAGATACTAAAATTCCTCATGGCGCTATTATGGAAACTGCTTTTCTCGACGCAAGACAGATTAAAGCAATTGACAAGCCAAGCACTATAAGTGATACAACTTACGATTTGGATGTTGAACTGCGTCAGCCTTTAGAAATTCGCGCCACTATTTTGGATTTGGATTTGTTACGCAGAAAATCAAAAACTGATGGAGAGTTTTTATTTCCCAATAGTGGGATTATTTACGCGACTCGTGATGATGCACTCGCAGATGAAAGTCAACCAAAAAGTAAAGATATCAGCGCTACAGACTTCAAACTAGATCCAACTCGGCGACCAAATGCCATCATGTTAATTAATGGTAGTGATATCAGCCGTCACCCTACCTACAAGCCAGAAGAGAAAGGACTTATTTTAGTATCTAACCTACCAGTTTACATCAAAGGGAATTTCAATCTTCACACTCAAGAAGAGTTTACAGATAACTCCTTGAAAGTCGAAAAGGACTGGAGTCATAAATTCTACGCACGTCAATCAGTGAATGATAACTTTGCCTGTCGCCCAAAGCAGTTTCCTCGTTGCAACATTGGTGAAACTTGGCGTTCAGCAGTAGTTATTGCTGATGCAATTACAGTTTTATCTGATAATTTTCGCTTCGGTTTCCGTGAAGAAGGCGACTACGATTTGAGAAATCACAAGATTTCAAACAATCTTTCAGACGCTGCTAAGATAAATGGCTTCTGGGATAACAACTTTGTCACGAGTTTTCCTTGGAAGGATAACACTAGCAACTCTGGAAATCCAACTGATTCTAGTGACAAGCCAATCAAGAGTTCCTATTTCAATAACTTTGTGACTCCAATTCAGCGTCGGGTGATATTTCCAGAGTATGTCATGGAAATGTGTCGTAAACTCATAGTCGCAGCATGTGAACCTGATGATTGGGTTGTTGGTTACGATGCTAATGGCGATGGAGACTTTGATGATACAGATGATAACCCTAATCTAAGGGCAAACCAATTAACACCAAATAATGCTAGCTATGTTGTTCATAAACTTGGTGCAGGTACGACAGCAAAACCAGCCTTGAATCCAGAAGACAGACACTATCCCCGCCGAGTCACTTTCCTGCGAGACAGTACAGGTAAATTAATTTTAGCTGGTTTCAAACCAATTCCTTTAGGAGTCAAAGGTCCTGATAATCCTGAAGTTGATTCAAACGATGATAATAATGGGCAGATAAATTACTATCCTTACACTGCTACCACAATAGCAGGTACTTCATACGCACAATATGAATCTAGCAATCGACCTAGGTTACGCGCAAACGCTTTGTGGTTTCAGACAGCGAACGATACCCTACCTAATTACGGTTATAACTACCCTTTGTGGATTGCAAATCCCAATAATCCCAAAGAGTTTGCAAATAGTGAAAACACAAATCAACCACTGTTAATACCAGTATTGCAAATTCAATATCCTTTCATCGCTTCTGATGAAAACTTACCCACTCTTTCAGAAAGTCAGAATGTAAAAGATAAGGCAAATAATTGGATGCAAACCGCCACAAATACAGAAACAAATCTCATATTCGCTCAAGGTAACACGCCAGGACGCCCAACAGAAAGTAATGGTGGTTTAGAAAACTTCGTACGTTACTTAGAACGCTGGAAAGGGATAAGCCACACAGCATCTGGTTCTTTCATCCAATTTAAACACAGTAACTATGCCACAGCGCCTTGGCAAACAGTCACTACTAGAACTAATGCTTCCAATCAAAATCTAAGTCGTTCACCTTTCTTTACTCCACCTAACCGTTTCTGGAGTTATGATACAGCCTTGCTGAGTCAGTCACCTGACTTGTTCTCTCTACACTTTACCACACCCACAACACACAAGCCGAATGAATTTTACAGAGAAGTCGGGCGAGACGATGATTGGGTAAAAACTTTGTTGTGTGCTGTACAAGATGCAAATGTTGGCGGTTACGAAAATGCTCCTTCTACGTATGGTAGTAACTTTAAATACGCTATTAGTTCAGACCAACGAGGTACGTGTCCTTAAAATTTCTTCAAGTCACAAATATTTTATTATTTTTGAATTTTGAATTTTGATTGCTTCGCGGGACGCAGTCCCGGATTAAATTTTGAATTTGAGATAAGCCAGAGTCATTTGATTGCTGAAATATGATTCACCACAAACAGCAAGCATTTCCATCAAGTCAGTCAGGTTTTACCATCATCGAATCATTAGTCGCAGTCGTTGTTGTTGGTATTTTACTAGTGGCGATCGCCCCTGTCATTATCTTCTCTGTTGCAACCCGGATGCAAGCAAAGCGTGTTGAGTTAGCAACTGACGCTGCTCAAATCTACATTGATGGTGTGAGATCAGGCAATATTCCACCACCACCCATCATAACAAAAAGCACAGGAGATATTACCGAGCCACCTTCACCAGATGCACCTTCAGGAACCCTGACTTGTCCTACAACTGGTAGTGGCTTATGCTCAATTTCTTCTGCAGCTAAAGCATTTCAGTTGTATTGTGTCGATGGAGATACAGGAGGTTGTCCAAATAATAACTTCAAAGACATGATTGTTCAGGCATTTGGGTATAACCCAACTTCCGATAATCCCCAGGATGGCTATAGATTAGGGTTGCGAGTGTACAGAGCCGATGCTTTCAATAAGCCTAGCATCAAATTGAAAGCATCAAAAAACCAAAAACTTAAACAAGCAGAAACTTTCACAGAGAAAACAAGTTTAATCTCCATCCAAGTACCCTTAATAGAAATGACAGAAATATCAAACAAGGAAACGAGTAAGGTAACAACATTTCGTGATTTCTGTCAGCGCCTAAAACCTCCAGCTACTCCTGATAATCCTCAATCTAATTGCTAAATTGACGCGATTCCAGACAAAGAAATATTATGACTCCAATCAAATGGCTTTTCATTAAGCAATGGAAACTTTTTATAAATAAACAGAAATGTGATGGTTTTACCCTAATTGAGTTACTGGTAGGCATCGTCATCGCTACCATTGTCATCACACCTTTGCTGGGATTAATGGTTGACATTATCACAGTTGAACAACAAGAGCAAGCCGAGGCAAACACTAAGCAAGAAATGAAAGCAGCACTTGACTATATCGCGCGGGATTTGAAGCAGTCAGTTTATATATATGATGCTGATGGCATTAATGCAATTAGGAACAAACTACCAAGATATGGTGATAAAAATATCTTTTTTCCTGTTCTTGTATTCTGGAAGCGGGAATTCATGTCGAAAGAAAAATCCAAAATGCAAGATGATACCTTCTTTTACTCTTTAGTTGCCTATTATTTGATTACAGAGAATAACTTTAGATGGTCTAAAGCTGCTCGAATTGGTAGATTTCAAATAAGCGATGGCTATGAACCTACTAAAACCAATGATAAGGATATTTGGCCAGACAAAGGTTTTCAGATGTTTAATCTGGAAGGTTCAGGTAATCTTAAGAGTAAGATGAATCAATGGAAAAGGAAGAAAGATGAAAAGAGGGATAAAGATGAACCTTATACACAAGATATTGTACCTTTAATTGATTACATTGATCAAACTAGGATAAGTGAGAACACAAATCCAGCACCTCCCAATTGCACGATAGGTTATCAACAAGTGCCACAATTTTCTAAAAATGGCATAAATGATGATGCTGTTGCTACTGGCAAGGTTAAAACACGAGGTTTTTACGTTTGTGTCGATTCACAAAATATCCTAGCAGAAGTTTATTTACGTGGTAATGCTCTTGCTCGTCTTCAAAAGAAAAATATAGATTTCAAAGAAAGTCACAAAACATATTTTCCTCAATTAAGCATGCGAGTCCAAGGAAGTAGATTCTTGTTGACAAAATAAATGTATTGAGTTCTTCCACTTGTATCTGAGTACGCCTTAAATTTCAGTTCAAAGCTCATAGCTTGTATCTTGCACCAGCGTCAAAAACTGGTTTTTTTGAGAATGACGACACTTACAAACCTTTATTTTACCTTCAGAAACCCGGTTTTTTAAGTCTTGTTGAGAATTGTGCAAGATGTTAGCATTATTTTTTTCTTCTCTCTTTCTTGGCGTCCTTGGCGTCTTGGCGGTTCGATAAATTCTCACAACTCATATAAGATTGCTGTATTATATATAATTACTAAAATGAATGAAAAAAATCTATTTCAGAATCATTCTAGTAGTGGCTTCACACTTCTAGAACTTTTAATCAGTCTTGTTATTCTTAGTATCTTAGCTGCCATATCAATGCCAAGTTGGTTAGCTTTTGTCGATATTCAACGTCTAAAAGCTGCCCAAAACGAAGTTTATCTTGCTATACGCCAAGCTCAAACTCAAGCCATCAAAAACAAATTAACCTGGCAAGTTAGTTTTCGCGAACAAAATGGTATTGTGCAATGGGCAGTTCATCAAGCAGAAGCAAAGGTATTTATTCCTAATGCTATCAGTATCAACAATACTCTATGGCATAACCTTGACCAAAATATTCATATTTATAAAGATAACAAAGGAGAGTACGAGACAACTTTTCCAAAGGAAACTACAAAGCAAGAGTGGCGAATTATGTTTAACTACCAAGGTTGTCCCGTTTACGAAGTAGGAAGTGAGTGTACTCAAACATCATTAAGAACATTAGGACAAATAACTTTATCTAGTAAATATGGTGGTAAAGCTAAACGTTGCGTCTACATTTCTACAATCTTAGGCGCAATACGAACAGGAAAAGAACACGATAAACCTGAGAGCAAACACGACGAATCTGACACCTATGATAACAAAAATAAGTATTGCTATTAATACAGCAAACCTAAATTGTTTGTGAACATCTTCTCTCTTTTCTTCCTTAGCGTACTTCGTGTACTTTGCGGTTCGTTTTCATAATTTTTTGTTCACGACCTATCTGGGATTGCTGTATATTTTTAATTGATTTCAATCAAGCATCTCATGCAAAATCTACCACAAACAGCAAAACAGCATCTCATCATTTTCACTCGTTATCCAGAACCAGGTAAAACAAAAACCCGACTGATACCTGCTTTAGGAATTGAAGGCGCAGCAAATCTTCAGCGTCAAATGACGGAACACACGCTATCTCAAGTCAAACACTTACAAAAGACTTGTGCTGTATCTTTTGAAGTGCGGTTTGCAGGTGGTAATTTGCAACTGATGCAAGACTGGCTAGGATATGATTTGGTTTACCAACCTCAAGGAGAAGGAGATTTAGGTTTACGGATGACACAATCTTTTTTCAATGCGTTTCAATCAAGCGCGGAAAAAGTCCTGACTATCGGTACCGACTGTCCTGGTGTTAATGACCAGATTTTAGCAGAAGCTTTTGAAAAACTCCAGAAGTGCGAGCTTGTGCTTGGTCCAGCCGTGGATGGTGGTTATTACTTGATTGGTTTGCAGCGTCTTATCCCAGAATTATTTATCAATATAGATTGGGGAACCTCTCAAGTTTTCCATCAGACTATAAATATTGCCCAGACGCTTAGTTTATCAGTCGCTGACTTACCTCGCTTGGCTGACATTGATCGTCCAGAGGATTTACCAATCTGGGAAAAAACTCTCAGAATGACACAATAAACTCATTTGTCGTGACTAAGTATGTAAAATTACATCTAGTATGTTTTTATTCAAGGGTTTTCTGAAGACAAGCTAAAATACAGATGCTACCGTGGTGTAGCTTAAATAAAAGCGTACAAAATTTATCATAGAAAAAATAATTTTGTAATGACAAACAATTAAGTAGCGTTATGAGAACAATGTTCCATTACCTTGATATAGAATATTCACTTTTGTACAACTACCAGACGAAAAACTATGAATAACCGTTTTGCGGCTGTCCTCGCCGCCCGCACACTCAAAGTTATTGGGATAATTTTAATATTGTCCTTTCTGATTGATTTTCTTATTCTCAGCCTTGACTTCAGCCCAACTGACAAGCAGTTGCAACTCAGGTGGGCAACTGCTATGGTTGAGCGGGGAGTCGTGCCATTGGTCGGGTTTGGTATGCTATTTACTGGGTATTGGGTTGATAGCTTTGATGATAGCAATCAATCTCCTATAGACTTTAGAATACCAGCTCTTGTCATATCAAGTATCTTGGGGTTATTTTTTTTGATTATTGCTCCTGTTCACGCAACAAATATTATTCATCAAAGAACTCAAGTTGTGGGACAAATTACTAAAGATGCGGAATTAGCAGAGAATCAATTAAAAACTCAGCTTAATCAAGTGCAAGCTCAACTGGGTAACGATCAATTCAAAGCAGCTCTAGAAAAACAGAAAACCCAAGTCAGAACTCAGTATACAGAACTCCTTCAAGATGAGCAGCGTTATAAGCAAGCACTAAATAACCCCAATATTCCCCCAGCGACAAAAGATTTGCTCAAGAAGTTCAAAGCAAATCCTCAAGAACTTGACAAATTCATCGCCCAACAAAGCGATCCACAACAACTTGCAACTCAAAGACTAACCCAAATTCGTGCTCGCCGAGAGGAATTAATCAAACAAGCTGAAGACAATTGGAAGCCTGGTTTAAGAATTGTTATGGGTAGTTTACTTTTGTCTGTTGCTTACATCATTATCGGCTGGTCGGGATTAAGAGGTATGGGTGCTCTCCAAGGTAGCAAACGCAAAGTACCTGCACGCTAGTTTATTTTTTATCCAGAGTTATTAGGGCAGTAGGACGCATCAAACATTTTTGTTGGCTCATACTGCCACTTTTACCGATTATTGATGAAAAGCCTCTGACTTCTCTTGCATATATTCACCACAAACAAGTATAATTACGCACGATAGGAGTTACTTAACTAACATAAAGAATGTTTTCAATTTACATTTTGACTTATAACGAAGAGATTGATATTGCCGCTTGTATTGAATCGGCGATGCTATCGGATGACATTATTGTTGTAGACTCATGTAGTAGCGATCGCACTGTAGAAATAGCCAACCGCTATCCGGTTCGTGTTGTTCAGCACGCTTTTGAAAGCCACGGTCGTCAACGTACCTGGATGCTAGAAAATATAACTCCCAAGCATGAATGGGTTTACATTCTAGAAGCTGACGAACGCATGACTCCAGAACTCTTCAGCGAATGCGAAAAAGCCACTCAGAATCCAGATTACATTGGTTACTATGTCGCTGAACGCGTCATTTTCATGAATTCTTGGATTCGACGCAGTACCCAGTATCCCCGTTACCAGCTGCGCCTTTTCCGCCACGGTAAAGTCTGGTTTACAGATTATGGTCACACAGAAAGAGAAGTTTGTGATGGTTCAACAGGGTTTTTGAAAGAAACATACCCTCATTATACTTCTAGTAAGGGGTTCAGTCGCTGGATTGATAAACACAACCGTTACTCTACAGATGAAGCCAGAGAAACTCTTCATCAATTAGAGAATGGAACAGTTAGCTGGCGCAGTCTCTTTTTTGGGAAGTCAGAAGTCGAACGACGCCGCGCTTTAAAAAATTTGTCCCTGCGTTTACCAGCTAGACCAATCATACGTTTTCTGTATATGTATTTTATCTTAGGTGGCTGCTTAGACGGACGCGCTGGCTTTGCTTGGTGTACATTACAAGCTTTCTATGAATACCTGATTCTGCTAAAAGTTTGGGAAATGAAGCACATCCCAACACCTAATTTGGATGCAAAAGTGTCTGTAAGTCAAGCTACGCAGTTAGTCTCAAATTCAGTTGATTAGACAAAGTAACTATGTAAGTAAAATCTATTCTCCGGGGAGGTTAAGCCTTCCAGCACTCGTTACCAGGCGAAATCTGGTAACGAGAAAAAATGAAAATTCAGAATTTCTAAATTTTATCTGCAGATTGCGAATACGTGAAGCCCGCAACGTAGCACTTTGTGTCATATTTTGAATTTGAGCATCATCGTGGCTGGTTTTTACTTTTTATTCTTCTTTTCTGTTAAAGAAACACTCCCAATTCCTTGAAGAATACCACGAGCAATCAAACCTATCCCACGACCAACAACTTGTGTAAGAACAAAGACAACACCGCTTCCAAACAAGGATAATAATGATTGTATCCGAGGAGCGATCGCATCACGAAATTCTATCCCTAGCGTGACAACTAGTGGTATACCAGAAAGTTGCGTCAACTCTTGTCTACGCGGCGCGTAAATGGACATTGTCGCAATACCACGAGGTGCAAAGACAAATAAGTCATAACGACTTTCAAAAATTGCCTTAGGCTCATTGATATAATTCCTGATACGATATCTCCAAGACAAATTATTTCTAAATCGTTCTATTTCCCGTGTTGAAATTAATTGGCGATCATAAAAATTTTGCTTGATTTCTTCTACATCTGCTAAAGAGTTGAGCAGCGGCTGTATGACTCCATTTGCTAGCTGAATCAATAAATTTTCCAGAATCATTTCTGCATATTCCTTTGCTTCAGAACTACCTGCTGAATATGAAGTATTATCAATTCGCAAATCACTTTGAAATAGAAGATATGAAAATAAGTCATCAACAAGAGGAATTCTCGCGAGAATTTCTGATTGTACAACTGCAGCATTTTGTAGAAGGAAATTTACAATTTCTAAATTTTGATTTCCTACTTGTATACGAGAGAATTTTCCAAAAAAGTTTGTCGTTGATGATTGCCATACATCAAGTAAGACGGTACTTTTTAATTCATATAATTGGTTTATTTCTACCACAGAAGAACGCATTTCATCTAAGGTATCAGCAATTCTCTGTAGAACAATATAAACTAAATCACGCTTTTTTTCTTCACGTAAAATATCAATTTCTAAAGGAGTTGCTGTGACGTTTTGTAGAGGAAACTGAAGTTTGGTAATGCAAGATGCAAATAATTTTGCTTGTAATGATCTAGGACTCAGCAAAGAAGGAGTATTTTGCTTTTCTGTTGAGTCAGATTTGGAAACAGAAGTATTTGGGAAAGAATTTGTCAGAGACTGCAACTGTGTAGATGAAAAATCATTGCTTGCAGAAACATGACGTGAATCAGATTTCACATCCTGTCGCTTTTCCAAAGGTGAAGTTAATAATCGATTCAAGAGCCAACGAGCTGCTAGCAATTCTCGTCTTTGTCCAGCTAATAATGCTCGATCTAGTAATGGTAATCCTGGGACTTGCAATTGTGCTGTCACTTCTCCTAAAGTAGCCTCGATGTAACGAGTTCCAGATAAGCGTAGATGCTTGCGCAACTGAACAAAAGGAAGTTGAAAAGATGTAGAGAGATTTTCAATAGCATAGTTTGTGTCCCTATATCTTTCCATCTGTGTATCTTCCTTTTCTATCTCCTTATCCCAGCATGAGCCACCTGCTATCAAATCGTACATCGTGGTGACTAATTCAGAAATAGGAGTCCCTTTCGGACAGTAACCATCTACCCCAGCAGCTTTTGCTGCTAGAAGCAATCCTCGTTCTTGAACAGAACTTAAAAGTAATAATGGCAGGTTGGGGTACTGAATTTTTAAGTGACGACACAGTTGTAAACCGAGTTGCTGGCGAGATCGGGAGCGAGTGTTTCCTAATTCCAAGACGACTAAATTGACCTGGTTCAAGTCTTCTTGTGCAAGTTTTGCTAAAATCTGCAATGCACCAGTGTCTGTTTCTGCTTCCGATACCACCTGTAAATTCGAGAATTCTTCCAAAGCCACTCGTAGCCCTAGACGGAAGATCGGATCTTGGTCTATTAACAATAGTTTCAAAGAGCGATCGCTCATAATCCGCTATTCCAGCTGTTTGTTTTAACAATGTACCCTAAAATAAGCAGGTCATTGAAGGCGCAGATCATGAAACAGTTGTAGGTGATAACTACAGTTAATATGGTAATAAGTCACAGGTCATGATTGCGCTTGAGTCCAACTCACTATCAACCATCATTTGCTTTCTTGCGAGTTTCGGTAACCGTAAAAATTAATACTGTAGTCACTAATCCGCACTCCTGTTTTTTCTTCAATTTGACGAATAAATTCTTCTGGTAGTTCTACGTGAACATCCAAGATTTGATTTGTATCCAAACAGTGAACATGACTGTGGGAATCACTGATGTTACCATATAAACGTCCGTCACAACGTTCAATACATTCAATGATGCCTTGGCTGGATAACGCTTCTAAATTTTGATACACAGAGGTATGTCCAATCTCTTTGCCTTGCTGATTCAGGCGATCATAAATCTCTCTGGCTGAAAGATGTTCTCTTGCTTCCCAAAGTAGCTCTAGGATAAAACGACGCTGACGGCTTACGCGCATACCCAATGCTTGACACTGCTCAAGAGCATCTTCGAGTGAACGAATTGGTTGTGTCGATATCGCTTGCTTTTGCATATTTTAAAGTTTATGAACCTATGGGCTAATTTTCCCTTTTGAATGCTTCTCTGTTATTTTATATATCTAAACATTTTGCACCCTGCACGTTCAGCTACATATACTATTTTTACTTTTTAGCTTGTGGAAATTACTGCTAAGGCTGAGAAATTTGTGTGCTGGTTGACTTTGGCTTTATAATTTTCTAAACATAAAATGAACTCATTACAACTTTAGCTTAAAATCGCTGTAAACGTCTACTTTACGGCCAATGTCTTGTCTTCAGTCATAGTATTTTGTTGTCCCCGGGGTTTCCACCCTCCACAGCTTCCAACCCAACAAAGGCCCTCTAGCATCTTTTTCCACCAATACCGTTCGCTAAATATTTGCTATGGATATCCTCCCTATCCCCCAACCCTCTTGCTTACGGTTAGGGGAGCTGATATGTTTCAAAAATGAAGGATATTAATATTACTTGGTCACTCTTTGAGAAGATCTTCTTTGAAAACACGAGCAATCATAGCGGTTCTAGAAGTGACTCCTAGCTTGACAAAAATACGGCGCAGGTGTGTGGCGACTGTCCAAGGACTAATGTCAAGACGAATACCAATCGATTTGTTAGGAAGACCCTGTGCAACTAATTTAGCAATTGCTTTTTCGCGGGGACTAAGACTAATTTTTTCTTGAAATTTGAGGCGACAGCGCACCACGTAGTACTGTACACCATCCACATCAGACTCAAAAATGACTTCATTTACAATTTGCTCAGTGGATTGCAGTACCTTGTATGGAGCAGAAGCAGCAACATCAACTTGTAATAACAGAGCCTTTAGCTGTGCTTCTTTCTCAGGCGAAAGCACATACTGATTATCAGATGCAGTCAACAGATGATTCTTCTGGTGGGTTTTCATAGCTTGTATTCATCCTTTAAGTTCTTCTGGTTTTACTAAAGAAGTAAATTCAAATGCTAAGGCAAGATTTCCCGAGCAATACACATTTTTTGGCGTTATCTGCTTTCGGTAAAAATCAGAGTTAATGTTATCGTTGCACAGATACATATTAATAAATATATAACTATAGGACTTACGCATTGTCATCAAGAAGGGGGTGGGGTGTGGGG
>NZ_QMEA01000135.1 GCF_012912105.1 Brasilonema sp. UFV-L1
CAACGCCGACTTTAACACCATCACCAACGCCGACTTTAACACCATCACCAACGCCAACTTTAACACCATCACCAACGCCAACTTTAACACCATCACCAACGCCAACTTTAACACCATCACCAACGCCAACGTCACCAATACAAAATCAGCCACCAATACAAAATCAGCCACCAATACAAAATCAGCCACCAATACGACAGCCAGCATCAGAACTGTTACCCGTTAGATCAACCCGTAGCTATATTGGGATCGGTGCAAATATTGGATTCAGTGGCGGTGATACTGCTTTAGCTGAAAGTGCCTTTACTATCTTTAGCAAAATTGGTTTAACAAAAAACTTTTCTTTTCGTCCTGCTGCTATACTTAGCGATAATGCTGTGTTTCTTCTGCCCGTAACATTTGACTTTCCAATTCAACCAGTCACAGAGTTTGAAGAACAACAAATCAATTTTATTCCTTACGTTGGCGTAGGAGCAGCAATTTCCACAAGTGAAGATAGTACCGTCGGCTTTCTTGTGACTGGCGGTGTAGACGTGCCCTTATCAACTGAATTTACCGCCACTGCTGGTCTAAACGTTGGTTTCCTTGAGGAAACTGATGTCGGGCTAGTGCTCGGTATTGGTTACAATTTCTAAGTACAGATTTGCATAAGTTCATAGCGAATTGACAAAGAAATTCCTTCATGACTACTTATTCCGCCAAGGAACTTGGCGGATTACTAGTTTGTGAGTTCAAATTGTTAAAGCGCTTTGTACAAACTTGAGGATTGAACTTGGGCACGACATTTACAGTTTCTAACCCCAATCATGAGGAACTTCTTGGAATAGTTCTAGAATAGTCTGTGCATTGTGATTTAGCTTAGATTTCAGACAAGGCAACACAAAACCATGCGTATCTCACTGAAATGGTTGCAAGAACTAGTTGAATTGAAACTTAGCCCAGAAGAACTAGCAGAAACACTGACACTAGCTGGGTTTGAGGTAGAAGATATTGAAGATCGCCGTACTTGGGCGGAGGGCGTTGTTGTGGGGAAAGTGCTGGAAAGACAAGCCCACCCCAATGCTGACAAGTTAAGTGTTTGCCAAGTCGATATCGGTACGGATGAAACTTTAAATATCGTTTGTGGTGCTTCTAATGTCCGGGCGGATATTTATGTGCCAGTAGCAACTATAGGTACTTACTTACCAAACATTGATTTAAAAATAAAACCCGCGAAACTACGAGGAGTTCCATCACAGGGAATGATTTGTTCCCTCAAGGAACTAGGTTTACCTAGTGATGTAGACGGAATTCATATTTTTCCTCAAGAGAACTTGGCACTCGGTAGCGATGTGCGTCCATTGTTAGGTTTGGATGATGTGATTTTAGATGTCACTGCAACTGCTAACCGGGCTGATGCCTTAAGTATCGTTGGTATTGCACGGGAAGTCTCAGCTTTGACTGGAGGAAAGCTAACGCTTCCCCAACCAGGTGAAGTTTCGATTTCTCAAGGTGGGTTTCATCTAACTTTAAAAATCGCTGATACACAAGCTTGCCCAGCATACATTGCCACGGTGATTGATAAAGTAAAAATTACATCATCACCTGAGTGGCTGCAACAACGCTTGCGTTCTGCTGGAGTGCGACCTATCAATAATATCGTAGATATCACTAACTACGTGATGTTGGAATGGGGACAACCATTACACGCTTTTGACGCTAATCGTTTACAATCTGTTGCTGGAAGTGACAATCTCGCGATCGGTGTCCGCTTCGCCAATGCTGGGGAAACTCTCAAAACTCTAGATGGACAAACTCGCACCCTAACAACGCAAAATTTGCTCATTACTACTAATGATAAACCTGTTGTCATCGCAGGAGTTATGGGTGGCGAGGAAACCGAAGTGCATGATGGAACTCAAAACCTGGTTTTAGAAGCAGCGTTATTTGATTCAGTTGCGATTCGCCGTTCTTCCCGTAGCGTCGGTTTAAGAAGCGAGTCTTCTGGAAGATACGAACGAGGAGTCAACCGCGCTGAGTTGGAAGTCGCAACTCGTCGTGCATTATCGCTGATCAGTGAACTGTCTGGAGGAGTTATAATACATCAAGAAATTAATGACTCTCGTCCTGAGCGTTCTACTTGGTCGCGTACGATTGAATTACGCTTAGATCGAGTGAACCAGGTTCTCGGACCAATCGATTTGGAAGAGGAAACAGGAGAAATTCAAGGTGAAGATGTTGAACGCATCCTCACTGCACTCGGATGTCAGGTGACTCCTCTAGATGAGAAGAAATGGACAGTTTGTGTACCTCCCTATCGTTACCGCGACTTAGAACGGGAAATAGACTTAGTTGAAGAAATTGCTCGTCTCTACGGTTATGATCGTTTTTGTGACACTCTCCCAGATAAGGCAGAAGCAGGTTATTTGCCTCTTGAGCAAGAACTGGTACGCAAGTTACGAGCTTTATTGCGAGCAGAAGGATTGACAGAATTAATGCACTATTCCTTGGTGAAACCAGGGGAAGATAGACAAATTGTCCTAGCAAATCCATTATTTGTTGAATATTCGGCTTTGCGAACTGACTTGATATCAGGATTGATTGATGCATTTCAATACAATTTAGAACAAGGTAATGGTTCGCTCAACGGTTTTGAAATTGGACGAATTTTCTGGCAAGAAGAAGAAGGTTTGCAAGAAACAGACGCGATTGCTGGTATTATGGGAGGTGATATCTCCTCCAGCAAGTGGATAAGAAGCGATCGCTCGCAACCAATGACTTGGTTTGAAGCCAAAGGTGTTTTAGAAAGTGTATTTAAACAGTTTTGCTTGCATGTAGAATATCAACCAGATTGCAGAGATTCCCGCTTGCACCCAGGACGTACAGCTTCTCTATGGGTACAAGGTAACAGACTGGGTGTTTTGGGGCAACTGCATCCCCAACTGCGACAAGAAAAAGGTTTACCAGATTCAGTCTACGTGTTCCAGTTGGATTTAGATGTGCTTTTGGATTGTCTGGATGAAGATGAAATCTTAGTACCGCAATTTCATTCTTACTCCACTTATCCAGCAGCAGACCGAGATATTGCTTTCTTTGCACCTGTTAAAGTGAGTGTTGCCGAAATTGAAAAAGCTATAACCAAAGCAGGCAAAGAATTGCTGGAGTCTGTGGAATTGTTTGATGAATATCGGGGAGAGAATGTTCCTCAAGGACAGCGGAGTTTGGCATTTCGTTTGATTTATCGGAGTGGCGATCGCACTCTTACTGATACCGAAGTTGAACCAGTACACAATAAAGTCCGTGAAGCTTTAGTAGAGAAATTCGGTGTGACTTTGAGGAGTTAAGCCATCACAAAGAAGAGTGAAAAATAAAGAAATTCTTTCCTCTTCTTCCTTCTTTGTTGAATTTTGATTTTTGAAAATTTTGAATTGGTATGGAATTATGCCTAAATATGTCATGTGGGGAAGTTACTGCGAAGATGTTCTGGAAAAGCGCGCCCCTTACCGTCAAGCGCATCTAGATGGACTCGCAAAACAGAAAGAATCTGGTGTGTTAATAACTATTGGTCCTACGGTAGATGTCACTCAAGTGTTTGGCATTTATGAAGCCGAAAACGAGGCGATCGTACGCCAGTTAGTTGAAGCTGATCCTTATTGGCAAAATGGTATCTGGACTGAATATTCTGTCAAAGAGTGGATTCAAGCATTTTGAAAAAAAGGTACGGTAATTATGAAAGCATTTTCATGCAGAAGAAACTTTCTATTGTTTAGACTGGAGAAAAGCTGAAAGAAAAAAAACTGGAACAACTTCGACTTTTATCCAGTCGTTTGATGAGTTGAAAAGGTGAGCTTATGAACAAAATTTTGAAACGTACACTCATGCCTGGCCTATTGGCTGCAAGTTTAGCTGGTGTTAGTTTAGTTCCAGCTCAACCGGCGTCTGCTGATGACAAGGTTCTGGAAGATGCGGCTATTGGAGCTGGTGTTGGTGCTGTATCAGGCGTCATTAGAGGACGTAACGTGATCAACGGTGCCATTAAGGGTGCTGGTGCTGGTGCTGCTGTCAATGGTGCTAATGGTCTTAGAGGTACCCGCAGAGAAAGAGCAAAGCGTAACATCATTCAAGATGCTGGAGTCGGTGCAGCTGCTGGAGCAGCAACCGATGGTATTACTAACAGTGGTAAAGACACCCTTGGTAGTGCAGCCGAAGGCGCAGCAACAGGTTTAATTATCAATACCATCAGGAAAAAATAATTCGTAATTTCTCAGTGGTAACCTAGTTACGAATTATCAATCACAGCTTTCCCTAGCACAGCTAGGGATTACTTTTTTTCTGGTATCAATAGGTAGTCTTATGGCAGCTAAAGGAGTCATACCATTCGACTACCGCCCAATTTCCCAGAAGTATAGTCCTTATTAATGTTTTTTCAATGTTTATTTTTATATTTGAACATTGTTTAGCAAATTAGATATTATATTCTCGTATTTTCTCTTGACCCTGTCAACCTTTCCCAGGTACTATAAATCTTCCGTCCTGTGTAAATAACTGGACGAAACCATTAGCATCTTGAGCAATCCAAAAAAGTTACTTTCAATACACATATGGCTGTGAGTAACCACGAACAAGTTGGCAGAGGTTTAACTCTTTTAAATCAAGGCTTATACCCATATGTAAAAAAAGAGATGCAAAAAGTCTATGGTGAGCGCTGGCTAACAATTGCCCAATCATATATGTCTGATGATTCAACCATCAAACCGAACTCAGAAGACGCTTTACGTGACGATGTTTTTGCTTTATTAGAAAGCATAATCGAGCAGTGGAGGCAAGTCTTCAGCAAAAAATTAACTTACGCTGAGCGCGCTTTAGTGAGTGAACTCATTGAAACGACTAACATTTGGGTGCATCAATCTCGCTTTTCAACTGAGGACACTTATCGCGCTTTCGACACAATGACTCGACTTCTCAAAGCGATCTCTGCACCTGAAGCAAATCTTGTAGAACAGTACAAACAAAAAATCTTAGGAATACTTTCCTCGAAACTTGCCGAAAAAGTCCAAAACACAGAAGAATTAGCTGAAATTATTAAACAACAAAGTTTTCAGAATACAACTCTATTGCGCCGTGCGCTTACACACCGTTCCTATGTCCATGAAAACCCACAAGAAGGAGAACACAACGAACGCCTGGAGTTTCTAGGTGATGCTTTGTTGACTTTTTTAAGTGGCGAATACCTTTATCGTCGTTACCCAGAAAAAGAAGAAGATGAACTAACTCGTCGGCGTTCTGCACTAGTAGATGAAAAGCAACTGGCAAAGTTTGCAACTGAGGTTGGCTTGGACTCCAGAATGCGCTTAGGTAGAGGTGCAACTTTAGAAGGAGGTTACCAAAATCCCAATTTACTAAGTAGCGCCTTTGAAGCAGTCATTGCTGCTTACTACATAGACAACAATTATGATATTGAAGCAGTGCGTGCTGTTGTAGAACCGCTATTTAATTCTGTTCCTGAGAGGATTGTGGAGATTCGCTCAAATGTAGATCCGCAAAATCGGTTTCAAGAATGGGTGCAACGCAACATCACTCAAACACCGCCTAAGTATATCACAGTTCAAGTAGGTGGTTCTTCTCACGCTCCAGAGTTTGTCGCTAAAGTCTTTGTGGGAGACAAAGAGTACGGAGAAGGCAAAGGACGCAGTAAGAAAGATGCTAAGAGGGCTGCGGCGGAAGATGCATTAACTAGGATAAATAAATAACAGTCATACAAATTTTTACTATAACAAATCATTAAAAAGTCTATGGCAACAGTAGAAATACGCGGTGTCTGGCTAACTCTAACAGATAGCAAAGTTTTCCATTCTCAACAAAACATTGCCGAAGCGATGGACTTTCTTGCCGAGACTGGATTTAATGTGGTTTTCCCTGTTGTCTGGAATAAGGGCGCTACAATGTATCCTAGTCAATTGATGCGGCAAACTTTTGATATGGAAATAAACCCGCAATTTGTCGGACGCGATCCCTTGGCAGAAGTTGTGACTGAGGCGCGGCGAGTTGGGTTAAAAGTCATTCCTTGGTTTGAATATGGATTCGCCAGTTCTTACAATTTAAACGGTGGAGCATTACTAGCAAAAAAGCCTGAATGGGCTGCCCGTGATCGTCAGGGCAATTTGCTCAAAAAAAACGGCTTCGAGTGGTTGAATGCCCTTAATCTAGAAGTTCAAAATTTTTTGTTAAATCTAGTATTGGAAGTTGTAAAAAATTACGATGTAGACGGTATTCAAGGTGATGATCGCTTGCCTGCATTGCCAAGCGAAGGTGGGTATGATTCAGGAACTGTGGAACTCTATCATCAGCAGTTTGGTGAAAATCCGCCGAAAAACTTTCAGGAGAAAAGATGGTTGCAGTGGCGTGCTGATATTCTCACAGAATTTCTTGCGCGCCTTTATCAAGCAGTCAAAACGATAAATTCCAATCTGCTCATATCAATAACTCCTAATATCCATGACTGGGCATACAAAGAATATCTACAAGACTCACCCACTTGGCTCAAACGAGGACTTGTAGATGTTATCCATCCTCAAGTCTATCGTCGTGATTTCTTCACTTATAAAAGTATTATTGATAAATTGGTAAACGAGCAATTCACTGATGCTACACTATCGAAGTTAGCACCAGGAATTTTGATGAAAATTGCTTCTTATCGAATAAGTTCAAAAGAATTGTTGCAGGCTATTGAGTATAACCGTACTTGTGGCATTTCAGGAGAAGTTTTCTTTTTTTACGAAGGGTTACGAGAAGAAAATAACATTTTAGCTGAGGTATTGCGCAAAGGTCCTTATGCACAGTCTGCTACGTTTCCTTCTTTATCTGATTTAAATCAAAGTACAATGATCAAGAAAGTATTTTCTGTTGGGCAGCAGTTACTGAGGTTTTTAATAAATCTTGTTTAGGAGGTAATGCGTGAAATATAAATTACAGATAGAAAAAGATATTGAAACTCTTAAAAGAGATTTACCAACTCTTTTTGAAAAGGATATTTCATACGAAATTTACACGCGGGATATCTACTTTCAAGACCCAGTTAACAAATTTAAGGGCAAATTGAACTATCGGATTATTTTTTGGACTTTGCGATTTCACGCACAGCTCTTTTTTACAAAAATCTACTTTGACTTACATAATGTATCTCAGTCAGATAAAGACATAATTTTAGCTGAGTGGACAGTTCGCGGTACTTTGCGCGTTCCTTGGAAAGCTAAAGTCTTTTTCAACGGCTACTCAACTTACAAACTCAATGAAGAGGGTTTCATTTACGAGCACATCGACACTTGGGACCGCCAACCGGGAGAGATTTTGCAGCAGTTCTTTCGTCAGGGATGAGACAGAAATTATTCAAAATTCAAAATCATTGATAACCACTCTTACTAAAGTCTTTAACTTTTTTCAGGAAGAGTTGCAATTTTCTTTTAATTCACTTTATTTTTCTCAAAGCAATTTTAAAAAATTCATGAACATTGTCCGACTCTCGTACCATTTTCCGTAATTTCCTGCTAAATAGAACAATGAGTTGAATAAAGATGAGATGGTACGACTTTAAGGAGAATCAACAATGGGACTTAGCGAAGGTTTGTTAGACGCGAATAAAAAGAATATGGTCGTAGCTGACTGCACGAAGTTGCTAGACACGCAAGTTGCTTCAATGCAAGGGGTTTCCGGTCTTGCGATGAAAGCAGGCTACACTGCTATAAAGGGGCTTGCGCCTAGTTATTGTGCTGAGGCGATCGCGACACTGCTCCCGGAATCCTTCGCTGCACTCGATCCAATTTGGAATGAGGGTGTACAGACGGGTGATCCGGTGACACATTTGACCGAGAACCGCGATCGCTCAGCCGACGCAATACTCAGCGTTACCGACGCAAGAATTGAGAAAAGCAAAAATCAGACTGTGCGAGGTGTATATAACAAACTGCGCAACTCAGCGAAAAAACACGTAGAAGAGGCGGTACCAGGCTTAGCTAAGATCATCGATAACTATACTAAAAGCTAATCGCAAACTCGATAGTTATCAACGGAGAAACTAGCGACGTTGATAAGTTCATCAGTTTGAGGTGTCTGACACAATCAATCAGACGAAGCTAAAATGAATAATGAATATAAAATTCATTATTCATTTTAGACATATACTCGTATGTTTGAAACTCAAGCACCCTCAGCCCAAGCAGCAAGAAAGCCCAGTCGTCAGTTACCACCAGGGCCACGAGGATATTTATTCTTCAGCCTCCCAGAAATCCAGCGAAATATTCTCGACTACCTCACTCATGTGTGGCGTCAACATGGAGATTTGGTGCGCCTACCGATTATGCCAGGTTATGATTTTTACCTTGCTGCCCATGTCAATCATGCAGAACACATGCTATCGACCCACCAAGAACGCTACGGAAAGCCAGATTTGTTTAAAAAGTCAATGGGTTTAATGGTGGTGGGTCAAAGTATTTTGACAAGCGAAGGAGATTTTTGGTTAAAAAATCGCCGCTTAATGCAACCCGCATTTCATCAAAAGCAGCTAGAAAATCTCAGTTGTTTGATGGTGAGTTGTACCGAATCTTTTCTTGAGGAATGGGAGAAAAAACCAGAGGGCGAAGTCATTGACATTGCGGCCCAAATGAATCGCCTCACCTTAAAAATTGTGGGGTTAGCTTTGTTCAGTGTGGATATTAGTGTCGAGTCTAGCGTTCTGGGTAAAGCTTTTCGAGCAGCCTTTGGGTATGTTGGCTATAAAATGAATAACGTGTGGACAGAACCTCTATGGATACCAACACCCCGTAATCTTCGCTTCCGTCAAGCAAAGCAAATTCTAGATACAGCAGTTCTGGATATTATCAATTCTCGCCGTCAACATCCAACGAACACCCATGATCTGCTATCCATGCTGCTAGCTGCACAGGATGAAGTCACTCGCTTCGCGAGAATTCAAAATTATCAATTCAAAATTCAAAATTAAAGACCCACGGACGCCAGGTGCGGGACTGTCGGGGAACTCTAGCCGAGCACTGGCTCATAAATCCGAGGGCTTGGAACAAGGACGCCTTGTACCGCACTTCGTGCCGCTAGCCCCTTTTAGGGGCGCTGCGCAAACGCTAACGTGCTGCGCATCTCAGTACAATTCTTTTCTATCAGTGGGCTTGTGTCCCACAACTAAAGTTTTAAAATAATTTCTTATTTTTGAACTTTGAATTTTGAATTTTGAATTGTTTTGTCATCCAGAGTTTTGGGAAAAGCCAGACCAGTTTGATCCAGATCACTTCTTACCAGAAAAGGTGAATCAACGACCGAAATTTGCTTATTTCCCGTTTGGTGCTGGTCAAAGAATCTGTATTGGCAAGAGCTTTGCCTTGATGGAAGCCAATATTATTTTAGCGGCTATCGCCCAACGTTTTCACATTGAATTAGCCCCCAACCAATCCGTCGAACCAGACGCTACTTTCACCTTGCGCCCGAAATATGGCATTAAAGTTAAAGTGCGCAAAAGACATTAATCTATTATGCAAAGACTAGATGCAGCAAAAAGAGAAGCAATTTTGAATGCAGCGAAACAGCGTCTTTACAAATACGGAATTCAAAAAACGACGATGCAGGAAATCGCGAAAGATGCAGGAATAGCCGTGGGGACGCTGTACTTATATTTTAAAAACAAAAACGAGATCTTAATTGCAACTGCTCAAGCGTATGCCCAGAAACATTTAGCAGATACCGAGGTGATTTTAAAGTCGCAAATCTCACCCAGTGAAAAACTCAAGGCTTATCTGATTAACCGCTTCCGTTCTGTCCAAGAAAGCCGCTTGGGTGGATCTCATGCTGCTGAAGTTGCTCGCACCGTGATTCGACTGAATCCACAGTTGCAGGAAGAACAAGGTCATTGGGTTAGGAACAATGTGTTGAAAATTTTACAGGAGGGTATTGAGGCAAATTTTTTTCAGAGCGATGATTTAGAGCAGGATGTGGAGGTATTTTTATACTCTATTGGTTACTTTTTTCCACTTGCCACCACAGAAAAGTATTATGAACCTGAAGAGGAAAAGCTGTGTATGGTTGTTGATTGGTTTCTCAAACAATGGTGTTGCAAGTAAATTTTGGAATCAAAAATCACAGATAAATACGGTTGACAACAAAATATCTGAATACTAGCATAATACTAAATCGGTACAATCATCTTAAAAACCTGGTTTTTGCTTGATATGCCGAGTTTAAGTGAGTTCAACTCAAACTAACCTGGTTTTTACCCTAATGAGTGACTTATGTACCGATACTCTACATTGTTGTAATATTCTGTTGTAATATTTTCGGTGCAGTAACGCTGTGACTATTCAATGTTTAATGTTTTAATTGGTTCAGATCCAGGTTGTTGCACCATCAACTCAGACATGAATTCAGGTAAAGATGCTTGTTCTGTCTCGCTTTGGGAATCAGCAGCAGGCAGCCAGTTAATGAATAGCAATGGTAGGAGTCTGCTGAGGTTAGCAATAATAACCAACAGCCACAAAGCATTAAAGTTAGTTTCGGTAATTCCCAGCCAATACATCAGCACCGCCCCGAATTGGTAAGAAACGATTCCTCCCAAGTTGTAAACTGACATTAACAGGGCAAATAAAGTCGCTTCCACTCCAGGCGGACAAAGCTTCGCCCCTAATACTAAAACTGGCAGAAAAGCTATTCGTCCCATCACAGTCAAAATCAGGCTATCACCAAGACTAAACCAGTGGTCGTCTATGCCTAAAGCGCGGTTAGTATGAGTGACCAATATTAGCATGGTCATTCCTAATACTGCTGAAAGGACGGTAGTCCAAGCAAAAATGACACGAAATGGAACGGTTTTAAGAAAACGTTGAAAAATCCAAACACCAACAAGGGCAGCAATGCTTGTCACCAAGTGTACACGTCCAAGAAATTCTGGTTCAAAGTGCAGTTCGTTGGTTGTGAAGAAGAAAAAAGCTGATTCAGCTGTTGGTGTAGCATGCAAAAGGAAGATAAATGCTGTTGGCAACCAAATGGCTTTTTGAGTAACGGCTGCGCGTAGTTGTTGCAGTTGATGCCTAATTGACACAAAATTTGAATCATCATTAACGCTTGCGTCTTTGCTGACAGGTACCTCAGCAATCAACCAAGCGGTACCAGATACCAGAAGCGGGAATGAAGCAGTAATCCAAAAGATAGTCCGGGTGGTGAAAAGCTCTAAGAGTACACCGCTGAGGTAAGCTGTGATCAATCCTCCTAAGGCTGAACTAACCCAGCATAGAGATTGGAGAGAACCAGCTCGTGCTTGTGACTCAGTTCTTACCTTTGCAACAACTATTGAGTCAACAATAACATCACTGCCAGCCACAGACAGAGAAGTTAATGCAAGCGCTATCGTAGCGGCTATGGGCGTGTGAACTATTGTTGCCAGACTCGCCCAAGCAATTGTTCCCAGCATCCCAGACAAAATTAGGTATGGACGCCGTCGGTAACCACATATAGGCAAGCCATCGGAAATTAAACCATACAGTGTCTTGAGTGTCCAGGGTAGAAAAACTATGCCGAATAAAGCTGAAGCTTGAGCTGGAGTGAGTCCCAACTCATCTTTCAAGAAAAAGCTGACGGCAAGGCGCGCTAACCCCAGAATGCCTTGAACAAAGTAAACAGTAAGAATTGCGAATAACTCGGCAGTGGGTTCATTACCGAAAAAAACTTTTTCCCTGACTGAATTTTTGACCTTGGACAAGCCAGAGGAGGAAATCAGCATTGATAAACAATTTTTAAGATTTATCTACATTCACATATCATATCTATTTTTTCTTAATGGAAGTGTAGGGATTGTATCACTCGCTCATAATCGCTGTTTCAATATGGCTCTAAGTTCATTCTGCTCTTGAGCAGTTCCAGCAAGCAAGATACCGATTTTTCCAACCAGAATAGTGCCCCAGTTGACTATCACAATACCCGTATTGCTTTGAGAGTTGAATTCAATATCACGGAAATCAAGGTTTTCGAGTGAGCAATACTGCGTCTTGAAGCTTTCGCAACTCCAACAGGAGATATTGAGCTTTTTGGCAATACCTGTGGGGTATGATGCACCGTTAAAGCGTGGATTACACTCGATCGCCAGATAACGCGTCTTATGTGTTCCATCTTTGACGACTGCAACATCAAAAGCAAAGATTTCTTTCATACCACGTTGCACTATCCACTCAGCTATTGGTTCAACTGTTTCCCAAGGTTGATGGATACTGGGATAGCAATTGCCGATATGAGCGTAACCATTGAGAATTTGAGAAGTGACGGCAAGACGTTGAAGTTTTGAAGCTTCAACACAGTATTGCATATTTAAAAAAGAGGAAGCTCCAACTTCCTCTTGAATTTGCAAAGGTATTTCATCGGGAAATGTTTTCAGAATTTCAGAAAGCTGTTGTTGATTTTCACATCGACTAATCCCAACACCATTAACGGAAATCGCAGCTTTAAAATAGCACGGGTAAGGAAATTTAGAGAAGTCTTTGATATCAGTCTTATTTTCAAAACAAAACGTTAGAGGAACGCTGACTCCAAGTTCTTGTGCTAGTTGTACAAAGTTATTCTTGGAGTTTATAAATTTAACCACCTTCAACCAGTCGGAATCTACTAAACGAAACCAATCTTCATCACAATCAACTTTGCTTGTAGCATTGCCAAAAAAGAAAACGGAAACATCATAGTTAGGATAGTCTTTCAAAACTCTCAGAGAAACATCCCAAATGACATTTTTGCTATGGCTTAAACCTATCCGTTCATAGTGTTCGCTAATAATATTCCATTGCGACTTCAAATCTGGACGTAACTGAATAATATCCTCTGGTTCAGTCAAACCTAGCACCCTACCAGAATAAAGATGATTGCCTACTAAGCGCTCATCGGTGCAGACCATAATGTCGTGGTTGAAAATTTTATGGCGAGTCACTTGATTAATAGTCTTAATGAATAGTCTTGTCTAGTTAACTGAAAACTGATGAGAAATTGCATATTCTTTCCTTATACTCTCATCAGAGCAAAATATAAAAAATCTATCTTAAGATAGATACTATAGAAAATCTCAATTAATCATAACCATCAATAGATGTAGAAAAACAATTGACAGATTATTTGCAAAATTTTTGTGTAACTATTAAGTGAATCTAAAAGCTAATGACCCAAAGCTATCACCGCATTTTGCCCTCCAAAGCCAAAGCTAAAACACAATACGCGCTGGATTTTACTTTGACGTGACTTTTTCACCAAATCTAAATCAAATTCAGGATGATTCAAACCAACACAAGGTGGTAAAATCTGATGCTTCAATGCCATTAAAGAAAAAGCAAGACCCAAAGCTCCTGATGCTCCTAATGTATGACCTGTCGCCCCTTTTGTAGAACTGACTGCTACGTTTTGGGAAAATAATCGCTGTATCACAAGGCTCTCAATACAGTCATTGAGTTGCGTAGCGGTACCATGAGCATGAATGTAATCAATATCATTGGCACTCAAGTGACTGCGTTCTAGACATTGTTTGACTGCGGCGATCGCACTTTTGGCTTCTGGTTCTGGCACATTTGCATGATAGGCGTCCGCTGTCAAGCCAAAACCAAGAATTTGTCCATACACTTTTGAGCGACGCTGCTGTGCTAGCTGGGCTGATTCCAAAACAAAGACTGCGCCTCCTTCTCCCAAAACCAAGCCTTCCCGACGAACATCAAAAGGATAAGCTCCTGTTTTCGCTAAAGCTCCCATTTGCCCAAACCCAGTGATAGTCAAGGGCGTAATCGGTGCTTCTACTGCACCAGCAATCACTCGCTGACATTGCCCAGTTTGGATAAGATTTGCCGCTTGTGCGATCGCCCAAATTCCAGTTGCACAAGCCGCCATTGGTGCCAAAACAACTCCACAAGCACCAATTTGCCGTGCTGCTGCAATCGTATTCATATGAGGGAGAGTCTCTAACCAATCCTCTATGGAGTGACGGAGGTAGGGAGTGAGATATTCAAAATTTTGAATTTTGATCGCTGTGCGGGACGCAGTCCATTTTGATCGCTGTGCGGGACGCAGTCCATTTTGAATTGATATATCTCCCACTTCCCAATACATCTGTTGCGCCATCTGCTCCCATAATCCTTGATAGCTGCGACTCGAACCAATCACAACTCCGCAATCTGGCAAAGGTGGACATAATCCTGCATCTTTCAAAGCGTATCTAACAACCAACTGAGTCAGTACTTTCATCTGTGCTGGTTGTTCTTCAATCATTCCTAAGGGAAGTGGTTCAAGTTCTGGAAATGGTTGATGGTATGTAATTCCAGATTCACCTGCTATTAATTTTTGCCAACTTTCCTCTAGGTTTTTGCCTAAAGCGGAAACTAAACCAATACCAGTGACAACAACTGCTACCAATTTCGTGGTGTAAAAAATATGTGATTTAGGAAACATAAGGACGATGGGGAAGATGGTGAAGTTATCACCCTCATCTCCCTCATCTCCCTTATTGCTACTTACTACTGTCCGGTGTTTTTCAGATTTTCTGCACCTTGTGTGACTTTAGCAGAGTCAATGCGATCGCCTTGCTGAATCTTGTTGACAACATCCATACCATTGGTTACGTAACCAAAAACAGCATAGTCACCATCTAAGAAACCTAAATCTGCTAAAGCGAAGTAAAACTGTGAGGAAGCAGAGTCTGGCATTTGCGATCGCGCCATAGCGACTGCACCCAACTTGTGCTGTAATACAGGCGGCTTATCTACACCAGCTGTTTTGAGTGTTTTGCTATAAATTGGTTCCTGGGAGCCTTTTGCCTTAATCTCTAGGGGTACGTATCGAATTTTTCCAGTTTTTGGGTCACTAAAGCTTCCTGTTCCCAACCGACTTGCTGGAACTTTCGGATCTTTACTTTGGGGATCGCCTCCTTGAACAACAAACGGTTGAGGTTGGCGTACAACTCTATGGAAAACTAAGCCATCGTATACACCCCTTTGGACTAAATCAACAAAGTTACCAGCAGTGATTGGGGCATTACTACCGTCTACTTCGATGGTAATGGGTGAACCTTTAACGGTCATAATCACCGTTGCTTTTCCTTCAAGTCTTGGTAAATCTTTCATTCCAGGAATACTCTCGTTTGTACTTTCAGATACAGAAGCGACTTCTGTAGTTGCTGTGTTAGCCGTATTAGTCGTATTAGCGCTTGTCTCGCCGGTTGAATTGTTGCTTGCTTCGGTAACTGCAGATGTTGGAGAAGAATTAGAAACAACTTGCTGTGTGGAACAGCCTCCCAACATCAACGCACCGACAATGATGAGAGCTACAAAAAATTGAGGAATTTTTAACCACATTGTCAAGTTACAGATACAACCACAGTATCTTAGCCTCAAAGTCCTTCTAAGGGCACATCTAAAAAGCGAGCTAACTGGGCACCTTGAACTTCCAATTCTTGTAATGACAAAGGTTGACCTACTCGTGTTAGGGGAATGTCTCGGCGACCTTTAACACGTAGGTAAAGTTCGCGACGAGGGTTAAGACCTTCTTTCACCTCAACTCGCACAGATTGTACATCTTCTGTACTACATTCAATTTTAATACGCCGGTTTTTACCAGGATATCCCCAGCGGAAAATTGTCACAGTGCTATTTTCTCGGTTAAACTCGTTGTATCCGCCTCCTACATCCCATAGAACCGTTAGCCACAAGTATAGGGCTAGGAGTAAGCCAGCTGAACCGTACAACCCCATAACCAAACCTTGCGGGACGAAGATAAGTTGAGTGGGGTCAGAAACGATGAGTAAATTGATTTTGAGATAGCTGGAAATACCAGCGAGCAAGAAGCCGGTGGCTCCCAAAGAAACAATCGTTGCCCACCAGTAGTTACTGAACCGACGAGAACCGAGAACCTTTTGATACAAGACGCTTGAAGTAGATTGATCGCCGTTAGGTGACTCACCTGTGTTAATGGTTGTTGATGTCATGCTTATTAGATACCAAAATATAGGGATTTTTTGACATTGGTAACGTTTACTTGTTCAAGTCGTCTGGGGTTGGGTCACAACGATTGAAAAATCTGCCAGCCTCCGGAAAAATCGCCCATGTATAAATACTCATTTTTTTGAAAAAATCTACGTTTGGGCGATTTTTCCGCGCCCCGCATTGTCCCCTAAAATTTTGGCAGCCCTTCGGGTTCACCAGTCGCCTCAACGGGGGGAACCCCCGCACGGCGCTGGATTCACCTTATTACTACGAGTACTCGTCTTGTCCCACCGATCAACAAAACAAAGGCTGCCAAAATTTTTACGTGTAAGACCCCGCCCAGATCGTTGGCGCGCTCACCAACCAATTAGTAATGAGGCTGGCAGATTTTTCCGGTTTTAATGAAGCGGTAGTCGGATGACTCCGATTCACTTCCGTTTTACTGCGGTTTGTTAACTACCCGTCATTAGAACTACCTTGGTGTGTAAGATATTCCCATTACAAAGTCTGCCATTCGAGCAGATGTATTGCAAGTTTAGCGAATCCCTTCCAACTCTTCCTTCTACCTTGTGCTTTTCTTTAAATTTTTTAAGTTTTCTGAGAAAAGTTGTGTCAGATTGTAAAAATTCTGATATTCATAGTAAATAGTAGGTTCGTGTTTTATACCTGATTTCTTCTTGTAAATCAGGCACAAACCAAACCTGATATGATAAGTTAAAAATCATTAAGCTTCCCCAAGCTGGATCACCAACTAGTGGAAGTGTTTGTGGCATGCATATGAGAAATGCTGTCTGACTAGGCAGCAGAAAGTCATGATGCCAGTTGTTTTCTAGCAACTGTTAAGTGTCACACAAAAGTTAATTCCTCAAAAACTTGCAATTTTAGTAAAAAAGAGGATTTTAGTCCGATGACCATCGCAGTTGGACGCGCCCCCGCCAGAAGAGGGTGGTTTGACGTTCTTGACGACTGGTTAAAGCGAGACCGATTTGTGTTTGTAGGTTGGTCAGGGATACTACTGTTCCCCTGTGCTTTCCTCGCACTAGGCGGTTGGCTAACCGGTACAACATTCGTCACCTCTTGGTACACCCACGGGATAGCATCATCTTACCTGGAAGGATGTAACTTCCTAACAGTAGCAGTATCGACCCCAGCAGATGCAATGGGACACTCGTTGTTGCTGTTGTGGGGACCAGAAGCACAAGGGGATTTAACCCGTTGGTTCCAATTGGGAGGCTTGTGGCCATTTGTAGCACTGCACGGAGCATTTGGGCTAATCGGTTTCATGCTGCGTCAATTTGAAATCGCTCGGCTAGTAGGGATTCGTCCTTACAATGCGATCGCCTTCTCTGCTCCAATCGCAGTCTTCGTTTCAGTCTTCTTGATGTACCCATTGGGACAATCAAGCTGGTTCTTTGCACCCAGCTTTGGAGTGGCAGCAATCTTCCGCTTCTTGCTGTTCTTGCAAGGATTCCACAACTGGACGCTCAACCCATTCCATATGATGGGAGTAGCAGGAGTGCTAGGTGGAGCGCTGTTGTGTGCGATCCACGGTGCAACAGTAGAAAACACCTTGTTTGAAGACGGTGATGCAGCGAACACCTTCCGTGCCTTCAACCCGACACAAGCAGAAGAAACCTACTCAATGGTAACGGCAAACAGATTCTGGTCACAGATATTTGGAATTGCCTTCTCGAACAAACGCTGGTTACACTTCTTCATGTTGTTTGTGCCAGTCACAGGGTTGTGGATGAGTGCAGTTGGAATAGTCGGTTTAGCACTCAACCTGCGGGCTTACGACTTCGTGTCGCAAGAATTGCGGGCAGCAGAAGACCCAGAGTTTGAAACATTCTATACCAAGAACATTTTGCTCAACGAGGGTATCCGCGCTTGGATGGCTCCTGCTGATCAACCTCACGAAAAATTTGTATTCCCTGAAGAGGTACTACCACGTGGTAACGCTCTCTAATAGATCAACAATGGTAACTGGTCGTGACCAAGACTCCACCGGCTTTGCTTGGTGGGCTGGTAACGCCCGTCTTATTAACCTATCCGGTAAACTACTGGGCGCTCACGTTGCCCATGCTGGCTTGATTGTATTTTGGGCTGGAGCGATGACCTTGTTTGAAGTCGCTCACTTCATTCCCGAAAAGCCCGTATACGAGCAGGGCTGCATCCTAATACCTCACCTCGCTACCTTAGGATGGGGTGTAGGTCCTGGTGGTGAAATTGTTGACACCTTCCCCTATTTTGTTGTTGGTGTACTGCACCTGATCTCATCAGCTGTACTCGGTTTTGGCGGTATCTATCACGCTATCCGTGGTCCAGAAACCTTAGAAGAATACTCCTCTTTCTTTGGTTACGACTGGAAAGACAAGAACAAGATGACCACTATCATTGGGTTCCACCTGATCATCTTGGGATGCGGTGCCCTACTGTTAGTGCTGAAGGCAATGTTCTTCGGCGGTGTCTACGATACTTGGGCACCAGGTGGTGGTGATGTTCGTGTCATTACCAACCCAACACTTAACCCAGCGGTTATCTTCGGTTATTTGGTGAATTCTCCATTCGGCGGAGAAGGCTGGCTCGTTGGCGTCGATAACATGGAAGATGTTATCGGCGGTCACATTTGGGTTGGTCTGATTTGTATTTCTGGTGGTATTTTCCACATCCTCACCAAGCCTTTTGGCTGGGCACGTCGCGCTCTCATCTGGTCAGGTGAAGCTTACCTGTCCTACAGCTTGGCTGCTGTATCCCTGATGGCTTTCGTTGCTTCCTGCTTCGTCTGGTTTAACAACACTGTTTATCCCAGCGAATTTTACGGACCAACAAACGCTGAAGCTTCCCAAGCCCAGTCTTTCATCTTCTTGGTGCGTGACCAGAAGCTTGGAGCTAACGTTGCTTCTGCCCAAGGCCCTACTGGTTTGGGTAAATACCTCATGCGCTCCCCCAGTGGTGAAATCATCTTTGGTGGTGAAACCATGCGCTTCTGGGATTTCCGTGGTCCTTGGCTTGAGCCTCTACGCGGTCCCAACGGTCTTGACTTAGACAAGATCAAGAACGACGTTCAGCCTTGGCAAATTCGTCGTGCGGCTGAGTACATGACCCATGCTCCCAACGGTTCAATCAACTCTGTGGGTGGCGTGATCACCGAGCCTAACTCCTTCAACTACGTTAACCCCCGTGCTTGGTTAGCAACCTCTCACTTCGTATTGGCATTCTTCTTCCTCATTGGTCACTGGTGGCATGCTGGTCGTGCTCGTGCAGCAGCTGGTGGTTTTGAGAAGGGAATTGACCGTGAAACTGAGCCAGTCATGTTCATGAAGGAACTTGACTAACAGGTTTGTTTTATCACTGACAATCACTTAACTTGAAGGCTCCTGTGTTAATGCGGGAGCTTTTTCTTATGTCTTGTGATGGCGATTTCATGATCAGGACTTACGCAACTGTCACAGGCGATAAGCCGGAGGCTTTAGCTTGTGCGTATCGCCAGCAGGAGCTATACCAAAGACATGGCAATAGCAGGACGTTTGAGTTGTTGAATTAAATAGTTTGAGAGTAATCCGTTACTAGACGGTTTCTCTTTAAAGGACAGTAGTAATACTTGCCTAGAGCCTCAATATATTGCATCAAGTTATTAGTGGCATACCAACTATCCATTAATACTGTATCAAAAGGCAATAGCTTATGATACACAATACCTTGAAGCATATCTTCCACAATGAAGTACAGTACTAAGGTCTAAAAAGCAGATAGCTCTTTTTACTCCTGAATCCTGACTTCTGACTCAGGAATTGCTAAAGTGCCCTCAAATACTTCAACCAATCTCTGCCTTTGAGTAAACAAGTGGGCGACAAAGCTCTTGAAGCTACTACCCTTAACAATATTGGCAAAGTCTACGACGATTTAGGAGATAAACAAAATGCCCTCAAATACTTCAACCAATCTCTGCCTTTGAGTAAACAAGTGGGCGACAAAGCTCTTGAAGCTATAATCCTCAACAATATTGGCGGTGTCTACTCCAATTTAGGAGATAAACAAAGTGCCCTCAAATACTTCAACTCTTCTCTGCCTTTGAGTAAACAAGTGGGCGACAAAGCCGGGGAAGCTGCTACCCTCAACAATATTGGCTTAGTCTACTCCGATTTAGGAGATAAACAAAGTGCCTTCAAATACTACAACTCTTCTTTGGCTTTGAGTAAACAAGTGGGCGACAAAGCCAGGGAAGCTGCTACCCTCAACAATATTGGCTTAGTCTACTCCGATTTAGGAGATAAACAAAATGCCCTCAAATACTACAACTCTTCTTTGGCTTTGAGTAAACAAGTAGGCGACAAAGCAGGAGAAGCTAATACCCTCAGCAATATTGGCAGTGTCTACTTCAAGTTAGGAGACAAGCACAGTGCCCTCAAATACTACAATTCTTCTTTGGCTTTGAGAAAAGAAGTGGGCGACAAAGCCGGGGAAGCTGCTACCGTCAACAATATTGGCTTAGTCTACGACGATTTAGGAGACAAGCACAGTGCCCTCAAATACTTCAACTCTTCTTTGGCTTTGAGTAAACAAGTGGGCGACAAAGCAGGAGAAGCTACTACCCTTGGTAACATCGCTCTCCTAGAACGCGATCGCGGTAACTTGCAAGCAGCACGCACCAATGTAGAAGCCGCAATCAAAATTATTGAAGAATTACGCACCAAAATCGACAGGCAAGAACTCCGCACTTCTTACTTTGCCACAGTAACGGGTTACTATAAATTCTACATCGACCTGCTGATGGAACAGCACAAAAAAGACCCATCCCAAGGATACGATGCATTAGCCCTACACATCAGCGAACGCTCCCGCGCTAGAAGTCTGATAGAACTATTAACCTCAGCAAATGCTAAAATTCTCAAAGGCGCAAACTCAGAACTCATACAACAGGAACGCAACTTACTACAGCAAATTGATGCCAGAGAGACACTGCGGCAAAATTTAGAAAATTCACCAAAGAAAAACGACCTCATCACCAAAGCATCTATTCAAAGACACACCACAGAAATCGAAAATCTCTTCAGCCAATACCGGGAAGTGCAAGCCAAAATCCGTACCACTAGCCCAGAATATGCAAAACTGACAAACCCAAACCCCGAAAAGGACATTCTCAAATTACCGCAAATCCAACAACAACTTGATAAAGACACTCTGCTATTGCAATATTCTTTGGGTAAAGAACGCAGTTATTTGTGGGCAGTCACTCCCACCTCTATGCAAGTTTACACCCTCCCCGCACAAAAAGAGATAGAAAAAGTTGCACAAGGATTCCATACAGATTTGCCGCAAGCAACAGCTACTGACTTAGCCATTAAGAGCGCAAAACAACTCAGTCAACTCCTGATCGCACCTGTTGCTGATAAATTACACCGAAAGCGTTTGGTGATTGTTGCCGATGGTGCGCTGCAAACCATTCCCTTTGGGGCATTAGCTGACATCACCTCAAATACAGCGCTCAACTCCGTGGAAAAAACCCCACCCGCGCTACCGCGCACCCTCCCCTTAGCAAGGGGAGGGTTAGGGAGGGGTGTATACCAACCACTGATGATAAACCATGAAATTGTCAATTTACCCTCAGCCTCCACCATCGCCATCCAACGCCAAAAACTCGCCAACCGTCAAAGCGCACCCAAAGCCATAGCCATTCTCGCCGACCCAGTATACAGTGCTACCGATACACGAGTGACAGGTAAACCGGAAAATACTCAACTCGGTTCCGAACTCGAAATTGAACGCTCTGCCCTTAACCGTTCCGCCAAAAGCCTGAAACGCAATGGTTGGAACAGGTTAGGCAACACAGAAATAGAGGCAAAAGGAATTTTAAAACTGATACCACCAGCAACTAGCCTGCAAGCATTGAACTTTGATGCCAATTACGACTGGGCAACCAGCAGCACCCTCAATCAATTCCGTCTTCTGCATTTTGCCACTCACGGGTTTGTCAATCAAGAACAACCAGAGTTATCCGGGATTGTACTGTCATTGGTTGATAAAAAAGGCAAGCCAATCAGAGGACACTTACGCTTGGGAGATTTGTTTAACCAAGACTACCCAGCAGAGTTAATCGTCTTGAGTGCCTGCGAAACCGGACTTGGTAAAAATGTCAACGGTGAAGGTTTAGTGGGGTTGACACGCGGCTTAATGTATGCAGGTGCAGCGCGGGTTATGCTGTCCCTGTGGCAGATTGACGACGAAGGCACATCAGTACTGATGCAGGAATTTTACAAAGAAATGTTGCAGCAAAAGAAAACCCCACCATCCGCGTTACGTGCAGCCCAAAGAAAGTTATGGGAAAACCCAAAATGGCGTAGCCCCTATTACTGGGCAGGTTTCACCGTACAAGGAGAGTGGCGTTAGATACCTCACCCCAGCCCTCTCCTTATAAAGGAGAGGGAGAAAAGCTCTCTAAACCTTTTGGTTAAAAACGACATGGAGAAAGGCAAGTCTCTCTAAACCCTCTCCTTAATAAGGAGAGGGTGCCGTAGGCGGGTGAGGTTTCTTCGCTTGAAACAGACGATATACAAAAACTATCAAACCAACACAAAATACCCATGAAAAACAAACTCCAGAGCAAACAATCAATTGCATTATTTATCGCAGTCACTTTCAGCGCAATTACGTTAAATACTTGGTGGAATGCAAACGCCCAAACCACCGCAAAACCAACTCCACCTAAATATACCAAATTGCAAGATGTGAAGAACTTCAGTATCAAAGGAAACGGCAAAGCCTTTCAACCTGGTAATTTGCAACAGACGAATCAACCAGATAAAGCTGATGATCAAAAATTTAAACGAGGAGTTATTGGTTGGGATGACCGAGTTCCTATGTTAAGCCGACAATATCCTTGGTCAGCAATTGGTAGAGTACAAGGGCTTACCACCGAAGGCAAGGACTATCATTGCACAGGTACATTAATTAGTGAAGATGTCGTTTTAACTAATGCACACTGCGTCATTGACCCTGAAACACGCCAATTGAGTCAAAAAATCTTATTTCTCCCAAATGTTATCAATGGCAAAGTTACAGATGAATCGGATATTGCCCAAGTTCAAAATGTCATTTATGGCACTGATTTCACTGGAACTAAGTTAGAAAATCAAACCAACGACTGGGCAGTTTTGAAACTCAACAAACCTATCGGCTTAAAATATGGATATCTAGGTTGGAAATCTTTCCCTTCATCTACTCTTACTAAAAACCGCAATAAATATATTTTCGTTGGTTATTCTGGTGATTTCCCTAACACAAACAAACAAAACTATCAATTTTTTACCGCAGGTAAAGGATGGACAGCAAGTGTGCAACAAGGTTGCAGCATTGTGGGTGAAGAAAGCAATGTGTTGTTACACGACTGTGATACCACTGGTGGTTCTTCCGGGGGAGCAATTCTTGGCGTCATAGGTAATCAACCTTGCATCATCGGCCTTAATAATGCGGAAATCAAAACTCGTGATGGAAGAACGATAATCAACCTGGGTGTGAAAATTGATTTCTTAGATAGATTGGCAGGAAAATAAGTAGAAAATAAGTAGGGTGGGCATTGCCTAAAGTAGTTGCTCTGCAAAGGTTACAATCTTTTGATATGCAATGCCCACCATGAGTTTAATTTTGTCCACCCACTTATGACTCGATTTATTAGAGGAAAAAAGTGTAGGAAACTCCGTTTTCTAGCCTTTTATCGTAAAGCAAAGTAGTAGTGCAACGCTTGAAGAATAACCGTAAGTCATTTCAACGGTTATCAGTTTCATAACTGAGTTTAACTGAGTCGTTATTATTAGCGATCGCTCCAATATATAAAACTTCCTAATCCCGAAACAGTTATCAGTTTTATAACTGGGTTTAACTGAGTTGTTATTATTGGCGATCGCCCTGAAATATTATGATATTGATAAGAATCCCCACCCTCAAGCCAACCAACGTGAGACTAAGGTGGGGAGGATATCAATTAATAAGCGTCCATCGGTAGACAAGAACAAACAAAATTCCTATCCCCAAAAGCGGCGTCAATACGACCGACACTAGGCCAGAATTTGTGTTCGCGAGTCCAAGGTGCTGGGTAAGCAGCTTGTTGTCGAGAATAAGGATGATTCCATTCTCCGACTATCAGGCTTTCTGCAGTGTGGGGTGCATTCTTCAAGACATTATCTTGAGCATCCATCTTTCCTGATTCAATTTCTGCAATTTCTTGGCGAATAGCAATCATTGCATCACAGAAACGGTCTAACTCTTCTTTAGATTCGCTTTCTGTAGGTTCCACCATGATTGTACCCGCCACAGGCCAGGAAACTGTTGGTGCATGGAAGCCATAATCCATCAGGCGCTTGGCAATATCATCGATTTCGATATTTGCAGATTTTTTGAGCGATGGCGAAGCGCCTCGCAAGCTACGCAAATCCAAAATACACTCATGAGCAACCAAAGCATTTTTCCCTTTATATAAAACAGGATAGTAAGACTCAAGTCTCTTGGCGATGTAGTTTGCGTTAAGAATAGCGACTTTAGTTGCTTGGGTCAAACCATCTGCGCCCATCATGGCAATATACATCCAAGAAATCACAAGAATACTAGCGCTACCCCAAGGCGCAGCGGAAACTGCACCCATCTTCTGTTCACCACCCATTTCAACAACGGCGTGTCCGGGAAGAAAAGGTACTAGATGAGAAGCAACGCCAATCGGTCCCATACCAGGACCACCGCCACCGTGCGGAATACAGAAGGTTTTATGCAAGTTCAAGTGACAGACATCCGCGCCGATATCCCCAGGACGACAAAGCCCCACTTGGGCGTTCATATTCGCCCCATCCATGTAAACTTGTCCGCCGTGAGTATGAACAACAGCACAGATTTCTTGAATTTGCTCCTCAAACACACCGTGAGTTGAGGGATATGTCACCATTAATGCAGCAAGTTCTTTACTATGCTTTTGAGCTTTCGCTTTCAGGTCATCTAAGTCAACATTACCTTCAGCGTCACAAGCAACAGCAACTACCTTCATTCCACACATGACAGCACTTGCAGGGTTTGTTCCATGCGCCGATTGGGGAATCAAGCAAACATTGCGGTGTCCTTCTCCTCGACTTTCGTGATACTCCTTGATGACAAGCAACCCCGTATATTCACCTTGAGATCCAGCATTTGGTTGCAGCGAAATTCCTGCAAATCCTGTGATTTCGGCTAACCATTCCTCTAGCTGCTGGAACAGAATTTGATAACCCTGTGCTTGTGACAATGGTGCAAAAGGATGTATCTTACCAAACTCAGCCCATGTCACAGGTATCATCTCAGATGTTGCATTCAGCTTCATCGTACATGATCCCAAAGGAATCATCGATGTTGTTAAGGATAAATCCTTAGCTTCTAACTTGTGTAGGTAGCGCAACAACTCAGTTTCTGAGTGATAGCGGTTGAAGACGGGGTGAGTAAGATAGCTGGTGGTAC
>NZ_QMEA01000136.1 GCF_012912105.1 Brasilonema sp. UFV-L1
TAGTTTTGTATAGGTTTTTCGGAGCGGTTGCTAAGTTGCGATATCGCGTTGCAAGAGCGTATCCCCTTGGGACGAGAGTGGCTCGGAGTGGAGCATCACTAAAAAAATTCTAACCGGTTTTCATATCAGCACATGGATACTTTTTCTGGATTTACCATTCAGTACCCATACCTTAAACTTCTCTAAACTTTGTTAATTCTTAAATTATACCTTTAGCTAATGCTTAAACCAGTATTTGCTCTATATTTATTTATTATGGCAATCCTAAATGAATTGTGAGATATCTATTGGAAACAAACTGCCAAGCGCGCAGCGTGGACAAGAGGACATAGGCACCTTCGCGTAGCGTGCCCGCAGGGCATAGAACGCCAAGAAAAGAAAAAAGGAGAGTTTTCATGTTCTTCTTATTCACGTTCTTATTTTAAGATTGCTATATTCAGTTTAAATGACCACCAATAATGCCATATCTACAAGTTCTATTGCAAAAATTTTCGCGGATCTAAACTTTTTTTCTGATACGGGTTGCCCTACAGTATTGAAAAATTAATCCAATAACATGGAAAAAAGTCTCATAAATGCTAGCCTTTCTACGGAAAACTTAACATTTCGACGGGGCAGTTCTCCTGTAGCGTTTGAGGTGACTGTTAACAATAACAGCGATCAATTTGCCAATTTCCAACTAGAAGTTTCTGCACCAGGAGAAAATCAAAGTTCGGGATATAGCTGGTACAAGCTTACACCAGAAGTGGCAGCAGCTCAACCTCACGGCAGTAGTACGCGATTCCAAGTCTTAATTCTGAATACACCTATCCCCGGATTTGTAGGTATAGTCAACCTAACCGTAAAGATTTTTTCACCTCAGTTACGACAACAGCGCAGGCTTTTGCTGCGTCTCACAATTGAACCAGACGGTGGGCAAACACTTTTGAGTGTAGAATTGCCAGTGCGAGATTTCCAAGTTTACCCCCGCAATAGTGTTGATATACCTGCACGAGTGCGAAACTTAGGACAACAACCTGTTAATGCAGTGTTGCGTTTTACAAATATCGATCCCTTGTGGCTGGTTGGCGGTGCAGAACGAAGGTTATTAATAGATCCTGGTTCTTCAGCAGAAGTTAGATTTGAATGTCAACCCCCATCTGTTGTTCAAGCGCCGAGTCAAAATTATCCTTTCGCCATAGAAGCCACAGGTCATAATAGTATTCCAGCTAGAGGTGAAGGTAATTTAGAAGTTTTACCGATAGGTTTTGTAGAATTTCATACCACACCTAAACAGCAAAAAATTCCTTTCAAAAACAGATGGTTGCCTGACTGGAAGTCTCATTCAGCTACGTTTGAATTGGAATTTAAAAACGCCAGCAACCTCAAGCAGCAAGTCAATGTGCAAATGCAGGGAAAAGACTGGCGAAAATGTACTTTCGCAATCAATCCTCAAGATGCCAATCTGAATATAGGAGGAACAACTAAAGTCTTTTTAGATGTTAAAACAAAACGTCCTTGGGTTGGTCTTTCAAAAACTTTGTTGCTAGAAGCTAGAACAGAATTATTTGACCAACGTTTGGGTACTACAGACCCCGCTACACAAATACTAGAGTTAAAGGTTCTGCCAATAATACCTTTATGGTTACAGTTGGCAATCCTTGCATTACTCGCAGCTTTACTAGCACGATTACTTACACCTGCACCTGTTTCCCATACAAACTTTGTACAATCGGTTCGTATTAGTGGTGACGTATTATCAGTTGTGAGTGGTTCAGACGATTGCACGCTGCGACGTTGGAGAATCAATACAAACTTTTTAACAAGTAACTTAGAACCTGAAGGAGTGTATAGTAAATCGCCTGATGCTTGTGCTAAACGTCAACAATCTAAAGGTTTGTTGGCGATTACGACTCTTCCTGTACAAGCATTGCGACTTATGCCAGAAAACAACAATCGAGTTGCAGCAGGTTTAGATAATGGTATTATTCAGATATGGGATATACCCAAGGGTGAAAAAATACAGGAACTTAAAGATAAGCAAGATTTAACAGGTGATAAAGTATTTGATTTAGTATATGCCCCTGGCTCGCGTTACTTATTTAGCGGTCATGGAAGTGGTAAAGTACGGTTATGGTCTGCACCACCCAACAGTGATTTCCAAGCAGATCCACAACAAGTTATCGATTTACAATTTAAACAAAAGTTACAACGTTTTCCAATTAAGGCTTTGAGTCTTAGCCCAAATGGAAAAACTTTAGTGATTGCTGGAGAATTTAAGCGTTTCGTATTGTGGAATTGGAAACAACCGCAAGGATTTTTATTCGGACAACAAACACTAGAAGGAAGTGCGGGACTTGATGACTTTGTTTTCGGACTTGCTTTTGCGCCTTCAAAAGACAAAGAAATATTAGCAACTTCTGATTCTGATGGATATATTACCATTTGGGATTTAAAACAATGCAAGGCAAGCAAAAATTCAAATCCTCAAGAAGTCACTCAGTTAAATTGTCCGACGGTGGATCGTTGGCAAGCAGGAAGAGGTGCAGTACGCAGTGTGGCATTTAGCGAGGATGGTATGCTGGTCAGTGGTGGAGACGATCGCAAAGTCATGCTTTGGTTTTTAACTCCTGAATACAAGCTTGACAAAGCAAAAGCAGCAGAAGGTAGAAAAATTTACGAAACCTCGAAACCGATCATGAGTGTTGACGTGAAAAAAACTGAAGGTAAAACCTTTATTGTCAGCGGCGGTGAAGATTTTCAGGTCAAGCTGAACCGGTTTTAAAAAAGGAATAATATGCAGCAATTCATCCAAAATCCGCTACAAGTCATTATTGATCCGTCTGGTGTTCAATTTGGAATGCCAGGAGATCCTGTTGAACTGCATGTCACTATTATCAACCAAGGAGAGCAAAGCGCTGTTATTGATTTATTTCTAGATGAGGGATTGGAAACTTTAACCCGGAGTCACATTTTTCCTAGAGAAAGTCTGGCTTTAGATCCCCAACAAAGTCAACAAGTCACATTTCGGTTTGAAATTCCTATTGATACCTTACCAGGAACTTATGACTATACTCTAGTCGTAGATTCTCCTAATCATTATCCACAATATACACCGATAAATTACCCGCGCCAAATCAAAGTTCTGCTCAAAGAACAGACGGTGATTCGCGCTAACGATCCAACTTTTTCACTCCAGCCTGCTACTAACCCAAATAAACCTTTAGTTTTCAAGTTTGACGAAGCTTTGCAAGTAGAGGTAACAGTTCACAATCGCTCTAACCGCGTAGACCGTTTCCGTTTAAATTGCCCAGACTTAGACGATGACTGGTTTACAATTATTTATCCCAGAACAGGGGCAGAAGGTCAAGGGTTGTCTGATGTGACAGCGTTAGAATTACTTCCTAGCGATCGCGGTCAAATCAGATTAGAATTGCGTCCACCCAGAGATATTTTTGCCGGAAATTACTCTCCAACAGTCCGCTTGCATTCAGAAAACTCTCCAGATTTAGTTTTGTTGGAATTGGTGTATATTTTGGTTCCAACGATTTATCGCTTAGATGTAGAATTGAATACCATCTTGGGACAAGTTAGTCGTAGCCCAGGCAAGTATGAAGTTAAACTGGTTAACCAAGGTAACACTGTGCGCGAACTGATGTTCAGCGCCAGAACCAGAGATGAAGAAGAATTGTGTACGTATGAATACGCTCCATTAGAATTAAAATTATTACCAAGTAAAAAAGCTGGAGTCAATTTGACAGTTAAGCCTGGTCCTTGGTGGCGGCGATCGCTTTTTGGAGGAGGACAAGTTCTCAACTTTCAAGTAGACATTAAAGACAAGCAAGATTTACCGCTTTCTGACACATTACCGACAGGAACTTTGTTATGGAAAGCCCGCCCTTGGTGGCAATTTTTGCTGTTGATTTTAGTGATTTTGGGAATATTAGGAGGCTTAGGATACCTGATTTGGCGACTTTTAAACCCTGAACCTTTGAGGTTAGAAAATTTTCAGGCAAATGCTCCTCAAATTACAGAAGGCGATCAGGTACGTTTAAACTGGGAAATTCACAACTATAAACAATTGCAAAAACTGGTTGTGATACAAACACAACCGCCACGCAAAGAGCCAATATTAAATAACAGCCTTAACGAACTTACGGCTAAAAGTAATGCAAAGACATCTCCTTGTGTACGACAAAAAGAATCGCTGATTTGCAGAAATATTACCACCGGAGTGACGAAAAAAGATAAATACACTTTTGAGCTAAAAGCATATTATCGCAAAAATATCCCGCTGATTCCCCAAACTGACCTAGTAGCAACCAAAACGCTTCCTGTTGAAATACTTGAGAAACCGATAGCAAAAGTAGTTTCCTTTAATACAGATAAAACAGAATATAGAAACGGTGAAAAAATACTTTTTAGTTGGAAAATTCAACTTCTAAATGACCTGAAAAGAATTGAGATTACTGACAAGGGAGATGATGGAACATCATCTGGAGCAGCAGTAAATTATAATTTTAAACAAGGTAGTGTTCCCCCTGACAATATCAAAAAGCTGTGCAAAAACGATGCTCAAAATCAACAACAGACTTGTACAAATGTCCCTTATGTGGTAAAAAAGCCAGGAAACTTCACTTTTCAATTAAAAGCTTTTTCTCAAGGTAGCGATCGCCTGAGTGTTGAACAGACTCAGAATAAGATTAAAGTCTTACCATTACCATTAAGAATAATTTATTTCAGACTCAACGGTAGTGAGGAACCTTCTAGGGTTTTTAAAGAGGGCGATATTCTAACTATAGAATGGAAAGTCGAGGGAGACAAAGGTACTAGTGTTGAGCTTTCTCCTCCCTTTGGGACAGTTAAAGAACTACAAGGCAAGAGACAAATTACAGCCAATCAAGGTTTACAATCTCCAATTGAGCTTAAAGTAAGCGATCCATTTGGTTCACCACCTCAGACAAAAGGATTTGCCTTCCAAATCAACAAACCTGAGCCTCCTGCGACACCCAGCAATACTGTTACCCCTATACAACCTAATAATATTCCAGTGCCCTAGCGCAAGCCTTTTTAAAAATATCGACAAAAGTCTAATTAACTTCAGAAGCTTAATACAGATAATCTAAATATATCTGGATTACTACCAGTACAAAAGCTTCATGCTTATCTTCGTTCTTCAAACTTTAGCGGAAATTTTAGCTGGAGGAACATCACTTACCAGTACAGAGCAAATTGAGTTTAGTCATCCCAGTAATCGCAAAGAAGAGGGTGGGGGACCGACTCTCAATTTGTACATTTATGATATTCGTGAGAGTAAGCAATTTCAACAATCGGGAAGGCAAGTGGAACGCAAGCTGACACGGAGTTTGCAACCTGCTACTGTAAGTTGGACACCCAATTGGTTTGATGTCTCGCTGTTATTGACAGTTTGGGATAGAACAGCTTTGGGTGAGTATCACCTTATGAGCGAAGCCTTAACCGTGCTGCTACGCCATCGTTCCCTGCGTGAGGAATTTTTAGTTCCAGAATTGCGCGGCTATGGCAATTTGACTATGACAGTTTCTCTAGATCCGACAATAGAAGCTGGGTCTTTATGGAGTGCTTTAACTATACCCTTGCGTCCAGCTTTGTATCTGACAATGACAGTACCATTTGAGGCACAAAGTACTTCAGTACCTTTAGTGTGGCAACGAATTCTTCAACTGCAAAATCAATTGCAAAATGGAAGTATTGAAACTGTCACTAAGCAGGTAGCGATCGCCGGAATCGTCAAAAGCGCAGTCACAAATCTGCCACTTTTTGCCACAGAAGTAAAAGTGGTGGGAATGCAAAAATCAACAACCAGTGACAAAGAAGGGCTGTTCTTTTTTGAAGACCTTCGTCTGGGTAACTATGTTTTGACACTGAATTGTCCAGACTATTTACTTCAAAATGTCAATGTATTAGTGGATAGCCCAAATTGCACCTTCAAAGAAGTTTTACTAACTCCTGCTTAAGATCGCTTTTTACATACTGGGAGATATTTGCATGGCTAGACTTGATTACTTTGCCCCTGGTGTATATATAGAAGAAATTGACCGGGGTAGCCGACCGATTGAAGGTGTCAGTACGGCTGTTGCCGGGTTTGTCGGCTTTACAGAAGATATTCGTGACGGGGCTGAACTCTTTAAGCCCATGCTAGTCACGAATTGGACGCAATATTTAAACTACTTTGCCCGTCCTAATTCTAATGGTTTTACTGAGTTCAATGCCTATTTGCCTTTTGCAGTCTATGGCTACTTCATGAATGGTGGCGGTCGGTGTTGGATTACGAGTATTGGGACTCAGCTACCAGGAACTCCCAAACCTCCAACACCGGAACCTGCAACTTTGCGAATTACCGGTCGAGGTAATCGTCCATCCCTGCGCTTTACACTGCGCCCTGAGCAAGCAGCAATGGGAGGGATTACGATCTTAGTTATTGATAGTGGACCTCGCCCCCTACCAGAAGGTACTGAAGGAGAACCGCCACCAAATACAGGTGAATACTTTAAAATCCAAATTCGCCGGGGAGATGAAACCCTTGAGGAATACGATAATTTAACGATGAACCGCGAACCTGCGACTCAGGTAGCAACTTATGCGATCGCGGCATTGAGAAATTCCATATATGTCACACTAGAAGACATTTCTCAAACTGGACAGCCTTTAGCGCGTCGTCCGGGGAATGGTCAGTACGAACTAGCACTGCCAATTGTAGCCACTCCACGTGATAGATTTTCCAGTGATTTAGAAGGGGTACGCGATGACCGCACAGGGGTGCGTGGGATTTTTGAAATTGATGAAATCACAATGCTGGCGTGTCCCGATTTAATGCGGGCTTATGAAGCTCAAGTCATGAACTTAGAGCAAGTCCACGGCATTATAGAACTGATGATTAGTATGTGCGAGGGTTCTGCCAGTGGTGATATTCCTAATCCACCTAACCGCATGGTTCTCATTGATCCGCCTCCAGAATTTGTGAAACCTCAACAAGTGGTGGACTGGTTGCAGAATCAATTTAACCGTCGTTCGATGTTTGGTGCCCTTTATTACCCTTGGATTAAAGTACCTAACCCCCGCGAAAACGGTAAACCAATTCTCGTACCTCCTTGCGGTCATGTCATGGGTGTTTGGTCACGCACTGACGAAACTCGTGGAGTTTACAAAGCCCCTGCAAATGAAGTGCCCAGAGGCGTGATTGGTTTGGGCTATGATACCAATTTCCGCGAGCAAGAACTCTTGAACCCTTTGGGGATCAATTGCATTCGCAACTTCCCAAATCGAGGTATCCGCATCTGGGGAGCAAGAACTTTAGTTGAACCAGATAAAACTGAGTGGCGTTATATCAGCGTCCGCAGGCTGATTAGCTACATCGAAAAATCAATTGAATTAGGCACTCAATGGGCAGTTTTTGAACCCAATGATGAAGATTTGTGGGCGCGTGTGCGGCGCACAGTCAGTAACTTCCTAGAACGCATATGGCGTGAGGGTGCATTATTTGGGGCGACACCTGAACAAGCATACTATGTCAAGTGCGATGCAGAATTGAATCCCCCCGAAACGATGATTCTTGGTCGCCTTTATGTTGAAGTCGGTGTTTGTCCGGTAAGACCTGCAGAGTTTGTTGTCTTCCGGATCAGCCAATGGAATGGCGTTGAAGGTGAGTAATTTTTTTATCCAATTTATCCACTTTATTGATTATTTAGGAGTTTGATCGTGTCTGAATTTTTAACTGCTTCTCGGTTTTATTTTGAAGCACAAGGTCTTGAGCAAAAAATTATTAAAGAAGTCAGTGGTTTAAGCGTTGAATCAACTCCAGCCCAAGAAGTTCATGGTTCATCCAAAGGAGGTCAAGCCACTCGTCAAGCCACCCCTACAGTTGCCAAGTTCACTAACGTTACCCTCAAGCTAGTTGCCACTAGTAATATGGATCTCTACAAGTGGTACGAAGATTGCAACAAGAATTTGGGAGGTAAGAGCGATTGGACCAACAAACGTAAAGATGGTTCCGTATCCGCTTACGATCAGGCTGGTGCGATGCAAGCCCGTTGGGAGATCAAGTTCTGCTACCCCTGTAAATATACAGGTCCTACCTTCACTGCTTCTTCAGGTGATATGGCGACAGAGACTATAGAATTGGTTCACGAAGGCATTCAACGAGTTCAATAAAATTAGGGTAGCTAAATTGAATATAGTGCTCTAAAACTTTAACAAGTTGATGTAAATGTTACTCCCTTCCCACTATAAAATTACCTATCTTCTTTTTTCTTCCTATGCGCCAAGGGCGCACGCTGCGCTAAAGCGTCCTTAGCGTCCTTCGCGGTTTTTTAAATAGGTATTCTTTGGGCGGAAAGGGAGTAGTTCATGGAGGCATGCAGTGTATGCCTCCTTAAATTACCCAAGCAAGTAATAGACATAGACAGTGGCTGAATTTGAAATTCTCACACCTCATCGCTTCTACTTAGAACTGAAGTTAGATAACTCCAGCGAACCCGTAGATGGAATTTTCTTGGAATGTCAGGGATTTAAACGGACACAAGATGTGATAGAAATCTGCGAAGTCACACCTAACAAATGGGGTTCAGCCAACAAAGGTTTGGCGGTTAGAACTAAGATTCCTGGCAATGTCAAAAGTGGTAATCTGACTTTGCGTAGAGGTATGACCTTTTCTATAGCGTTTTGGAATTGGTTTCAAGCAGTTCAAGACGGTAAGTGGGCTTCTCAACGTAAAAATGCTTCTTTGACTATCTACGACCAAGCGGCAAAAGAGCAAGCAAGATTTGAATTAGCTGGTGCTTGGCCGGCTAGTTATAAAATTGCCGATGTTAGCGCCCGTAGCACTGAGATAGAAATTGAAGAAGTTGAAGTTGCTTTCGAGGAATTTAAACGCGTGAAGTGAAGTCATTAGGACGATTATGTTTCCCACAGAGTTTGAAATTACACTGCCCAAAGGATATCTAGATTCTGATGGCAACCTCCATCGCAAGGGTATAATGCGATTATCAACTGCAATTGATGAGATAGCACCTCTGCGCGATCCACGTGTCAAATCAAATCCAGCGTATGCCACGATTATTATTTTGTCGCGCGTGATTACTCGCTTGGGGGCTTTATCTGAAATAAGTCCTGCAATAGTGGAAAACTTTTTTTCCCAGGATTTAAATTATCTCCAAGATTTTTACCGTCAAATCAATGGCTTGGAAAGCGAAACTACAGTAACAGAAAATACTGTAACCTCGCCCGAACCACTCGTTCATCATTAAAAAAACTAGAAAAAAATTAGAAAATAGCTGTCTATGCGCCGCAAAGATAGTCTCTGTACTGAGTTTGCCTTCACTCTTCCCAGAGGTTTAATTGATGCCCAAAACCGAGTGCATCGTCATGGAGTCATGCGTTTAGCCACTGCAAAAGATGAAATTTTGGTGCAAAAAGAGCCGAAAGTTCAGGAAAACCCTGCTTATGGGGTTTTAGTGATGCTTTCAAGAGTGATTACTCGCTTAGGTAGTTTGAACCAAGTTAATTCTGATTTACTTGAAGAACTGATTCTACCTGACATTGCTTATCTTAGGGAATTGTACAACCGGATTAATCAGCAAGGAAATGCATTAATTCCAACTCAATGTCCTCACTGCAATACTGAATTTTCAGTCAAACTAAAGCTAGCGGGGGAGTCATAAGCTACCCCTCAGATAAATTATATGAGGAGGTAGCTTTTATTGCTTATCATTTTCATTGGTCACAAGATGATATTTTGAATTTAGAACACACTACCCGCCAGCAGTGGGTAACAGAAATTAATAAAATTAACCAAAAATTAATATGAAAGTTAAAATTAGCCATTCACTAACTTTAAATGAATCCCAAGAACTTGACCTTTCCCTAACAACTAAAAAAGGAAAAGAATGGATCATTGGTCGTTCTCCTGATTCTGATGTGTTCTTAGATAGTTCTGATGTCAGTAGGTTGCACGGAAAGTTCTTTTTTCAGGGAGGTAATTACTATTTCTCTGACATTGGCAGTAGAAATGGCTCAATGATCAACGGAAAATTAGCAGAAAAAAATCAAGCTTATATATTAAGGGATAAAGATATTATCCGCATCGGAGATTTCATTCTGGTGATGGAAGAAACTATTTCTTTGTCTCAGCAAGCAGAGACAGTAGTTAGAATTATAAGTCCTTCACAGTTTTCTAATTGGCGCTCAACTGAAAACCCAGAGAATATTAGTGTTGAAAATCAAACACCAAGTCAAGTAGAAACTCCTGTAGCTCAAGAATCTAGTCCAACTCCACAAATCGTAGAAACTCCTAAAATCGCAGAGAATATTAGTGTTGAAAATCAAACACCAAGCGAAGTAGAAACTCCTGTAGCTCAAGAATCTAGTCCAACTCCACAAATCGTGGAAACTCCTGAAATTGCAGAGAATGTTAGTGTTGAAAATCAAACACCAAGCGAAGTAGAAACTCCAGAACTTGCCAAGGCTGATTCTCTAAAATTAGATGAATTTTCGTCAGCATCAACGTTGATACAGGTTGAGAGTGCAGCTACTCCAGCTGAGGCGATCGCCACAAATGAAAACACGATACAACAGGATGAGGCAGCAATTGTTGCTCCCATTAGCAATAAAGCTACAGATACTGCACCTCCAGCAGAGGAAGAAGTCAAAGCAGATGTTGGTAGCCCTATCCCAGAAATAGAACACCCAGATTTTACTTATGTTCAACCCCGTAATATTATTAACCAATCTCCTGAGGAAATAACTCTAGAAGAAAGTACCTCTGATTCAGCAGTCAGTGCTGAAACCGAATTAACTGAAGACAAGGCAAGAGAAACTATCAATGATGTGACTCCAGAAACAGAACGATTAGATTACACCATAGTTCAGCCGCGCGATATTTCTGAGCAATTTCCTGAAGAAAAAACCACGCCAGAAACGACTGATGAGCCTGCCGAAGTTGTCATTGTTGTTGCCTCACAAGAGCACAAAGACTTGGTTTTAAATAACATAGAATCTTTGCAAACAACAGAAGCAGAAACGCCTATATCTACTCAAGATTCAAAAGAAGTAGAAAGCGAAGACTTAGTTTTAAAAAACATAGAATCTTTAAAAACAACAGAAGCAGAAACACCTGTTTCTACTCAAGATTCAGAAGAAGTAGAAGAAGCAATTGTGCCTGAAGCGACGATTATTTCCGAATCTGATTCAGTTAATCAAACGAGTGAAGAAGTTTCCGAAACAGAACAAGCAAGTGTCAGTGAGTATCCTGAAAGTTTAGCTCAAAAACGTATAGTACTCATAGCTCACGAAACCAAGAAATCAGAACTCGTTGATTTTGTCACCGAATATCAAAAGTTTTTCTCTATATGCCACACGTTAGCATGGTCATCTGTTAGTGAAGTTTTGCATCAACAAGCAGGCATAACTATTAGCGAACAAATTCCCGCCGGAACATCTGGAGGATATCAATCAATAGCTGCATTAATTGCCTCAAGAGAAGTAACAGCCGTGATTTTCCTCAGAGATTTTCTGCAACCTCAACCTGGTCAAGCAAATGAAGATGCGATGTTGAGGTTATGCAATATTAACGAGGTTCTTGTTGCAACTAACGTTGTCACAGCACGGGCGATCGTACATTATATTAGTCACATTGAGTCAAGAAGATAAAGTGAATTATATTACATTACCACTACCTGAAAATTAATGAGATTCTCCTGACCAAGTTTTAACGAATCGCCATTAAACAGACGATATTGCACACCAGGAGTCAGAAGATTACCGTTTAAATAAACACCATTTGTACTCATGTCAACAATCATGTATGCATTTTGTGACCAGTCCCAATAGATTCGTGCATGGCGACGAGAAATTATCCCCTCGTTAGGAATACCAGTTAGATCAATTTCTGGCGGAAGGGTCATACTCTGACTACGACGACCAATATAACCAGCTTCTCCAGCCAAACTGTATTCTCTTCCAGAAGAGTGAATCAGTTTCAGAAGTGGGAACCTTTGGGGCGCAGGGGTATAAGACGGTTGTGGCTGTACATAAGGAACCCGTTGCTGTTCAACTGTAAAATGAGTCGAGTTTGGGTAGCGCGGTTGTTCTACTACTGGTGGCGAAGCCTGAGTGTAAGGCGGTGGTGTGTTGGGTTGTGCTGGTGGAGAGGAAATGACATTACCCACAGGTGTACCACACATAGGGCACACTCTAGCATTATTGGGTAAAACACGGTTAAAATAGTCGCAGTTTTGGTTAGGGCAGCGATTTGCAGACATAATTTTCTGGCATAGATTGTAAGGGTACAAGCCCTACTTTACTTAGTAGACACTGACCTTGACGAGTAGTAAGTACATCAGCAAACAAAGAACCGGCTTCGAGACGGCTATCATTTTTAGGGTACACCACAAATAAAGGATAGCTTAAGGCATAGCTTTTAAAAGCTTTAACATCAAAGTATGTTCTTGATTTACCACATAAATTATCCTCTGGAGTGACACGACGACGGTCCGGCTTATGAAACAGAGGTTGAATAGCTGGGTTTTTCCCATCAACTATAGCTAGAGGATAGCCGTTACATTGATCCCAAGTTTTACTAAGAATACCAAAACTAATAATACCAGGATTCTTGCCTGCCCGAAGCTCACTACTAATCTGCCGTAGGGTGTCTTTTGTCTCCTTTTTGTTGTTAGTGACTGTTGTTTCAAAGTCAGCTATGTTCTGAGGATTGTTTTTTAAAACAATTTTTTTAAATAAACTAATCGCTTCCGGTTCTGTTGGAGAATATGGTGTTATCGGTAAATTAGAACCCCCCAGTTCTTGCCAATTTTTAATTTTGCCAGTATAAATTTTTTGCAGATTTTCTAGAGAAATTTTTCCTTCAAGAACAGTGGGAAGATTTCCGTCTTTCTTGGTAGATGTGACAAAAACAAGTAAACCATCATAAGCAATAGGCTTTTTATTTAAATCATCAGTGACTTTATCTTCTAAACTAGTGATTGCAAAGGAATATTTATTGTCTGTTCGTACTTTTTCTATAGGGCTACTGGAATTTTGTCTATCTGTGGTAACCTCTTCGTAATTAAATGTTGCTTCAACATTTGGGATTGGCTTAGTCAATAATTCTTTGAAACGGTTTCCACTTTCTGGACTCTGTTCTACAACAAAAGTCCATGTACTATTCTTTTCTACTGTGTAGATAAATTTTCCGCGAGTCATGCTCGTGACGTCAGAGAATTGGGTGAGTAATTTGTTCCAATCAGTGTAGTCGTCTTGCGATTTACTCAGCATCCCAAATAAAAACCAGATTCCCCCTCCCAGCAATAACAAAGCAAGGAATGCTAGGAAAATTAAAGGTATTCGGAAACGGTTTTTTTCTTGCTCAGGGCTAACCGACGGTTTCAAACTATTTGCATCACCTTCTAATGGTAGTTGCGACAATGTTAGACGAGCAACTTCTGCACTTTCAAAAGGATTTTCCAACCCAAGTAACCTATACAGGAAATGCTTTAAATCATTATCAGTATTGGGCCAATGTTGAGCATCTTTAGGATCGAGAGGCTGACCATTGGCAGAATTTGTTGTCCGTCCCACCCATAAGTAAAAAGCCACTAATCCTAATGACTTTAAATCCTGTTCTGGTTTCGGTGGTGCTGGTTGAGGAATAGAGGGTGGAATAAATAAATTTTCCCACAGAGCGAAATCACAAAGGTATACATAAAATGATTGATTTTTTTCTATTTTAATTAAAATACTATCTAAACTTATGTTGCCGTGAACTAAACCTTTCTGTACTTGATTTGAAGGCAAAAGTAGCTTTTGAGTGTGGAGAAATTCCAAGGTTTGTAGAACTTGATTAAGTACTTCGCGTACCGCAGATGCAGTCATCGCCCCTTGAGTTATGAGATATTTACTTAAAGTTTGGGATGGTTCGACGTCGTTAGTGATTAAATAGCAGCGTTCTGTTTTTTCATCGGCGATCGCCTCAGGGTAGTTAACAAGACGAAAGTTTTGGTTTCTCCCATCTGCTAAATTCACCCCCGCCACCCGTTTGAAAGTTTCTTTGCGCTTAGAACTTTCGTCATGATTAAATGAACGTTCGGGTAGGAGGTATTCTTTAATCACCACAGCTCGCTGATCTTGGAGTTGGATACCTGAGTACAAACGCCCCAAACCCCGCACACCCAAAAAACTGTTGACTTGGTAAATACCCCGATTTCCTTTAATCTCAGCAAGATGAGCTAAAGTCGCAGGAAAACCGCATTCCAGACAAAATTTAGCACCTTTGACGAACTGCGCTGTCTGCAAAGGGCGATCGCAAGTTAAGGGATTGTTATACGAGCAGCTGTATTGTCTATAAAAAGATTCAACTGAAGACATATACAAAGTGTTTGGTGAATTAAGTTTATTGCTTGTTCGTCAATAGATATTGCATATGACACCAAACCGATTTCTGAAAGCAAACCTAGTTTATTGACTTCTGATTTCAAGAAATCGGTTTAAGCTTGAACCAGTCCTAGCTTGATTGCAGCAACAATAGCTTGAGTACGGCTAGTCACCTTCAATTTTTCAAAAATACTTGTGAGATGAGCTTTGACAGTTGCAACTGTTACATATAAATGTTTAGAAATTTCTTCGTTAGAAGCACCTTGAGTTAACCAATGTAAAACTTCTTGCTCTCTTTGTGTTAAGTGAAGTTGATGGCTAGCAGTCACACAAGAGTTTGAATAAGCTTGAAAATACCGAAAAAACCCACTAGCAACCTTTGAAGGTAAATAAATCTCAGACTGAATCACAGTGTTAATAGCTTCACACAACTGAGTGACCAAATGATTTTTAAAAACGTAACCCGAAGCACCAGCCTGCATTGCTCGGAAAACCCAATCATCTTCTTGATGAGCTGACAGTACTAAAACTTTACCAGTGTAAGAAATTTCTTTGAGATGTAGCAAAGTTGTAATTCCATCACCCTCTGTTAATTCCAAATCCAGCAAAATTAAATCTGGGTACTTTTGGGTTGTGAATTTTAAAACTTGATCTACAGATTCTGCTTCACCTACAACTTCTAACACTAACGAAGAATTAATACTATAAAAGCTGAGAAGAGTACGTAGCCCTTGGCGAAACTGTTCTTCGTCATCTACAAGCAAAACTGAAAGTTTTTGACTGCTAACCATCTTCCAAACTCCCTAAATATTTGTTGCTAAATACCTAAATATTTGTAGGTCGAGTTGTAGGTCGAGGCAATATTAAACAAAATTGCGCTCCACCTTGAGATAAACTTTGCGCCCACAGGCTTCCTTGATGATCTAGAACAATTTTTTTCGCAATAGTTAAACCAAGACCTGTACCTCCTGGACGGCGAGAATAAAAAGGGGTAAATATTTTTTTGATATCTTCTTGAGACAATCCTGGTCCTTCGTCTGAGATTTTGATGAAAACTTCACTTTGAAAAATCTGCCAGCTACAAGTAATAGTTCCGAAATCAGGACTAAAGTGAACCGCATTACTTAGTATATTGTCAAACACTTGCTTCATTTGCAAGCGGTCTATTGCCAGACTAGTAGATGTCTCAGGAATACATATTTTTAGCTGCTTTTGGTCAATACAAGGTTCTAAGCATTTTAGACTTTCGGCTAATATACTTCTTAAGTCTTGAAGGGCTATCTTTAATTTAGCGCTTTGACCACAATCAAGGAGCTGTGTTAGGTTAGTATCTAGATTTTGTATGCTGTCCCGAATGATTATTGCCTGCTCTTGCTGGGGGAGGTTATCTTGTAATTTTAAGTATAAATTATGTGCATGCAATCCAATCAGAGCTAAAGAATTTCGTAATTGATGACCGACTCGATGAAGTATCTCCTCCAACAGTTTTATTTCAGATTTTTGTCTGTTATTTTCTAAAACAATATCTGTGTACTTGCTCAACAGCATGGCAGATAAAATGACAGAATTCTGCAAATTCGAGGCAAGAGGTTGATGGGCAATTATCTGAATATATTCTGGCTTTTGATTCTTATATCCGATTGGGCAAATGTAAGAAATTGATTGAAAATCCTTGAGTTGTACCTCATGGAATGTAAAAGCAGGAGGGTAGTCTGCAAGCCATTCTTCTGACCTCAAATAAGCTAAATTTTTCTGAGAAAAAGGTTGTTGCGTTTGAGCGTATTTTATCACCTCTTCATGAACTTTCCGCGAAGAATTATGATAGACAATACGAACAAAAAAAATAGGATGTTGACTTATTAACTGCTCAGATTGCAGTTGATATAAACTTGGAATATCTAAGGAACTTGAATCATTAAAATTATTTCTTAGTTTTTGGAGAGAAAAGCCTACCGTCATCGCCTTCACTCACTTTTTTCAATAATACAATTATATAGTGTTATCTCAGGCAAACTTATACAAAATAAAAAATCTTTTTTTAAGAATTCGCCTTGAAACAAACGTTGTCGAAGCTAAGTAAGATTCAGTTACATTTGTAGTTAACTTTTTTTAAAATTAATTAACTTACTTCGCACTACCAAATTACTTTTTTCCTGCAAGTACTAGACTAAAGAAAGCCACTTTCTGTCTAGATTTCATTGGTAAATCAAGTATAATTACGCATAAAACTCAAAAAGTAGCGAATTTTACATATTTTTGAGGTCAGAGATTGGATAAATAGCCTTTGATGTTCTATAGGTGTGAGCGAAATCAACTTATGCACTTCACAAAGACAAAGATTTGTACATTGACAGATGAGGTAGGGGAGGTAGGGGGAGTAAGCGGAGTAGGGGGAGTAAAGGAGGTAGGGGGA
>NZ_QMEA01000137.1 GCF_012912105.1 Brasilonema sp. UFV-L1
GGGGAGACCCCAAGACCGCACTGGCTCCTCCGTGGGGGCCGGTGAGTTCCCCATCTCCCCCTCTCCCCCTCTCCTCTCTTCATCTTGCCCTGTTTTGTCTTTATTTTTTCCCAAGCTGTTGGCGAAAAGCTAACCAAGCGGCTGTTGCTTGTGGATTAGAAGTAGCAGCTTTTTGAAGTAAAATAACACCATCTCTAAAATCAATAATTCCATATTCCTGAGTCTGAGTGAGCTGGTCAAACAGTTGTAAGAGTTCCCGTAAAAGATTACGCTCTTCTTTGAATGCTGGTTGATACTGTTGTAATTGCCAAAGGTCTGCGATCGCATAATCAACTTTTACAACTTGGCGTGCATCATTTCGCAGTTCTAGTGCAGGTAAGCGAATGATTTCCCGGCGACTAGAAAGGTGAGGAACAAGATAAGTCGTTGCAGAAACACTTCTCTCTGGTGGAATTTGTCCAAGTATAGGGCGAAACTGCAAAACATGACGCCATTGTTGAGGTAAAGACACATACACTAGAGGATTAAACGAATCTGGTAGTAGAAAATAAAATGCTCTATTTAAGCTAGAACTACTGGAAGTATAGGAAAATAATAAAGAAAGACTAATACAGACAACCCAAAAACGGCGAAATGACAGCTTAAATCTTTTTGGATGCTGTGACCACCAAAGAATAGCACCGTAAAATAATCCTGGAACGACAGTCAAAGCATAGCGAACATTGATTGCTAGCACTGTCTCTCCTTTACCCAAAAAAAGTTTCAACAGTGGGAAAAAAGCAACCATCCAAGATGCACCAGAAACAGCAGGTACAAACGCCAACGGTAACCATTGACCGAGTAAATATTTAATTGTCCGGTCTACTGGCGTGACAAGTTCTACAATCAATCGCCAAGGATTGCTTATCATCCCCCAAATAATTTCCAGAGTAGAGGCTTCATCTCCATCTGCAAATTGTCCAAACCGTTCCAACATGAACCGCCGGGAAATATCCTCAGAAAACAAGGGCATAATTGCATTAGTCAGAACCAACATGTAACCAAAACTAAGAATACATGCAGCTAGTCCAATCCGGGGAAAGCGTTTACTTAAAATCATGTAAACACCAACACTGAATACATTCACACCAGCATCTTCCCGGACTACCAAAATCAAAACGGCTAGCAGCCAAAACAGCCACCACCAACGTTTTTCCATCGCGAGTAACAAGCCAAAGACAAACAAAGGAATTTGACTAATGTCATGAAAGTTACTCAAAGTGGGACCAATAACAGCATTAGCGGCGTAAAAGCTGGCAGTTATCATCACTGCTAATCGTGGTTCTAGATACTGTCGTGCCAGTACGTATAAAACCAAACCCGCAGCAGTGATAAATATAACCTGTAAAACTCCTAAAGTCGCCGGAGAGGGAAACAGGGCATAAATTGGTAGCCAAAGCAACAACGCTGGAGTAAAGTGTTGACCGAGGCGGTGGTAATAGACAGTCGCAACTTCTCCAGAATGAACAACATTAGTGGAAAGACTTGAAGAAAGCGAACTTTGAAAAAATCGACCGTGAAGATTATTCCAGAAAACTTGGTTAAAAATTCCTTGATCGAAAGAAGCGTAAAAACTGTAATAACGATTTAGGGTGATTATAAGACAAAGAATAAAGAAAACTGCTGCCAACGGCAAGACAAAGTTAATATCAGTGCGTGTTTTTGAGTTCAACTCTGAGGTTAGTCGCAGCTTGTTTCGTAATTTAGACAACATCACTCACTGACCCTGGTTTAAGCAAACGGGGGAAATTTTTATTGTAAGACGTTGTTTCCCACACACGCTCTATTGTTCTCTCATTCTTATGGTCTGCATAGGAACGAGAAACGAAAGAGGTACGCTCAACATGACATATTTCATTTTTGCAAGAAATCTTGTCATTTAGTGGTAGACAACACCTGCTGGCATTGCACAATGAAGGCAGTTCCTCATTGTTCTGTGTTCCACAAATGCCGACTTTACTTGCTGACGCTCAAAATTTACTTTCTGACTTACTCAAGCGCTACTCATCCCGTGTAGATTATCTGATGATTCGCCTTGAACAAGCCGAAGGAACTGATATCTTCTTACGTGGCGACAAGGTAGAAAGCCTTAGTGAAGGTATCTCCATTGGTGGACAAATTCGCGCATGTTACAAAGGTGGATGGGGTTTTAGCAGCTTTAACCAGCTGGCGACAATTGGCGATCGCATTGAAGAAGCCATTACCGCTGCCAAAATTGTTGGTGATGAAGAAACTGTCTTAGCACCAATTGACATCGTGCAAGCAGTATGCATTCTTCCATTAACTGGAACTGACCCCCGGCAGATTTCGTTGACGAAGAAAAAAGAATTATGCGATCGCTACACAGAATTACTCAAAAGCGTTGACAGCCGGATTACCACCACCTCTGTTCGTTATGGAGACACCGCCCAAAGAGTTATCCTCGCCACGAGTGAAGGAACTTTGATTGAACAATCTTGGGTAGACATGGAAATGCGCTTTGCCGCCACAGCAAAAAACGGCGAAACTGTGCAAACAGGAAGAGAAACAACTGGTTCGCGCAAAGCCTTTGAAGATTTGCTCACATTGGATGAACAAGTCAAAAACGCAGCACAAAGAGCAGTTGCAGCTTTATCTTTGCCATCAGTCAAAGGCAACACTTATACTGTAGTTATTGACCCAATTCTGTCTGGGTTATTTGTTCACGAAGCTTTTGGACATCTTTCTGAAGCTGATATGGCTTATGAAAATCCAGACTTATTGGAAGTCATGACCATTGGGCGGCGATTTGGACCAGAAGAATTGCAGATTTTTGATGGTGCTGCACCACAAGGACATCGTGGTAGCTACTTTTATGATGATGAAGGCACACCTGCAACCACAACCCAACTGATTTCAGATGGAATTTTGATAGGACGTTTGCATTCCCGCGAAACAGCTGGCAAATTGGACGAAGCGCCAACAGGGAATGCAAGGTGTCTCAATTATCACTTTCCTCCGATTGTACGGATGACGAATACCTGGATTGAACCGGGTAAAACGCCAGTTGCGGACTTATTCAACGGTATAAAAGAAGGAGTTTATGCCCGTAACTGGTTAGGTGGAATGACGAATGGAGAAATGTTTACCTTTAGCGCTGGGGAAGCGTGGATGATTAGAAATGGTAAGATTGCCGAACCAGTCAAAGATGTGACGCTTTCAGGGAATGTTTTTCAAACTTTGGCAGATATTGAGGCGATCGGCGATGACTTTTACTGGGATGAGTCTGGCGGTTGCGGAAAAGGTGGGCAAAATGGTTTAGCTGTAGGTTGCGGTGGTCCTAGTTTAAGGATACGTGATGTGGTTGTCGGGGGAGAAGCAGCTTAGAGGGGTTTATAAAATAAATTTTAACAATGCGTAGGGTGTGTTATCGCGAAGCGTAACGCACCAAAAAAGCCGGTGCGTTACAGCTAAAAAGACAATTGCTGGAAACGAGAATGGTTATGCCATAACACACCCTACGGAATAATTTATTCATAAACACTGCTTCCCATAATTATATTAAGGCAGCAGTCCACAGTTATCATCCCCTGACAGAACCAGGGAACGAGGAAGGTAAATGATGGTTACAACGGCAACACCCGCAGAAACTAGGACAATACTATCAAACATCAGCTGGCAAACATTTAAAACCATGCTGGCAGAAATGGGTTCGGAGCGAAAAAACCGACTTGCTTATGACAACGGAATATTAGAAATTATGACACCACTGATGCCGCACGAAAACTCTAACCGCATTATCGAAGGTTTTGTTGTTGCGTTGTGTGAAGAGTTTGGCTTGGAGTTTAAACGTGCTGGTTCGCTAACTTTAACACGGGATAATGTAGAGCGAGGAGGTGAACCAGATAGCAGCTACTATATTCAGAATGAATCTAGAGTAAGGAACAGGGAAAACATAGATTTAGCCATTGATCCACCGCCAGACTTAGTGTTAGAGGTTGAATACTCCAAACCCAAAGTTGATAAATCAAAAATTTACACAGCAATTGGTGTGCCAGAATTCTGGCGATACAACGGCAGTGTATTACGAATTTATATACTTAATCATGGGAATGATGGGCAATACACAGAAGTTGAAACTAGCCCGACTTTTGCACCCGTACCAGTAAAGGAAATTCCCCGGTTTATTCAAGAAACTAAAAAGAATGGAGAAATGAAGACAACCCGCGCTTTTCGTGCTTGGGTGAGACAGCAGATTGCTGTATCTAAAAGTTAATTGCTTTCTTGTTCGTCTAGCCAAGTCACTAAATCAGCGATTGATGACATTCTAAAAAGCGCTCTACCTAAAGCTTCTAGCTGTTCTTTCTTGAAAACTTGAACTCGCTCAAAAATTGACGAATCAATTTCACCAAAGCGTTCATCAAGTAAAGACAGACAGAATCTAAGTGCTTCTTTTTGTTCTCCCTTCTGTTCTCCCTTTTGTTCTCCCTTGTGCAAAATATCCTGATAAATGACTGACTCTTGCATAACATCCTCGCTCAAAAATCTCTCGCTCCCATGCTCTGCGTGGGAGTGCCATACAGGAGGCTCTGCCTCCTATAATTGAACTATCTACAAGTTAATTGCTTTCTTGTTCGTCTAGCCAAGTCACTAAATCAGCGATTGATGACATTCTAAAAAGTGCTCTACCTAAAGCTTCTAGCTGTTCTTTCTTGAAAACTTGAACTCGCTCAATAATTGACGAATCAATTTCACCAAAGCGTTCATCAAGTAAAGATAGACAAAATCTAAGTGCTTCTTTTTGTTCTCCCCTCTGTTCTCCCTTCTGTTCTCCCTTCTGTTCTCCCTTGTGCAAAATATCCTGATAAATGACTGACTCTTGCATAATATCCTCGCTCAAAAATTGACGAATCAAGTTTTTCTCAAATTTCAAACCCGCTAATATTTGTGTACATGCTGCAATATTCTGCCTTGTCTCCCTATCCGAAATTCTAGCAACGCTCTGGGCAACCTGTGATAATAACGCTTGAGGTGAGCTTGTTTGCGTTAACGGTGCCAACGGTAAGAGTGCAGGATTATTGAGAAATTGCCCTGAATCTTGTTCCCACATCCGCAAAACGCGATAGCGATGAGTTGTCGTTTCACTGCGATATTCTTCAGTGAAGGCAATTTCGTCATTTGTTTGTTGTAAAAAAATGACGACTTGCGTGACAGGGACTTTATATTGACGTATCAATCTGACTGAATAATCCAGCATCCGAAAAGAAATCGGGGTTTTAGACTTTGTTATGGTTTGAAATTCGATGTGTAAGATGCGGTTTTCTGTTTGCAGAAATGTCAAAGAATCAGCGCGAATTGGTTCAATGCTCAATTCTGTTTTTAAAACTTCGATGCTGCGTGGTTCAACCGCTAGCAACCAACGCGCAAAATCGGTTGGGTATTTTTCAGCTAATATTTTACAAACGTTGTCGTAGCTCACAAATAAAAATCTAATTGACACTGATATAATTTTATTATTTAGTTGCTCTCAACAAGATTTTTGAATAGAAATTATTTAGTTCATAATAATCGTAGGTTGGGTTAAGCAAACGCCACTGCATTTCCGTAAGCAGATAGCGCAACCCAACAAAACCCAAGACTGAGGTTGAAGAGTGAAAGTTAGAAGTTTTGAAGTGGAAGTTTCGAGTCTGAGGCGGAAGCATACACCACAAGGTAGGGGCACAGCATTGCTGTGCCCCTACAAACGATCTGCATTACACTCAATTTCAAACGGCTATACAAAGAATTCACACCTACACGCGACCGAAAATATACAATTTGAATGTGTTTTAGTTTATTAAAGTATATATTGACTAACCTGACTCAGCCACGATGCAGCTAAAGGGTACACAGTTCCGACAGTTAAAAGAAGCACTACTCAGTGCGTTTCCTAATCGAGCAAAATTGAAACAGATGGTTCGCTTCGGATTAGATCAGAATTTGGACGCGATCGCAACAGGTGAAAACGATGAGGAAGTCGTCTTCAAACTAATTGAATGGGCTGAAACTAATGCGAATCTGGAAAATTTACTAATTGCTGTACGTGATAAAGACCGTGATGGTAATCCCGGTAATCCGGAGTTGAAGAGAATTTGTGAAGAACTGTTGCAAGGGCAGACTACAACAAAACAATCCTATAGATTGATGAATCCATGCACATTTGACTTGGGCGAATTAATTAGAAGCTGTTTGAACATATTAGAAGACAAACAGGGACTTGTTGGACTCGCTGTTCCCTATAACCAAGATCCTTTTTTGATATACTTCTGCGAACGTTTGAAGGAAAGAATTGGTAAAAGTCACACTGACAACAAACAGCCTTTGACATTGGATAATTATCGCACTTCTGTAGACACAGCAGTAACGACAATGAAACGATACAAAAGACTTCTACAAAAAGGCGATGTCATTTGTCCAATTCGAGTTGCTGTGTCTGACTTCAAGTCAAGCAATGAATTCTGGGAAAAAATTTCGGCTGAGTTTCAAGATACTCAAAATTCTTTTGAACACCGTTTCATCATTATTATGGTGAGCAGTGAATACAAATTTTTTCCACAAGATGTCACTCAGCTAACACCTCCACAGTTCACAAAAGCGGATGCTCATGAATGGATTCTTGAGGTGACAGATAATTTGGGATGGACAGAAGAAGATAGAAATAAGTGGAAGCGATATATGATTGATGAATGTCTTGAGAGTGAATGCTTAAATACTAGGTTAGTTTATGAGCATTTAGAGTACGCTATTAAACTTTTACAACAAAACCTTTCAGCAGAAGCTTTTCTACAAGAACTTGAGATTTTAGCTGATGTTTAAACGCTCTATTGATACCTCTACTAACTACTCCACCATCGCTTACGAATCCTTGGAGGACTCTCGTAAAATCGAAACTCTGGAAATCACAGTATCTGAAGAAAACCCTGCAAAAAAGACGATAACAATATATAAGGAACCTTATTTACCTGATGACAAGTTAGTTGAAGCAGTTAATTTGGCGATCGCCCTCGGTCGTCCTTTACTATTACAAGGTGAACCTGGTTGTGGTAAAACACGCTTAGCCTACGCTGTCGCCTATGCCTTGGGTTTACCTTTAGAAGTCAGTTATATCAAGTCTACCAGTCGTGCCCAAGATTTACTTTACACCTACGATGCTGTCAATCGGCTTTATGATGCTCAGTTAGGATCTGAAGGATTGCATAGTCGAGAAATTAAGAACTATATTCAATTAGGTCCTTTGGGGAGAGCGATCGCCCGCGCTCAATATGGGCGTCGTTCAGTCGTGCTGATAGACGAAATCGACAAAGCTGATCTCGATTTTCCCAATGATTTGTTATGGGAGTTGGATCGGTTGGAATTTCGCGTTACTGAAGCTCCAGAAATATATTACGCCGTTGGCGACAACCCAGCATTACGCCCAATCGTGTTTGTCACGCACAATGAAGAAAAAGCATTACCAACAGCGTTTTTGCGCCGATGCATTTTTCACTACGTTGAATTTCCCGAAACAGAGGAGGATTTGCAACAGGTTTTAGCAACTCACCAAATTTCTAACCAAGAATTGAGCGACAAAGCGATCGCAGTTTTGTTAGAACTTCGCAAACTTGATCTTAGCAAGCGACCGGGTTTAAGTGAACTGCTGGACTGGGTGGGTTATTTGGAAGCGGTAAAAACTCCAGTAGAGGAACTTGACAAATTGCCATATTTGGGAGCGTTGCTTAAACAAGAGAGCGATCTGCTGAAAGCAGGCGCTTCGCGAACGCCAACGCGCAATGGAGGCTCTTGTTAAGTAGTGAAGCAACCCAAGTTACCCGCGTTTCTCTGGGAGTTATTTCAAAAGCTACGCCGTCGTGGGTTTCCACTCACACCTGATGACTATGAAACGCTGCGACAGTCTTTGCAAGCTGGCTTTGGTTGGACATCACAAGAAGCACTGCGGGATCTATGCAATTTCCTGTGGGCGAAGTCGCGCCAAGAACAGGAAATTATCACTGCCCTGTTTAACCAACTTGCACCAAAGAACGAAGATTGGCAATTGTCTTCTGTGCAAGTAGAAAACAATTCTGATGCGACAGACTCATCAAAAAAAAAGCCGTATCAAGACATTCCGGAACCTCAGGAACATGACGAGATTGTCACCGAATCTCGTAGCGGCTTACCTCCCATTTCCTTAAAGGATGTGCAACTTTCTGAACGTCGGTTTATCTTCGTACCGCAGTTTCCATTAACCTATCGAGAAGTCGCTCAAACTTGGCGGCGCTTACGCCGCCCTGTGCGGGTGGGAGCAGCAACAGAACTGGATGTAGAACTCACAATTGCGCGTCGTTGTCAACAGGGATTTGCAACTTCTGTTGTGTTAAGACCGAGACGCCGCAACGTTGCGCGGTTACTAATGCTTGTGGATCGTCAGGGTTCAATGACTGCTTTCCATCGCTTTTGTGAAGAAGTTTGCAGAGCAATTCAACAAGCAGGGAGATTGGAAGAAACAGCAATTTATTACTTCCACAACGTTCCTGCTGAAGGTGCTGATGAGCAAGTGCTAGAGGGTGACAAACTCTTTCCAGTTCTTGATACCATTTTGCCTCAGATAACTCCCCTCAAAACAGGTTATCTGTATGAAGATCCTGATTTGCTCTCTCCTATTGCGTTGGAGGAAGTTCTTCAAAAATATGCCAGCGATGCATTTGTGGTAGTGATGAGTGATGCTGGTGCTGTGCGTAAATACTACAACGTCGTGCGTCTGTTAGATACCATCTCTTTTATCAAAGCACTCCGCGCTTACACTTTAAACTATGTTTGGCTGAATCCCCTGCCTAAGTCATATTGGAAGGATAACACCGCTGCCCAGATTGCACGCCATGTGCCGATGTTTCCTTTGAATCGGGAGGGCATTCAGCAGGCGGTGAATGTGCTACGTGGACATCAATATATAATAGAAAAACCTCTATGAGTACTCTATAAAGTAAGAAAAGATCAACCCTCGTTCCCAGGCTCAGTCTGGGAACGCAATGCAAGGAGGCTCAGCCTCCTGACACTCCAACTACATATCAATTAAATCAATTGTAGATTTTGGATTTTGGAATGGGGAGAAAAGGTAAAATTAAGAAAGCTTTATTATTTCAAATTTTACCTTTCACCTCCTCAAGTCAAATAGGAAGTTATCATTGGATTTTGAAATCATTGGAGAAATTACCAACATAGAAATCATTGCAGTTGGTAATTCGATTCGTGAGTTAGAGCGCCTGCGAAAAGCTTATGGTTCTAGTAGATGGAGAAAACTTAAAGGAATAGCAACTATCAGCTTAAATGATGGCACTGTTTGCGAGGCTGAACTTCATTGGTATGAAGCACACGGCATTGGTAAAAAAGAAATCAAAATAAAGTATATTTTGAATTAACTATTATGAGTGAAAATGCTATCAAAACACAATTTGTCGTCTGCATCAAAAATGAGAATTACGCCGCATCCTTGGAAGTGCGAAAAATATATCAGGTCATTCCTGATAGTAAAGCTATTGAGCATCACATGATGCGAGTGATTGATGAATCACAAGAGGATTATCTATATCCAGAAAATTATTTTGTGCCTATTGATTTACCAAAAGTGGCTGAAGATGTTTTTTCAATCAGTGCCTAACATTGTGTCTTAACTTGTAGAGATGATAAGTTGTCATTGCGAGCAGAACGTAGTGGAGCGTTCGCAATGACACCATAAACTCTTTATCTACCTAACTCTCACCATGTCGAGCAAACTTGTAGAGCGGCGTTTGAATGACTTTAAGCGTAGATGTGGTAAGGATGGGGATGTAGCCTTGCAATTGGCGTATCACGCTGCCATGCCCGTTGCCTTAAATCCTGAGTTGCTGCACTTTCTCCGAATTAACTTCATTCTTGATCCGCCAGAGCAACTTTCTCATACAGTCGAGTTTGAGTTTCTCACTTCTGGGCTGTGTCGTGAAATTGACGCAGAACTATATGAAATCGAGTCAGAAACTCGCAATGAGTTGTTGCAGGAGTTGATGAGAAGGGAAGATGCAAGACAACGAATTCAAGATGTTGCTACGCTGCTTTGGCAGTATGTCGAGTATCATTCACCTTGGGCAGATCGAGTTGAATTAGAACGGGCGCAACAACTGACTGCACTCAATTTTCTAGATCCGGTAAAGGCAAAAGAGTGGTTGGATGAAGCAGAAGCTAATCCTAGTTTAGGGAGAGGGGAGCGGGAATGGTTCATCGCGATGCGTCAGGAAATTGAAGAGCTTCCTGATCTGCCAGAAGACACTCCCGATCTCTACCACAATCAAAAGGGCCAAAAAATTCTGATTCTGGCAGCAAATCCTAAAAGCACAACACCACTGCGTTTGGATGAGGAGGTACGTGAAATTGATGCTGGATTGCAACGAGCCAAACACCGCGATCAGTTTGTCTTAGAACAGAAGTGGGCAGTCCGACCGAGGGATATCCCAAGGGCATTTCTAGATTGTAATCCCCAAATAGTCCATTTTTCGGGACATGGCCTAGGGGAAGAAGGATTGGTTTTTGAGGATGAAAGTGGGCAGTCCAAGCTAGTGAGTGGAGATGCACTGGCTGGATTATTTCAATTGTTTGCGAATCACATTGAGTGTGTGGTGCTCAATGGCTGTTACTCAGAGGTGCAGGCGAACGCGATCGCTCAACATATTAACTATGTGATTGGCATGAAAAAAGCGATTGGAGATAGAGCAGCAATTGAATTTGCTGTGGGTTTTTACGATGCTTTAGGAGCAGGGCATTCAATTGAGTTTGCCTACAAATTTGGTTGTGCTGCAATTAGGTTAGCAGGTATTCCAGAGCAACTAACCCCAACTCTTAAGAAGAAGCCTTTTTATGGATCTAAAGACCAACCTCCAGTCCCCAGTGAACTAGCGTCTGAGTTAGATCAAGAACTAAACGACTCTGACAGAGAAGTACTTACAGAACTCTTAATACGTAGTGGACGTGCAGAATATTCGGCGCGAAAAGCTCTTTGTGTAAAAATTGGAATTGAACCAAATCAACTTGGATTTTTAAGGCAATCCACCGATGCTGACTTTGCCTTAGAGCTAATTAGCTATTTGCATAGTATAGGTAACAAACAAGCACTTTGTAAAATCTGCTCCGAACTTGAAATTGTCTTTAAAAGAGGGAAGTACTCGGCTGATTTGGAAAATATTAAATCAAAAATAAATTGTAATTAATGATATGCCAGAAATATCAGATACCCAAGCACAACCTGAAACCGAAGAATTTGATGTCTTCCTCGCACACAACAGTGCAGACAAACCCGAAGTGAGAGCCATAGCCAATCAACTCAAGGAACGCGGTATTAAGATATGGCTTGATGAAGAACAAATTCCACCAGGAAGATCATTTCAAGACGAAATCCAAAAAGCAATTCCACTCGTCAAATCTGCCGTCATCTTTATTGGTTTAAAAGGATTAGGAAAATGGCAGACAATGGAATTACGCTCATTAACAACAAGATGTGTCGAAAAAGATATCCCTTTGATTCCTGTTCTCCTTCCTGGCGTGACTCAACTCCCCGAAAAATTAGTCTTTTTAAAAGAGTATAGATGGGTAGAGTTTTCTACAAATCTTGATGATATTCAAGCATTAAATAACTTGGTATGGGGAATTACCCAAACTCAATCATCACCTCAACCACCAACTGAATTATGGTTCAATGGAGAACGCTTGCAGCAATTCCACAAAGCACTCCTGAGTGGATTTCCTACCACAGCAAAACTCAAGCAGATGATTCGCTTCAAATTAGATGAGAATTTAGATGCGATCGCAGGAGGTGCAAACCACTCAGAAGTAGTATCCAACCTGATAGAATGGGCTAATGCTGAAGGGCGACTGGAAGAGCTATTAATTGCTGCTCGTAAAGACAATCTTGGTAACCCAGATTTGCGGAGATTTGATGAACAAATGCGGGGTGGCTAGCGATCGCCTAATTTTTCAGTTTAGTTTTATAGAATAATTCGACTATTGTTTGCTAAAAGTAAAGCGAGAAACAGAACTTATATTAAGGACTCGGCTCATGAGTGCTTCTATCAAAGATAACTCAACAATAGGCGATCGCATCCCACCATTAGAAAGTGGGGACAGACTCACCCGCCACGAATTTGAGCGTCGTTATACCGCTATGCCTCATATTAAAAAAGCAGAATTAATAGAAGGAGTCGTTTACTTAGCATCACCAGTACGTTTTAGAAGTCATGCAGAACCTCATGCACATCTAATTACCTGGTTGGGAATTTATCAAGTTTACACTCCAAGCATAGATTTAGGAAATAATCCCACAGTACGCTTAGATTTAGATAACGAACTACAACCTGATGCTGTATTGTTAATAGATGAACAATTGGGAGGACAAGCACGCATCAGTAACGATGACTATATCGAAGGCGCACCCGAGTTAGTCGCAGAAGTAGCAGCCAGTAGCGCATCAATTGACTTACATGATAAAAAACGAGCTTACCGTCGCAATGGTGTTCAAGAGTATATCGTCTGGCAAGTCTTGGATAATAGATTAGACTGGTTCAGCTTGCAAAACGGCGAATATGTCCCACTAAAAGTAGATACAGATGGAGTTATCAAAAGTCAAGTGTTTCCTGGTTTATGGTTAGCTTTACCAGCACTCCTTACAGGAAACATGACTAAAGTTTTAGCACTGCTGCAACAAGGACTCAATTCAACAGAACACAGTACATTTGTCAAGCAGTTATCACAAGCATTAGATAAAGCCTAAATTCGCTAAATTAAGAACCACAATAAAATCTAAAATATAATGAGTCAGCCAATTATTTGGATACACGGAGATTGCCTAAGTCCCGAAAACCCTGCACTACAAGAATATCCAGAAGCACCCGCCATCTGGGTTTGGGATGATGCTTTAATTGAAGAATGGCAACTCAGCCTCAAACGTCTCGCTTTTATCTACGAATGCTTGCTAGAATTACCCGTTATCATTCGCCGTGGCGATGTGGCGAAAGAAGTTTTAGCCTTTGCCAAAGAACATAATACCAGGAAAGTTGTCACAGCAAACAGTCCAAGCCCCCGGTTTGATGCTATCTGCGATAAAATTGAGCATTCTTTGGAACTAGAAGTCTTTGAAGTAGAACCATTTTTTGATTACGATGGCTACATTGACTTGAAGCGCTTCTCCCGATATTGGAAAGTCGCAGAACAATATGTGTTTGAATAAACTTCATTAGCTTCACAGCAGTTTGTAAGTAAATAAAGTACACTGCCTAAGTTTAAAAACTAGATATAAAGCCTGTTTTACTCCTGACTCCTGACTCCTGACGTCACGACTCCTGACTCCTGACTCCTGACTCCTGACTCCTGACTCCTGACTCCTGACTCCTGCTTTAATATGCGTGTCGTTATCCAACGAGTAAAATCATCTCAAGTCACTGTCAACGGTGAAATTATTGGTAAAATTGGGCGAGGGTTAAACTTGCTCGTAGGTATTGCTGATACTGACACCCATGTTGAACTTGACTGGATGGTGCGTAAGTGTTTGGAATTACGCTTGTTTCCAGAACCAGAAGGAGATGAACGTTGGCAAAAATCTGTACAAGAGATAAGCGGCGAGTTACTAGTTGTCAGTCAGTTTACACTTTACGGGGATTGTCGCAAAGGTCGCCGTCCCTCCTTTGACCGCTCAGCCGCTCCCAAATTAGCGGAAGATTTGTATAATTACTTTGTAGACAAGTTGCGTGAAAGCGGTCTCAAGGTAGAAACAGGTCGATTTGGGGCAATGATGCAAGTCTCGATTGAAAATGATGGTCCTGTGACTTTGTTACTAGAGCGAGAAGCGACTTAAGTACTTATACGTAAAATAAAAAGATCACCATTAGCTAGACTGCTGAGTACGAAATGATGAGAGAATATTAAACTAACGATAACAAAAGTTTAAATTCACCCAGTCATGGCTAAAATTGAGTTCTCCAGAGGTATCAGCGAAGAAATCATTCCAGATGTGCGCCTGACGCGATCGCGCAGTGGTGACAGTGCAACAGCAACGTTTATCTTCCAAAATCCCAAAGCGTTGAGTAGTAGCAACACAGAAGAAATTACAGGGATGTACATGATTGACGAAGAGGGAGAACTTGTCACCCGCGAAGTCAAGGGTAAATTCGTAAACGGTAAGCCAGAAGCATTAGAAGCGACTTATCTGATGAAATCCAAAGAGGAGTGGGACCGCTTTATGCGGTTTATGGAGAGGTATGCTAAAGAGAATGGTCTGGAATTCAATAAATCTTGAGTAGTTATTAGTCATCAGTTAGTGGTTAGTGGTTAGTCCAACAACCAATAACTAACAACTAACAACTAACAACTAACGATCATGGACAGTATGCTTGACTTATGACGCACATTCCTCACCCAGACTCCCCAGGTATAGCTGTAAAATGCGCTGTTGTAACAGTCAGCGATACACGTTCACAACAAACAGACAAAAGTGGTCAGCTGATTCAAGAATTACTCCGCAATGCCAATCATTCTATAGAAGCTTACACAATTCTTAAAGATGAACCTGTGCAAATTCAAGAGCAAATCGAACGACTAGGGCAGCAATCAAGTCTGGATGTCGTGATATTTAATGGTGGCACAGGTATTGCACCAAGAGACACTACATATGATACACTAGAAAGGATGATTGAAAAAACGCTACCTGGATTCGGTGAGTTGTTCCGTTTTTTAAGTTATCAAGAGATAGGTTCGCGAGCGATCGCATCTCGCGCCGTTGCTGGTGTTTATCAGCAGAAACTCATCTTTTCTCTTCCAGGTTCCAGTAATGCAGTGCGGCTGGCGATGGAAAAACTTATTTTGCCAGAACTCGTTCATTTAGTTGGGCAGTTACGCCAATCAAAAACAACCCCCTCTGGTTGAGGAGGAGGTTATTTTTTCTTCAGGCATTTTCTACGGTCATCAGAACCGACCAATTGTCAAACTGACAACAGCTAAAATTGCACCAACTATGTAGAAGAAGGCAACAACATGTAATTCAGACCAGCCGGAGAGTTCTAGATGATGGTGTAATGGTGCCATTTTGAACAAACGCTTGCCTTTACCATCTGGACCTTTGGTAGCTTTGTAATAGCTAACCTGTGCCATTACGGAAAGGGTTTCTACGAAGAATATTCCGCTGAGAATGAACAGTGCAACTAAGCTGTTGGTTAGGAGTCCCACGGCTGCTAAAGCCCCTCCAAGAGCCAAGGAACCAGTATCTCCCATGAAAACACGGGCTGGGTTACGGTTATGAGCCAAAAACCCTAAACAACTGCCACTCATACAAGCACAGAAGACCATCAATCCAGGCGAGGAGGGGGCGCTAAGAGCACCTAGTGTCAGGAGTGCGATCGCCACTGTTCCTGCTGCTAAGCCATCAATTCCATCAGTAAGGTTAGTCGCGTTACTTTCTGCCACTAGTACGAAGCCCGCTAAGGGCCAAAATAGTAATCCTAGTGGTAAAGAAAAACCCAAAGGCAAAGCGATATTTGTAATGTCAAAAGGTTGAGTAAAAATTAGCCACAGACAGAACGTCGCTGCAAAACCGATTTGCAAAGCGAGTTTCGTCCGAGGAGATATACCTTTATTAGATTTACGGCGCAGAATTTGCCAGTCATCTATCCAGCCAATCAATCCGTAGCTTAATGTCAAAGCAGAAACTGCTAGCACCTCTGTTGTAAAGCCAGACCACACACAAGCAGTGATCACCGCCACAGGAACAAAGAATATGCCCCCCATTGTCGGTGTACCTGCTTTCTTAAGATGAGCCTGAGGACCATCCTCACGAATGATTTGCCCCGTTTTCAGTGCTTGCAGAAGTGGTACTACCCAAAAACCGACTGCGGCTGAGGCGAGCGCACAGAATAAAAATGGCAGGGTGAGCGATACACCTTGCCAAGGCAATCTGTTTGCCATCCCATCTAACACCAGTGCTGATACACCCAGACTTGCACCCAGTAGAGAGACCAGACCTATGCCATTAATGATGTTTAACCCTTGGTCAGGAGATAATTTTGCGTCCACGGAAACTTCCCTTCACTCCACACTTGACTTGCAAAACTAAACAATAGGGACGAGTTGTGCCAATAGTATACCTTCAGCCCGGATTATTCACTCCTCTTCTGGAGCGGTATCATCGTCGTCATCAAAGTCATATTCACCAATTCCATCTTCAGTACTCAAAAACTCCGAGATCTCTTCTTCGTCGTCTTGGAAATCAGACTCGTGAACATCACGCGCTATAAGACGACCGCTTGATTGCAACCAGTCCAGCAGTGAGGACTCTTGTTTTAATGGAATTACAGTCGCCCGCTGGTTTCGGGGTACCTCGTGCAATGGAGAATTTAGCATATCTACGAAGACAATATAACGGGAAGGTAGTTAGACACTAAGAGTCTATCACTTGATACAGCACTATTTACTTGTTAATTCAACTCTTAACTCAAAAATCCGACAAAAAATTTTTTATTTATCATAGATAGAGGAAACGGTGAAAGAGCAAAACTTATAGGTATGACACTATACATAGTTAATCAATATTTTCTCAACTTAATCATGTTTTCTGAGGTGACAAACAATGCTAGGAAAAGCGACCCTATTAGAAGCAATTGCTGGTACAAACCGTGGACTACTTGCAACTGAGCAAGAGAAACAGGCGATCTTAGTAGCAATTGCAAATTTAGAAGATGTAAATCCTACACCGTCTCCATTTGAAGCAACAGACTTGCTCAATGGCAACTGGCGATTACTGTATACCACTAGCAAAGCTCTATTAAACATTGATAATCTACCCTTATATAAACTAGGTCAAATTTATCAGTGCATTCGCGTAGAAACTAACAGAATTTACAATATAGCTGAAACTTATAGCTTACCTTTATTTGAAGGTCTAGTCAGCGTTGCTGCAAAATTTGAACCAGTTTCACGTCGGCGCATCAACGTAAAATTTGAGCGGTCTATTATTGGTTTACAACGCTTAATAGGGTACACATCACCAGAGAGTTTTATTCAACAAATTGAAGTTGGTAAAAAACTCACCGCAATTGATTTTCCTTTAAACAGTGATAAACAACAAGGTTGGCTAGATATCACTTATATAGATAACAATTTGCGTATTGGTAGGGGTAATGAAGGAAGCATATTTGTTTTGACGAAAGTTAATAGATCCTCCTCAATGAGTTCTTGCGACCATTGAAGTTATGCGATCTCAAGACCTTTGTCAAGTAGACTTCATACTTTTTTGAAAAAATATGGAATAAAGAATAACAGGTGGCAGATTAAGAGTCAAATATCTTTAAACCACATACTCTGTAACCTATTTCCTACACCCGATAACCTTTATCCTGTAATGCTTTACAGTACCAATTTCACATGAAGCTGCATAGAATTGAGCTTTAAAACTGAAATTGTAAGATCACAACGGGCAGATTTGCAAGGCATGTGATTTTTTCTTTGGACTTGTTGGGTGGCGATTGCGCACTGACGTTCGTCTGCCTCAGATCCTGACCTCGGTACTGTAGTTTCAATCAGTCAATCTTTCGTGTATAATGCATTGTATCAAGATGCATTATATTTGAGAGAGCGATGAGCACCACGAGTTTCAGACTGGATGAAGACCTCGAAGAAAAGCTTGAAATAACCGCTACAAAACTTCAACGTACGAAAGGCTGGGTCATAAACGACGCGTTGCGTCAATACATAACGCGTCAAGAGCAGAAATTGCGGATGCTTGAAGAAACACAAGAAGCGATCGCCGACATTCAGGCAAGCCGGGTTGTCTCTGGTGAGGAAGTCATGAAGTGGCTTGAAACTTGGGGAACTGTCACTGAAGAAAAAGCACCCAAGGTATGAAGCTCAAGTTCTCAGAAAGCGCGGTAAGAGATTTGGTAAGGCTACGCGACTTCATCACCAGGAACGACTCGAACGCGGCAGAACGGGTATCACTCAGGCTTCGGCAAGCAATAGGAAAGCTTGTACTCAATCCGGATATCGGGCGTCCCGTCCCAGAACTTGAAAACGTACGTGAACTCATCGCCGGGAACTACGTAGTTCGCTATCTTCAAGAGGATGATACCGTTTTTGTGTTACGGGTATGGCACGGTAAGGAATTCCGTGACTTCGAGTAGCGCATCAGCCGCACAGTCGCCTACCAAGAGTTGGATAATGGGGAGTTATCACATTTTTGTGACCTCCCTTAGCAAGATAAATAACTTAACAAAGCCTCTTAGTGAGACCTCCTGGTTGTAGAGTGAAATCAATTAGCCTTATATATTGGCAATTGATAACTAAAAGGGAAGAAACTCATGGTTCAACGTGGTTCTAAAGTGCGTGTTCTCCGCCCAGAATCCTACTGGTACCAAGATGTAGGAACCGTGGCGTCTGTTGACCAAAGCGGTATTAAATACCCAGTCATCGTCCGTTTTGACAAAGTAAACTACTCTGGCATCAACACCAATAACTTTGCCCAGGCAGAACTATTGGAAGTTGAACCTCCAAAAGCAAAGGCGAAGAAATAACAGGCTTTGCCTGATTATGATGAGGAAGATGAGGAGAATGAGGAAGTATCTCCCTTATCCTTCCATCTCCCTCATCTGTTTATCTTCTAAATTAAAGATGCCTGAACTGCCTGAAGTTGAAACAGTCCGGCGGGGTCTGAATCAATTGACCCTTAACCAAAAAATTACGGGTGGAGATGTTCTGCTTCATCGCACACTCGCCCACCCGTTTTCTGTAGAAGAGTTTGTCACCCGAATCAAAGGGAGTGTAATCACAACTTGGCATCGTCGCGGCAAATATCTCTTAGCCGAACTCTCCGTTTCCTCCTCATCTTCTCCATGCTCTATACTGGGTGTTCATCTGCGAATGACAGGTCAACTTCTGTGGCTACATCGAGACGAGCTGTTACACAAGCACACACGAATCAGATTGTTTTTTGAAGATGAACACGAATTGCGCTTTATTGACCAGCGGACCTTTGGTCAAATGTGGTGGGTTCCTCCAGGAGTTGCACCAGAAAGTATCATTACAGGTTTGAGAAAATTAGCAGTTGACCCCTTTTCACCTGAATTTACTGTTGAGTATTTGGCGCGAAAGCTGCGAAACCGCCGCCGTCCCATAAAAACAGCACTTCTTGATCAGTCAATAGTAGCGGGTTTAGGTAATATCTACGCTGATGAAGCGCTGTTTCTGAGTGGAGTTTTGCCACAAACATTATGTACACATTTGCAACCAGAGCAAATTGAGCGTTTGCGCTCTTGTATCATTCAAGTGTTAAAAGCCAGCATTGAGGCTGGTGGTACGACGTTCAGTAATTTCCTAAATGTCAAGGGAGTCAACGGTAACTACGGTGGAGTTGCCTGGGTTTATAACCGTGCTGGAGAACCCTGTCGAGTTTGTAGTACAGCAATTCAACGGACTCGGTTAGCTGGGCGTTCCAGTCATTATTGTGTTCAATGCCAACGATAAGCAATTTAAAAGTCAAAATCAAAAAGGTTACAACTTAATATTGAAATTTTTAATGTATAAAAAATCATGTATTGATATGATACAATTCTGAACTTAGATTCTGAATTTTGAATAAATGCAAATGAGAGCAGAAGGTTATCTAAAAACCATCTGCGTACATCTGCGCGCACCTACAGTTGCAATTTTGGATTCTGAAGAAGCTACTATCAGTAGAAAATTTAAGGAATCTAAACATAGCAGCCATAAAACTAACTGAATATCTACGCAAAGAATGTATAAGACATATCCCAACACAAATAGGGAGGAAGTAACTCCTGCTTTATAAGGACTTGATGCGAGCTAAAATCCTGATTGAAGAAGTCAGAATTCAGCCAGCCCAAATCAGTAGCGGGTTAAATCCCCTGCGGATTTGAGACTACTGAACCAAAGAGCGTAGGGATCTTAAAGCCATTGATTCAACCGAGCATTGCTTGAGGAGTCATTCTGATTCCTGGTTCCTGATTCCTGAATTCTTTCTTAATCAAACAATTTACATACTCACGAGGGAAACTCATGGCTGTAAAAAGAGGAGATATGGTTCGTGCTGTCCGCGAGAAGCTGGAAAACAGTCTAGAAGCGCAAGCTAGTGACTCTCGTTTTCCTTCTTATTTGTTTGAGACCAAGGGTGAAATCGTAGATATCAAAGGTGATTATGCCTTTGTAAAGTTTGGGAAAGTACCAACTCCAAACATTTGGTTACGTCTGGATCAACTTGAAGAATTTAAATAACACTCAACCATTCGCAAATATGAGTTATTCCCCTTCCTCCCCAATCAAGTGTCATTCACCCCGTGTCACCGTTATTGGTGCTGGTAAAGTTGGTAGTACTTTAGCCCAACGCATAGCCGAAAAAAATCTGGCAGATGTTGTGTTGCTTGATATTGTCGAGGGTATGCCCCGAGGACTAGCACTGGATTTGATGGAAGCAAGGGGAATTGAACAGCATAATCGTCGAATCACTGGTACAACCAACTATGCTGAAACATCTGGTTCTAATGTTGTAGTCATCACAGCAGGTTTTCCTCGTAAACCGGGCATGACTCGAGATGATTTGCTTTTAACAAATGCGAAGATAGTAGTCGAAGCTGCGAAGAAAGCAATGACTTATTCTCCCGATGCTGTCTATATCGTTGTCACAAATCCCTTGGATGTGATGACTTATTTGGTATGGCAAGCAATCGGACTACCACGCAATCGCATTATGGGTATGGCTGGTGTGTTAGACTCAGCACGCTTTGAAAGCTTTATTGCGATGGAATTAGGAGTTTGTCCCCTTGATGTTAAAGCAATGGTGCTAGGTAGCCACGGAGATTTAATGGTACCCTTACCACGTTATGCGACTGTTAACGGTATTCCGATTACAGAATTGCTAACTACAGCGACGATTGAGCGATTAGTGGAACGTACCCGTAATGGTGGTGCAGAAATTGTGGAACTGATGCAGACAGGTGGTGCTTTCTATACACCCGCCTCTTCTACCTACGTAATGGTGGAATCGATATTGCGAAATCAGTCACGTCTGTTGCCAATCGCGGCGTATCTTCAAGGTGAATACGGTTTAAATGATATTTTTATCGGTGTTCCTTGTCGCTTGGGATATAGCGGAATTGAGGAAGTCGTGGAATTAAAACTGACTGATGCAGAAAGAAATGCTTTACATACTTCCGCACAAGAAGTACGTAAGAATATTGCCCGTTCTCAGGAAGTTTTCGCTGCTGTCAGTCGGTAGTATTACGTCTGTCTCGCCCGTCACCAAAAGATTTTTTCTTTTATGATCTCCGCTTCTTCTTTGAAAGCGGAGATCATAAAAGCTTTGTTGTAATAATATTGATTTTTGACCCTAACACTCTGTAAAAACATCTTCAGTGGAAATGTTTTTTAAAATAGTTCGATTAGTGTCGTTTACATATTTTTCAATAACATTCTTCCACTTTAAATATCCTCGACCATTTAAATGCAAACCATCCTCTGTATAACAAATATCTAATTGATTTTCCGAATCTGATACGTGAGAATAAACATCTATATACTGATAGGAAAACTCTTTTGCCAGTTCTATTAAGTGTAAATTTAATTGCACTATATTATTGTTGTCTTGCCAGTAACGAGTTATCTTGTTATGAACTGGCAAAACGCTTTCAATAAAAACCTCTGTGTTCGGTATTTTGTTTTTAAACTCCGTCAAAATAGCAGAATATACAAGTAGTATTTGTTCTATAGTTTTAACAGCCTGACCCAAGCCAAGCATATCATTAATACCCACCATTAAGAAAATTTTCTTGGGTTTCGATGCTAATATTGTGTCTAGGCGATTCAGGATCAAATCCGTAGTATCACCACCAATGCCACGATTTCTGATATTAGGATTTTGTAATAACTCTGACCAGTCAACTTGTTCAGTCAGGCTATCTCCTAAAAAAATAATTTCTAAACCCGATTTCGGCAAAAGTTCAAACAGACTCTTTTTATGAAGATAGTATGGATCATAATCTTCTTTTGGCGAATTTTTGTTGAGAATTTTCTTGTAAAAATATTCCCAACCACCTTTTTTCATCCAGAAAAAAGTCCCAAGTACAAAACACAAAAGATTGAGTGTTAAAGAAGTAAACAGTAATAAGATTATGGCTCTATTATTCATGTTTTTTTTAGCAAGTCAATGCTTTGCTTTTTCTTTTAAGAAGGTACAGATTTAATAATGTATATACAAAAAAGATGACCGAATTGTAAAGGCACGATTCGATTTGCACTTAACTAACGTATTTTAATAGGTTGTTTACATAAAATTACTAGGTTTACATAAAGTATTTATGGGAGATATATGAATTTCTCTACAGAATGCCATACTTCTTTTAGTAAATCGGGATTTTCGATATCAAACCACTCAATTTGAGGATATGCTCTAAACCAAGTACGTTGGCGCTTGGCAAATTGTCGTGTATGCAAAACAGTTAATTCTTTTGCTTCATCCAAAGAAATCTCTCCTGCCAAATATTGTTTAATTTCCTGATATCCTAAAGTATTCAGTAAAGGTAAATCAGCACCATATTTCTTGCAAAGGTATTCTACCTCTGTGACCAAACCATCTGCAATCATCTTCTCTGTACGCTGTGCAATGCGTTGGGTAAGGTAAGCAGAATCACAGTCTAAACCGATTTGCAAAATCTGATAATTTGGAGGGGTTTCTCCTTGCTGCTCTGAAATTGAGCGACCAGTGACGTAAAATACCTCCAATGCTCTTAAAGTCCGCACTAAGTCATGAGGATGAATCTTTTGTGCGGCAATGAAGTCAACTTGTTGTAACATGGCATACAATTGCATTTGACCTAAAGATTCTAGTTGCGATCGCAATTCCTTGTGCGGTGCAACCCTGGGAATCTTCATCCCCTGCGTAATAGAACGTATGTATAAGCCAGTCCCACCAACTAAGAAAAGAGGGGGACAAGAAGCAGAGGGGACAAGGGGAAAAATTTTCTTTTTGTCTGTTTGTCTGTTTGTCTGTTTGTCACCGTGTTCAATAATTGGAGGAGAAGCAATTAAAGCCTGTGCTTGCTCTTGATAGTCTGCAACAGTCATATTGTCTGTGGGGTCACAGATATTTATAAGATAGTGCGGTACTAACTTTTGTTCAGCTTCTGTAGGTTTAGCCGTGCCAATATTAAACTCCCGATAAACCTGACGAGAATCCGCACTCAGAATTATTGAGTCTAGCCGCATCGCTAAATCCAACGCTAACCCCGACTTACCAGTCGCTGTCGCGCCACAAATCACAATTAATTTAGTCATTAGTCAATAATTCAGTACACAGTACACAGTAAAGGAGTCACCGAGTCAGGAGTCACCGAGTCAGGAGTCGCAATTCTTTATTTATTTCTTCTGAATCAAGAATTGCACCAATTGCTGAATTCTTCTTCAAACTGATAACTGGTAACTGATAACTGATAACTGATAACTGATAACTGATAACTTGTTAGGTGCATCCCCATCATAAACTTCTCTTCAAATTGCCCTAAAGTCGTCATGAAGCCTTTTGTGTTACAATTTTGGAGTGTTTTTCTATTTTTTGTTTTTTTGCGATTTCACCCCCACTTAACAGGAGAGTTTACATGACGAGCAGTTACAGTGCCGCTCAGATTCAAGTTCTGGAAGGTCTGGAACCCGTTCGCAAAAGACCGGGAATGTATATAGGTTCCACAGGTCCGCGAGGACTCCATCATTTAGTTTACGAGGTGGTGGACAACTCGATCGATGAAGCTTTGGCGGGTTACTGCACCCATGTGGAGGTGGATCTCAACTCTGATGGTTCTGTAACCGTTGTAGATGATGGTCGAGGCATCCCCACAGATATTCACCCCCAAACGGGGAAATCAGCATTGGAAACCGTGTTAACTGTATTACACGCTGGAGGAAAATTTGGCAGTGGAGGATACAAAGTTTCTGGGGGCTTGCACGGAGTTGGTGTTTCTGTAGTCAACGCCCTATCCGAGTGGATAGAAGTGACAGTTTGGCGAGATAAAAAGGTTCATATCCAGCGCTACGAGAGGGGTATACCCGTCACGGAACTCATAGCAAAGCCCTACAAAGAAAACCGCACAGGAACTTCTGTGACTTTCAAACCAGATGCCCAAATTTTTACAACGAGCACTGAATTTGATTACACGACTTTAGCTAGTCGCCTGCGAGAATTAGCATACCTAAATGCAGGCGTTAAAATTACTTTTACTGATAACCGTCTGGAATTACTTAAAAGTGATACGCCCAAGGTAGAAACTTATGAATATAAAGGCGGTATTCGGGAATACATCACCTATATGAACAGCGATAAGCAGCCACTGCATGAAGAAGTCATTTTCGTGCAGGGAGAACGTAACAACGTCAACGTGGAAGTTGCTTTGCAGTGGTGTACTGATGCTTATACAGACAATGTACTGGGCTTTGCCAATAACATTCGCACGGTAGACGGTGGTACACATCTAGAAGGTTTAAAAGCTGTTCTGACTCGCACCTTAAACGCAGTCGCCCGCAAGCGCAACAAAATTAAAGAGAATGAATCTAACCTCAGTGGCGAACACGTGCGTGAAGGTTTGACAGGCGTAATTTCTGTTAAAGTGCCAGAACCGGAATTTGAAGGACAAACCAAAACTAAACTTGGTAACACAGAAGTCCGGGGAATTGTAGATTCTTTTGTAGGAGAAGTTCTTAGCGAGTACCTAGAATTTCACCCTAGTGTTGCTGATTCTGTTTTAGATAAAGCTATCCAAGCTTTCAAAGCCGCAGAAGCCGCCCGACATGCGCGGGAATTGGTGCGTCGCAAATCGGTTCTCGAATCTTCACCTTTACCAGGTAAATTAGCAGATTGCAGTACTAGAGACCCCAAAGAGTCAGAAATCTACCTTGTGGAAGGAGACTCAGCAGGTGGAAGTGCTAAACAAGGACGCGATCGCCGCTTCCAAGCAATTCTCCCTTTACGCGGTAAAATCCTGAATATTGAAAAAACTGACGACGCCAAAATCTACAAAAATACGGAAATCCAATCGTTAATTACGGCGCTTGGTTTGGGAGTCAAGGGAGAGGAATTCGACGCTTCCCAATTGCGCTATCACCGTATTGTAATCATGACTGACGCTGACGTAGATGGAGCGCATATCCGGACTCTGTTGTTGACTTTCTTCTATCGGTATCAAAGAGCATTAATTGAACAGGGTTACATTTACATCGCTTGTCCCCCACTCTATAAGGTAGAACGAGGACGCAATCACTACTATTGCTATAGCGATCGCGAATTGCAACAGCGCATCGCTGAGTTTCCCGACAACGCCAACTATACCATCCAACGCTTCAAAGGTTTGGGTGAAATGATGCCAGAACAACTCTGGACAACTACAATGAACCCAGAAACTCGCACCTTCAAGCAAGTGGAAATAGAAGACGCCGCAGAAGCTGATCGCATTTTCACCATTTTAATGGGCGATCGCGTCGCACCTCGTCGCGAGTTTATTGAAACTTACGGTTCTAAACTCAACTTAACAGATTTGGATATCTAATCCAACCAGCTATTTACTTTAAGTTCGCTAATAACTTGTTAGACTAATCAGTAAGTCGCAAGTGAAAGTCCAAAGCTTTAAACTTTGGACTTCGGAGCGCTTTTGTAAATTTCTTCAGATTTTGAGGCTGAGTTGTTGAAACCGGAAAAGCCAACCTCCACCCAGCAAAGCGAAGTCGGTTGTGCTACTTCATAATTTATGTCTTAAAAGTGAAGAACGCACTCAGCTACTTTATTAACTTTTGTAAAAAGTTATGGATTCTTTAATACCCATATTCATAATCCATGAAAGCAAGCAAAAGCATTTCAGCAAAACTATTGTTTTGCATGATTTTTGCAGTTAACCTCGTTGCTTTGTCTGCTTGTGGTCAGCCTACAGTGGATAATAGAACTGCTCCTCAAACTGCGCAAACTCCAAAAGCAGATTTTTCTACAGTTTCTCCAATTGCGGAAACTCCTACAACACCAACAGCAAGCAAAAACCTAGCAGAGCTAGCACGCTCAGCATCTAGTGAAAGCTCTTTTACAACCCTAACACGAGTAGTCGAAGCCGCAGGCTTAACTCAACAAATGGCAAAACAAGGACCTTATACAGTCTTTGCTCCGACTAATGCTGCTTTTGCTGCTTTACCAAAAGGTACAGTTGAGAGCCTTCTCAAACCAGAAAACAAGCAGAAATTAACGAGGCTTCTAAGTTACCATGTTTTACCCGGACAAGTCACATCCAGTCAACTGACATCAGGACAAGTCAAAACAGTTGAAGGTTCTGCTGTAACAGTAAAGGTTAACACCACAACCAATACTATCATCGTAAACGATGCTAAAGTCATTCAAGCAGACATTCCAGCTAGTAATGGCGTTGTTCACGTAGTAGACAAAGTTATACTACCTCCTAAATTCTAAATTTCCAGCAAGTTTTGGCTCTCGTTAAATAACAAAGTGATCACCGAACAAAGAACTCACAACGGACTAGCCCAATTTTTTCACCTGCTCCGTAGTGCGTCATTGTGAAAGAGTCACTGGTAATCGTTTTTACTAGTCCGCCTGTGGCAATCATTTTTCACACTTGGTATAACTTATGAAGTTTTTATATTAATAAAAATAATTTATTTTTAAAATATAATGAGTTTTTTTTATAAAAAAGCGTTGAAAGCGCAAATTATTGTAAATAAGTATGTCACGAAAAGTGAAGTTAGCTCAAACCCTCTTCCTTTCTAGCCTGAGAATAGAACGCAACAACTCAAGCAGGCACAACAATCAAAGGAAAAAATCTTTTTCATGGCAAGAACCGTGGGATTTTCCCATGAATGCCTGATTTGAAAATGAAGAACCTCCTTGTTTGCTCCTGACCTTCCTCTCGTGTTTTTGATGCCCAGGATCACTGCGCCGAATAGTAAGTTATAGTATATCTCGCATCTATCTTATGAAATAAGGCGTTATGTGGGTGATTATCGATAGTCCTATCTGTCAAATCCTTTTTGAATTGATTAAAATATCGTTGGATACAATAAGAACAGTTTGTCAAGATTCATAAGGTTGAAGTTTCAACAGTGCGTTAACGTGTGATTAAGAGCAAATTGACTCAGTCTACATTCCTTGTCTATCTAACTGATGCTGCCAAAGTCTTGACTCCTGAGTTAAAGTGATTGGCAGAACAAGGTTAAGTGACCACAAAACACCACCATTGTTCTATTCCCATTCATGGTGCCTATGGTACGCCCAATAGAAGAAAACACAAAGCCACCTTAGATAGGCTGTGTATGACATACTTGTCGCCAGATGGCGATCTTAACTCTACTCAGTAGCTTGTAAAGGAAATGTAAAAATGAGTATACTCATTTTTTTGACTTAATTTGTCAAAAAACATGCAGTTTATAGGTAATAAATGTTCCACGTAAGACCTTGGACAAGTTAGAAGCCGGTGTGACAACATAAAATTGAAATGAGAATACCGCTTCATTGCTCGTGCTGAAAAACTGCGGTGCCTCATAAGCCTTAGCGCTTGATCACCTGCTTGCGAATGAGCCAGTCCGACGCCACTTGCACCGACTTGGGAAAACCCCCCAAACGCAGTGGCTCCTCAATTAGGCACAGCAGCCCTCCTGTGTGACTTGCTCGTCTTTGGTTCTCACGCACTTGTGCGATAACGGAGCGTTCCCCCCTGGGTACTCTGGAACTCCGCTTAACGTCCAACAGCCCACTGGCAAGGGCGGACAGAAATGCACGCCACTTGCGACAACCGGAAGCTTAGGCTCCCCTCTGGGGTTGGAGGAGACTCGGGCTACTGCCTCCCCAAGCATGGTCCTCCCTAAGTCGGAACACGAGTATATCCCGACACAAAAAACTGGGCAAGGTCAGCGGTGGACTCACAGCAAGTGGCTCACAATGCTCTCATCGGGCGATTTTTCTGGAGGAACCGCGATTTTTCGCTTGTTTTACCCAACTCCTGCAATTTCACAAAGTTTTGGAGAAAATACAAAAGTACGGGTTCTTTTTTCTATGTCTTACTTTTTGTGGAATAGCCTTCAATTTGCTCAAAAAATTCATGATTACGACACAAAAACAGTGCAATTTCTGTGAAACAGGCTACAATCGGAACAGTCTTTACAAAAGAATCTCCCAACAGTCATATTCATTTGTATGGAGTGCTAAATTTTTTTAGCAAGATGGGTCTTTTTTAGACTAGCTAGTTAAAAGTTATGTTGCTGTGCAACACACATGGTGTTGACTAAGGATTAAGAATTGACCTTCAACTAAGCTTTTCCTCTAAGGGAAAATTCCGTTATGAAGGTGTAAAAATTCTCAAGTTATCTTAGGCAAAGTCGCCAAAAGCACTCTTTTTCTTCTGTTGGTAAATAGTTCACCTTAAGAGCAGCAAACACGTCTTAAGTAATTGATTCTGCAAGGAGCATGAGGAACGCGGCATGAACCAGGCTAACAACGTACTCGAAAATATATATCAGCCTGATGACCTAGAAATAATAAATCAGCCTGAGATTGAGTTAGAAGAACTCTTAATTGACGATGAAGAGGACTTACTGACAGGCGATGAAGGCGAACTCGATGAATTTTTAGAGCCTCAGTCTGATGAGGACGACGCAAAGTCTGGAAAAGCCGCTAAAGGGCGTCGTCGGTCTCAAAGCAAGAAAAAGCATTACACCGAAGATTCAATCCGGCTTTACTTGCAAGAAATAGGTCGAATTCGCCTGTTGCGTGCGGACGAAGAAATTGAATTGGCACGCAAGATTGCCGATTTACTGGAATTAGAGCGAGTGCGCGAAAAACTTTCGCAGCAGTTAGCACGTGATCCTCGAGACAGTGAATGGGCAGAAGCGGTACAAATACCTTTGCCACAATTTCGCTATCGACTGCACATTGGTCGCAGAGCGAAAGACAAGATGGTGCAATCTAACCTGCGTCTTGTAGTCTCAATTGCTAAGAAGTATATGAATCGAGGCTTGTCTTTCCAAGACTTGATTCAAGAAGGTAGTCTCGGCTTGATTCGTGCAGCAGAAAAGTTTGATCACGAGAAAGGATACAAGTTTTCTACATACGCAACATGGTGGATTCGTCAAGCAATCACCCGTGCGATCGCTGACCAATCACGTACTATCCGCCTTCCGGTTCATCTGTACGAAACCATTTCCCGGATTAAGAAAACAACCAAGCTGCTTTCTCAAGAAATGGGTCGCAAACCTACTGAAGAAGAAATAGCGACTCGCATGGAGATGACCATTGAGAAACTGCGGTTTATTGCAAAATCTGCACAACTGCCTATTTCACTAGAAACGCCTATTGGCAAAGAAGAAGATTCTCGACTGGGCGATTTTATTGAGTCTGATAGTGAAACACCAGAAGACCAAGTTTCTAAAAACCTGCTGCGAGAAGATCTCGAAAAAGTCCTCGATAGTCTTAGCCCTCGTGAAAGAGATGTTCTCAGATTGCGTTATGGGTTAGATGACGGTCGTATGAAGACCCTAGAAGAAATTGGACAAATTTTCAATGTGACTCGTGAACGAATTCGTCAAATTGAGGCTAAGGCGTTACGTAAGTTACGTCATCCAAATCGCAACAGCGTTCTTAAAGAGTACATCCGTTAGTCTTCTATTATATGTCATGAGTTATTGATTTTAGACAAATGACTCTCGCTTTCGTTCCTAAAGCATTAGGGACACACTGCATGAAATTCTTAGCTCTTCCTCTAAAGAGATACAAAATTCAAAAAATCATTGAATTGTTTGAATTTTGATTGAATTTAAGAGAAATCTCAACTGAGGTTTCTCGAAGCTTTTTCCAGCAGGAGTTAAATCACATTTGTGTCTCTCCTAGTGTGGTTCCAATATGGTTGGTGATAAGCACGCTTAATAGAAACCCGGCTTCACAGAAGTTACCAGGTTTTTCTGAGCAACAATTTACGTTAACAGCAACTGTATTGAGTGTGGTCTTCCTAGGGCTTGAGCTAAATGTTGGTGCAAGCCTCCGCAGGACTTAAGCTAACAAAACTTCGATAGCATATTGTGAAAAAACCTGGAGTTGTGAAAACTTCCAGGTTTTTGCTTATTTATGTATGTATTTATGACTTAGCAATCTGTAGTCTTAAACCTTACAGGATGCCCCAGAAGTGTAAGAAACCTTGACCAGAAAACAGTTCAATGAAAGCGGCTGCTAGAAAGCCAATCATTGCTAGGCGACCGTTCCAAATTTCTGCTTGAGGTGTGAAACCCCAACGCCAGGTATTGCGGTCATCAGTTACGGGGATAGTAGCTTTTGTTGGGTTTGTCATAACTGGCACTCCAAACTAAATTGTTTAAGGTTTGTTACCTTACGTAAATAAATATAACAAACATTTTGAAGAAGTGTCATGTTTTTTATGGCTTTGTTAAAACTTCTCGATTTGTATCAGGACTTACGCAAAGAAACCTGGTTTTTACCAAAAATCATCTGTTTCGTAACCAAATACGAACTCACAAAACCAGTTTGGTGGCAGATGGTGCATAAGTCCTATGTAATTTTTTCGTAAAGTAAAAATCTTCAGGGTCATTGGCGCTTTCTAACAGCACTTGTTGCTTTTAGCTGCAACGCATTCATTCGCCAGCACGCCCAGGAGGGTTTTCCTCATGCTTATTCTGGCGTCCGCATCTTTAAGATGCGCCGTAGGCTTTCTACCCTTATCGCTGTAAGCTAAGCATGACTAGAGAGTTCGGTAACAATCATGATTTTTTCTTCGCGACTGAGTTGAAGGATATTTTCACCAGTGCCATCTTTGCTTAAAATTGGAATTGTTTCCACTTTCAGGCGTACCACTCTCTGGTGATTAGTAACCAGGACCACTTCAGCATCAGCAGTTGCTCGTACCATTCCTGCTAGTAAGTCAGTTTTACTAGTGAATTTAAAGGTTTGAGTTCCAATGTCACCCCGATTTGCTGCCCGCAAAGTACTCACAGGAATGCGTTTAGCGTATCCTAATTGAGTGACTAGTAACAGGTTTTCCTTTGTGCTTGAGGTCACACAACCAACCATTTCCTCTTGCTGGCGCACGCGTAAACCTTGCAGACCCATAGCAGCACGACCCATAATCGGGAGTTGATTGTCATTCACCTCAAACTTCAAGACTCGCCCACCCGAACTTGCTAAAACCAAATGTTCACCCCCAGTGGTGAACTGAGTACATAACAATTCATCGTCGTCTTTGAGTTTCAAGATAGTTATTCCACGACGAGTGAGGTTCGTCAATTCTGTCAGGGGTAGACGCTTAATTCTTCCTTGCTTAGTCAACAGAACAATCTCGCCATTTTCTGGATGATCCGGTAATACAAAGCGGTTAATCACACCTTCTTGAGCATCCTGCTGAGCAGAATTTGAAAGCAAAGTAATCAATGGTGTCCCCCTTGCAGAACGTCCACTGGTGGGAGGAATATCTACCACATTCACTGGGTAAACTTTGCCACCACTAGTGAGGATAAGCAACTCTTTTGCTGTGTCGGTCAACACACTTTGGATAATCGTGTCATTATCAGACGTACCATTGTCAGCTCTTGCCTTTCGGGATGAAGACCTCAGGCGTACATATCCCCGTTGGGTAAACTCTAAAACCACATCTTCTGGTGGTACTTCCAAATTAGAATTTCTCGTTCCTAGGTTACCGCCTGGGAATGTGGATTTTAGACCCTCTGCTTCTTTGTCCCTTTGTCCCCTTGTCCCCTTGTCCCCTTGTCCCTTGGCTTCCTCCTCACTTATTACGCCTATCCTCGTCCGACGCTCATCACTGTATTTGCGCTTGAGCGATCGCAAATCTTTTTTGAGTGACTTCAGTAATTCTCGTCTATCCTCTAGTAATCTTCGCAAGCTCTGAATTTGTTCATTGAGCTCGTCATGTTCTTTGTGTAAGTTTTGCTGTTCTAAATTGGTTAAGCGTCGCATTGGCATAGCCAAGATCGCATCCGCTTGCACCTCACTCATATCCAATCGGTTTTGCAAGCCAATTTTTGCCGTAGTACCATCAGCAGCGCTTCGTAAAATCTCTACAACCTCATCCAGATGAGACAGCGCTTTAAGTAAACCTTCAAGCAAATGCAGCCGACTTTCCGCCTTACCTAACTGATGAGAATAGCGGCGGTTCAGTGTTTGCTCTCGGAAACTCAAAAACTCCTGCAACAGTTGACGTAAGCTCAACTGACGCGGTTGTCCATCTACCAAACCGAGGAGAATCGCCCCAAAGTTACTTTGCAAGGCAGTTTGATGATACAAATTTTGGAGGACTTCTTGGGGATTGGTATCGCGTTTGAGCTCAATCACGACGCGCATTCCTTGGCGATCGCTCTCATCCCGCAGATCCGCAATTCCCGTTAGACGACCTTGATTCACCAGATCTGCGACTTTCTCAATCCAGCCAGCCTTATTCACTTGATAAGGCAATTCCGTCACCACGATTGCTGTTCGCCGCTTGCTCCCCCTGCTTTGGGTAACTTCCTCCATTTGGGCAATTCCCCGCAGCACAATACTACCTCGCCCTGTGGTGTATGCTTCACGAATTCCTGCGTTACCAACAATTTCACCACCGGTGGGAAAATCTGGTCCGGGAATAAGTTCAAATAACTTTTCATCAGGTAACTCTGGGTTATCGATCAATGCTATTAACCCATCTATCACTTCTCCTAAGTTATGCGGTGGAATATTCGTCGCCATCCCCACAGCAATACCAGAACTACCATTGAGCAAAAGAAATGGCAACTGTGCTGGCAATACAGTTGGTTCCTGCTGGGAATTATCGAAGTTACCGATAAAATCCACCGTTTCTTCACCAATTTCCGTCAGCATTCCCTCATGGCTGATGGATGCGAGGCGCGTTTCTGTATAACGCATCGCTGCTGGCGGGTCATTATCCACACTCCCGAAATTACCATGTCCTGCCAGTAGGGGATAGCGACTAGAAAAGTCCTGTACCAGTCTGACTAAGGCATCATACACTGCTTGGTCACCGTGGGGGTGATACTTACCTAGCACATCTCCTACCACACGCGCACACTTACGGTAGGGTCGATCCGGTGTCAGCCCCAATTCGTGCATTGCATACAAAATGCGTCGGTGAACTGGCTTTAAGCCATCTCGCACATCTGGTAACGCCCGCCCGACAATGACACTCATGGCATATTCGAGATAAGACCGTTGCATCTCGGTATGCAAGGCTGTGGTGATGACCTGTCCCTCACAGAGAAGGTTTAACTGTTTTGCCATGAGTTTTTTCCCTAAATTTCTACTACACAGAATTTGCCGTTAATGAAGACTGCAGCAACCACAGCATAACGGATGAAATACTTTTCATTACACAATCTTGATAGTCACAGGATAGAAAGCAGTAGTATCCTTGTTGACGAAGATTTATATTGATTATTTCAAATAAAGCACACAAGGTTTTCATGATTGTGGTACTCTCCCCTTCACTGACCTGTGTGCCTCTAGTTAAAATAAGCACATCCTAGTGAAATTCTCATGAAAACTGTTTTGATTGTCGAAGATGATCTGATTAATGCTCGCGTTTTTTCCAAAATCTTGACTAAGCGAGGTGGCTTGGAGGTAAAACATACTGAAAATGTAGAAGAAGTTATCAAAATTGCCCAATCGGGAGAAGTTGACATTATCTTAATGGATGTTTCTCTGTCAAAAAGTGTTTACCAAGGTAAGTCTGTTGATGGTATCAAAATTACACAAATGTTAAAAGCTGACCCGCAAACAGCTATCTTACCTATTATTTTGGTAACCGCACACGCTATGGAAGGCGATCGCGAGAACTTTCTTAAACAAAGTGGTGCTGATGGCTACATCTCTAAGCCGATTGTGGACCATCAACAGTTTGTTGACCAGATCCTGGCACTGCTACCAAAACAGAACAACTAAACGCACCATTTGAAACAAAAAAAATGTTTCCCTCATGGTAAACACCACTTAGGACATTTCCATAGTAGTGTCCTTGACTTAAGAACAGACCTGGAACAGTAGCCCAATCACAATACGTGTGCAGGACTACTGTTTCTTGAACAGAATAATATATATGTACTATTAGATGCAATTTTGAGCAAGTGGTTATGAAGGACAAAGCAATTCAAAATATGGCTGTTGGTGCCACGCGCTACACGCTTGACGCATTCACCCATTAGAAGTCTCTGCCTCACTAGCTGCTCAAACATATGCCCTACGGGCACGCTACGCAAACAAAATTTAAAATTATAAATTCAAATTTTTTCTCACTGTGTGAATAAGCGAATTTCTCCGTAAGCGCAGCGTGCCCGAAAGAGCTTACGAGATTTTCCTCATCCCTAAGACTTCCCTGCCCTCTATTGTGGAATACTCCGTTGCCTGGTGGTAGAATTTGAAGGTTCTTCACGTTGCTGGAGAGCAGCTTGAATGCCAGGTAATTCTAAGAATTTTTTTGTATCAGACAGCAGGCGTGTACCCCAAAGATTTTGTTTAAGAAAATCTAAATCAGCATAACGCTCATCAATACGGATAGCAGCTTGTCCCATTGCTAGACCTTGTGCGCGATCGCCTTTAGCATATAAAGCGACTGCCAATGCTAGTAAAGGTTCTGCCGCTTGTTTTTCAATACTCACAGCGTCTTGCCATTGCTTCATTGCACCCTGGACATCACCCTGTTCGTACAAAATTAATCCAACATTATTAATGGCGGGCCAGAATTTTTTATCAAAGGAAACAGCTTTTTTATACAAGGCGATCGCGTCTGGAAGTTTCCTCAACATATAGTAAGCATTAGCCAAATCAAACAATCCCTCTGGATCATTGGGTTTAAACTTCAAACCTTGTTGGTAGTAACTCACCGCCTCTTGGTACTTTTGCTGCTGAAAGTAAGCAGAACCCAAAGCCAACTGAACATCGCCATTTTTTGGATTGAGAGATTGTGCCTTTTTCAGAGCATTAATACCTTCATCCAATTTTTTAGTTTGTACATACAAACCACCCAACAGAAACCACACTTTCTCGTTCTTAGGAGCTAGTTGTGATGCTAACCTAGCTCTTGGTAGAGCGAGTTCATACTGTTGAAACTGCGCGAGTTGTGCTGCTTCCTTTGCCAGACTTAACCCTTGCTGTTCCAACTTCACTGCATCAAGTTGCAGTGTATGAGGAATCAGTGCTTGTGCATTTGTGGGTTGAGGTATACACAAACCACAAACAATCAAAAGAGAAATCAAACCAATTCGTTTAGGCACACTACCGCCTCTTTGCCAAGAATGAAACAATACTTTCAGTTAGCTTAAACGATTTCCCCAGTTGACGACAGCAAAATTTTACAAACAAGAGCACAGAAGAATTTAGGATATTTCCTGCGGATACACTAGAAGCTCTTCTTGAGGAGAGAGTGCGCCTTTGGAGGTTTCCGCGCCAGCGCGCGTTGTGCAAACAGAAGTTGGAGTGCTGGCTTTGTGTGCTCGAATCTATGTCGCTTCATTTTCCATAGACATGGACAACCACTAAATCGTTTCACTTTAAGGTTGGAACATGATGGGCAAGCACTTGGGTTGCACCAGGGAAGAGTAAGCAGGGGAAGTGAAATATATCAGGATTTTCGTGAAAGGATATAACAATGTCCGCCCTTGCCAGTACTTGATAAGGTATTGAGCCAATTTCCGATACTCTATTTACCAAGTCCCTAGCCCTGAAAGGGCGGCTGCGCCAACGGGACGGGGGTAAGGGTGGGCATTTTGACCAAGATTGCCCGGTAATGTCCACGGAGTTCCCCCTCCCTCCTCTTTTAAGGGGAAGAGAAAAAAAAGATGTGTTTTCAAACGAAAGTAAGGCGAAAAAACACGGTATCCTTGTTTAAAACTCCATCCCGCGCCTGGTGGAGTCCCCTACACCCTTATACCCCTATTCCCCTACACCCCTAGTTATCAAGAAAGCCCCAGCCTTGGGATAGCTAACTCGCAGGAAGACAAAGGAACGCATTTTTAACGAAACCGTTACTTTTGTCCTGTATAAATTTGGGACTTTTGTTCCATGTTATTTATCAAAGAGATTTCTATGATGAAATTGTAAGACATAGACTGATTTAGATTTTTAAATTTATAGGATAGTGCATGAAATTAAAATTCTTTCCTATACTTGTTGTGACTCTGACTTCAATTTCTATAATTGCAACTGCATGTCAAAGTCCAAAAGCTGAGACGCCAAGTTCTTCTGAACCCAATGCTCAAGCTCAAAATGTGAGAATGAAAGACTTTCCTGTTCCACCAGGTTTAGAGTTAACACAAGAGCAAAAAACTAAATTAACAGAAGTTCAACAAAGTACTCGTTCCAAGATTGAAAGCATTCTGACACAAGAGCAAAAAGAACAGCTAAAAGTTGCAGTTGAACAAAACAAAGACCAACGAGGAGTCTTACAAAATTTAAATCTGTCATCTGAGCAGAAGACACAAATACAGGAAATTATGCAGTCTCAACGTGAGCAACTCTCAAACATTTTCACGTCAGAACAAAAGCAACAACTGCAACAACTGCGTCAAGAAAAACCATTCCCTGATGCTCCTTGATTGCACCATCAGCTGAGTGCTTAGTGAAATCAGAAAAACTTTTCATCATCTTTCAACTTGTTCTTTAACAATAAAGGAGGCACTTTTATGTTTCGACAACGCCATGTATTTCTTGTCGTAGCAACAGCTATAGTACTTGTTCCAAGTTTATTCGCTAACCCTGCAAATGCACAGAGGAGAGATTATATTGTAGATGAACGCCCAGAAGTTATCCCGCCTCCTCTTCGTAGAGACAATCGTGGTTGGGATCGTGACGATGAACCAAAGCCGAGAACAGTCAAACTTCGTAATGGTGACATCAGGCTTCCTAATGGGGATGTTGTTCCTGCTAAGAAGATACGCAAACTTCATAGAGGTTACGTCAGACTTCCCAATGGAGATGTTGTCATTCCCGATGGAGATGTTGTTCCTACAAGAAGAGTTGTAGAACTTCCTAATGGGGACATCAGACTTCCCAACGGGGAAATCGTTAGAAGAGATGATTAGAATTGTGCAAATCTAAAGAATTCTAACTCGTGTAAAGTATATGCATGCGGCAATGCCACAGTATTGCCGTGTCCTTACAAACAATACGGTACCTTTAAGCAATTCTGTGTCTGTACAGTCGTTGAGTACGGATATTTTTAATGACAAGTTTGTCCTGATTCATTCATAAAGTAGTGATTTGAAAAGTGCTAAATTATGCATATAAAAAAGTAAAAATAACTGGCAGATGTCGGGATGGAGGTGCAATTTTACTTTCATCCTTGCTGTTTTTGTACAATAATCACAACTGATGCAAAATGCATTGTGTCCATAATACCTGGAAAAGTCACCCATTCAGGTGAAGTCACAAATGAGCATAAAGTCGTATTGTGAAGGAAGATTAAGCAACTGTGATCTTACATATTCATTTGTTGCTGATTTATTCATCACTCTATTTTTTTCATGATGACTCATTCCAAAAATTATAAAAACTCCAAATTATCTATTGTCACTCTTTCACTGAAAAACAATCAGTAAAGTTATTTTCATGACAAGCTATTATGACTACATACTTAGAAATTCCGGTAATTGGTAAAAAAGTTAAGCACCCAGTACGCTGGTTCATTGGTTTAGCAGCAGCTGGGATGTTAGTTATTGGTGCAACCACAACATACACAGTTGTGAATCGAGGAACAAGCAAACAAGACATAGCTGCACTGACTATCCCAGTGGAAGCCAAAGATGTCACTTTGCGAATTTCTGCTAGTGGTAAGGTGCAGCCTGTTCAGAGCGTAAATATCAGCCCGAAAAACTCTGGAACTCTGGTAGAGTTGTTTGTTGAGCAAGGCGATAAAGTTAAGCAAGGGCAAATTCTTGCCAAGATGGACAGCGCAGATATTCAAGCACGAATCACTGAAGCTCGTGCAAATCTAGCACAGAACCAAGCACAGTTACAGCAAACCTTGGCTGGGAATCGTCCTCAAGAAATCGCTCAAGCAAAAGCACGTTTAGCACAAGCAGAGGCGCAGCTTGCTTTGGCGCGTGCAGGTAATCGTCCTCAAGAAATTGCCCAAGCACAAGCTCAAGTGGACTCAGCTCAAGCAAAAGCGAACTATACAAGCGAACAAGTCAAGCGTTATCAATACCTTTACCAGCAGGGGGCGGAAAAAAAACAATTACTCGACCAAGCCATTAGTGAAGATAATGCTGCTAAGGCGAGTTTAATAGAAGCTCAAAAACGACTCTCTCTACAACAAAGTGGGACTCGTTCTGAAGAAATTGCTCAAAAAGAAGCAGCTGTTACTGAATCACAAGAAGCTTTGCGACTATCCCAAGCAGGTTCTCGCCCTGAAGAAATTGCCCAACGTAAAGCAGCTGTTGCTGCTGCTCAAGCTAAATTAAAAACAGAGCAAGTCAATTTAGACAATACAATTATCCGTGCTCCTTTTTCCGGAGTTATCACGCAGAAGTACGCCAACATTGGTGCATATGTTACACCGACAACTTCAGCTTCTTCCAGTGCCTCGGCAACTTCTAGCTCAGTTGTTGCTCTAGCACGTGGCTTAGAAGTTTTGGCGAGTGTTCCGGAAGCTGATATAGGCAGAATCAAACAAGGGCAACAAGTAGAAATTGTCGCTGATGCCTATCCTGACCAAGTTTTTAAAGGTCATGTCCGCTTGATCGCTCCTGAAGCAGTAAAGGAAGAAGGCGTTACATTATTCCAAGTACGAGTTGCAATTGATACTGGTCTAGACAAACTGCGTTCTGGCTTGAACGTGGACATGACCTTTTTAGGTGACAAAGTACAAGATGCTTTACTCGTGCCAACTGTAGCAATTGTGACAGAAAAAGGAAACACAGGTGTGTTGGTACCAGATGCAAAGAATAAACCTCAGTTTCGCCCGATCACAATTGGAGCACAAGTCAAAGACCAAACTCAAATTTTAGAGGGAGTTAAAATTGGCGATCGCATATTCCTCAATCCGCCTACAGAGTACATGATGCAGAAGAAGCTAGAACAGATGAAGAAATGAACATCCTAGAAAGTATGAAAATGGCAGGGAAAACCCTGCTATCAAATAAGTTACGTAGCGCCCTCACCATGCTGGGTATTGTCATTGGCAATGCCTCAGTCATTGCTATGATTGGCGTTGGTGAAGGAGGACAAAAGTTTGTCAATAAGCAGTTGGAATCATTGGGACCAAACGTCCTGTTTATCATTCCTGGCAATCGCGAAACTCAGCGTATTAGCACAAAAGTGCCAAAAAATCTAGTACTGGAAGATGCAGAGGCGATCGCCTCTGAAGTGCCAACAGTAGCAGGAGTCGCTCCTGAGTTAAACGGGAGATATGTAGTTAATTACCGTAACAGAAACACCAATGTCAACATCATTGGCACAACTCCCAGCTTTCCTAAGGTACGGGACTTTGAAACTGCAAAAGGTCGGTTTTTTACCGACATAGATATGAAGCGCAACAATCAAGTCACAGTATTAGGTGCTAACTTGGCACAAAGACTGTTTGGTAGCAATAATCCCATCGGTCAGCAGTTGCGAATCAAAAATGCTAGCTTTCAAATTATTGGCGTCTTAGAAGCTAAAGGCTCAAGCTTGGGTTCTGATTATGACGAAGCAGCAGTAGTGCCAATCACAACCTCGGCAAATCGGCTTGTAGGAAAAAATTCTCCCTACGGCATTGCATTAGACTACATCGTTGCTTCTGCTCGTGATAGTAATAGTGTTGATGCGGCAGAGTTTCAAATGACCAATTTGCTACGGCTGCGACACAAAATTATCAGCGAAGATGATTTTACCATCCGCACTCAAAAAGATGCTTTGCAAACTGTTGGTCAAATCACAGGTGCTTTGACAATTATGCTAGCTGCCGTCGCTGGTATCTCCCTATTTGTCGGCGGTATCGGTATCATGAATATTATGCTTGTCTCTGTCACCGAACGCACTCAAGAAATTGGTTTGCGTAAAGCTATTGGTGCAAATCAGCAAGATATCCTGTCACAGTTCATCATTGAAGCGATCATTCTTTCAGCAGCAGGTGGCATCATCGGTACTGCAATTGGTGTAAGCGGCATTATGCTCGTATCAACGTTGACTCCTTTAAAAGCCGGAATTTCTCCTGTAGCAATTGCTGTTGCAGTTGGTGTTTCTGGTGGAATTGGTTTATTCTTTGGCGTTGTTCCTGCACGTCGTGCTGCTAAACTCGATCCAATAGTGGCATTGAGAAGCGCTTAAAGCAATTTTACATTTTGAATTAGATTAAATTTTTTTTTATGGCATTTTATTATGGCAAACACTTTATCATTGACTGATTCCCGCGTTCCCAACCCGGTTAATCAACCAGTCATAATTCGTTTAGAAAACATTTTTAAAGTTTACGGCAGTGGCGAAGCTGAAGTGCGGGCGCTCAATGATGTTAATTTAGTTGTGGAACAAGGTGAATACTGTTCCATCATGGGACCATCTGGTTCTGGTAAATCTACAGCTATGAATATTATTGGCTGTTTAGATCGTCCTACTTCCGGACATTATTACCTGGATAACCTTGATGTTGCTCAAATGGAAGATACAGAGTTGGCACAGATTCGCAACAAAAAACTGGGATTTGTGTTCCAACAATTTCACCTGTTATCTCAGCTATCAGCATTAGAAAATGTGATGCTGCCAATGGTGTATGCTGGTGTAAAAGCTGGCGAACGTCGTGATAGAGCGGCAGAAGCTCTCAAACGAGTAGGCTTAGAGAAACGCCTGAACAATAAACCAACTCAACTGTCTGGAGGACAACAGCAACGGGTAGCCATAGCCCGCGCCATTGTTAACCGTCCCGTTCTACTGCTAGCTGATGAACCCACAGGCGCACTCGACTCGCGCACAACTCAAGAAGTTTTAGATATCTTTGGTGAACTTAATGGTAGTGGTATCACTGTTGTGATGGTAACCCACGAGCCAGATGTTGCTCGTCAAACACAGCGTGTTGTTTGGTTTCGTGACGGTGAAGTTGTACACTCTCACTTAAGTCCATCTGATGTGGGTCATTTGGCAGTATCTTAAGTTTAGTCAACGACTACTCCACTAATGCAGCAGCATTGGGCTGATCTGCTAAGCGACCGTCTTCCATATAAACAATACGATCTGCAATATCTAGAATACGATTATCGTGCGTGACAAGCAAAATCGTACAGCCCTGTTCTTTTGCCAATTTCTGCATCAGTTCCACCACATCTCGACCTGATTTTTTATCCAATGCTGCGGTGGGTTCGTCTGCTAGAACAATTTTGGGGTGACTCACCAAAGCACGGGCGATCGCCACTCGCTGCTTTTGTCCTCCAGACAAATTATCCGCGTAATAATCGACACGATTTCCCAAACCAACTGTATTGAGAATATCGGTAGCTATCTTATCCATATTTTGTTCTAGATACTCGTCATGTAGCTCTAGAGACATTCGCACATTCTGCTTGGCTGTTAGGAAAGTCAACAGATTGTGTGCTTGGAAGATATAGCCAATTCGCTGTCGCACCTGCATCATTTCTTTCTTACTCGCTTTATTCATTTCTTGTCCCAGAATTTTGAGACTACCTTCTTGTGCAGAACGCAAGCCTCCCATAAGCGTTAGCAAAGTTGTTTTACCAGACCCCGACGGACCAGTCATAATAATAATTTCTCCTGGATAGATGTCGAGATTGATGTCAAATAACGCTTGTTTTCGCAGTTCTCGTTCACCAAAGTAGTGATTCAGATGGTGAACAGAAATAACAGGTTCAGTCATAGTTTGTTGATTTCGATCACGAACAGTTCAGGTGCTTTATATCTTTTTGATAAGTAGATCAACATTAGCTTAAGCGGCTAGAAGCCCCGCACCATAGCTGAAAGCTTGGTGTCGGGATGAATAGCCGGACAAAAACGAGGCGTACCCGACGCATTGTCCCCTAGAAATTGAGCGTCGCATTTGGGCAAAGAAAAAGAGCCTTAGCGCAGCGGCTCCCCTTGGGAGCTTCCTTTGTTTGTTGATCTGTGTTCCAAAACGAGTACTCGTAGTTATAAGGCTGGCTCTTTTTCACAAGGAGGAACCCCGCTACGCCCTTGTTTTGTTAATCTGTCTTCCAAGTCGAGTACTCGTTGTAATAGGGCTGGCTCAATTTCTAGCCCCTTCGGGGCGCTGCGCAAACGTGTTAGACCCCGACCCTGACCTATGTTGACCGTCGGTTAACGCGGGAATGGGGTACCCTCGTTTTTGTCAATTTCTGGGATTTTTAACGAGTCAATCATCTCATCAATTACTTGAGTCATTGTCTTTTCTGTTAAAGCTGCATATAAACGTAACTTATTTAATCTTCTTTCTGATGTTCTAACTCGAATATATTTATCCTTCATTTTGTTTCCTCAATGGTTCCTCGTTAAGGCGATCATAGCTATAACAAGGCGGGGGTCTTACACGAAATTTTTTGCCAGCCCTTGTTTTATTGATCTGTGTTCCAAGACGAGTACTCGAAGTAATAGGGCTGGCAAAAAATTAGGGGACAATGCGTCGGAGGTGATTAAAGTGTTGAAGGCAATAAAGGTCAGACTATACCCAACAACTGAACAAGAAATATCTCTAGCCAAGTCGTTTGGTTGTGCGCGTTGGTATTGGAACTACGCCTTAAATGCCTGTATCCAACACTATGAAGAAACTGGAAAGTCATTAAAACTGAGTGTCTACAAAGCTTACTTGCCTCAATTAAAAGTAGAACATCCTTGGTTGAAAGAGGATTGTTATTCTGCTGTTCTACAGTGCGTAGCTATCAACTTAAACAAAGCATACTCAAATTTCTTTGAGGGTAGGGCTAAGTTCCCCAGGTTTAAATCAAAACACCACAAGCAATCAATCCAATATCCCCAAAATGTTAAAGTTGTGGGCAACTACTTGGAGATTCCTAAAATTGGTGTTGTGAAGGCAGTCTTTCATAGACTCATCGAGGGAAAAGTTAAGACAGTTACCATCAGTAAAACTTCTACAGATAAATATTTTGCTTCAATCTTGCTTGAGGTTGAGGGTGGTGTAGGTCAACCATCTGGTGATCAGACACTTGGTATTGATTTGGGCATTAAAGACTTTGCTATTGTTCATGATGGCGAACAAGTTACCAAGCATTCAAACCCAAAACACCTAAAACGCCATGAAAAGAATCTAGCTAGGAAACAGAAAAAGTTTGCCCGTAAAGTTAAAGGCAGTAATTCAAGAAACAAATATAGAAAACTAGTAGCCAAGGTTTATGAACGAGTATCAAATTCCCGCCAAGACTTTCTACATAAACTAAGTAGAAAACTGGTAGACGATAGTCAAGTCATCGTTGTGGAAAATCTCAACGTTAAGGGAATGGTACGAAACCGTAAATTATCAAAGTCCATATCCGATGTAGGTTGGGGAATGTTCGTTAACTTCCTTGACTACAAGTTGAAATCTAAAGAAGGACAACTTGTAGAAATAGGGAGGTTCTTCCCCAGTTCCAAAACCTGCTCATGCTGCGGTCATGTTCTTGACGAGTTAACGCTTGATATTCGTGAATGGGATTGTCCATCGTGCAATGCTCATCATGAGCGTGATGGTAATGCAGCACTGAACATCACGAATGAAGGAATTCGGATATTATCTTTGGACGGAGGGAACCCCGTTCTTGCCGCGCCGAGGCGGAGTAAGACCACCTATCCGAAAGGAAAAGGGGCATCTGTCAATGACGCCGGAAGCCCACACCGTACCTGTACTCAGGTCGGTGTTGGGTAGTTCACTGTGGGAAACAGAAGTTAAAAATCACGATATTCAGGATCGCACTCTCAATATCAATACCCATCGGCAGTTGGGTGGCGTGTGGGGCGCACTCCACCAACGAGTTGAGAAAATTTACAACAACTTGACAACAGAAGAGCAAATATGCATGCAACGCATATTTTTGAGGCTCGTTGAGATTGGTGGGGATGAAGAATCGGGAACTGAGTGCAAACCCGTTCGTAGACGGGCGATGCGATTTGAGTTTAACGATCCACTCGAACAAAAAGTGTTGACTCAGTTGATTGATCAAAACTTGTTAGTGAGCGATCGTCAACCTCATTCTGAAGTCTCCACCGTGGAGATTGTCCATGAAGCTTTGTTAACTTCTTGGACACGGTTGAATGAATGGATTGGAGAAAATCGTAACAGCATCGCCCTGCGCAACCGTTTAAATGAAGATGTGGCACAGTGGCAAAAGACGAAAGCAGATGATGAACTGTGGAGTGGCTCAAGACTAGAGCAAGCTTTGGAACTCAGACGGAATGAGGCATTTAATCAGGTGTTGGGTGGGTTTTGTGACGCAGCCAATCAGTTTATTGATGCTAGTGTAGGACGGCGCGATCGCATTCGACAACGAGAGATAAGGCAGGCTAGGAGTGTAACTGGCGCAGTGAGTGCTGCGCTATTAATTAGTGCAGCAGGCATTTTTGCATTCGCTCAATGGACAGAGTTCCAAAAACTCTACATTTTAACCTTAGTCCAAATAGCAAAGGTGAATCTACTCACTAATCAGCAGCTTGAAGCGATGACAGACGCTGTGAATGCAGAGCAACAAAGTAGACATTTGTTGTTTGGACGTAAGGATGTAAATGATCAGACTGTTGGTATGCTGACTTGGGTTGCGAGTGAGATTCGAGAACGCAATCGATGGCAAAGTATGCAGACAAGTATTCGGAAAGTGGCGTTTAGCCCTGATGACCAACGGTTGGCTATTGTCGGACTTGACGGCAATGTAAAGTTGTCGGATTTGACAGGCAACCTTATTGTCGAATTTACCACGCAGCAAAAAGAAGTTTTGAGCATGGCGTTTAGTCCGAATGGTCAACGTATTGCCACTGCTGGTAAGGACGGCACTGCTAAACTGTGGGACTTAGCGGGCAAACTCATTACTTCGATTGCTACGCAGCAGGGTGATGTTTCTGGCGTGGCGTTTAGCCCGGACAGTCAGCGTATTGCTACTGTTGGCAAGGACGGCACTGCTAAACTGTGGGACTTAGCGGGCAAACCCATTACTTCGATTCCTACACAGCAGAGGGGTATCAATGACGTAGCATTCAGTCCAGATGGTCAACGTATTGCCACTGCTGGCAACGATGGTACTACTAAACTGTGGGACTTAGCGGGCAAACTCATGACTTCGATTTCTACACAGCAGGGCAGTGTTTTTGATGTAAAGTTTAGTTTAGATGGTCAACGTATTGCCACTGCTGGCAAGGACGGTACTACTAAACTGTGGGACTTAGCGGGCAAGCGTATTGCCACTACTAAGCAACAGGGGCAAGTCTGGAGCGTGGCGTTTAGTCCAAATAGGCAATGGCTCGCTACTGTCGGATCTGAGGGCACCACAAAACTGTGGGACTTAACAGGCAAACCCATTACTTCGATTGCTACGCAGCAGGGCAGTGTCTTGAGTGTGGCGTTCAGTCCAAATAGTCAATGGCTAGTTACTGCTGGGTCTGACGGTACCACCAAGCTGTGGGATTTGGGCAAACCCATTACTTCAATTGCCACACAGCAAGGACCTGTTTATAGTGTAGCGTTTAGTTCGGATGGCCAACGGTTGGCTACCGGTGGAAGTGATAGCACCATAAAATTGTGGAACTTAGCAGGCAACCGCACTGCTGAGATGACTACACAGCAAGGGTCTGTTTATAGTGTGGTATTTAGCCCAGATGGCCAAAAGCTCGTTACCACTGGAATTTATGACACCATAAAATTGTGGAACTTAGCAGGCAAGGTCATTACCACGATGACTACGGAGCAACGGAGGGTCGAGAGTGTAGCGTTCAGTCCAGATGGCAAACAATTAGTCACTGCCGGAAATGACAGCACCATAAAATTGTGGGACTTGACGGGCAAGCTTATTACCACGATGACTACGCAGCAAGGAAGTGTCTGGAGCGTAGCGTTCAGTCCAGATGGCAAACAATTAGTCACTGCCGGAAATGACAGCACCATAAAATTGTGGGACTTGACGGGCAAGCTTATTACCACGATGACAACCGAGCAAAGGAGGGTCAAGAGTGTAGCGTTCAGTCCAGATGGCAAACAATTAGTCACTGCCGGAGATGACAGCACCATAAAATTGTGGGACTTAACGGGCAAGCTTATTACCACCATTGCTACACAACAGGGGCAAGTCTGGAGCATGGCGTTGAGTCCAACTGGTCAGCGATTGGCTACTGCCGGAAATGACGGCACCACAAAATTGTGGGACTTAACGGGCAAACTTATTGCTACGATCTCCATGCAGCAAGGAAGTGTCTATAGTGTGGCGTTTAGTCCGGATGGACAATGGCTTGCCGCAAGCAGAGCGGATGGCACAATAAAATTGTGGCAAATTGTTGATCCCAAAGAACTGCTTACAAAAAGCTGCGATTGGCTATGGGACTACCTGCATAACCCTAGTGCAAATCGCAGAGATAAAAACAGGAATCTCTGCGATGGTGTTAGAGAAAGTCGGGTCAAATAGACATCTCCAAAAACTAGATTTACGCTTAAGCCCCATAAGAATTTCAGACTCACTTTTGGAGATGTCTAATGAGATAACACTGCTCAAATTCTGGTACTACCTGTAGAACAGTTGAGGGTGATCAAAATTGGATCACTCCTCAGCAAATTGAGCTAAAAACCGAGGAAAAGCATTGTTAAAATGATAATTTTACTGCTTAGAACTGTACCTCTTTCATCTAGGATCCGCTCTCTTCTTGTTTTTTAACTTCCTTTTTGTTTTTTTCCGTCATCTTGTTTTTTTCCGTCATCTTGTTTTTTAACTTGGAGACGAGGACCATCACCTCCTTCTTTATCCTTTGGCCCCTCGCCCATTGGACCTTTATGTTTAGGTTTCCTTTCGGGCGACTCTATTCCATTTAAAGCTTCAATAGCGGCGTCTTCACCACTGTCTAACTGTACTATTATTATTTTAACGGTTTCAACGGTCATGACTTCAAATGTCTCAATCTTGCCAAAGCTTGAAAATCTAGCTTTTAGGTCAGCTAAGTAGGTGGGCGCGAAAATTTCTAACTATGTCATTGCGAACGAAGCGAAGCGAAGTGAAGCAATCGCAAGGGTTTTGACTCATTTACATTCTGTTACATAGTACGCTTTATTCACGCCTACCTACTTACTTGAGCATCAGTGATATCGAAAGGTAGATTACTCACCTGGATAGTCATATTTCACCTAGAGAATAGAATCTTTTTGGATTTAGAATAACTTTGACAGAAGTTTTCCTTCTCAATCTTTAAATAAGTTTCACTGAAATCAACTTATGCACTTTTTAAGACGTTGCTGAATCAAAGTATGAATTAGCAGACAACACTTTATTTATCTGGAATCCACTCTACACTTTCTTAACTTTGATCGTAGCAACTGCCGTCCAGGCTATAGCTTACGGGCGTTTTTGCCAAATTTGGATGCTCCCGCCAGATAATGTCTCATTCACTGACAACTTGAATTTCATCGAGTTGATTTATCACAACATCCGCACCTTTAACATTCTCCGCCTTCCCTATCCAAGTGATACCAATGCAACCAGCAGCTTTAGCATGACGCGCCATTTGCATATCACCCACAGAATCTCCTACCATCAACGTGGCACTTGGTTGGACTCCTAAAGCTTCGCATGCTTGCAAAAATAAAACTGGATCTGGTTTACTTGGTCCTTTATCAACTCCCATAGATAATTGAATGTAATCACTTAATTGATGATGCTTGACAAAAGCACACACTTCTTGGGTTGTCGCTGCTGAAAGAATCCCCAATTTTAATCCAGCTTCCGACAAAGACTTTAGCACTTCCAAACTACCAACAAACAAAGGTGAAGGTGTATTGCCAAGATATTTTTCAGCATCCTCCAAAGCTTGACGAGCGATACTTAACGACTCAAACCAACTCCGTCCAGTTTCTGCAATATATGCTGCAGCGGCGACTTCTGTTTCACGACGACTCGCCACCGCTATTAAACCTGCTGGATCGAGGCGATCGCCATTAACACCAAACGCCATTAACAATGGTTCTCCAATTCCAGGAATTTGGGCATCAATTATCCGTGCGCTTCTAAGTGCAAAAGCACGTAAATCAGCTTCTGAGTCTTCCAACGTACCGTTTTTGTCAAACAGAATCGCCTGGATATTGGAAAACGTCACATTTCTACACTGAATAGTTGCCAAAACAGACCTCTGTTGATTGATCACCAAAATTAAACCACACTTTAATATGCTGCTTTGAAAAACGCTCTAAAGTGTCCATTTACTAGATAGCGAAAATTTGGAGTAAATCGGGGCAATTAGGAATTTTTCAGCAAACCATAACTATACCCATCGCTGCGGTGAACAAAAACAATGTCTTTCATTGTTGATAGAGTGACGCGACTTCCATCAATCAAAACTTCGCATCCTTTACAGGTAGGAGTTTTGACCCGTGTGGTATAAATCCCTGCCTTCACTTTCTTTCTGTCCTTTGTAATTTGAACCTTTACGATGTCACCAGCCGTTACGTGGTGGAATATATCTTTTGCTTTCTCTACTGCGGGAAACCCAGATGCATTAACACGACGGGCTTGGCGGTTCCCATGTCCCTTGCAAAACACCATCAATGGCTGATGTGTTTGTAATTTGATTGATGCGCCAGACTCTCCTACGCAAGCTGCATCAATACTATGGCTCTTTCCCAATCCTTGTTGAGTGCGGTTAAATTTAGTTCTGCCGCCAGTCCAACATTTGACTGCACCGCATAATTTTTTCGCCATTGCAACAATCGCAAAGCGCGTAGAATTCACTGCTGCTGCATGATTTAGCGGACGTTTCATCTGCCCCAAGATTTGTTTTAACAAATCTGGTTTACCTGACAAAAAATCCTGAATATCTTGATTTCCTTTAGCTTGATTACATTGGTGACAAGCGAGAGTTAAATTGGAAACTCGGTCACTTCCTCCTTTTGACTTTGGGTAAACATGCTCAATCTCTAGTGGTACGTTTTTTGCACCACAGTAAGCACATTCTCGTCCCCACTTTTCAAGTAGGTATTGGCGAACTTCGTAGCCCATTAATGTACCTTGCTGATACCCCGTACCGCTAATTTCGGGGTTCATGATTTTTTGCATGTCAAAGTGTACTTGCTCAATTTCAATGCAGTTTACTGGGCAATAACGAATAAACCGCTTAATCCAAGTCTCAACGGTTAACACACGATGCATTAATGATGGAGCCAACCAGCCTTGGGGACGCTTACGATTAAATCGTTTTTGACGATAACGCAAATTGCGTGAACGTCTACCACGTCTAAACCCAGCGCGTTGTTCTAGGTCAGATTTAATGTTTAAGCTGCGGTGCTTTAACTCCATCCGAAACAAAATTTCATCCCCACATTGCAAAACAAATCCTGTCCACACCGAGCCTGGATCAATTTTGATTGAGTAAGACTTTGTGAATGGATTGATAATTTGGTGTTGCAAAATCAAAACATAGGGATAGTGGCGAAATACTCGTGCTTTGCCTTTCGATTGAAGTTCTCTGGCGCGGGCAGGATGGATTAAATCTAGTGGCGTTTTGTCAGCATTTAAAAGAAATACGTAATTTGTTTGCATTTCTGCACTCCTAAATTAGGGTAATCGTTTGCTTTAACTTTGCTCTGATGCTTGGCACTGGAATAGGTGTTTCACCTTCACAAACTAGGCAATGTTCCTTTCCTAACCGCTTAGGACTAGCGAATCCTATTGAGGTTGTGACATTCAGAGCGATTCTCATCGAAGAAACGATGAAGTCTGGCGTAGCTGGGTACTTCGGTTTGTCCCGTTTCCCTCCGAATTAATCCGGTTTGTTAGCTACTCCCGTGGTTAATGCTCAATCGTGAGGGGTTAGATATTTTAATCCACCCTGAAACAGGCGATGATGTCAGAGATCACATGGAACATTCGTTATGGCTAGGAGAGAAGCTAAAGCTCAATATCGAATTTTTAAAGGCGGGTTAAAACAAGCTTACAAAAGAATTGAGTAAAATAAAGCAACTCATAAAGCTCTTTTCTAGTCAAATTTGCTGTGAAGTTTTTATAAAAAGCCCTGATTTTTGATTAGTGTTGTTGGAGTTAATCAAAACAATACAGCATGTAATATTACTACAAGGGGTAATACTAGAGAGTCACTTTTTGAGTAATACTAAAAATGCTTGTTCTGTTTTGCCACAAATGCTATGGATCGACTGGAGGAATTGTTACGCTGCTTAGTTGACGAAGCCTGTGGACACCCACCCGGTAGCCCAGAACGTCAAAAACTGCTCACGCGAATCATTCGCTTAACTTATAGCAAACTCTGGAGAGAAACAACTCCCTACTATCAGGATGCACTGCAACAAACCTGGTTATATTTTTGCCGCAATATTTGTGAAGGAACAACAGGTCAAACATACAATTCATCTTTAGGTAGTGTGACAACTTGGTTGAATGTTTATTTAAAACGCAGACTACAAGACTTTTACCGCGACTATCAACAACAACAAGCCAGAACAGTCTCTCCTAACATCAATCGGTTTCGTTCAGGTGAAGCAAGTGAAATCGTTGATCCTATAGATAACCTTGCTGCTGAACCTGATGTTCCTCCGATTCTAGAAAACGTTAAGTTGTGGGTAGAGAAAGATGCTGATGGAGAATTACGCCAAACACACATTCAAGGATGTCCGCAAGCAAATTGTCAAGTGTTAATTTTGAAACGTATGCCACCGGAAGTCAGTTGGAAGGAACTTTCAGCGGAATTTGGTCTGTCTGTTTCTACTTTAAGTAGTTTTTATCAACGCCAGTGTCTTCCTCGTTTACGAAAATTTGCTGAAAAAGAAGGATATTTGTGAACTAAGATTTCTTCAGTGAAACTCTGGTGGGTTCGGGGCAGAAGATTCTGTCCGCCAAACTTCACTGCAATCTTCTAATGTAAATAGATAAAAATCAGGCGATAGCTAGCCCCTTAGGGGGCCGGAGCGCTCCGCTTGCCTTACGAGCGCAAAGCGCACGCTACGCGCTTCGGCAGATCGCCTTCATAATGAAGATTAATTTTGAAGCAATACAGTACAATTTGCTGACTCCAGGTCAGGGTATTTTTAAAAATTTATCACATGACGCTTCACAAGTTAATTTTATGGTAAGAATTGCTGCACTCAGGAGTCAGAAGCGGAGCCACCAGCCTCCGCTCCTGGATTCTGACTCCTGAATTCTTACATTTTATGAATGAAACAAACGCCGAAATATAAAATGAGAGACTTACAAGGAACGCTCTGTTCCATTAGCAATCATCCCAATTAAATTCAAATTACTCAAGATTTCTGTCGCTTGAATCACTTCTTTGCAAGTCACCTGATCCATCCGCCCTACCATGACAATTCCATCACAAAGAGAAGCTACAATTCTGGCATCAACTGTGCCAATAATCGAAGAAGTATCTATCATCACAACATCATAAGTTTGCTTGAAAAATTCTAGCAATTCTTTCATCCGTGCAGAACTCAAGAGCTTAACTATATCTTCAGGTGTTGGTCCAGCAGTCAAAACATCAATAGAAGGATGAATAGGCTGGATGTATTCCTTAGCAGAGGAATTTGTTTCCTCGACTAACAATAAAGATAAACCCCAATCATTAGTTAATCCCAAGATTTTGTGCAAATTTGGCTGTCGCAAATTTGCATCAATCAACAGAACTCGTTGATGCATACGGGTAGCACTCATCGCAAGTCCCAACGCTAAAGTTGATTTTCCTTCTCCCGATATTGCTGAAGTCAACATCACAGACTTGTAAGGAACAGAAGACTTTGATATCCGAATGTTTTGATACACCATATCGAGCGTTTCATGGGAAGGTAACAAACCGTAGACGCTGAGCTGTTTTTCATCAGATATAGGTTGTGATGATAAACCAGCCTTGATTCGCTGCAAAGGTAGGTGAAACAACCTCTTTCTCGTACTAAAATGTGGTAGTTTTGGAACTGCTCCTAATAAACGGAGATTTGTCAGACTTTGTAACTCTTCTGGGGAAGAAATAATATTATTGGATTCTGATATCAGGGCTGCAGCAATACCAAAAATCGGTCCCAATAACATTCCTCCAAGTAATAGAAATAGTTTCTTGTTATTTATGAAATAAGTTCCCACTTGAGGTTCTTCTAAGACTTGGAAATTAAACCCTCTCTGAGCCATCTTCAATCCTAAAGACTGTTGCGCTACCATAAGTTGCTCAAGTGTTTTGCGATTTGTTTCTACCTCTGGTAACAAACGGTTGTACTCTGCTATCAAACTTGGATATTTAGTGAGTTCAGCGCGAATTTCTGCTTCTGAATTAGCAAGACTTTTTTCATTAGCACGCAATCCCAAGACTGCTGTCTGAACCTTAATGAACTCTTCTACAAGTTTGAAATCACCTTCTGTGACTTGTCTTGCAGTCTGTTGTGCTTCTTTTGTACCAGACAATATCTTTGTATCTAGTGACTTTTGTGTGAAAAAATTATCGGATATCGCTTCCCCAGCTTTGTCTCCTACTGTTCGTTCAATCTCTTGTTGTAGTAGCGTTACTTGAGTACGTCGCTGCTGTATCAGTTTTTGGACTTCTGGATAATTATCTGTATAACGTAACCGTTCTTGAGCTAAAGCCAAATCGGTTTTTTGAATTTCATTGAGTAGTGCTTGGTAACGGGTTGATTGACTCAAGCGAAAAGAAATAAGTTCATTTTTGGATAAAGATGATAATTCTTGTTTTAAGTTGTCGTAACGAGCTTGTAAGTCTTTAAGATGCGCACGAGTGATTCTGATCTGTTTTGTAATATCAGCAAGAGATTCTAGAAGAATTTTACCTTGTTGCTGCGGGTCTATTAAATGATGTTTTTTACGAAACTTTTCTAAATTTCTCTCAGCTTGATTCATTTTGTCTTTCACCTCGGACAGTCTTTGATTGATGAAAGTTAGCCCTCTGGAAAGACTCTGTTTTCGTCGCTCTATGTTATGTTCTTGATAGATCTTTTGTAAAGATTGAAGAATCTTTTGTGCTCTGACTGCATCGTTGTCTTTAAAAGATATTTCAAAAACTTGATTAATCGCTTTATTTTCTGCGATCCGTTGTTCTAACGGAGTAATCACCAAAGGTCCCTGTTGACCTTTCTTACCTTTGATATGTTCAACTGTTAAATATGGATATTCAGAATGAAGTAAATCAACTGCTTTTTGAATCAGCTTGGAACTCAGCATGAGCTTCTGTTGAGTCGTGTAGTCAATAACTTCTACATCAGAGTCAGTCAAATTGCTTTGTGCTCCCTTTTGGGTATGACTTAACTGTACCCCTTCATTTAGCTTAGAACTTACCAATATTTGTATAGTACTTTGATATGTCGGTTTTGCAGTTAAAGCCAGAACGCTAGCAACCGACATAACTATGCTAGAAACCCCCAAAATTCGCAAGCGTCGCCGAAGCAGAATTGTAGAAAGTTTTCTGCTCTTAGCCTTGCTTTGTGGGGAAGCAATAACTATTTGTTTATGCTCCAGACTCATGTCAACCACAATCAAAGTCCTCTTTATATCAAATTACTTTTTCTACAAAATTGTGAGAAATTTTTTGGAGGAGATCAAACAAGTGCAGGTAGAAAATTTTACTAAAAACTAACTCTGAACTTCTGTGACTTGATAAACTCCTTCTTTTTTTCTACACCATACACTATTCCAACTTAGCGAGAACATTCAGCTTAATTTTCCAAATACGTTAAAAAGTCAGACAGAATTTAAAGTTAAAATTTTGAACAACATCTATGAAAAGTAAGAAACTTTTCTTCAAGACGATAACGGTGACAAGATGTAACCTCTACTCAAATATTTTTATTTTCATTTAAACCTAAGTGAACAATGCTGAAATAGTCAATCCTATTTGTCTATCTTTACCATATCGTTATTAATCTATTTCTGTGACTTGGTAGTTCTAACATAAGTTTTTTATACAATCATTGTCATACTGTTAATTTTGTCAGAAATATTGCACTATCTTGATAAGAAGATTTTTTCCAAATAGTTATGCATCGAAAATTCTTAGTATTGAAGAATACTCAAACATCTACTGTTCATCTATATGTTTATCTTTTGCAACTCGCTCTTAATGCTTGTTAGAACAAGATAAGTAAAGCAAAAGTTTGAAGATTTGGAATTTGACAATCATCAAATCAGTGGTTCAATGGTAACAAGCAAATCTTTTGATATGTTTGTATGGGTAACAGTTTTATCAAACTAACAATTGTATACAGTATGCTGAGTAGCAAGCAGCTTTAAAGGTTGATATTTATATATTGAAACTTGTAGACAGGTGTTTGAATTGACTTGCGAGGAAATCAAAAACCGATTTTTTTTTATTTATTCGGTCATCAGAATTAAAGATTTAGTGAAGATAGACACAAATGAACAGTTACCAGTTATCAGTTATCAGTTATCAAGGAAGCGCAGTATCAGTTATCAGTTATCAGTGTGTACTGTGTACTGTGTACTGGTCACTGTGTACTGTCTACTGTTTTAAGCTATAGCCTCCGCCTTATTTAATTCGTTATCCCGCCGCCTAGGTACTTCATAAGTCATAAAATCATATGCTATGTCAGTATTTGGAAAAATCGTACGAGCTTCTTGAAGTAAATCTTTCAAGTCTATTTCATTTCCAGGAGCATAGCGAGGACTAAAATGTGTCATTATAAGCTGACGTACTCCAGCAGTTAAAGCGGTTTGCGCCGCCATTGTGGTTGTGGAATGTAATCGTTGAAAAGCCATTTCCGCATCTTGATGAGCAAAGGTCGCTTCGTGAATTAACACATCTGCATCTTGTGCTAATTCGACTGCGCCGTCGCAATAAATTGTGTCTGTACAATAAGCAATTTTGCGTCCAGTTTCCGTAGGTCCACAGAATTGTTTACCATCAATCACTCGCCCATCAGCAAGAGTCACAACTTCACCCCGTTTGAGTTGACCGTAAATGCGACCAGGAGGAATTTGCAACGCTTTGGCTTTTTCTACATCAAAACGTCCTGGTCTGTCTTTCTCACAAACACGGTAGCCGAAGGTCGTCACGCGATGATGCAAAAGACCACAGGTGACTATGAATTCATCGTCTTCGTAAATCACCCCTGGACGTACGGCGTGAACTTTGACAGGATAAGAAAAGTGGGTGTGGGAGCAGCGCGAGGCGACTTGCAGGTAATCATTTAATCCGGGTGGACCATAGATATCAACGCGTTGTACATTTCCTGCTAAGCCACAACTGGCGAGAAGACCCATTAAGCCAAAAATATGGTCGCCGTGCATGTGAGTCACAAAAATTCGGGAGAGTTGACTGACTTTTAGTTCACTCCGCAAAATTTGATGCTGAGTCCCTTCGCCACAATCGAATAACCACATCTGAGCGCGTTGTGGTAACCTCAGGGCGACACTAGAAACATTACGCGATCGCGTAGGTACACCGGAACTCGTCCCTAGAAATGTTATCTGCACAGCCTTATTTTGCCTTCCTCTTGCTGAATTTGGCACTCTATTCTCTATAGTGGCACGGAAAAATGCAAAATTCTTTTGCCAGAATGTCTATCTTTGTGGAGGTTATTTTATTTATAAATTATCCAGAATTTTAACAAAAATCACTATCTTAAAATACTATCAGGTACTAAATAATACAAAAAAGATACAAAGACGCCAAGCAAACTTAGCACCTTTGTGTCATACGATGAGTAAATGATGAGTAAATCTTTAACTGCTACTTGATGATAGATTATTCAAAAGCCGGTCGCGAATTGCCCTCAGTTGCTCCTGGTTATTGACTGGGGAGCGAGGTCCCGGTAATTCTGTATTAGGCCAGCCCATTAAATCAAAGCATGGACACAGCAACGGAGGCATACCCACGTTTTTCACTGGTACTGGCATACTGCAACGAGAGCAAGGAGACAAATCCCAAGCAGGTGTCAGTAATTCTGAAATGGTTTCGTGCGTACCTTCTAAGTAGCAGTCCCCCGATTCAGGTGAAATAATTCTTTGCCAGCACTCTTCAAATTCATCACTGTAACGGTCACCAGAAATGACCTTTTGCGGCAGTAAGGTTGCCGCACCGTTGTTGATAACAACTTTCTTGCCTAGCTGGAACCAGTAAGCTAAGTATCTTTTTACGTCTTTTTGTGATGCCATGCTAATCATTCTAGACTGTAGATTTTAGTTTTTAGATGAGGAATTTTAAATAAACTCTTAAGAAAAGTTACTAAGTTGTTAACTATTGGTTACTTTCTCATCAAAAAGAAGTCAGGTCTTTAGTTACCTCGACTAGGCAAAGGGGAACCTAGCAAACCCAGATTCAGAACATGACCCCCAGTCACTAAATAAATTTCTTGGCTGATTCCTCCCAACTGACGCACTAAATGACCTAGGCGATCGCGAAAGGTTCGACCAGCAGCATAAGCTGGTACAACACTCCAACCTGTTTCTTCAGCTACAAAAATGACATCAGCAGCAACTAACTGCACTGTTTCTAAAAACTCTCTAACAATATTTTCCCAAATTAACTCATCTTGTTCCAGCAGATTTGCTACCCAAGTGCCTAAAGAATCTACCAGAAGACAGTTGTTTGATTTTGCGTCAGTCAAAACAGTAGACAATTCGTACGGTACTTCTAATGTAGCCCAATCTTGAGGACGGCGTTGTTTATGTTGTTGAATACGTTGTTGCCATTCTTGATCATCTGAGTTTTCTACTGCCGTTGCCACGTAGATAACCACTTTTTGTGATTGCATTGCCAGCATTTCTGCCCATTCACTTTTACCAGAACGTGCTGGTCCCGTCACTAATATGACTTTACTCAAAACTGTTTACCTAGTATGTTGAATTGAGAAGGGCTAAAATTTTTCATCATCAGGCTGGCAACTTGCCGACAAAATAATTTTTAATAGTAAGACTAGCACCAGCATCATTTGAAGGCTCAAGTGTGACATATGAAGTAAGTATAACTTTAATAAGTGTCACTGACCCCTGCCGTCATGCGAGGGGTTTCTACGGAGGAGATAGCGGAGTAGCTCTTCTGCCTTCATTGTTGAACACTACAAAGCACAGCACACTTTCTTTGAAATTAGTATGAAAGCAAGCATAAAACGCATAGAGGCAACTCTACACGATTTGGGAACTCGCAACACTGGTGTTTCTGCTGAAGCAGATGGCTTAACAAAGCAGTCTCTATCGTTTCGGATTAGCATTGGGGGATCAGAGCAATCAGAAACTGCTCCTGCATTTTCTGAACAGGAGTCTTCTACCGACTCGGAACAAAACTCACCGACTCATGATACCTCTGTGCAGACTTTTCCAGCGCAAGAGAGTGGTAGCAAGATACCAAGCCTACCTAAGTTGAAAACTCCTAACTTTACTAGCCATCGCAACGGAGCAAATCCCGCCTTTGCAATGAATTTGTTGCAAGATATTCACGAAAGTGTCACTTCCTGGCAAAAAGAACTGCAAAAAATTGTCCGGCAGATTCAAGATCTTTATTTAGAAGGACCAATTGTCAATGGCTGGCTAGAGTCTCATGAAAACAAAACGCAACCAGGAGGAACTGCAACACTGCGCCATGCGGAAGTTGATCGCTTAATGGATTACGTAGAAGAAATTTGTGCAACCGATAGCAAAGTTTCCTGTCAATCACCCCGTGCTGGGTATCATCTTTGTGGTTTAGATGCTTCTGGTAAAGTGTGGTCACGTCCATGTCCAGCTGATCAGGTTGCTAGCGTGAGTATGGCGATCGCCCGTTACCAAAAGTTACGCCAACTCTTGGGACGAAAGCAATATCTAGAAATCCGTCTGACTCAACTGGCAGAAAGTCTTGTGATTTTACACGGTCACATTCAATCGCCATGAAATTTGACTAAAAAAGCACAGAATTGACTAAATCAGAACTCAGAAAGCTTGTTTTACACCTATTAATGAGTCGGAATGCGCAGCAACTCAAATTTATTCGTATTAATTCGTCAACAGAATTCTGAGTTCTGTATTTTGAGTTCTGCAAAGAAATAAAAATAATTTCATCTTTTTCAAAAAACTCGATTGGTCAGTCGGAAATTTTGCTGATAATCAGCGAAAGAGCAGACTAGAGTTAGATTTTGTGATTGGTGAGTCGTTGATCGTTAATGGTTAGTAATTAGTAGAATAATTAACAACTATCAACCAAAGACAAACAACCAACAAAATCCAAAAACAAAAATATAAAGCTCATGCCAAACCCGCAAATTTCTGCCATTATTTGCACTCACAATCGAGATACCTATCTAGGCGCAGCGATAGATAGCCTTTTGGCACAGGATTTTTTTGGTGAGTTTGAAGTCATAGTGGTGGATAATGGGTCGAGCGATCGCACAAGCGAAGTCGTCAAACACAGAAGCCACGATCCTCGCCTTAAGTATATCTTTGAGCCTGTCATTGGTTTATCTGTTGCTCGCAACACTGGCGCGAGAGTTGCTAGTGCTGAAATTTTGGCATATCTTGATGATGATGCCGAGGCTAGCTCTGACTGGCTACAGATTTTGTACTTGGCTTATAAAGACAATCCCAAATTAGCAATTGCGGGTGGCAAAGTCACTCTACTATGGCCTGAAGGAACCCAAGCACCACATTGGCTATCAAAAGGATTATCTGCCAATTTGGGAGCATACGACTTGGGCGATAGTATCGTCTACATTGATAACCCAGGACAAACCCCCAGAGGCTTAAACTATTCTATACGCCGCAGCTTTTTAGAAAAAATAGGGGGTTTTGATACTCATCTCGGTCGAGTTGGGACAAAATTACTATCCAACGAAGAACTGCAAATGACTGAATTTGCCTTGCAACACCAAATGCAAGTTGCTTATCTTCCCAACGCCAAAGTTGCTCACAATGTTGCCCCAGAACGCCTTAAGCGTTCTTGGTTTTTTAATCGAGGTTGGTGGCAAGGGGTGAGTGAGTGTTACCGGGAACAACTTGCTGGCAAAGCTGGTTTAGGGCAGTTGCAGCGTGGTAGCGAGCGATTTCTGCGTGGCTTATATAAAACAGTACAGTACTTTAGTGATCCAGCAGAAAGGTTTGATAAATTTGTGTATGCATATGGTCAAATTGGTTACTTAAGTACCGCGATTCAGGGTCTTCTGTCCAAATCAAAGAAAGAGTAGCAACTCATGACTGATATGTCTTTCAAATTACCAGTTTCCGTACTGATACCCGCAAAAAACGAACAAGTCAATTTGCCCGCTTGTCTAGCAAGTGTTCAAAGAGCTGATGAGGTGTTTGTTGTAGATTCTCAAAGTAGTGATAAAAGCGTCGAAATTGCTCAAAGTTATGGCGCAAACGTTGTACAGTTTTACTTTAATGGAAGCTGGCCTAAAAAGAAAAATTGGTCTTTAGCAAACTTACCCTTCCGTAACGAATGGGTGTTAATTGTTGATTGCGATGAGCGCATTACCCCAGAACTGTGGGATGAAATTGCTCAAGCAATTCAAAAGCCTCAACACAATGGTTACTACCTCAACCGCCGAGTCTTTTTTTTAGGAACATGGATTCGCCACGGTGGTAAATATCCCGATTGGAATTTACGTTTATTTAAACATCAAAAAGGTCACTACGAAAACCTGAATACAGAGGATATTCCCAACACTGGTGATAACGAAGTTCACGAACACGTTATCTTGGATGGAAAAGCCGGATATCTGAAAAACGATATGATACACGAAGATTTCCGTGACCTTTATCACTGGATAGAACGGCATAATCGTTATTCCAATTGGGAAGCTCATGTCTATCAAAATCTGCTCACAGGTAAAGATGATAGTGATACAATCGCCGCAAATCTCTTCGGGAATGCCGTACAACGTAAACGCTTTCTGAAAAAACTGTGGGTGCGATTACCATTTAAACCGTTTTTGCGGTTTGTTTTGTTTTACATCATTCAGCGCGGCTTTTTGGATGGTAGAGCCGGGTATATTTATGCACGACTTTTAAGTCAGTATGAGTATCAAATAGGCGTAAAACTATACGAATTACGGCAGTATGGTGGTCATCTCAATATCACATCTACTCCCAGTACTGAGAAACCTTCTCTATCTCAAGAAATCGGGCAAACAGTACTTTAGGAGAAACTGAGGACAAGGGGACGCATGAATCCATAAAAAACGGAGTCAGCCTTATTAGAACGAGTACTCGTGGGTGCCGACAGTGAAACTAGACAAAGGAGCCAGTCTCGTGCGCGGGTTAAGCGCGTTGAGAGACCTGGCGTGCTGACTCCGTTTTTTACCGAATTTTTCCACGGGGAGGACACTTCCAAAAATTATCCACGAGATACGAAACAAGTAAGCTTGTGAGCTTGAGTAATGACTAATGATGAACCTTTTGTAGATTTACGTAAATATAACCAATCCTGGTTTGATCGAGGACGAGCAGGTTGGTATATTTTGTTATGGTGGTTTGTACAGGCGATCGCCTTCCCCCTGACTCCTCACCCATTCAATAGTCTACGTTGCGCCTTGCTGCGGCTTTTTGGTGCTCATATTGGTAAAGGCGTATTAATTCGACCGAGTGCCCGCTTTACTTATCCTTGGAAAATTACAATCGGGGATTACAGCTGGATTGGAGATGACGTAGTTCTCTACAGTCTTGACCAAATCAACATCGGTGAACACTGCGCTATCTCTCAAAAAAGTTACTTGTGTACTGGTAGCCATGATATAACAGACCCAGCTTTTGGGTTGAAAACAGGAAGTATCACCATTGGCAATGGAGCATGGATAGCCGCTGATTGCTTCATTGGACTGGGAGTGACAATTGGGGCTAATGCTGTAATTGGTGCTCGTAGTACTGTTTTCAGTGACATACCCCCTGGGCAAGTTAGCTGGGGAAATCCCTGCACTCCCCAATATCTAAGAAAGATGAGATAGGGAGGGCAGAAAGCAGAACGGATAAGGATTTTTATCTGTAGTGCTGTACTACAAGCTCATGACCTACAAAACTTCAGAGGATGTCAAACCGCTTTGAAATACTGGATGTCGTCCTTAAGATACGAGCACACCTTACCAGCTTTTTGTAATCGTCTGCCAACTGAGAGAATATCCTCAATTCGTTTCCCCAGCTTTAACTTCAATTCCAAAACGCTCAGTTCCCCAAGACGCACCAGTTCTAGAAATTGCTCTGGAAAGCTCTTGTCAATCATATTGGGAACTGCAGCCTCCAAACTGAGTGCCCACCAACACGGCTTACCAGCCCCGGTTCCAAACCGAAAAACCTTTTTTCGAGCCTCCAGATAAGTCAGTTTTTTAAGAGTCGTACTTCTACTCATTGCGATGTGAGATGCAATTTCTGAGGTTGTCTGAGGGATTCTCAGTAGTGAGATGATAGCTGCCTCTTCCTGTTTAGATAAAGGTAATTCAGTTAATGTGTTCGCTTGGCGTCTACTTCTGGTTGAAAACGGAATTGGATTTAATCCCTTTAACTCAGTGCATTTCAAGCAAACTGGTTTTCCGCGCAGAAAAGTTCTAGGGATGCTTTGGGATTGGCAAAATTGACAAACTTGTGATGTACAACCAGGGTAAATATACAACTCCACTTTTATCCTCCTTACGCTGCTATGCCTGTTTTGATTTGTGCCAAAGCAATTTCAATTGCTTCAAAGTTCAGCTATTCAAAGTCATTAGAACAACAGAGTAAAAGCCCCTTTTTGGGGAAAACCATCAAAATAAATCTCCAACACGCGCTTGTGCTATAAGTTAGGAAACAAGAACTGCTCCGACTGACTCCTTTGTAGTTTCACAGTAGAGGAGTAATTCCTTTTAATTACGCTCTATGTGCCTTTGCATGGGAATTAAATCCATGTGTATAGCGTGTCTTGGGGAATTTCTTCTGTGTCTAGATATTTGAGCGCAGTTATGAGAGAATGTAGCCACACTAAAAACCTCACGGCTGCACGTAGCGTAAAGCAACTTTTTGAACGATAAACTACAGACTCTTCGTTGTAAGGAAAGCCTTATTTTTTTTCCTGAAGTCAGTAATAAAACGACATCAGTAGACTTTCGCCTCGGTGATAAAGATGTCATAATTTTTGAAAGTTTTTTTGGTTAGTTTGCCGCTTGACGCGGCTTTTTTTTGAGAAGTTGCAAATAAGCAACTAATACGTGATGATTTGCTTGAATTAGCTGTTTTTAGCTGTATACTCTACGCACTGTGAAGACGATGAGTGCGGAGCTTTTGGTTTCACTCGCTGTCGTCATGTTAGGAACACTCTAAAAATGTCTGTCTTTGTTCTTGTGGACATGCTTCGTCTCGGCATGCTCCTTTGACAATACCCCAACCTTATACCAAGTTGGTGTCATTCGTGTAATCTGTCCGCAGCCAGCGGAACTAAGTGTAGCGTGGCAATCTCATGCTTCAAAGTTACACCATAGACTGCAATTTAGCTGAGGCAGCAGAAGCCCCACATCTGATGCGACCTACTGCAGAAAGACCCTCCTCACCGGAGAAATGACTGGAGAAATCGACTAAGCCCAGCCTACGGCTCGCTTCGCTAACGTCCATTAATTTGGAAACTCCGTTGCGAGCGTAACTCACATCTTGCGCCAAGAAAAATTGATGGGATTTTGTCACTCAGTACAAACCCTAAAGCCCTTATTTTACCGGCAAAAGCCAATAAAAAGCATGTAACTTTATTGCGCTGTTTTTTCCTCGTGCCCAAGCTTATACGGACAGGTGCAAGATCTGAGGTAAGCGTTGCAATATCGTTGAGTGAATAGGGCTTAGTCTATTTCTTTGTCCCAACGCGTCACCATAACTTTCGCTTCTCAAACATCACACATCCGCTTGTTCCAAATTCAAAAAACAACACTAAAGATGCAAACCCTGATATGGATAAAAAAAACAAAAGTAAAGATGCAACCCTGATATAGAACAAGAAATGTCTTTCGAGCGGAAAGTGTGTGTGTCGTGAGAAAACCTGTACAAAACGCAAGGAAGGCCCTACGCCCCAAAGTTGCGGAGCGACTTTGCCCCAAATCGGAGATTTGGGGAGGGGTTTTGGAAAACCCCTCCCCCGTTCCTGGAAGGAACGGGGCAACCTACCTGAAGGGCAGATTGGGCAGTAGGGCCGACGAAGCCATCGCGTTGAATCGTGTCACATTTGCGTAAAGAAACGAACCTTAACGTTAGCGGCTCCCGAAGGGAGCTTCCTTTGTTGTTGATTCGTTGTTGATTACTGAATACTGCATTCTGACTTGTTCAATCATCTGTTGTAACTGCTTGTGTGACGTTTAGTTAAAGGTCGTGCCTGTTCTGCGTTCGATTTTGTTGAGATATTCGACAATCGCTGCTTCCACAAGCCGACCTTTCCACATTGCTTGTTGCCTAGCGAACTCGTGTAACCTCTGGGCAACAGTTTTGTCTATGTATATGTTGACGTTGATTCTTTCTGTTTCAGTAGCTCTAGTCATATACTTTAAAAGTACTTACCAGTATTGATAAATATATTTATAACTTGAAATTCTAGTAAGTGCAACGTCATGATAGAAATTTATTACTCAGTAAATGATTATGGATGGTGACGCCCGCAATAAGTTAGCACAAGCCATTAAGGGAGCTAGGGGGGAGAGGAGTCAGAGGAGATTTGCCAAGGATTTGGGTGTAAGTTATGTGACTATCCAACTTTGGGAACGCGGAGAAGTTATCCCAGATTTGGGAAATTTGGAGGCGATCGCCACGTCTCGTGGACAAACTCTTGAACAGTTGCTTGCCGAAATTAGAGGACAAGCACCAGAAGTCACCCATAAACCAAAAGTGGCAGAGGATGTTATCCCTACCGCCAGGCAGTTATCCAAAAAGGAGTGTGTGCGTTTGATTAAGCTTTTAGTTGATGAGGTGAGTGCAGGGGTTTAGTTCATTTTACGAAAAGCCTCACACTGACCGAAGAGGGGGGAAGGTGGGATCTCCCCTCAAAAATTCGAGCTCCCCACGGAGGACCCAATGCGGACCTCCCGTTGCAGCAGTGGCTTGTCTTGGGTTTCACGCCAGGTCGCAAGGCAGGGAGGGGGTAAAGGGCAAGGGATACAGGCCCCTAACTTTAGTTATGAGGTTTCCTTGCTCTTTAACCTTTACCCTTTTCCCTGCCCCAAGGACGTTGACTCATAGCTACTTTCTACAATTCGCTCAAGACATTTGACGACTTCTTCAAATTTCTCCTCATCATTCTGAAAAAACCAATCTGTAAACGCTTCCAACACCTCGTTTTGTGTATAGCCTGCGGTAAAAGCAGTATCTACGAACACGAAAACGCACTCTCTAAGAGTCCGCCTGCGTTCGCTGGAAAATAATTCAGCAAAAGGATTGTAGATTTCGGCACCCTGAGAATGATTGCTTTGCATCGTCTGTTAGTCTGCTGTACTGATAGATTTATCGGAAATTTAACGAAATTTCCCGCTTAAAATCCCTGTCGATTTATCACAGGGAGAAGCCAAAGCCTGTGCAATTGCAAAAGACACACTAGTCGGTATTCAGTACTGAGTCATAAAGAGTATGCTTATGAGCGAGTACTGATTGAAGAAAGCAGAACAAACTCTTTCTTCTTAACTCAGTACTCATTGCCAAAGAATTGATTGATAACCCAGCTGTTGTGGGTGGTTTTTCAATCAGCGCACTCATCACTCAGAACTCAGAACTTTTCGTTCTGATTCTGCACAGACTTTTTTAGTTACAAAAAGCACAATTATCTCAGTAATCTATACTAGAATAGATGTGGATTTAGAATTCTTTATCAAGAAAGGCAGAGGGCTCCAGAGCAGCAGGAGCTGAAGGAATTAATCCCTTATTTGATTGCAAGGGATTTCTGGGGGACCAGAGAGAGCTAAGGGTTTAAAATCCCTACCAAATTGAAAATTGGGTGGTTTTCGTCATAGTTGGTTTTGTATCCCCGTCTGAACGAAACATAAATGCTCTCTGCCTCCAGCTCCTGCTGCCTTCTTCAATTTTCAAGGTACGGTTATTTTTCAAGGCTTGTCTAAAATGATGCTGTCAGCTTTTTTGTCATTTGAGTTTTCATCTTGGGAGTTCATTTTTCATTTGAGAAATATAAGGTAAAGGACGGTGGAAACTGAGGCAAGATGTTGTCGTGGCACATAACGACGTGAGGGCGTGTGCTTTGCACTCACTCGCTCCACTGTTTGCCAATGGTATTCACAAAAGAAACTTTGCGATATCCGTAAGGATGAGTGAGACCTTCACCCAAAAGCAAATAATTCAATATAAGCGGTTGCTCAGTAATAGGTATGAGGTGTCACACCCTTCACCTGTAAATCCGGCAGAATACACACCCACTATAAAGCGGGTTTAGTCAAAACTTTTTGGTAAAGGATGGACAAGGAAGACAAGCCAGACAAGCAGAGCTATTTTTCTCTCAAGAGTTCAAGAGCTTTCTATACGCGTGCAAGTTTCTTATCCGAGTAGTCTTGCTCCACAAAACACTGGCTCCCGGACTACATAGCACTGCACTGATCTGGCAGAGTCACTTACACCAGGGAAACAAGAACCGCAGTGCTGGATTCACCGTAAGTGGCTCACAATCTTTTTATCGGGCTATTTCTCCTCTAGCACCGCAGTTTTTACACGTTTAAACCCAACGCTAATCGTCCGCTTCCTCTATGACCATCTAAGGTTTCAACATGAGAACAGGCAAGTGAGTTGTATAAATTGAGTAAGCACATTTCAGTATAGGCTGCAATAGCCCTCTTAATCCCGTGTTGGTTTAGCTGTGTCGTGATCAAGGCTGCTCGTCTCTCTAGTGCAACCTTCATGAATGCTTTTATGAGTTTAAAGTTTTTGAGAACACCGATTTCTTTATGATCAATAGTTGCAGTTTTCACAAAAATTTTAGAGAAAGCCCATCCCTTTAAAGGATGTGGATGAATGTGCTGTTCCTGAAGAAATTGTGGTATAATTGATTTCAGAGTAAATAAGCACACGGGAAAGAGTTTTTGAGAAGACGTCTGTAACGATTTGATATCAGAACGTAAAGCACAAGTTGGCACAACTTCAAAGCGTAGTAAAAGTCCAACAATCCCACCACTTTTGAGGCATGGGAATTTTGTCAATTGCTTAGATTGATGAATAAACGAAAGTTTTAGCATACAGCACCCTATTGATGATTAGCCAGCAGCAGTGAAGTGTTGTTGGCTTTCTTGTATAGAATGCCCTAGTTAATCCTCCTGCCTTGCACATGGTCGAGGATTTTTGGTTTGTTCGCCATAAGAGCTGCTCCGTTGCTGTGGAAAAAACCTGTACAAAATGCAAAGGTGCTCCCCATTTGGGTTCCGGTGCTGCACAAAAACTCCTGGAGGAAGCGAAATCAAGCGGGTTATTAATAATTCCTCATTAGGTGCGAAAAATCTTGCTTGATTTATTTAGTGAACCATTGCTGCAGCAAGTTAACCCGGAAGCAGGCGATTTTTTATTTCACCGCACAAAGTTGCTTTGACAGACTACTAGTACTCGACCACACAAATTTTGACAGGTTATCAAAAACCCGGTTTCTTAAAGAAACCGGGTTTCTAGCCTTCACGACCTGTCAAAATTGATGTGACAAACTACTAGTAGACCTCTCCAAAAATGGCTATGGAACCAATACCCCGCGCTTGCACTAAAAATCATTTTTGGAGAGGTCTAGTGAGAAAAGTTTGTGAGCTACTGAGTTTTGAGTTGTTTGTTGGTCAGTTTTTGCTTCTTCGGAACTTCCGATGTTGCGGAACTTTAAACTAGTCAGGCAGCCCCACTCCTTACGAGGAATTTAAAATTCGCTCATTCGCTCATTCAAAATAACAAAATAAATAGATTCTTTTTTTGAATGAGTGCATTTTGAGAAAAGTTGGAGTGGAGGCTTTCTCCGCTTCAATCTATGCCCGTAGTGTATGCACAAGGAACGGTGATGCGTAAATTGGAAAGTGTCTGATTTGGGATGCTCCTGTGCGAGTTAGGCTGATTAATTTTTGACCAAGAAAGGACTCAGAATTCATAAAGAGTGCAAGCCCCTAAATTTAGAATGTTTTTGGTCAATTCACGAGGGGGAGGAAGCGTTAGTCAACGATTAACGCTTCCTCCCCCTTACAATGATGATCATTATTTCCTGTGGGATATTTTATTTTTGGAAGTCCCTAGGCGTGGGAGTATCAATTTGCTGTGGGCAAAGTCTGCCGGACAGAATCTTCTGTCCGGCGAGCTTTATGACAATGGGTCGGTTGCGCATTTTGTGCAAAAATGAATGCGTTCTCCCACCCCTAACCTGGAAGGAGGGGAAGTTGATCATCAAACTTGTGTTTGAGAAGTGCGATCGCATCATCTAGGCAATTCTCTGGCAAACGAACAACTAAAGCAATGAGCTGCTCTCTTGTAGATTCTTGCTGGGTTGCAACAACAGGAGTAACAACAGAGGGAGTGACACCCGAATCCACGCTGTCAAGTTCAGATTTAAAGAAGGGGTAAACATCACCGGTGGCTGTGCGACAGATGTAGCAATCACCGGCTTTGACTTCGACAACTTCTACAACTTGTCCGTGATAAGGTAAATCTTCACAAATGACCTTGAACTTTTGTTGTTCTTGGTGATTTAGTTTACTACTACCAATACGAGTGGTTTTTTGGCTGTAAGTCTTCCCCTGACGCGTTACTGTCCGTTCATAATTCGGTGCAATTTCACCTCTACTTTCAAGCTTTTTGCGCCAAGCACGTACAGTACCTTCGTCCACTCCACAGTGTTCAGCTATCTTTACGTTACTTCTGCAGGCACCGTAAGGATGCTTGAGCGCTCCTATGATAGCTCGTTGCTTATCAGCATTACTGCGCTTTAAAGCTTTGTGCTGATTCACTGAGTAGCTATGCCACTTAGCATCCTTAAGCGTTCCACAGCGGATTTCGACGAGAATTTTACTCTCACCCAACTTCTCAAGCGCAGCATTGCGGTGATATCCGTCTATTAACCAGTAGTCCTGACCGTCGTAGTAAGCTAAGGCAGGTTCAAACTGAGCGCCCTTGTTCCAATCGCCTACCAAGTCTTCGATATGTTTTTTATCGAGTTTCTCTCTTGGTTGCGTTTCACCGTCAAGTCTTAGTTGCTTCCTGTCAAGCTCAACCACATGAACTTCCATAAGATGCTGTCAATGATGAGTTTAAAACAAAGATGGCTTCCTGTATCAATTCTTCTGTTTCTGTTGTTGAAATTTTCAAACGTTTGGCTATTTCGGTGACTTTTTTATTGAGAAGATAAGACTCCCGAATCACCTGCTGATGCTTGGAACTGAGTTTGGAGATGGCTTCATGTAGCCGATGATTGAGTTCTTGTTGACTGATTGTTTCCAATTCTTCTATTTTCGGTTCGTAGGACAACTCGTCCCAACTGATTGTTAAGCGCTGGGAAACTGTCAATTTTAAAGATTCCCACTCTTGAGTGCTGATTCCTAGTTTGGCAGCCACTTCCGCTTCATTTATTTGTCTTCCTAAAGCAATAAACTGCTTTCTGAGTCGTCTGATCTTACCTAGCTTTTCTATGAAGGAACGAGGAATCTTGAGAGGCGATGCATTATCCCGCAAGTAGTGCTGAATCTCACCTTGGATGTAAGGAACGGCGAAAGAACTGAAAGCATTACCCATTTCTGGCTGAAAGCGTTCAACTGCTTTGAGAAGTCCAACGAATCCAATTTGATACAAGTCTTCGTAGCTTTCATTACATTTTTTGACCCAACGATGCACGATTTTATGAACCAGCTTACTGTGTGTTTGAGCAATCTGGTTACGTGTTTTGACGTCAACTGCGGGACTCACTTTAGTCCTATTTTTTAATGATGCACCCATAAAACCACTGAGAAGAAATTTCTAAAGATATGAATAGCGCATATCGCACTGAATCGATAAGTAGGGAAAACACGGAAGCACAACTTTACACTTGCTTTACATTTAACTATTGGTTGTTGCTATTGCGTAAACCCGGTAAAATAATTCAGGGTAGACAAGCTTACTTTGTTCACCTGCTAAAATGTCATGCCAAATCAATTCATCAGAAAGCTGTATTTTTTCTGATTTCAATCGTGTAACTATTAATACTTATTTGTATCAGTATTAAGAATTGACACTTGTAATGGTCTATTTATCGTTAAAATTAAAAATCGATATAAGATTTAGTCTAAATTTCCAAAAATAACAGCCGAAGATAACATTTTTCTGCCACAGTCACTATTATGGCTATTGCTCGTCGTCATTTCTTATTTTTACTTGGAACTAGTGCGGGTGCTTTTATTTTAGATTCTTGTGCTTTGGCACAACAGAATGCTTCAAGCGAAAACAAACCAAGTCCAGACACACCAAGTCCAGACACAACAGGTGCTATCCAGCTACCTGAGCTACCCTATCCCTACGAAGCGCTTGAACCACATATTGATGCTGCAACAATGCGGTTTCATCATGACAAACATCATGCGACTTACGTAAAAAACTTAAATGCAGCATTAGAAAAACATCCAGAACTGAAAAGTCAAACTGTTGAACAGCTGCTGCGTAACCTTAACAATGTACCTGAAGATATTCGTAAAACGGTGCGTAATAACGGTGGTGGTCATGTGAACCACTCAATGTTTTGGACAATCATGAAGCCGAATGGTGGTGGAGAACCAACAGGGGCGATCGCCGATGCTATCAAACAAAACTTCAGTAGTTTTGCTGAATTCAAAAAGCAGTTTAACGAAGCTGGTGCAAGTCGTTTTGGGAGTGGTTGGGCTTGGCTAGTCCGTACCAAAGATGGCAAGCTTACGGTGACAAGTACAGCTAATCAGGACAGTCCCTTCAGTGAAGGTAACTACCCAATTATGGGTAATGACGTATGGGAACACGCATACTACCTCAAGTACCAGAATCGCCGCGCCGATTACTTGGATGCTTGGTGGAATGTTCTGAACTGGGATGAAATTAATAAACGGTTTGCACAGGCAACTCAGGCGACGTGACAGAGGATGAGGGAACTAAACAATTCAAAATTCAAAATTCAAAATTCAAAAAAAAGAACTTTGAATTTTGAATTTCTCCCCATCTCCCCAT
>NZ_QMEA01000138.1 GCF_012912105.1 Brasilonema sp. UFV-L1
AGCTTAGAGCTTTTCTTAGTGCCATTCGACTCTGAATTACTTTCTCTCTTCTCTGGTTTTCTTCCGGATCGGCATAAACAAGTTCCGACTCTGGAACCTGTCGTCTGACCGCTTCTCTCCCCTGGATTTCCACCATCCGCAGCATCACTCGACGCATCGTGCCTTTGTGAGCATCATCCGGTAAGCCATCATAGATCTCATTCGCTCTGTAAGTGAGAGAACCCGCTATGCCACCCTGCTGATAAAATTGCTCATCTACAGTTAAGGCACGGTCTGTTTTATCATCCTTTACCCATGCCTGATACAGCTTGATGTAGAATTCGCTGAGGGTAAAAGATAGCAACGGCAAAGCCCCCGGCATCTCTCCCACTTCATCAATCAGCCGATCAACTGAATTAGCTGGCTCAAAATACAGTGCCATTTCAGATGCTGGCTTCTCGATCGCCTCCCGTAACTCATCTGATCGCATGGCTCGAACTGGAAAACGTGCTTTATCCCAATAATCTTGGAATGCTGATTCAACAAACCGAGCCTCAAAATCGGATCGCAAGGTTAGAACAATGTGAAGTTGCGGACAGTGCTTCAAAGTATTTGTTAACAATGCCAAAAATTGCTGCCACTCTTGTTGAACATCATCTTTTTGTTCTGGTCGCTCGTTGTTTTTAGCTTTTGACTGGCGACGAAAAACTGACGATAGCCAACGTTGCGGCTTTTGCTCATTTGAATCTGGCTCTATGTCTGGGCTGATAGGAATTGGTTTGCGGCTCATTGTAATGAGTTCTTCAAACTGGTCAATGGTCAGTAGCAGCTTGACTTGAGGATTGGCTTGGCTCCAAGCTGCGATCGCGTTAATTATCTCCTGGGATTCACCCTTCTTCAAATTCCGAATCAACTGCTTAACATATTTGCTTGCTGCATCTGAGGAAACATTTGTGATCGCCAATAGTGTCGTTGCTAATGCAATAAAGGGAGACTTCCCAGGACGCATCGGTTTGAGAATATGCCACTCTTGTGCATAGTTCTTGCGGAGATGGGGAATTAATCCCGCTTTAACCAAGCTAGATTTACCAGAACCAGAAATACCCACAACCACAATTAACTGACTAGAGGATTGCTCAGACTGCGAAATTCGCGTGTATAGTTCCTTTATAAGTTCCTGTCTGCCGAAAAAGAAACGTGCGTGTTTCTCATCAAAGGGTTGCAAACCTCGGTAGGGATTATTATCTTTATTAAGTGGCGGTGCTGGTGTTAATTGCTCTCGTTCAAAACCGGGCAGTGTAAAAATGAACTCGCCTCTGTCGTGCTTTTGTAAAGGCCAAAGCCCAGGAGTTTGCAATTCACTGATTCCATCTTTACCTATCAAGCGATCGCGCAAATACAGATAAAGTTCGGGAGCTGTAATTACCCCGTCTCCCGTCAAATCTGCTTTATTATCTTTTAATCCTTCAATCAAGGCTAAAGCGAAAGGTGAGTGATGAGAGTTTGTAGCCCGGTCTCGCAAATCGCTTAAAAAGTCAAGTGCTTCTTGGTTATGGGCAGCGGAGGTGATGGCTTGCCATGCTGAACATCTGATGAAGCGGTCATAATGCTCCCGGTGAATCGTTTCTGGAACCGGAATGACATTTCTGGCACTCGACCAGCGAAAATTCCCAGCAAAGCAACAATCTAAAATCACCAGCAAATGATGACAATCGAGTTGAGAGAGTGCTGAGTTTAAATCCCGCATGGGGAGAAAAGTTTCCAGCTTTCCTAACTGGGCATCTTGAGGAATCAGATAACCTGCTGGTCCATCTTCACTATTACGGGCAATACCGTGTCCGGCAAAGTAAAAAAGTAAGCGCTCGCCTTCTGTTGGTCGAATCTGATTTGGTAATGTTTCTTTCAGTAGTTCATTAATATTTTCTAGAGTTGCTTCCTTATATGGAGGAAACAGACAAACCATTTTTTGATACTTATATTCTGTTTTTAATATATTGGCTAGTACGGTAGCATCATTAACAGGTGTTGAGAGAGGGTGAATACCATTTTGATAGTTATTAATGCCAATAATTACGGCTATATTGCGGTCAAAATTAGTTCTGTCATTACTCCAACTCATGACTTAGCCTCAAGTTGTTAATAATTTTAAATAAGAGTGCATTTCTAGTTCATCCTTCGACAATTGACTAACTAAGCGGCTTAACTGCTGCAATTCTAAGAGTAGTAACTAAGATTGAAATGCACTCATCAATCAAAATCTGTTACACACAAGCTATCACATTGACATTGAGCATCTACATTTGGTTTAGCTACCTCAAGCTCTGGCAATGCTGATAAAATTGGCAACAAGCGCACCTTGCGGACGAGTTTGACACTCGAATGCAGCAGTAAAGCAGTGGCTCCAGGCTCAATATTCTCAATCGTGTTTTCTCCTAGCACTTGTTTAATTTCAGCCCAAGAGTTCACAGCACCGAGTTCTGTAATTTGAACTAATGCGACTAGGCATAAAACTTGGTTGTTGGATTAGTTTGGCTAGTCATCTCAACGTTTCCTATAATTGTACAGTGTGTAAGTCCTATCCCTTTAATAGAGTTAGGCAGAATCAACTTATGCACTTACAACAGGATTTTTAGTTCACACATTAATCAGGTAGTCAGTTAGTTAGCTATTTTAGAATTTAACAACGATATGTATAATTTAGATCGACTGTGTAACACAGGTCAGTTTGCCCTGGGTGTACGAGTGACTCGCTATCGGTCATGTCAAACGGATTAACTCAGTGTAGCTTTTTGTGCATCGTCTAATTTCTCGTACTCCTTATTAGCCGTTTCACCAAACCCGGAAAAACTGCGGTGCCGAATTACAAGTAACGGGTTCTAAGCCTCGGTTGAAGCGGAAAAATCGCCCCAATTGTAAACTGTTATACAAAAATTACAACTTTTCATGGGGCATCTTACGGAGGCACCGCAGTTTTTCGCGCTTTATTAGCCCAACCCTTCGTGTCAAGGAGTCAGCTACGCCTTCTTTTTCAAACTCAGCTTCTTTTCACAATAAGTTTTACCTGCTCTGTTGTCCATTCATCGCTAGGATAAGCAGCCGGACTTACATTTTTATTTGCAGGATTTTCGTTACCAATAGCCGCCATTAAATCTTCCAGTGGATTACTTGGTCGTCTTCCTTCTACTCCTTTTCGATGTTCACCTAACGCTGGTAGTTTGAGCCAGTCGAAGCTAGTACCACTAAGTGTCGCAAAAACTTTGAGAATATCTGCACCTTCTGTGTATCCTTCTGGAAGACTGGTACGAAAACGGATAGGTGGTTTAATTTCGCGTCCTGCTTCTAAAATGACAAAGTCGGCACCAGATGGGTGGAGCTTACCAATGCTCCAATCAGGTTGGAGGGCAAGTACGGTAATGTTAAGTGTTTGAGAAGACTCATTGCGGATACTTAGGTAAGCAAATTCATCAGTATTGAGTGTTGGGACGTTGCCTGGTTCATCAAAAGGCTTAAGTTCGCGATTTTTTCCCGCTTTGCACAGTTCAACTTTGATTTTTCCGGCTAAAGCTGAGGTGGGGTCGTCATTGTCAAGTTGCAAAACAGCTTGGTACTTAGAGAGATGCACCAATCGACTTACCACATTAGCTGCTGCATTTGGCTCGCCGACTTTCAACACGGGTTGTAAATTAGCAATCGGGATGCCACTTGGATCTAGAATCTCATACTCACCTTTAGAGTTTACAGACACCTGATAAGCAACAGCTTCATCACTCTTTTCATCGCCAGACACAAACTCTATCCAAGCATTCCCCTCTACTGTTGGTTTAGCCGTCTCAAGCTCTGGCAATGCTGATAAACTTGGCAACAGACGCACCTTGCGGACGAGTTTGACACTTGGATGCAGCAGTAAAGCGGTTGCCCCCAGCTTAATATTCTCAATCGTGTTGTCTCCCAAGACTTGTTTGATTTCAGCCCAGGAATCCACAGCGCCAAGTTCTGTAATTTGAACGAGTGCGACTCGCTTATCGGTCTGCTTTATATCTGCTATACCTAGTGAATAGATAGCAAATTCTGCACCTTTGAGAACACCATTTGCTTCCCCTACTTGCAACCGTACCTGCTTCTGAGCCAAAGCAACCTGCATAACTGGAACAGTCAACTGATAAGCGACAGAGTTACTGCCAAAAATTAAGCGATCGCTCTCGCCTTGCAGCATCGGCATTTGCTCTTCAAACTGACTGTGGATATTGGCAAGCAGGCGATTGTGAAGCACCTTATAGGTGACGCCAGTGCCCAGCTTCTTCAAAGAGTCTAGAAACCAGTAGGTTAGCGCTCCATTCTTCTCCTTGCCGTCAAAGGGAAACTCGCGAGCCAACTCATTATCCCGACAAGCAGCCAATAACGTATAGCCCTTCTGCTCGGGTAACCAACCACTGGCATCAGTCACATTGCGAGTTCCTCTGGTCAAAGTTTCCCAGGTTGCAACTAATTCCTCAGGAGTTGCAACCAAACTCTCTGTGGGTCGTGGCGTTTCGTCAACGACATTCAATCCCCGGATATTTGCGTCCCCTCTAACCGCTCCTCCCGAATGACAGCTATCTAGAACAATGGTAACAACTAACCCTTTATCCACCATCTTTTTTAAAATGAATGCCAATTCAATATCGCGGAGATACTGTCCTTCAGGTTTGCCAATGTCCGTAGGAACCAGTGTCTCATCTACTCCATCGTCTCCCTTCAGTTTGGAGTAGTTTGTCTTTGTGCGCCCACCATGACCGGAGTAGTGAATGTAGACAAAATCACCACTGTGTGCCACTCTGGTCAGTTCTTCAAACTTCTTGACTATATTCTTGTACGTAGGCAATTGCTCTGGTGGTTCTTTTGGCGTCATCGAACCATCTACGTTAGAAGCTGTCAGCTTGAAAATTTGTGTTTCTGGTCGCGTATTGAGCAGATAAGTTTCTACGTGGTTGATGTCCCGCACACATCCTCCAAGATTTGGATAGGAACTGCCGTCTGATAATCGATTAGGTAGATAGCGATCAATACCAATTAACAAGGCATGAAACTTGGCTGTTGGATTAGTTTGGTCAGTCATGGCAACATTTCCTATAATTAGTTATTAGGAATTACTTGCAGCTTCAAACAGATAGACGAAGATCAAAATTGTTAGTAATTAGGCATACAGTTTTTGTATAAACTTCACAATATGTGTAAACAATGAGTAACTCATTAGGAATTTGTAAAAGTTTTGACAAAAATCCTGTAAGGGTACAGTTTCATAGATTGACATAAGCATCTATTTGTACAATGTGTCAGTTCTATTTCTTTAATAGTGTTAGGCAAAATCAACTTATGCACTTAAAACAGAATTTTTAGTTCCAGTAGTTGTCACCGTCGGGAGCATCCCATTTTGGAAGAAACATAATTTCTGGGAAAATGTACGGTAAGACAGAAGCCATACATCGCTCATCATAAGCCCAGACAAGCAAAAACGTTTAAAAGCCTACCTGCCTTGACTAGCAATGTTGCTATATGAGGAAGCAGACAAGAGTAATTTAACCGACCTAGAAAGCATTGAAAAAACAGTACGTGCTCAAGTATTAGAGCATATCAGTCCTGAAATCACTTTTGCTGCGCAACAGCTATCTGAGCAGGTGTGTCATACTGAGTAGTTTTGGTTCCAAGTTTTAGCTCTTCAGCAAGGATATAAGATTTACTCAATTCAATTAACATCCAGTATTTCCAAACAATAGTAAATTAAACGGTAAAAGTCAAACCACCACCATCACTAACGCTTACTTGTTACAAACAACAAGTAGGTAATTTTTGATGAAAAACCGACCAGAGTGGTTACAACCAAGCCGCAGCATCTATTCCAAGCAGCACGGAATCATTCAAATTAGCACAATCATCGGTAACAACCTTTATTTTAGAAAAGGAAATATCAGCCAAATTATTTTCAATTGGGAAGAAGAGATAGAGCAAGGAAATTTTACTCCAGTTGAAGATGCGCCATCCCTAAAAAGCCTAATATATCAAGAAATAGCAACCGAACTGGAGGGTAGAAATAAACTTGCCTACTGCGATGTGATTCCGGAACAAGCAGCAAAGAGTCAACCGATACCAGAAAACATTCATTCTGCAGTCAATAATGCACTCATTCAATTAGGAATAAATCAATTATACTTCCACCAAATTCAAGCATGGTCAGCATACAATCAATCATCAGATATAATTCTCGAAACTCCAACAAGTAGCGGTAAATCAATATCATTCCTACTTCCAGTTATTCACGAATGTCTCAAAGGCAATTCATGCATCATTTTCTTCAACCTTAAAGCCCTAGCATTTGACCAAGAGGAGAAAATAAAGGAGTTCATCAACCTTCTACCAGAGTCTATTCGCCCTGCAATTCTCAATATTAATGGCGATACTCCAGCTCAAGAACGTAAAAAACTCTATACACATAAACCTTCGATTCTTTGTGTCACACCCGATGTTTGGAATCATGAACTTACCAACTACCAATTTGATAACTACAACTTCATTGAAACACTACGCAAAATTTCCATAATCGTAGTAGATGAAGCTCACTTCTACAGCGGAATCTTCGGTGCAAACTTTGCTCTACTCAACCGTCGCACCCAACTAATGATAGAAACAGCTGGAGGGAATTTATCTAAACTAAAGTATATTTACGCCTCAGCTACCATCAACAACAGTCAAGAGATTGCCCAAAAGATTTCCAATCGTAGAGAAAATATTACGGTAATTAACCAAAATGGTGCAAGAAAAGCTGAAACCACCTTTATTAGTCTTAAACCCCAGAACAGTATCCTGTACGCAACTGCCCAAATTGCAGCTTTACTTGTCAGTAAAAATGTAGTAGGAATCTGCTTTTGCGACAGTCGGGAAATGGTCAAAGCCCTAACCCAAACTATCCGCAAGATATTAACCGAAAATGGGTTGTCTCACCTCAAAAATACTATTTCTGCATTTTACGCCAACTTAAAAAACAACCAAAGGAAAAAAATAATCGCAGATATCAAATCTGGAGAAGTCAAATTCATTGTCTCAACGTCTGCTCTTGAAGCTGGTTTAGACCTGGGATGTGTAGATGCTGTCCTAATTTGCGGGTATCCTGGCAGTATCTTATCCTTCCGCCAAAGGGCAGGTCGTGCTGGCAGAAAAGAAGAAGGATTGGTGGTATTTATCCCCTCCAGACAATCAATCTTGGACTCGTACTACTCGAAACATCCCGACCGACTGCTAACCGATCCACCGGAGATCATCAATTTTAATCCCAATTTTGAAAATTTACTCACGTGCCATATCTTAGCGTGCTGTAAGGAATCACGTCCGACAATCAATCAAATTATCAGGCATTTCGGGCAATCAGGACTTGTGATACGCGAAGCGTCAAGCCTCCGGCTTATCGCAAATCAACTCATTAATGAAAATAAGTTGGTATACAGCTTCAACGGCAAGCTAGCGTGCGCCCGCCATCTGGGTTACATACATGGCGATATCAAAATTAGGGGGAGCAGAAACAACAATATCAACTACATAAATACTTCAAACGGAGAGGAATTTGAACAAAGTGCAATCAACACTGCCTTAAGAGAGGTATATCCTGATGCAATTTATACAGCCCAAGATTTTGATGGCAACCCTGTTTGGTATAAATCATCAGAGTTAAAAATCAAAGAGGGACAAGCTTTCCTCAAGCCTATCGGACAAACAAATCTATTTACGCGCCCTCAAGGAGTCATTAAATTTGAGGAGGTTAAAACTACTAGCAAAGCAAAGTCAATTAAACTACCGAGGGGAGTGATAGAACTCACACCTAAAATATGTAAAATATCTGAGTCGGTAACAGGATACAAAATATACAATCGGGAGTCAAGATGGACTTGTCCAAATCGAGATTGTAGAAACCACAATCAATCTCTAGCAAGCAAGTTAGAAAGCTGTCTTATATGCAACAGTCAACTCACAGAAAGAGACATAATCCAGCTAGTAGAAGAAGTCTCATATAAGGAAGCTTTTACTATTAGTTATTCTACCAGTTGTCTGCAAGTTACAATCGACCGACAAGCAAGAAGTTTTTTCAAATCAAAAGTAGAAAAAATTAGGTCAGAAATCAAGAATCAGAAGTACGTCTCCAGGGAGGAAAGAGAGTTATTTGAATACAACGAAACCGACATTTGCATCCACAGTCTAGCACATCAACTTATGCTAGCATTACCACTAGTCGAACATGGAGCCAGCAGTAAGGATATCGATTTTATACTCCATCAAGAACCAACTCAATCTAATTCATTCGGCTACTTCTTTGATACAGTTGAAGGAGGAACCGGAATGTGCGATACGCTGTTTCAATATCTAGAAAAAGCCGTATCCAGGGCAAGATTCCTAGTGGAACATTGCCCATGCAAGCATGGATGTTCCAATTGTACTGTTATCTACAGATGCCCAGATGACAATACAGCCATCTCCAAACAAGTTGGATTATCTATACTCCAAGATTTAATCCAGGAAGAAGTACAAACCCTCTAAAAAATAGTCTAGCCCTATTAATAGGGCTAGACTATTGATAATAAATGTAATACTGACTAACAGAAATTAAACCACTACTAGTAACTAACGTTAACCAAAATCAAAAGTATTTTGGTTAGTGTTATGTACGTAGAATTAGTTCCTGACTGCGAGCAATCACCTCAAAAATTCAAAATTGTTCATGCGCCGACATATTTACTTTTAGATATAAATTATAAGTTGGGTGATTATATCCCTGCATCAGATATTTATCTAATCGTTAATCATGCAGTCAGTTTAGGGTATCAAGTTAAAATATGCCTGAATTCCAAGAAAGAAAATATTCCATATCCTTTACCTGCTATCAGCAATGAACTAGCTGATTTAATGATTGATTATCCATCAGATTTAAAAATGCGAAGCAATGGAATGGTTTTTGAGCAAAGAGCATATTTAATGTCTAAATGCCATCACGAAGTATGTCAGGATACGGAATCAAAAACCCTCCTCAAAGAAGCCGAGTATTGGCTGGTAAATTATGCGCGAGAAGTTATCACCCAAGAGTGTAACTACTTGCCAGACATACTTACTAAGCTTGATAATCCAGTTGTTAGGTCAATGGCAATAAATACTCTCATGGTCTGGCAACCTAATTGGAAAAAAGCTATCTCTCAGCACGCAGGAAGCAAGTTTGAAGCAGGTAATAATGAGTTTGAGGTTATCAGCTATTATCACAATCAAGAGAAAAAGGGGAGGGAGGGAGTAATGGTACTGTGCAGGGTAACAAAAAACATGAATAACTACCCCGAATTCCCCACATTCCCCCTCAATACAAACTGCACCCTTGGTACTTATCAAGTGGAAAATGCTCTTAATCGACGATTAGCTTAAAACATACGGCAGGTAGTTACAACTGCTTGCCCTAACACCATAATGTTAATCACTAACAAAAGCTTATGCATTTAGCTAGCAAAGTTAAGTATTAAGAATCAAATGAAATCATGCACGCCCAGGCACGTAAAATCATCTCGTCCCTGGAAACACTACCTGATATATGGCGAATTATACCCACCTTCGGCAAACGCCCTCTGGGAGGAAAACAATGGCAACATAAAACTTATTCCCCCAAACAGCTACAAGCCGAACTCATTCGTACTAGATGCAAAATTTGGTCGGGGAAAAGGTATATACACGCGACTGGTGTTGCTATTGTTTGCGGTAACTATGACCCCCAAGGGCACATCGTTGCTATTGATTGCGACGGGCCACGCGCTTGGGGTCAAATCCTGATCCTCAACAAAAAACTCGAGGAGGATGAAATGGAGAAAATTTATCCCCAAAAGTTATACGAAGGCGCACTCACTTACCTCCCACCGACAGTCGCCTTTACCTCTGGAGGCGAATATAAGCGCCAGCTTCTCTACCTAATCCCTGGAAACTCATCAATCACCTCCAGCAAAATCTCAAACCTAGAGTTCAGAGGCAAAAATCATGCTTCAGTTCTACCTCCTTCCTATCACCCAGAAGGAAGATACTACCAGTGGGTTTCCGGTTGCAGTCCTCAAGAAAAGCAAGTTGCGATCGCACCAGATTGGGTAATATCCCAAATGTTATTAAAGCAGAAGAAAGAAAGGTTAATCAGCTTTCCACAAGAAAAATACAACCGCAGAGATAGGCCAGACAGATACATCAACTTATACCCAAATATCGAAACCAGTATCCAAGCTGCACTCACATTCTTAGAAGTTATCCATCCCCGGTTCGCAGATGATTACACAACCTGGATTCAAGTTGGAATGGCACTCAAGTCAGTCAACCCTATCTTACTCGACGCTTGGGACAGATGGAGTCAGCTGTCACCCAAATACAAACCAGGAGAGTGTGCCTACAAATGGCAGTCTTTCCGCAGAACAGGCATTACCATTCGTACCCTCGTAAAATTTGCCAACCTTTCATGAATAATCAAAACCAAGAAAGTATAACTAACTCCGAAGCTAGTTACAGTAGTGATTTTAATCCTAATAACAATAATCACTTAGAAGAAGATGATGAAATTCATGAGCAAGGCGATAGTAATAACCGCCAAAACACCAAAACTTATCTGATAACCATCCAAATTCATCCAGAAGAAAGACAAGCCATCCTATCAATTGGTATCAGAAACGCACCACCCGTCATTCAAACTATCGACTATCAAGAAATAACTTCACAACCAACCATCAAAGACTGCATTCGAGAGTTGGAAGAAATACTACCCAAAATCATAGAAACTGCTGAAAAGGCAATAAATACTAGCCAAACAAGACAAGTACAACAGCGAGAATTACCTAAAGATTATCAAAAAGTCGAATCTAACAAAAAACAACTTTCACTTTTCTAAGTAATTATGAATTACATCGCCATTATCGAAGGACAGCAAGTACCTATCCCAGAGGAAACAGCAATCAGCGACGAAAAGCTAAAATTAGCAATCACTACCTATTTCCCAGAGTACGCCAATGCCGAAATTACTAGACAGATCTTAGGAGATACAACCGAAATAAGGCTAATTAAACGCGCTGGAACTAAGGGCAATTGCATCACCGAACTCAAGTTAGCACCCGAACAAATTAACCCGGCATTTGAGTTAGCCTGGGATTTGAAACTTCTAGAAATAAAAAATCAACTAACCCTGGAAGTTTTGATTGATATGCAGGGAAACATAGACCAAACAATCAAAATAGGGGAAAGCTGGGAAACATACATCGACAAAGTTTTTAGCTCTCTCAGGCAACAACCCCCTGCACCCAGCAATTATCCCGTACTGTAGTCAAATAATGCCGCTACTATATAGCGGCAGTTCTCAAAATCATGATATCACTAGAACTATTTAAAATACCCATCACCTGCAGAGAAACAATCATCTATCTGGAAAACCTCTCTCAAAAAGCAAATTTCCTCAGCTTATATCAAAAACTATTTCCAGAACAGTGGAGTGAATCAACAACACCCTTAAATACAAAAACACATCCTAATTGCATATATTCAGACAGGGAAATTGAATTTATTCAGCTAGTAAATTCCAACTTGTTCCCCGTTGAATTTATTGATGAAATAGAAGCAGACGAAGAGTATGAGAATATCGTTATATTACCACAAAGACTTGAATGGTGGAATGAAAATTTTGAAGATTTAGAGATGAGCGAAAAGTTCTTACTTTCCCTTATGGGCAATGGATACAGCTTGAAAGATTGGCAAGAAGAATTTGGGTTTGAACCTAAGTGTCTAACAAATGATGAAGATATAGATTTACAAAACCTTATAAAAATCTGTAACAAGTTAAAATCACCAATCAAATATTTAGTAACTAGCCTCAAGATTCTCGACTACTCAACAGGGAATATTTGGTTAGATACAACCTACGAAACCGGTTATTGGTGGGAATGGAGTGAAGAAAATATTATTTTACTAGCAGAGCAATGGCAAGAAGCTACTATCATGCTAGAGCACTTTCAAGAGTTAACAGACTGGATAAAAGCATCAGTAACTAATAGAAAAAAACTCGTCAGAATCTGGAATCAAGCCGCCACATGAATACAGAAGTCAACGCTCAAGCCATATTATCAAATATTCCAACACAGGAAATTTTAGGACATCTCATCATTCTCAGAGGACAGTTTGTACTAGTAGAAAAAGAGGGTAAGAAAACACAGCACAAGTTTCTATCACCTGAAGCAGTAGAAAAGGCATTTACAACTAAAACTATAAGTTCTGGATGGCTATCTCCCAATACCCTGTGGTGGGAAAAAACACCTTTTGGAGAGGGTGTTATTCAATTTTACCCACCCCAAAAATATTCAGTCTCAATACAAACCTCAGAAGGAAACAAAGCAATAACTATTCCTATGCCAGCATTTCTATTCGCTGGCTGCAATAGCAGCTACTACCTGTGGGCAATTAAAGGAAAAACTTTCAAGCAGGATTGTCAATTATACAAGGCACCCTTACCAAATATTTGGGATGACTCAAATAGAATTTGCTTCGGCAGAAATACTCCACCTGCTTGCAATCCAAACTCAATCAATCAAGCTTGGGAACTGTTCTGGAGCAGTTCTTTCAACCAAGACTTCAGTCAGAACAAGTGCAAATCACACTTCCACAATGTCTGCAACCTATTAATAAGCCTGCAAGGTACAAGATCTTTCCCAGCAAAGGAATTAGTAACTAGCGACTATCAAAGAATCAAAACCCCAAATGATATACCCAGATATATATTTTAACATGAATAACCTCTTCATCAGTTATAACTATGCCATCAGTCACAACCTTCCTCCCTACAGTCAAAAGCTTCAGGAATACTGGTTTGCAGCTGATGGAGTCTACGCGCGATCGCACCGCCCAGAACTAGAAATCTGCCTACAAATCGCTCATACCCAGATACCAGGATTGACAAAAATACAACCCTATTTCAAATTAAATGTACCGAAAGTGCCAGCAAGCATCATTGCAGACATCATCGATGCTACACAAGTTAATCCCCATCAAGAAATCCTCTTTTACCTGGGGGTTGAGAATAATATTTGGTGGTATCACACTCCATTGCAAGAAGCATCCCCAACCCATGTGCGCTCATTAGAAACTGCAAACTTCAAATACAGCCAAGCACTGGTTGAAGTACATAGCCACGGCTGTATGAAAGCAACCCCGTCATGCCAGGACAACCAAGAAGAGTCAGGAAAGTTCCGCATATTCGGAATTATCGGGACAGTTAATACAACTCCCACCATATACACCCGCTTGGGGGTGTACAACCACTTCTTTGAAATTGACCCCAATTTTATATTTGAGCCATGATACAAATCGATACAGAAATTTTCTTACCCGTTTTCCCCCATTCCCACGGCAAAGTAGATTTTATGTTAGTGGGGGCTGGTGGCACAGGAGGATACCTCGCAGAAGATGTTTGCCGTCTCATACTACAGCTACAGCAAAACGAGAAAAAGGCTAACCTCACCATCATCGATGGAGATAGCGTCGAAACTAAAAATATTGCACGCCAAAATTACCAACCATCAGAGATAAGTTTGCCCAAAGCACAGTGTCTAGCCACCAGATGTAGTGCCAAATATGGGCTACAAGTCACAGCAATTTCAGATTGGTTCTCCCCCAACCATGTAGAAAAATACAGGTGGAATACCCTTACGGTTATCATCGGTTGCGTAGACAATGCCGCCGCCAGGACGCAAATTCACTCGTGTCTAGAATATAGCAACAGCCGCGAGCAAGCTGATCTATTCTGGCTGGACTGCGGTAACACAAGCATTTCCGGACAAGTTCTATTAGGAAGCCATGCTGACTTCGATATTGTAAGCGCCTCGGATAACGCAGACAATCCCTCTTTCTGGAAACATCTACCATCCCCAGCGCTAGTGCATCCCGAACTGCTCATTCCAAAGCCTGAAGAACTCAGCAGCAATAAACTCTCATGTGCGGAACTTCAAATACTGAATTACCAAACTTTATTCATAAACCGTATGACATCAGCTATCGCATCTCAATACCTTTTAGAATTAACACTAGCAGGAAAAATAACCAAGTTTGCTAGCTACTTCAACCTAATTAGTATGTCCTGTCGTAGCATCCAAACCACAATTACAAACCTTGGGAGATATCATCTTGTCTGAATAAAAACAACCACAAGAGTTAACACATATCTGTCCTGAGTATTTTTCAGGACAGATTTTTCTTATGAACAGATTTAATCCAAATTTATTAGAAAAACTTGAGTGGGAAAACAAAAATTCATCCAAAAACAATATATGCACAACATCAATTAGCCAAGGCGAAAAACTCGGTGGTGAGCTTCACCTCATTATGCAGCAGATTGGATTGGGGCTATCTGTAGAACTATTCTTAAAAGCATACCCTCAAATAGACAAGTGGGTAGAAGCAGCCAAACCTTTTCTAGATATTCCTGGCAGTAAACAATGGAACGCCGAGGCACAATATCTCTATAAATCACAGTTAGTATATGCTAATTATGATCTAATCATCTACCAAGAAAGACAGGTAATTGGACTAGATTGGACTATTCAAAAAGTAACAGATTTTCAGTTACTAGAAAAATCATTCCACACCCAACTCAGATTATTCCTACTCCATGAGAAAACCCAATTATCAGCATCAGAAATTAGTTTAGTGTATCTGTTCGTTAACACGGGTGATGTTTACCAATTTACCTATTCCAAAGAAAAACACCTGGCTTTCAAAGAAAGGTTAGAAGCCACACTTCTACCATTTCTAGCCGAAGTAGAAGATTTTCCGAAAGAAACATCTTCATCCTGTACTTTAACTCCTCAAGAAGCACATGAGAAATGGCTCGCCAAAGAAATATCAGCTGAAGAATATTTAGCAGCAATTCCTGAAGTGGAATTATGAACTCGCCCGAAATTAAAGTCAAAAAAGTTGAACTTACATGCGATGGTTGGACACTTAACATCTTATCCCCACGAGTCGCCACCATCACCAGCCCTACGGGAGCGAGGAAAACTACTTACTTTGGGTTTGACTCAAAAGAAAAAGCCGAAACCTTTCAATACTGGGTAACCCGTAAGGACAAATGCTCCAAGGCTATAGTTCGCTCAAGCGAACGACTTCCTACGTTATGGGAAGTTAAAACTTGGAAGACGGAAGAATCTCTCATCATTCAGTGTGCGCTTAAGGATTTGAAAGAAAATGCAGCTATCACTTTTTAAAATAACTTCACAACACACAACCCCCAGCAGCTTTTATACCTTCAATTTCAACACTCCTAACCCGAAGCAAGCTGCAAAACTGCGAGAACTTGCTGCCTCAATGCAACAATCAATTAACAGTAAGCTCAATCCCACTATAAACAAACAACGGGCAACCAAACGCCGCAAAACAATAGCCCAAGGAATTATTGCCGAAGGGGTGGAATTACAGACAATCCAGTTTTGGTTGCTTGCAATAGCCAAAATGTGGGAAGGAGGAAATATTCCCGAAGTGCTGCGCGGTATCTCCCAAAAGTCCCAAGCAGAAGCCCTGTACAAAATTTCTCAAAAAGCACGGACTCTCGAAGAAGTCAAGGAAGTTTTTAACAATGAATATTATCAAGATAGGGTAAAGTGTCTCAACCGTGCAAATATCTACACCGCAGGCGAGATTATGTCTGCAATAGCCGAAATTCAGAAAGTTGTTAAACCTGAAGAGATTGATACCACTCAACAAGAGTTAAATCGATTGGAATTACAAATCATCGGCATGAAGTCGGGAGACTTCTTCCCCACTCCATCTTCTGTTTGCGATCGCCTGATTCAACTAGCAGAAATTAATGAAAATTCTCGCATACTTGAAGCCAGCGCTGGTTCTGGCTGCATTGCCGAATCCATATTCAAAAAACATCCTCAAGCCAATTTAGAAGTCGTAGAAATTAATCCAACTTTACGCAAGATACTTGAACTCAAAAGATTCAATTTAGTAGGTAGAGATTTTTTAGATTACACAACTGATCATCTCTACTCACATATCATTATGAACCCTCCCTTCTCTCAATTAATTGAGCATATATACCATGCTTGGGAGTTAATGAAATCAGGAGGAATACTAATAGCAATAATTCCAGAGTCAGTATTTTTCAATCGCAAGTACCAAGAATTTAAAGCATGGTTAGATAGCCGAGATACATACAAAGAATCTCTACCCAAAGATGCCTTTCTTCAATCAAACAATCCCACAAGTGTAGTCACCCGTATCATCAAAATAAATAAACCATAATGTTGGAAGGATAGGGGTTTGATAGTTTACCCGCCGCAAGTCGATGCTGAAGTCACAAACTAGGGTTGTAAGGGAGTAAGGGTATAGAGGTGTGAAGGAAATTAGTGGACGGCTCAATCCCTTTTGGCTCCGGAGCAGGGGTGTACCATCATAGCGCCGCGTGTCCACAGGGCATAGAAAATTCTCCCTCCCCCCTTACACCCCCATACCACTACAC
>NZ_QMEA01000139.1 GCF_012912105.1 Brasilonema sp. UFV-L1
TATTCACGTAGCCAGGGGAGTGTCAATAGTGACATTGCAGTTAGATCCAGCGAGGATGCAGTTGATTTCAGGTTTTGTTGATACGTATCTCAACCTTACGGAGTCAGAGGAGCAGGTATTTCAGGCGGAACTTGGTAGGATTTCACCAGAGGAACGGGAGCAGGTTATGCAGATTGTTACCAGTTGGATGCGCACGGGAATTGAGCAAGGGAAACGAGAGGGAGAAGTCTCTATCGTGATGCGGTTACTCAAGCGTAAGGTTGGGGAACTTGAACCGGAGGTTGAGGCGCAAGTTCGGGGATTAGAAGTGGCTCAATTGGAAGAGTTGAGTGAGGCGCTGTTAGATTTCTCAGAGATGGAGGATTTAAGGATTTGGTTGAGAAATTTGGAAGGATGAACAAAAAAGTCACGGCTGTATTTGATGACGATGTTTTACATCCAGCTATTGTCCATCCGAATCTTATTTCACAAAAAGTCATGAAGAGCGATCGCACTTTGTTAATGCGATCGCTTCCCTTCCTTACCTGACTTTGCAAAGCGCGATCGCCACTCATCGAAGTTGGGCGACAACTTTTTTAGTAGTTCATTTTTCCACAGCTTTAAGCTTGGCGATATTCCACAACACGTTTTCATAGTACAAACTAGAGATATCGACATTTTGAATGCGATCGCGCACCGCAGCCATATCCAAGGAACTTGCTAGGTAAATGAAAGGCAAATATTCTTGAGAAATTTGTTGAGTTTCACCATAAATAGCTTTGCGTTTTGCTTCGTCTAATTCCCGCGCACCTTGCACATAAAGACGACCAATTTTTGCTTCCCAATCAGAAACTTCGCGATCAGTAATTGGGGTTTGTCCGGGTAGTGGTTTTTGATTGAAAGGATGGAAGGAACCATCAGGTGACCAAACATTAAAACCGTTATGAGGTTCAATTCCTCCTGTAATACCTCCCAGGTAACATTCCCAATCAAGGCTGTTAGAAAGTTTTTCGCCAAGAGTACCAAAGTCAATTGGTTGGTAGTCAACTTGAATGCCAATTTTGGCTAAGTCTTGTTTAATCTGCGCTCCCATTGCTTCAATAAGCTTACTACCAGTTTGAGACAGCATTGTGAAGCGGACACGATTACCGTCAGTATCAAGCAGTTGGTTGTTGTTGTACTTAAACCCTCCTCCTAACAGTAATTGTTTAGCTTTTTGAGGATTGTAGTCATAAACTTTCAAACCCTCTTTGGGAGAAAGATAGTAAGGGCTTTGTACAGAAATTGGAGAATTTTGCATTTCTCCAATTCCTCGTAATGTATTATTAATCATTGATGGACGGTCAATAGCATATGCTACTGCTTGCCTAAAAGCAACTGTGTTGAACCAACGGGATTTTATAGGAGATACCAGTGGTTTCCCATTTCTTTTACCTTTGTTGAGATTGAAACTAACAAACAGACTGCTAGAGTCAGAACCACCATTGTAGATACTAAAATGACCTCGCTTTTCTTCTCGTTTTAACAAAGCAAAGGTTCCTGGTCCCACAGTAATTGTATCTAACCCTCCGGAGCGAAATTGAATAATAGCCGTGTCAGTGGAATCCACAATTTGCCAAAAAACGCGTTCAATGTAAGGTAATTGATTTCCCTTTTCATCTTTGCGCCAATAATAGGGATTGCGCCGAAATACAACACGCTCATTAGGAGAGTAACTTTCGATAACATAAGGACCGTTAGAAATAATTTCTTTTGGATTTGTGTCCATACCCCATGTAGACAGAAACTTTGGCTTACCTGATGAGTCGTTGGTTTTTACCGATTCAGCTAGTTTGTGTTTGGGTAAAATTGCCGCTCCAGTACTGCGTAGGAAAGGTGCAAAAGGTTCTGGTGTGATAAATTCCACTCGACGTTCATCAAGTTTTTGCACTTTGGGAAAAAGACCTTTTGCTCCTATTTTAAGACTATCTTGGGGATAAGCGGGAATCTTTGGGTTAAAGTAAACGTCATTGTAAGAAAAGACAATATCATCTACTGTTAAAGGATGACCATCAGACCATTTCAACCCTTCTTTAAGGGTAAAAACAATCCGCAGTTTGTCATTAGAAATTGTCCATGATTCAGCTAATGCTGGCTCGATTTTTCCAGATTTATCTTCAGAAATTAATCCTTCATTTATAAAGGGAGCAATATTTGGAAATTCCTGTATTAAGGCATAATTGTATGTTTTAGGATCTGAGCCAGTACGAGCAACAATTTGGGAAACTTGTGCAGCTTCGCTTTTAAACTGACTGGGATTACAACCATTAAGGGCTAGTACTACCAATAGACCCAGTAAAGCGAAAATCCAACTGCGTTGGAAAAGTGGTTTAAAAATGCTAGTGTTCATATTTAATATCTTAATCACTCAATGATACGACTTTTTAAGTAAGTCCACCAAAATAAACTTAACACTTAAGAAACCCGGTTTCTTAAAGAAACCGGGTTTCTGACGCAGCGCATTTTACGTTTAATTATGTCTTCCTACTTATCTGCTACTTTCACTTCGTATATGTTCCAGATGTAGCTATCAGGAGAAGAGTAAACTGGAGCGTATTTCACACCTTGAACAGTATTACGCACCGCCACCAAACCCAACGTATTGAACAGGTGAATAAAAGGTAGATATTCTTGAGCAAGACGTTGCGTTTCTGCATATATAGCTTTGCGCTTCGCTTCGTCAAATTCTTTTACTCCCTGAACGTAGAGGTCATCTATTTTCTTTTCCCAATCAGCATATTCCCATCCCTCTATGGGGGTTTTTCCTTTTTGGGGTTTTTGATTGAAGACGTGGAAGCTACCATCTACAGACCAAACATTATAACCGCTGGCTGGTTCTATACCGCCGGTAATCGCTCCGTAATAAGATTCCCAATCGAGAGTGTTGGAGCGTTTTTCCACGAGTGTACCGAAGTCAAGATACCGTAAATCAACTCTAATGCCCAGTTTACCTAAGTCTTGTTTAATTTTAGGTGTGATTGTGGGTCTACCACCACTAGACGCATCCATTGTGAAGCGCACTCGATTTCCATCTGCATCCAGCAGCTGACCTTTATTATCGTATTTAAATCCTGCTCCTAGTAAAAGTTGTTTGGCTTTTTCGGGATTGTAGTCATAGGTTTTAAGACCTTCTTTGGGAGAAAGATAGTAAGGGCTTTGAACAGAAATCGGTGAGTTTTGCGGTTCACCCAATCCCCGCAGGGTATTGTTGATCATCGCTTGGCGGTCAATACCGTAGGCGATCGCCTGTCTAAAAGCAACATTATTAAACCAGCGAGACTTAATCGGATCGACAAGAGGTTTACCGTTCCGACGACCTTTGTTGAGATTAAAGCAAATAAAATTTGTTCCAGAGTCAGGTCCCCCATTCTGGATAGTAAAGTTTCCCCGCTTTTCTTCGCGCTTAAGCAGTTGAAAGCTTGCAGGACCAATTTCTTGCAAATCTAACCCGCCAGAGCGAAACTGGATCAAGAGTGTTTCAGGCGATTCCACGATTTGCCAGACAATTTTTTCAATGTAAGGCTGTGGGTGACCTTGTGCATCTTTCCGCCAGTAGTAAGGGTTGCGCCGAAATATCAAGCGTTCACTCGGTGAGTAGCTCTCTATTGTATAAGGACCATTCACAACAATTTTCTTGGGGTCTGTGTCTGTTCCCCAAGTGGATAAAAACTCAGGCTGTCCGTCAGAGCGATTTGTTTCTACTGCTTGACGCAAGGCGTGTTCTGGTAGAATACCTAACCCTGCTCCTACGGTTCGCAAAAAAGGGGAAAACAGTTCGGGTAAAGTAAATTCCACTCGGCGGTTATCGAGTTTGCGGACTTTAGGAAAAGCTTTACTTTCACCTATGAGAAGACCATCTTGGTTATTAGTGGGAATCCGCTTGTTCATGTAGACATCATTGAAGGAGAACACGACATCATCGACTGTCAACGGTTCTCCATCCGACCATTTCAACCCCTCTCGCAAAGTAAAGACATACCGCAGCTTGTCCTCGGAAATTTCCCAAGACTCGGCTAAAGCTGGCTCAATTTTCTCAGTGATACCGTTTTGTACAGCTAATCCCTCGTAAATAAAACCAGCAATATTAGGAGACTCTTGAATCAGGGCGTAATTAAAAGTTTTAGGATCGGTTATAGTCCCGACAACCAACTGGGGTACTTGAGCCGCTGTGGTTTTAAACTGACTAGGATTACAGCCATTAAGTGCTAGCACTACCAATAGACCCAGTAAACCCAAAACCCAACTGCGTTGGAAAATTCTTGTAAAAATACCGGACTTCATAAATTCTATTTTATTGTTACCTTTGTCACGTTTATCAATCCTAATATCAATTTTTGAAATTCAAATTCAAGTTACACTTTGTCTGTAGCGCTCTTTGTGCAATTATGAACCTGTTTTAAGATGGTTGCTCTGAGGTTATCAAAAAAACCATGTTGTCGATAAAACTGATGAGCGGTTTCATTATCGGGGTTCATACTCAAAAACATCGAGTTAACACCGACAACACAAGCATCTTCAAGAACTTGACGTGCTCCTCGGCATAAATGCGCGAGGATTCTCAAAAGATGTTATGAGGCACTCTTAAGAGATGCCTCTCCACCTTTCTTCCTGCTTTTTTGACTCTTAACTAAACCGTTACCGGTTCCCGTCAGACCGTCTCCACAGGCATTTTCATCCAGGTTGCGTCCCAGCCCAGAGATCCCCCTATTGCGGATCACTTGTGCAGCTGCCACATCACGATGTGTCGTGTAGCCGCATTCAGGACAGGAGTGAATCCTGTCCTGAAGTTCTTTTCTGCCAGTGTGAGCGTTACACTGTGGGCAAACTTGAGAAGTATAATCTTTGTTCACTTTCTCAAAGAATACACCGCGCTTCCAAGACACCCATTTTAAGATCTCAATAAACTGCCCAAAGCTTGCATCCAGCGTGTGCTTGCCCAGCATTCCTTTTGCCCACACTCTGAAATCAATATCCTCGACGAACATCATTCCAGCGTCGTTGCAAAGTTTATGAGCTAATTTGAAATGCCAGTCTTTACGTGTATCAGAAATACGCTGATGCAATCTTGCAACTCTTTGATTCAATCGGTGCCGATTATTAGATCCTTTGTGCTTATTCTTTAACTTGCGTTGCAGCAATTTAAGCTTGCGGTGCAAGGTTTTCAAAAAGCGAGGACGTTCAATTAAACCACCATCAGAAGTTGCGGCAAATTTATCCAGACCTAAGTCTATTCCGACCGGATGTCCGGTTGGCAGAGGCGAAGGTACGTTAACGTTGCACTCCAGTGTCAGCATCATGAAGTACCCAGAAGCCTTGCGAACTATCCTGGCTTGTTTGACAACAAAACCATCAGGAATTTCACGAGACTTGACAAATTTCAACGATCCTATTTGTGGCAGCTTAATTTGACTACCCTGAATGAATTGAGTTTTACCTAGCTGAGGATAAACAAAAGACCGCATTCTATAACGATTCTTGAAGCGAGGGAAGCCCATTCCCTTGCGCTTCATATCAATGAATGCGGTTTCAAGTTTTCTCAAAACTTGCTGAAGTACTTGAGCATTAACTGTTTTTAGCTCTGGATATTCTTCTTTTGCCAGTGTTAAAGCCTTTGCCTGAACATTGTAGTTCGGGTAAGGCTCGTCCGCTGGGACGATGTATTCAGAGTGCAATGAACAAGCGTTAACTTGACACTTACGAGAGTTGATCCAACTCTTACGTTCATTTAGAGCAAAATTCCAAACCTTGCGACACACGTTTAAGGTATGCTCAATGATTCGGATTTGTTCTTTCGTGGGATTGGTACGGTATTCGTAAGTAAAAGTTAGCACTATTCATCACCTCCTACAAAATTATAGCGTATTTGTAGGTGATAAAGACAAAAGAAACAAAGGGATGAATCCCGCCATCGTCGGATTTCATCCGACGCATTGTCCCCTAAAAATTTAGCCAGCCCTCTAACATTAATAACTCGTTGGCAACACAGTGAAACCGGAAACAGAGCTGGCTAAATTTTTTACGTGTTAGACCCCCGCCCCTCCTTAAAAGGTAGGGGTTCTCATCCTCCCACTTGCAGCCGGGTAAAGCATCTCGCATCGCTTCTGGTGTACGCCAAGAACCTTCAAGTATTGGACCAATTAAATAAGCACAGCTTGAGCCTGGCTCAAATAAAAACCCAGTCGTACCAATTGGCTCACCGTCTTCTGTCATGATCATGTACAAGCAATTCTCCAACGTATTGTTGTATAACTCCAATTCGGCTATCAGTTCCGCACTCTGCTCAATTCGCGGATAACCCAGCCCTTCCTCTTTGACATTGCAGCTGTGTATACATAATTTCGTGATCAAGTTTAAATCCCAACAGGTCGCACGACGAAATAAAAATGATGACATAAAAAAATATATAAAGTTATATGTCAAATTGACTCAGAAAACTGATATTGTATGTAGTTGAGGAATAATTTAACACTGCTGAAGCAGTTATTTACGCCAATAAAGCCTGCCTAGGCAGGCTTTTACGAGAATTGCAAGCGAGAAAAGACTTTGTTTAGCGATCGCCACACACTTGTTGCAGTGTGGTCACAAATGTTGGGTAAGAGACTGCAGCGGCTTCTGCACGATGGATGGTCGTTTGACCAGAAGCTGTAAGAGATGCGATCGCCAAACTCATTGCAATCCGGTGATCAGTATGGCTATCAACATCAGTCCCCGTTAAGGAAGTACCGCCAGTGATTTCCATACCATCCGGTAATTCTGTGACTTGTGCTCCCATTTTATTGAGTTGCTGTGCTGTCACAGCAATGCGATCGCTCTCTTTCACCCTTAACTCAGCAGCGTCGCGAATGATTGTGGTTCCTGAAGCAAAAATCGCCGCCACGGCCAAAATTGGAATTTCATCAATCAACCTGGGGATAATATCACCTGCTATAGTGCAACTTTTCAAACGACTGGAACGCACTCGCAAATCAGCAACTGGTTCTCCAGCAACCTCCCGCTGATTTTCCTGTTGGATATCCGCTCCCATCATCGCCAGAGCTTCTAAAATTCCTGTGCGGGTAGGATTGACTCCAACATTTTCAACAACCAGTTCAGAATCTGGTACAATGACCCCAGCCACTAACCAAAAAGCGGCTGAACTTATATCCCCTGGAACAATCACTGTTTGCCCGTAAAGCTGAGTTGGTCCAGTGATTGTGACGCTATTAGTTTCAGGGTCAGTAACTAAATCTGCCCCAAATGCCCGTAGCATCCGTTCGCTATGATCTCGTGAAAGTGATGGTTCTGTGACAATTGTTTTTCCCTCTGTCGTCAAACCTGCAAGGAGAAGACAGGACTTCACTTGAGCAGAAGCTATGGGGGAATTGTAATGAATGGGTTTGAGGGACTTTCCTTGAACTGCCAGAGGTGCGAGTGTATTGCCTTTTCGTCCCCAAATGTCTGCCCCCATTTGTAGTAATGGTTTAACAACACGAGACATGGGACGCGATCGTAAAGAACTATCACCCGTCACAGTAAAAAAGCGCCCTGCATGAGATGCCAAAAGTCCCAGCATCAGGCGTATCGTTGTTCCAGAGTTACCAGCGTTTAAGACATCAACTGGTTCTTGTAAATTTCCTAAACCGATGCCTTTAACCCTCACCAATTCCGTATTCAAATCAGAAATTTCTGCTCCCATAGCCTGGAAACAGCTTGCTGTGCTACGGGGATCTTCTCCCAAAAGTAAACCTTCAATTTGGGTTTCACCTTCAGCAATAGCACCCAGCATCAAGGCTCTATGGGAGATAGATTTGTCACCCGGTACACGGATGCGACCTTGTAAAGATAAAGAAGCTGGTCGCTGAATAATTAAGTTTTGAGAAGCGTCTTCTCTATTTTCTACGGTTATGACAGAAGCTGACATTAGGATAAACTGACGTTGACTGCGCTAGTATCCTATCGCTTTCTTTGTCCCACCAGCTCTACTAAATACTCATCAATTTTTTGTTGTTACTCATTTCACATTGATTGGCTTTTTGCCCTTATCGCTCCCATGCTTACTCACCATCGCAAGCCCGTGTGTCTATCACTTATTTCCACAGATCTACCAGTTTGGTCTGTTGTCGAAACCGCCGCGACACTCTACCAAAAAGACCGCGATCGATTCCACCTACTTTTATCAGCACCGCCTGTCAAAGACGCTGAAACACCAGAAGACTCACTGTTTACAGAGAATACACTTTCTCAAGAACAAAAAAGCACTCAAGTCCCCAATGGTCCGCGAGTATTATGGCTGGAGATTTCGCCATATAGAGTGATTATGACCATGCAAGGTAACGGTCAGTTGAGTTACCGTCACTTTTGGGAACAAGGAGTTTACGGTATTACTCGGTATTGGTTACCGACAGAATCATTACAACCTAACGAGCCGATTCGCTTACGCAATTTCACCCGCAGCCTAACACTCGACAGACACCCCTTACCAAAACATCTACGAGTGGAGTACGAGTTATGGGCAGGAAAAATTCAACTCGGATCTTACATCCTTAGTTTAGAAGTAAAACATTAAACGTAAATCCTTAAAATCCTCCTTTGCGTTGATTTCTCTTTTGCAAGGGAGGATTTTTGTTCTGTCAGGCGGTAGATGCTGATGTTCAGGTCAAATAATTTGGTTCGTTACCCGGTTTCCACTTAATATTGCAACCAATACTTGGCTGTTGATCACCTGCAACTCGTTCACCCGCCAAGACTGCATCAATAGCTGCGCGTAAATCTGCACCTGTTACAGGTTTACCATTACTGGGGCGGCTATCATCCAATTGTCCTCGATAAACGAGTTGACGTTTGGCATCAAAGAGAAAGAAATCTGGTGTACAAGCTGCTGTGTAAGCTTTTGCAATTTCTTGGCTTTCATCATAGCAAAAAGGAAACTTAAAATTAAGTTCTATCGCCATTGCTTTTAAAAACTCAGGAGCATCATCTGGATAATTCTTAGCATCATTGGCGCTGATGGCAACAATTCCTAAACCATGATTCACATAATCTTTGCCCAACTGAGCCAATTCTACCTTCACGTACTTCACAAAGGGGCAATGCTGGCAAATAAACATCACAAGTAATGCTTTTTTATCAGTAAAAGTAGAAAGTGAAATTGTATGTCCAGACACCACATCCGGTAAATGAAAATCTGGTGCCTGAGTGCCTAGCGGTAACATTGTTGAAGCAGTTAAAGCCATAGTTTTGATTTGTTTTCCTTAAAGGTTAAATTTTCAATTTTTTTCTAAATACCAGTTGTTTGTGCTCAAGAAATCCGGAGCTGAGAAGAACTTTTTACAGTTTACAGTTTGCCTAGATAGTCATGACGTTTCTATCCAATAAAATACTTTTTACCAATTAACGAAAATTGCGTGAAGATGGCTGATTTGGAAGCCGATGATATGAGGAAGGAGGTACCGTGTTTCGTAAAAGGAGTAAAGGAATACTTAGAATTCCAAAAATAATTACCGCTCCAGTCATCACCCACACTGTCACTCTACTAGGTTGATAGTTTCCTTGTTCAATTTGCCAAAAAACTTGGTTATACCGCCAGACTGCTAAAACTAAAGTCATAATACCAAAGATTACCAAACAAATACCCAAATTTTCTGAGGTGAAAAAAGGATGTGGTGATGGTTCCTGTTGCTGTTGAGTCAGTGTAAAATTAAGCTGACGTATAAATAGACCAAATCTAGCAATAGCAAAACCAAAGCCAATCAATGCTATTGAAGTCCGTAGCCAAGCTAGAAAGGTCCGTTCGTTGGCTTGATGCTCCCGTTGACGGTCTATGTTATTTGGCATTTTGCTTGTAATGACTAGTTTTATTCTGTTTTACTCACAAAAGAACATACCGTATTCAGTTCCCATAGATACTCCATCTGATGGATAGGTTTTATAGTATTGGAGCAGAAAATCCAAGTAGCTAAACTTTTTAGAACAATTTGTTCTAGCATCAGGTGTGGTGATATGTTAAACTACTTAAGCTTTTTTTTGCTTTTAGCTTTTCACCAACCATGACAGCAACGGGTAAAGCAACTCAATATCATTACAAAGCACTGCACAAGCCTAACCAACTGATTTATGGTCAAGGTCAGACAGCAGTGATTACAGGGTGGACGGTGAAAAGCACTTTAACAAAGTACTTGCACCCTCACGAGTATGCAGTTATTGGACAACTCTACTCGTCTACACGGGGACTGAATTTGTTGGTTCGCAATTTACTTTTTAATCCCCATGTCCGCTACTTAGTTGTCCTCAACGCGACAAAGGAAGATAAAAACGCAGGTGCGTCTGAGTGCTTGCTAGATTTTTTCCGCAATGGTTTTGAAGAAGGATTGAGCGATACTGGGCGGCGTTGTTGGCTCATTCGCTCACCTTATCCTGGGTATATAGATATTGAAATTGAAGCCAGTGTACTACAAAAACTGCGAGAATCTATAGAGTTTCAAGAAGCGAAATCAATTACAGAAGCTTGTACTTTGGTCAAGTCTTTTGCTCAAAGAGAAGCGATGGAACCTTGGAGTTCACCCTTAGAATTTCCCATGTCCATTGTAGTGCCAACTGTTTTACCAGGACCACGCTATGGACACAGAATTGAGGGAAAAACCATTGCCGAAACTTGGGTGAAAATCATTCATCGTATTAAGACAACGGGAACCATTCGACCAACAGGTTATGATGGACAATGGCAAGAATTGATTGATTTGATGGCAATTGTCACCTCAGAACCAGAAAATTTTTATTTTCCTGAACCGAATTATTTACCAATTGACCGTAGTTTTCTTCAAGAGTATATTTCTCAAATTTTAGATGATGTACCCAAACAAGAAGGGGTCAAATATACATATGGTCAACGCTTGCGCTCCCACTTTAAGAAAGACCAAATTCAGCTTTGTATTGATAAATTAGTAACTGATATTGATTCAGCAAGGGTAGTCATGTCTTTATGGGATGTTAGTCATGATATTCATGACAGTCCGCCTTGTCTAAATCATATTTGGGTCAGAATCGTTAATAATGAACTCTCAATAACTGCGACTTTTCGTAGTAATGATATGTTTTCTGCATGGTGTGCAAATGCTATGGGTTTAAGAGCATTGCAAATGCATGTTAGAAAAGAAATTAACAAAATTGCTGGATATGATATAAAATTAGGACCGCTAATTACTATTAGTCAAAGTGCCCATATATATGATGACTGTTTTGAAAACGCAGACAAAGTTATAAAAACCTATTATCCAAAAATCTGCTCTCAAAGAGATTATAGCGACCCCGCAGGCAGTTTTGTCATTACTGTACAGGATAACAAAATTCTTGTCGAACACATGACTCCTAACTCTGGAGAAGTTGTGAATTGCTATTCAAGCAAGTCTGCAAAACAGCTTTACCAGCAAATAGCAGCAGATTGTCCAGGTTTGCAAGTTGAACACGCTATGTACTTGGGGACGGAGTTGCAAAAAGCAGAACTTGCTTTGTCAATGGAACAAGAGTTAAGTTATGAGCAAGATAAACCTACACGCATCAGCAGTAGGGTGCGTTAGGTTTATAGGCGAGATGATTTTTAATCAGTCATAACTAAAAATTAAACTCTAGCCAGAGTAACCTTTTCTGGCTGATCTTGATATTTACCCTGACGAGCTTCGTAACTGGTAGCGCAAGGTTCACCTTCTAAAAAGAGTAACTGTACTACACCTTCATTGGCGTAAATACGACAGTCAGCGCTGGAAGAATTTGAAAACTCTAAGGTCAGATGACCACGCCATGCAGCCTCAGCAGGAGTTAGATTTGCTATTATACCACATCTTGCATAAGTGCTTTTACCAATACAAATCACTGAAATGTTGTCTGGAACCTCTAATTTCTCTAAAGCAACTCCTAAACCATATGAGTGTGCGGGAAGTATGAAGTAACTACCGCTGACATCTGTATGCAATGGAGTTGCTTCTAGATTGTGAGGATTAAAGTTTTTGGGATCAACAACAGTTCCGGGAATATGGCGGAAAATCCGAAACTCAACTGGAGAAAGTCTAATATCATACCCATAAGACGACAAACCATAGCTAATGACACGTTGCAATGATTTATCTTCACTGATTTTGATTTCTCGAATCAGTTTTGCCTCAAAAGGCGAAATCATTCCCTTGTGAGCTTTTTCAGTAATCCAAATGTCGTTTTTAATCACTATTTTGCTACTAATTCAAACCAAATAACTAGAATAGCGTGAACTTGACATCTCCAAATTCTCCAAAATCACTTACGGTTGACGAGTGCGACGGATTTCAGTGATTTGATCTGCTATCTCTAAAATAGATTTAGGCATTTCTACTCCTGTAAAGATGATATCGACATGAGAAGGCCGTTTTGCCAGAAATCCTAGAACTTCTGTTTCAGCAATTAAGCCAAAGTGAATGGCTAAGCTTAGTTCATCTAATACAACCAGAGAATACTTATCTTCACAGACAACCTTTTGTGTATGTTGCCACAACTTTTGTAAAGATTTCGTTTCGCTTTCGTTCAACTCTGATGTATCAATGCAACGAGGCAAATCGCAGCGAATCCAATCTAATTTTTGTCCCAGTCGGATGGGATTTTCTTGTCCTTGATGAATCCCACCTTTGAGAAACTGTACTATTAACACTGGTGTACCTTGACCAGCAATTCTCAGTGCTTGAGCGATAACGCTAGTGAAAAAGGTACGCTGAGCACTCGTGAAAACTTGTACTATGCCTTCAACGGAGTATGGTAAATTGAGCGTTGAATTTGGGCTAGGGGTTTCTAATTGAACAACCATATAAAATGTTTAAAATGATACTAATAAATTATGAGCTTTTGCTTAGAGTTGTTTTAACAAAACTAGAATGTGTAATCTAGCTGTTTTTGACGATATGTAATGTATTTACTAAGTCGCATTCTTAGTCAAACACTACATTTCTATTGAAGTCAAGAGTTATGGAAACCAAAATGATTGCTTTGTGTTGGAAAATAGTTGTAAAAAGAAACACGTGTTACATAAAAGACAAATCAACGAAAAACAGCGAGGATGGTTGGTTGTGAAAGTCTAATGTTAAGTCTTTTTGATGAGTCGTCATTCGTCAACTCAGGGGAAACCGTATAAATCAAATCCCAGTCGCTAAATTTAGCTCCTTAGTCACCAGTCGTTAACGTAATATACATCAGGGATTTGATTTCAAGGCAAGTACCTAAGGACTTATAACTTTGTGAAGCAGTTTTGTGGAGCTAAAGTTTGTTGTCAGCTTTGGCAAAACAGACGAATAAAATTGTGAATTTGACAAGTGAATTTGACAAAATTAGGAGTGAATAGTTGTGAAATTGGTGATTTTAGGAGGTTCAGGCTCAGGGAAAAGCACTCAAGCACAAGGACTTTGCAGACACTTTAATCTTCCTCTGATTTCGAGTGATGAGATTTTACGAGATGCGATCGCTCTGATTTCCCCAGAGAATTCTCCTCCAAAAAACTCTCTGGCTGAACTTCACTCACCACAAGATGCTGGAGATCTCTTGGGGCACCAGCGCCACTCCGCGAGTGGATTGTTTCCTCTACTCAATCATCTCCCACAGGCATACATGGAAACAGGGGAACTCATCCCGGAAGAAATGATCATTGAATCCATCCAAATTCAGCTAAAAAGACCTGATTTTAACAGCGGTTGGGTGTTGGAGGGTTACCCCCGTACAGCAGAGCAAGCAGAAGAACTGGATTTGTTGTTAGACAATCTAGGGCACAGTTTAGACTGGGCAATTTACTTACAAGTCCCACAAGCGGTTATGGTGAGTCGTTCAATGGGGCGTTCTCTTAGCGATGACCAACCTGAAATTGTACAGCGTCGTGTCGAAATCTTTTATGATCGTACTGTTCCTATTTTAGAGTACTACGACCGTCGTCGCCGTTTGTTAACTATCAACGGAGACCAGTTACCAGAAGTGGTGCAGCAAAATATAGTCGATCTGCTCTCAACCCCCGAATAAAGAATAATGGTTTTTTCATTCGTTGTGGTGACGAATTTGTCAAGAATCAATGATCAATGAACAAGAAACAATAAGCAATTATCAAATTGATAATTGATAATTGATAATTGATAATTGATAATTGATAACTGATAACTGATAACTGATTGGTCATGACGGTGACTGAATGCTTAAGCTGTTCTTTAAAAATACTTAAACCGTAATACTTAAACCATAACCGACTGTATTGTAGATACATATTTTGAGGCAAACCCAATGGCTTGGCAGCGTCCAGACGGTCGGCAACCCTACGAACTACGTCCTATTAGCTTTCAGCAAGGTTTTACCCGCTTTGCGCCTGGTGCGGTTCTTACAAAATGTGGTGAAACTCAAGTCCTTTGTAGTGTCAGCGTTACACAGGGAGTCCCTAAGTTTCTTGAAGGAACTGGCAAGGGTTGGTTAACTGCTGAATATCGAATGTTACCAACAGCCACGCCGCAACGGCAAGAACGAGAATTTATGAAGTTGTCTGGACGAACTCAAGAAATCCAACGTTTGATTGGGCGTTCTTTGAGAGCAGCACTGGATTTAGATGTGCTGGGAGAACGCACGCTGACTATCGATGCGGATGTGTTGCAAGCAGACGCTGGAACGAGGACGACAGCAATTACAGGTGGATTTGTAGCGTTAGCTCATGCAATTTCTAAATTGTTGCAGCAGGGAGTCATAGAGCGATCGCCCATTGTTGGACAAATCGCCGCAATTTCTGTAGGATTGTTGCAAGGTGAGGCATTTTTGGATCTAAACTACACTGAAGATGTCAGTGCTGATGTAGATTTTAATGTCGTGATGAATCAGCACTTAGGGATTATTGAAGTCCAAGGAACTGCTGAGGAGGGTAGTTTTAGTCGTACTCAACTCAATCATCTATTGGATTTTGCAGAAAAAGGAATTCAACAATTGTTAAGTGCCCAACAACAAGCAATTCCAGATTGGAATAAACTCTATCAGGGTTAGGAACGGTTAAGTCATTCATCCCGCCACCAAGCGATCGTCTCTCTACAGTGAGGGACAAGAGCGTGAATTTGTTAAAAGTTTCAAAAAGTCAAAAGGTAAATCGTCAGAATTTCGCTATTGTATTGCTGGAAGTCGCTAGTGTGATGATAAAGCGATGAGCAAAAAAGTTGAAGTTCTTCCAGATCAAGGGGCGCTAATTGCGCGGGCGCTAGAATTGATCTTGTCCAAAGTTGAAACTGCTATCAAACAGCATGGTCAATTTACTATTGCCCTGTCTGGTGGTAGCACACCTAAACCGTTGTACGAAGCAATCTCCACCCAAAAACTGCCTTGGGACAAAATTCACGTATTTTGGGGAGATGAGCGTTACGTTCCATCCAACCATCCAGATAGCAATCAACTGATGGCGCGTCGTGTTTGGTTAGATCGCGTTGACATCCCAGCAGGTAACATTCACCCGATACCCACAGATGAAGCTGATCCTGCAGTTGCAGCAGTTCAGTACGAAAGACATCTGCAAGAATTCTTTCACTCTTCACCCGGAGAGTTTCCTGCTTTGGATGTGAATTTATTGGGAATGGGAGATGATGCTCATACTGCATCTTTGTTTCCTCATACCGAAGCTTTAAAAGTCACAGATAAGCTGATTACGGTAGGGAACAAAGACGGAAATCCTCGCATCACTTTTACATATCCATTCATTAATGCTGCCCGCTGCGTTATGTTTGTTGTAGCTGGTGCGAATAAAAAACCAGCTCTGGCTCAAGTCTTTGCACCAGTAGCTGATGAATTAACTTACCCATCCCGCTTAATTCAACCTCAAGGAGAACTTTGGTGGTTGCTAGATGCAGCCGCAGGAAGTGATCTAAAAAAGGTTGCAGAATAAAGCGAGAAAGATGAAGTATGAAGAATGAAAATTATTAACACTTCATAATACTTCATACTTCAGCCCTCAAACAGACTTGTTAAAATCGGAGCGAGAGTAGCCCCTCTGCTTAAGCGCACTATTTTACGATTGAACTTCAACAAAGGCTTAACTCATGATCGTCTGCCCTAATTGCAGTCACCCAAACCCAGACGGTGCTGTCCAGTGTGAAGCTTGCTACACCCCATTACCAGCTACTACTAATTGTCCCAGTTGTGGGGCAACCGTGCAGGCAGATGCAGCTTTTTGCGGTCAGTGTGGTTATAATCTACGTGCAGCTAATCCCACTGCTGTTAGCGCAACCGTCGCACCTGATATTCCACCAGATGTACCACCTTTGGTTCATCCTGACCCACTTGTACAACCACAACCCATATCGGTCAGTAGCGCTAACTACACATCTTCTAATTCCGCACCCATACCACCAACAGCGGTTGCATATCCGGATGCATTTGTAGAGACAACACAAAGCAGCGCGCCGCCACCAACTGTTGTGACTCCACCCCCAGCACCGGAACCACCCCCAACACCAACTCCACCCCCAGCAGCC